>JANMGV010000067.1:0-2197 GCA_031374825.1 Pirellulaceae bacterium
AGAATCCAAACTACTCGCCGGGAGTTGCGGGTCGCGCGTTTCCTGATGGTCAGGTTTCTGGCCGCAACCCCGTGATTTCAGGCGTTCGTCGCAGTAGAATATTGCTATGGATACACTCTATATCGAAACGACGATCGTAGGCCATCTCGCAGGTAAGCTGGTCGCAGATGCTATTGTTGCGGCTCGACAACAATTGACTCGCGATTGGTGGCAAAACCACACACATCGTTACCAAATCTTCATTTCGCAACTTGTGCTCGATGAGTGTGGTGCGGGAGATCAGTCTGCCGCCCAGGAACGAATTGGGATTATCAAAAACCTCGACCTTTTGGACGGAACGGCTGTCACCGATTCGCTTGCTGCGGCTCTGATAGTTGCCAACGCGATTCCCGCATCTGAGCCTCGCGACGCTTTTCACATTGCAATTGCTGCAACCAACGGTGTAAAATATTTGTTGACTTGGAATTTCAAACATATTGCCAATGCTACACTCCGTAAACGAATTGAAGCTGTATGCCGAGATTCAGGTTTTGAGCCGCCGACGATTTGTACCCCTGACGAGTTACTAGGAATCGCAGATGATACCTAATTCCATTACAGATGAGATACGCGCTATACGACATCAGCTTGCGGCCGCGCAGGGAAATGATGTTCTTCGAATTGGCAATGAGTTGCGACGTCATCAGGCTGAATCCGGCCGGCGGATTGTAAGGTTGCCGCCTCGGTCACCGGAAACACAAGCGACGAACAAACCATTGCAGCCAAGCGGCTGATCAGGCGTTTCGAACATGGACACATCTTCTCCCGCCGCTGGCTGAACGGCGGCGTTCTGTTGCTGAAATCGATTCTGGCGGCCTCTAATGCGATGACCTACGCGATTGTCATTATCCTCTCCGTCATTTTCACCTTTCTCGGATTCGCAATCGAGGTCACGAATGGGAACATCGGACACGTTAAGAACGGTCGTGAACCGAATGCGGGTGCCGCAATCTTCCCGAACATCCCATTCATACCTTTGACGGTCCTTTTGTTCGCCTGGCTTCTCAACGGCTGCTATCCGAACTTAGGGTTTTGGATTGTCGTCGGTCTGTTCACACTCTACCTGCCGTATTGGTGGAGGTCTTTGCGTCGTCTGGACGGAGAATTGCAGTCGTTACTTGCGGCGTCGGAAAAACGACTGGAGACCGCGGAAAACAATGTCGCACAGAAGATTGACAAATGACGACTCGAAGGGCTTGCCAATCGCTGCTTGTAACGTCGACAATTGCACTTACCAATCGAACTGGATTGAGAAACGACGCCCGTTGCCCCATCGGCAACAGAACTAACCGTTGCACCCAAGCCCGCGATCGGGTGCTTTTGAAATAGATACGTTCATCGCGCGGGCTGGGTGAACGGAGACGTTGAACTAAGCCGACTGCGCTTGTTTTCTCGTAGGGCTTTGGAATGTGGGCGCGCGCTAGCGACGACATACGCGACTCTCGCGGCGATGTGTTGGGTTGATTGTGGGCGATGTTCGTGGTGAGCCGATTTTAGATGCGGCCTTCGGAAAATCTTTTGAGCTTCACTGGCATTCTGCTTTCGCCTGCTCCTCTTGTGAGACACGGTTGTGTTGTTCGACCTGATGTTGGGTCGACTTCGATTACGCAACTTGCTTGAGGAGATTTGTTCCATGACACCTTATGATCGCCGCCTTAATCCGTACATCAATCGCATGGCCCAGGACATGCAGATTCGCAACTTGGCTGCCAGCATTATCGACTCGTACACTTGGCACGTCGATAAATTCTGTTCGCACTTCGGCAAGATGCCGGAAGAACTGGGACTCGAAGAGATTCGCCAGTACCAGATATTCTTGGTAAACGAGAAAAAATCTTCGTGGAGTTCCTTCAACCAAGCCGGTTGCGCCCTAGGCTTCCTCTACGAAATCACGCTTGGCAAACCGTGGGTGATCAAACATATTCCCTTTGGCAAGCGACCGAAAACTTTGCCCGTCGTTCTGTCCGATCAAGAAGCATCGAAGTTACTCGAGTGCACACACTATCTCAAACATCGCATGGTTCTGCTGACGTGTTACGCGGCGGGACTGAGACTGGCCGAAGCGACTCATTTGAAAGTCGCGGACATCGACGGCCAGCGTGGTCAGATCCGCGTGCGTTGCGGAAAAGGGAGCAAAGAAAGGCGCGTGCCCGTCTCG
>JANMGV010000070.1:0-6636 GCA_031374825.1 Pirellulaceae bacterium
AACGTGCGAAGCGCGACACGAAGTGGCCGTTGCTAGCTGATAGCTGCACAATTGAAGAGCAAGCGAATATCGCCGGATAATGCAATTCAAAGCAGTTCAAATTCGGCATCAGAATCGTGATAAATGGAGTCCGAACTCGCATCGGTCACCAAAACCGGAGTGACTTGGCCTAGGATCTAAGCTGCAATGACTGAACAAACCGCGTGTAGTTTGGCTGGTTCGATTGCCGTCGTCGGTGGCGTCTACCGACGCACCTTCGGCCTAACGATTGCTTTTGCGGTTTGACAAACTGATAGCGATTCGAATGGCCACTTTGCGCCAGAGGCGCACATCGGTTATGTACGATTCGAGAAATGGCCAATTACTTGTTTGACATGAATTCTGTAGTGCGAAGAAAAGTTGAGCACCATTCGATTACAGCACGAGTGATTCAACGGCCCGCCTACATACTTCGGGCATGAGGTGTTGGTAGCGTTTCCGCATTTCTTCGGTTTGGTGCCCCATGTGCTTGTCGATGATCCGTTGGTCAACGCCTTTGGTCGCGAGGTTGGATGCATAGGAATGGCGAAAAACATGGTAGCCACGAACAACGCTCCACTTGGTTCCGTGAAGTGCTTTATTGAATTGGCTGCGAGCTTGATCGGCAGTAAGAGCTTTTGGAATTTCCGTCGAATTTGGATCGAAGTTCTGAACGAATGCAGATTGCCCGCCGGGGTGTTGTGATAGCCAATCTTTGATGATTCCGACAAGCTTGCTTGGCAACTCGACTCGACGAAAGGTCGTCGAGCGGAGTCGACTGCGTTTTCTTTCTCGAATCAGCACGGTTCCAATCTCCAAATCAAAATCATCGATCATGACTCGAATCATTTCGCTACGGCGTGCACCTGTATAGGCAACGAACGCAAGCATCGGGTAGATGAACGGATAGCGTGCGCGCTCCTTAACCAGTTCGAGGACTTCGTGAACTTCGGGGATGGTCAGATACATGGCGTCCCACAATTGGTCGATTTCTATTTCGCTCAAGCCGCCACGATTGATGATGCGTTCGATTTCGGTTCGTGTCATGAACGGCGGCTTCTCGTCACGCTTGCCGTAGACGAGTCCGCGAAGTTGCGGAGCAATATCGACTAGCTCTTGTTTTTGAGCCCAATTGAAGATGCATTTGAGAGTAACGATTTCACGTATGATCGTATCGGGGCCGATCGATCGTTTGCCAAACTTACGTTTCGATTCCGAGTTAATGAACTGTTGGATGTCGTGCGTGGTGACCTGATTGAGTGCCTTGGAAAGTGGTAGCTTGCGTCGAAAGTGCTTCAGATGTGTCGCTTCGGTTTTGAGGGTTGTTTTTTCTTTGGCTTGAACTGGCAACGCCGATTGATACTTGGTGAACAATTCACCCAACGTAATCCCCTTTTCGTTCTTTGAGCTTTTTGTGGCTTTGCCGCCAGAAAGAAAATAGGTAGCGGGATCGGCATCGGAAGGCATGATAAGGAATCCACGCTGAACCATAGAAATGGTTTCATGGAGCCTTGAAAGGGCTGATTGAGCATCCTTTTTATTTTCGGTTTTGAGCGATCGCTTAAAGGACCGACCGGCAAAGCGAAACCGAATCAGAAAATGTTTGGACGTGGGATGTTGTTCGAGGGTTGCCACAGTTTTGCTCCGTTCGGCGTGTTAAGAAACCACGCCGAATCGTAGGAACGGAAGCGACCAAAGCCCAGCGACGCAAACCCAATGCAAACCCAAAGGTGTGTCACAAATGTGTCACAAGTGCATTGGGGGAATAAAAAAAGGACTCACGATTTTCGTCGTAAGTCCTTATGGCGTAAGAGTCGGGCCGGCGGGATTCGAACCCACTGCGAATTCTGAACTAAGTTGCGATGGACCATCCACTTGCGGCGATTGCCACCTCCCCTGCGCTGCACGGGCGCTGCATTCCGTGGGCAGCAACTGTCGCTTGCTGGCATCAATCGACATTGATTTGAGACAAATAGTTGAGTGCTGGCCGACATTGCCGCCACTCATTAAGCGATCAATATTGGCAATTGCGAAAGCTCAGGAATAACGTGCACGTATTGGTTTTCAATTCTACGAGTCGAGAATGCCCAAGACATTGGTCTCGATTTAAATGACGGAGGTTGGACGTATCGGCTTGGGTGCGGTACGTCTCACAGATGCATTTTTCTGCTTCCCTTCTCCGCAGAAGAACAGGCTATAAGTCACGCTCTTGTTGCCAACGTGACCAATACTCTAACTCCTTTCTTGCCTCTCGAAGGCCAGCTTGGACGATTCTCCGAACGGGTCCGTCAACCACGTGAACGATGGACATCCATGCCTCAATCTCACGGTGAAACTTCTCTGGAATTGGGCCAAAGCCGGAGAGGACTCGTCTCGTTTCGTCAACGATCGCCTGGTCAGCTATTCCGTTTCGAATCGCCAATCTGGCAAATGCGGCCCAGACAGTGTCAGGTTTGCGTCGCAGGGGCACCGTCCAGAGTTTTTCCAAGCGTTTGTTCTTCAGAAGGATGTCGTACGAATCAGTTAGGTCGCCAACGATCGCAATGAGCAACGGAGTGGCATGTCGTGCATTTGGTTCAATCCTGTCAATAAGACAAGATCTTTGCTCTCGTGTCAGACCACAAACGGCGAGCGAAATGTCCGAATGCTTGAAGTGCCGACTGTCAGACGAAGTCGTAGCCAAGTACGCAATACAATCCTGACATAGCCGTGAGTCGTCGTTTAGCGCGCCGTGAAAACAGTAATTATCGTCTAGATGAAACACAGTGGCTTGGCGCCATTGATAGTACCATGGCGCATCCGTTGGAGCCTTCTTCAACCTGTGCCAAATTCCCACCAGTGAGGCACAGATGACTGTTGAATCGTCGGCTACGAGCAGTTTGGAAATCACACGATCGTCAATCTCATGGAGCATAACGGTCTTACGCACCCTATCATGCGATCGCGGCATAGCGACATGGATTTGAGGAAAACGCCCGATCCGCGACTCGGGCACGTGCATTGGATAGGCTATTTTCTATTCCCGTTCTTTTCGCAACCAATCCCAAAATGCTTTTGCCATATTGCCGACTCGTTTGTTTGGGTCGATCTCACAAACAAAATAGTGTCCTCCCTTGGAAGCTAGCGGTTGAAGTCTGGACTTCCACTTCGACAAATCGGCAGTTGAATACACTACCCAGACGTTGTCACTATAGCGAAACCAATCTAAGGCAAGGTTCATTTTTGCTTCAATTTGAGTCATCGTAACGCCGGGGTTGGGATCAATGTAGACGTGGATGAATTTTCCTTTCATCTTGCATCTCCGTCAACTGATTCTTGCGACCCTTCGATATCGGGAGCGCCAATTGATGTCGCATCAACAATTAGAGGCACATTCTCAGGCTCATTTACAGAAACTGCTCCTTCGAATGGAAGAGACGGCATTCCTTTGGCAGCAAGTTGAATTTGTTCGTGTTTAATGAACTCGGCACCCTCTAAAATCGCAGCAGAGGGATTTTTGTCGGCAAAGTTGAAGAGTCTCCAAAGCGCAGCTAGAGTCACGAACCCGACAATCAATAATGCAAATGCAGCGACCCATGGATTACTCGCAGACCAAGCGATTGCTGCGCAAGACGTCGCAAAAATAGCGATCAGCATGCAAGTCTTACCGAACGCGCCTGTGGGAAATCGAAAGTGAGTCGCGGATGCGAACAGCTTATCGATCTCTGGTAGGCTAGTCTTTTCTGGTTCACTGTTTGTTGGCAAAAAATGTCCTCATGCAAATAAAGACGACGATCATCCAACCCGAACCAATAAATAATCTATCTGTTTCTATAGTAGCTATTTGCTACCCGTCTCACCCAATTGCGATGAGTTCGAGGCTGATTGCTGTGTTTGCGTTGACTGTTGAAGTATCGGCACGCTTGCGCCACGTTCAATGGTCACTTGCTGCATTCGAGGTACCGATGCGCCATTATTAATCAGCTCCATTCGCGGTATTGATGCGCCCTCCTGAATCCGAACAGAGGTTGTTGGTTTCGGTTCACCCTTCATTTTGCGATTTCTCCTTAACAGCTCGCTAACCTTTTGAATTGATCCCAAAGAATGCAAGAATCAGTATTATACCGAGTACGAAGCAAATTGCCGAGACATATGCCAAGATTTCGTTCAATTGTGCAGGGAAATTCCGAAGATTGCGAGCGGATTCATCGCCCTGAAGGTAGTAACGCTCGGCAATTTCGAGCTGACGGCCGATCGCTTTCTGGCTCGCAAGATAAGAAACGATTGTCGAGATAACAGAAAGTACCAACGCGACCCATGAAAGTACTAGAATGGAGACATAGATCGGTTTTTCAAGTCCTCGAATAAACGAAACCGTCAGCCCCAACGCAGCACTCGATAATGTCAATATTGCCCTGTCGAAATTCTCGTTGTTCGACAACTGCCGCTTCAGCAAATCCTCGCGAGTCTTCGCGTAGATTTCGTGATTTGTGGGTTCTGTTGTCAATATACTTTCCTGTCGAAAGAACCAAGGTAACCGGGTGGCGGCCGAGAAACTTCGATTTCAAAACCGGGAGGCTCGCTGCTCAGGTTGAGCCGATTGTAATGTTTCTTCACGTCGTCAGCTGCTCTGCAACAAATCTTTCTACGTCACGAATCATTGAATCCACATCGGCGGCAGAGAACTCATCAGCTTTGCCATGAGCGGCAGAGTTCCGGATATCTGCCAGAGCGGTAATACGCTTTTGAATCAATCTGTTGTATACGCCTACTTTGGCCAGATCAGCATTCATTTTGTCGAGTTTTCCATGTGAAATAACGTTTCTGTCGCAAAGTTCGCGTAGAGTTGTTTCGAGTACAACGCCAGCGATGACGGCAGCGGCAGTCGTGTAACCCGTGTCAAACAAAGCACGCGCTTGCTCCAATTCAGAATCGAACACTTCCGCTTGCACTAGCGTGCGAGTCGATCTCAGATAGCCGCCCTCGAAGTCTTCCTTGGCGGCGAGAAAGACCGCTCTAATTCGTATGAGTATCTCCAAGTAAGAGTCGTATGACTGCATCCGCTCGTTTTCGACGAATGAGCGGTAATGTTCAGATTCGGGTCCGCACGCCTTTGATAAAAGGTTGCGAGCTTTCACGCTCCATTGGATCAAAGCATCTGACTCAATTTCGTCTTGCTGTCGTCTGAGCGTTTCGTCGTAGTAGCTCCGTTTAGATTCGACGAGCGACTGCAACTGCGCCGCGAGTTCGTCAAACCGTTGTTGGTGGAGCTGACTCATTGTGCCTCTTGAAACATAATAGTCGTCTGGGTTCAGCGAGGCCATGTCAAGAGACTCAACAAAAGTCAAAGCGCCCGATCGCGGCCTTCGTCTACAATCCATTCTTCTGCTTTTGCGTCAGAGTGCAAGATGCGAGAATTCGAAATCGATCATTGTTCGCAGCATGGGACCACTGCAATTAGCGTCGTCGCCAATTTCCAGTCCAAATGTGTATAAACAGTATGCTCCTACGATCTCATCTAACTCAACTATTCCGGCATCCTGGGACATGCACAATGCGAACTGCATTTCCCTGTTCAATGTCATCAAACCGATACCATTGGATTTCGCGAATGCAACGGCACTCGATTGGAACCCATTTCTGGTAACAACAGTGGCCTTATGCGCACCAACTTGCATTTTTTTTGAGTGAAGTTCTTCAATTTCATCAACTTTAACCTTGCGATTTGGATAATCCTTGCATTCCCAGAGCCAAATAAGCACCGGTTCCGTGTGATTGAATGCCGCATATGCTTCGAGCACTACGTCGAAGATAATGTCTGTTCCGCGATCTTTGGAGAATAGTCCTTTTTCGCAGTCACGCGCGAAAGCCGCTTTTCGATTCCTAAGTCACCGCTATCTAGCATTTTGAACAGGTAGCGAGCAACCTCTTCTTCGAACGACTGCCACGCTTTCGGAATAGCTTTGAGTGATGCAAATGGTTCGATTGAACTTGATGGCTCAATGTCCTTGTCCATCTCACCTCCTAATCGTCCGCAAGGAGCGTGGTGATGTCAGGGTCAAACGACCAACCTGCGTGTCGACCAGAAAGCCCAGCAATCAATACGGAGCAATGATTGCGACAAGCGATGGGGATATTGCTCATAATCCCTACTGTTGTTAATGGAGACGAAACTATAAATGCGTTATCTGCGACAGTTCTGATTGTTGCTGATTCAATGCTGTGGAGACAGTTCTTAATTTCAGGAATGCTTTCGCTATTGGGTGGCGATATAACAACTAACGATTTGTGCATGGTGTATCTATCTTGGAATTCGCCCGCGATCAGCAAGTCCGAGGAAAAGAGAATGATTGAAGAAAAAGACGAAAACGAGGACTTTGTTGCATCGCATTCTTCGTTGAGATTTTCAAGCAGAGAGATTGAGTGTGAATAAAAAAATCTAGTTTACAATTTATGGGCAACATTTAAATGGGATGGAGTTTTGGTAACTATCCCAAAGGCTAAGCCTGGGCTGTTCAAACATTGGGCTTGACTCGATGAATTGATATTGGTGACCGAGGGCATTTCTTGTCAAATGGCTTTTTCCGAATCGGACTACTTTTAAGGATCATTGCCATGCCCGCAGTTTCTCTGGATGCG
>JANMGV010000079.1:0-40304 GCA_031374825.1 Pirellulaceae bacterium
GGTAAGGCAATTCCTGCCGCTCGCCTAAAAACGCGGATGGTACCCGGAACGACGACAAGGATTTCCGGAATATCGACATGGCTACATTTCTCCTACGCGTTATGAAAAAACTCTAAAACCTCAATCAAATTTGGAATTGAAAAATGAATCAACCTAAGAATCCTCTGCGGTGCACAATGCACCAGCAACTAAAGAAAATCAGCTTTATTGGCCTGCTGGTTACAACCCTTGCAACTTCGTTGTTACTCGTCGGATGCCGAAACTCGGAGACTCCAGTAGCGACCAGCGAATCGCCGAAAAATCCACATTCGCACCCTCATCAGAGTAGCGATGGCAAATCCGACACAACAAAAGTGAATACCGCTGCGGATAGTCATGAAGATGGATCGGATCACCAGCATGCAGATGGTGGCCATGGTGGCATGATTGTAGAAATTGGCTCCGACAGCTATCACGCGGAATTCGTCGTAGAGACCAACGGAACAGTTCGTATGTTCACCCTCGGCAAAGACGAAACGCGCATTCAAGAAATCGAATCCCAGACGATCAAAGCGTTTGTCAAAGACCTCGAAACACAGGATGCAAAACCAATGGATTTGACCGCCACGCCGCAAGAAGGCGACACCGAAGGTAATTCCTCCCAGTTCGTCGGACAATTACCGCAAGAACTAATTGGCCAAGCCATCGAAGTGACGATTCCCAACCTACGAATCAAGAACGAGCGATTTCGGCTTGGATTCAAGACCAAGCATTTCAGCCAAGCTTCGGATATGCCCCCCGCAGTTACCGATGCCGAAGGCGAAAAGCTTTATCTGACTGCCGGTGGAAAATACACCGAAGTGGATATCGTCGCAAATGGCTCGATTACTGCAGCCAAGAAATTTGCAGGCGCAATGTCGGCCCACAACATGAATCCGATGCCGGGCGATCGCATTTGCCCTGTAACACAAACCAAAGCGAATCCAAAATTTACTTGGGTCATCGGCGGAAAAAACTACGAGTTCTGTTGCCCACCATGCATCGATGAATTTGTTCGCATGGCGAAAGAAGAACCAGATCAAATCAAAGGCCCAAGCGAATACGTTAAATAACCTTTCATCGCTCCTGACCAACTTTAAAAATTTTTCAAAGCTAAGAAACGAGAAAGCAAAATGAACCAATCCATGAAGTTTATTGCCATAGCCGCCGTCCTTTGTTTGTTCGTTGGATGCCAACCAACCCAAACGGTCAGCGTTCCACCAGCCGATTCTGCATCGGCTGACAACACGACCACAGAGCAAACATCAGCTCAGCAATCGGAATCCGAAGACGCGATTATTGCCAAAGCCATTTCCGAATTACCGGCGGCCGAGCAAGCAGAAGCTTCCAAGCAAAAATATTGTGCTGTGCAAACCAAGCAATTGCTGGGCACGATGGGAATGCCTTACAAAGTCATGCTTGACGGCCAATCGGTCTATCTGTGTTGCGCCGGTTGCAAAGGCAAAGCGACACGCAACCCCAAAGAGACTCTCGCGCATGCCGCTGAACTCAAGGCAAACAATGCCAACGCTCAGTAGCCGATCGTAGTAGTCCAAATTCCTTTGCCCCAAATGGCGTCCATCTGAATCGAATGAAGGCCTATTATGCGGAAACCATTTTCTGCTCGCAAAGCGGTCGTACAGCTATTTCTCGCGTTGGCTTTTGTCGTTTGTGACCGCGTGGCCGCTCACGAAGGACACAAACCGCTGCCGACGCGAGGAATGGAGGTAGATCCCAAAGCCGGATCAATGACTCTGGCAAAATCCGCCGTCGATGCGCTTGACGTGCGGACAGCGGAACTTGGAACGCAAGTGGTCACGCAGACTATTTTGGCGTATGGCGCGCTCATGTCGCCTTGGAATCAACACGCCTTGGTTAGTTCGCCGTTTACCGGACGCATAGTAGCTCTGCATGTCGTGCCAGGGCAGATGGTCCGCGCCGGGCAACTTCTCGCGGAAATCGAGAGTCCCGAATTGGATCAACTGCAATTAGATTTGAGAACGGCTCAACTGGATTTGGATCTTTCGACGAAACTTGCAATATCCACCGAGGCGGCAAGCAAGTCCGGGGCGATTCCGAAAATACGACTTGTCGAAGCTCAATCCAAGATGACGCGAGATCAAGCTGTATTGAAAACGGCTATCGCTCGCTGGCGAGGATTGCGTCTGCCGGATTCGTCGGTTTCGGAGATTCTCGCGAATCCCCGCGTTTCGAGTCGACAGCGGTTGTCCCTAACCAGTCCGATAAACGGTGTCGTTTCGCATTCGCATCTGTCGATCGGTAAAGTCGTCGATACGACGGAGCATCTTTTTGAAGTACGAGACTTGTCAACTGTCTGGTTGCAAATCGGCGTGCTTGAAAAAGACATCGACAAAATCAAATCGGGTCAACGTGTTGATGTGTCCTTTACCGCTTTGCCTAATGAAAAATTTAGTGCAATGATCGATGTCGTTAATCAATCGTTATCGCCGGATTCACATCTTGGTATAGCATGGGCGAGTCTTGAAAATATGAATGTTGATGCTGCACGACTGCTACCTGGAATGACGGGCCAAGTCATTATTTATGAAACGGATTTGACTGAAAGGTTAACCGTTCCCATGGCGTCGGTCATTCGAGATGGTGCAGAACGTTTTGTCCTCGTGGAAGTCGAAAAGACGCAGCGAGCTTCTTCGTTTCAAAAGCAACCCGTGGTTCTTGGACGTCGATTCGGCGGATGGATTGAAGTCAACGGCGGACAGATTTTCCCGGGCGATAACGTCGTCACTCAAGGTAGTCATGAACTGGGCGGTTTCTTTGCAAAAGGCATCTTATCCATTTCCGATATTATCGCTGACGACATCGGATTAATTGTTCAACCCGTATCATCGCAAACGATCGGCAAGACAATTTCCATTGACGGTTTGCTCGACGTGCCTCCGACCAATCGCACGATTGCGGCATCGCAACTTGCCGGAAAAATCGAGCATATCCAAGTCGACCGCGGTCAAAAAGTCCGTCGCGGTGACGTCCTCGCAACTCTCTACAGTCAAGACTTTCAGAACCTCCAGCTCGATCTGCTGCGAACAAGTGCTGAGTCAGGTTTGCAACAGACGACTGTCGAAAACCTCAGGGCGGCGCGCGATTCGGTCTCCGAGCGACAGCTTGTCGAAGCCGAAAGCCGTTTAAATCAACTGGTCAGTCGCAGAGAAACAGCGATTCGACAATTGCAGAATGCGGGATTGAGCGACGAGCAACTTGCAAAACTCACGAGTGCATGGGAATTGATCGAAGCATTGCCGATTCGAGCTCCCATCGACGGAGTCATCATCAATTTTGACAAGTTCCTCGGCCATTATGTTCGCCCCGATGAAGCTTTGTTTGAGATCCACGATCTTAGCAAAGCTTGGATACAAGCGTTTATTCCCGAACGAGACCTGGTCAACATTCGCACTGGACAACAAGCGCGTGTTCGTTTTGTTGCTAACAGCGGCGAAGTTATCAAGGGCACAGTGGCACGAAGCAGTGGTTCGGTCGGGATTGATGAACGCGCCGTTTCTGTCTGGATCGAGTTGACGGAAATGCCGACTTTCCCTGTCCAACACAACATGCTCGTTCGAGTCGCGATCGAGACCGGTCAAACTCTTTCGCAGATCTCAGTGCCCCGACAAGCCATCGTGCGCGAAGGCGCACGCAATTATGTTTTCGTTCAGGGTCCGGAGAGTGTCTTTGAACGGAGGCTTGTTGAAGTTGGCGAACGAGACGACATAAATTGCGCCATTCTCAGCGGCTTGAAACTAGGCGAGCGAATTGCAGTGCAAGGCGCAGCGGCTCTCCAGTCGGGTTATGCGGCTTTACGGTAAAACAGTACAGGTTGTCATGCTGAACGCTCTCATCGCTACATCACTGAAAAATCGCGGGCTCGTCCTAATCGCGACCTTATTCGTTCTGATATACGGCACGATACAGTTGAGGGAAATGGCCTTCGATGTCTTTCCCGATTTGAATCGACCAACCGTCACGATCATGACCGAAGCGCCAGGGTTAGCGCCCGAAGAAGTCGAAGTGCTGGTGACTCGGCCAATCGAGTATTTGCTAAACGGTGCGACGGGCGTCCAACGCGTTCGGTCCGCTTCGGGAATTGGATTGTCGATCGTCTGGATTGAATTCGATTGGGGCACCGACATCTACCGAGATCGCCAAATCGTTTCGGAAAAGCTGCAAATTGCACGGGAGCAACTTCCCGCAGACGTCAATCCCGTTATGGCTCCGATCTCGTCGATCATGGGCGAAATCATGTTGTTAGGTTTGCGATCCGAAGCACCCGCCGCAGACGGTGGAATGACCGATACGCAGCAATTGGACCTTCGGACCTTAGGCGAATTCACGATTCGCAATCGGTTGAATGCGATCGAAGGCGTTTCCCAAGTGACGGTCATGGGTGGCATACTCAAACAGTATCAAGTCATCACTTCGCCCTCGCGACTTGCAGCACAAGACATCACTCTTGAGCAGCTTACCGCCGCCGCTACCAAATCCAATGTGATTGCAGGCGGTGGTGTGATGGTGCGACCTCCCAAAGAATCACTCATTCGAATCAGTGGCCAAAGCTTGTCGTTGGACGATATCGCAAACACACCCGTCGTATGGCGCGGTCAACGAGCGGTCCTGATCAAAGAGGTTGCGGATGTTCGCTTTGGCGGTCCGGTAAAACGCGGCGACGGCAGCGTCATGATCAAAACAGGTGACGGCTGGCGCGGTGGCCCCGCAGTAATTCTTGCCATCCAAAAGCAACCCAAGGCAGACACGCTCATACTCAATTCGCAAATCGATAGTGTGCTCGACAACTTAGAAAAAGACTTGCCGCCCGGAGTCATAATCGACCGTGATATCTTTCGCCAAGCTGATTTCATTACCGCTGCGGTTGATAACGTGATCGAAGCCGTACGCGATGGCGCTATATGGGTTGTCGTTATTCTTTTTGTATTCATGTGGAATTTTCGCACCAGCTTCAGCTCCTTAATCGCCATGCCAATTTCGATTTTGCTGACGTTCCTTATTCTGCGTTGGTTCCAAATCTCAATCAACACAATGACGCTTGGCGGTATAGCCGTCGCCATCGGAGATTTGGTCGACGACTCAATCGTGGATATCGAGAACATCTATCGGCGGCTAAAAGAGAATCGGCACCTGCCGGCTGCTCACCAAAGATCACCTCTCACAGTAATCTACGAAGCGTCGAGCGAGATTCGCAATTCCATCGTCTACGCAACCTTGATCGTTGTTCTGGTCGTAACGCCTATGTTCGCGATGAGTGGTTTGGAGGGTCGTATGTTTGCACCGTTGGGAGCAGCTTACGTGACGGCATTGCTATCTTCGCTCATCGTATCGTTGACGGTTACTCCCGTGCTAGCTTCATATCTTTTGCCGAAAGCCAAGCTTTTGAACGAACGCGGCGATCCGTTTGTTCTCCGCTCTTTGAAATACTTAGTCCGACGCGTGCTCGTTTTGACGCTGAGGAATTCCACTCTCGTGTTGATGGTAACGGTCTTCTGCGTTGTCTGCTCACTGCTTACTTTGTTCTGGATGGGCGGAGAGTTTCTACCGCCATTCAATGAGGGCACTTTTACAATCAGTTTCCAAAGCGAACCTGGTACGAGTCTCGATGAAAGTCAGCGATTGGCCGGTCGCGCTCAACAGATACTTTCAGAGATTCCAGAAGTCATCGCGATCTCGCGCCGAACAGGGCGGGCGGAGTTGGATGAACATGCCGAAGGGATCAACTCATCGGACATCGAAGTTCGCGTTCGAGAGCATTTAAAACCGAAATCAGGTGCATTTGCTGCAGCGTTGCGGCTAGTTCCCTTCGTTCACTTTTGGGGATACGAGCGATTTGGTAGACCACGCAACCAGGTCGAAGCGGAAATTCGAGATAAGATCACGATGATTCCCGGGATCAAGGTAAACATTGGTCAGCCTATTTCGCACCGTATCGATCACATCATGTCCGGCGTCCGCGCTCAAGTCGTTGTAAAGATCTTCGGTAACGATCTTCGAGAGTTGCGCGAAGCGGGCGAAGATGTTTTTGCAGCGATGAGTGATATTCCCGGCGTCGTCGACCTTCAGCAAGAACCTCAAATCGAAGTATCCCAAGTTCGACTGCAAGTGCGACGTGAGGATGCTGCTCGCTATGGGCTCGCGCCAGGCGACATAGCCACGCTGCTCGAAACAGCTTACAAAGGTCGCGTCGTATCGGAAGTGCTTGACGAAGAAAAGTCCTTCGGTCTAGTCGTTTGGTATGACGAAGCGTCGCGTAGCGATCCGGAAGTCATTCAACAGACAATTTTAGATACGCCGTCGGGACGTCGCGTTTCCTTAGGTGAAGTTGTCGATGTGCTCGATACAACCGGTCCGAATACACTCAACCGCGAAAACGTCCAACGCCGGATGGTCGTGTATTGCAATGTGCAAGGCAGGGATTTGGCAAGTGTAGTCGCGGATATTCAGAAAAGCACTGCGTCGATTGAACAAAAACTTCGCGAGCTGCCAGGCAATTATCACATCGAATACGGTGGGCAATTCGAAGCACAACAAAAAGCGAACCAGCGGTTGCTTTTGTTAGGGTGTCTGTCTGTTGTTGGTGTCTTCATGTTGTTGACGCGTTGTCTAGAATCGTGGCGGGCCGCGATGCAAGTGCTGGTCAATATCCCGCTTGCAGCAATGGGCTCGATCATAACTTTGTTGATCGTCAACCAGCCATCCGCCGAAGCGCTCCAAGCGGCATCTTGGTGGGAATGGCCTTGTGTTTGGATCGAAGCGACAACTTTGTCGGTCGCACACTGGGTCGGTTTCATTACGCTTGTCGGCATCGTCAGCCGGAATGGCATCATGATGATCTCGCATTACATCCACTTGATGCGTCACGAAGGCGAATCGTTCGGTGAATCCATGATTATCCGAGGAACACTTGAGCGTTTAGCCCCGGTCATGATGACTGCCGCGACCAGTATCATCGGACTCTTGCCACTCTTATTCGGAGCCGGCCAGACCGGCAAAGAAATCCTCTACCCACTAGCCTTAGTAGTCTTCGGAGGCATGTTCACCTCGACGATCCTAGACCAACTAGTAACGCCTGCCCTCTTCTTCAAGTTCGGCAAATCCATCGCACCGGCAACCGAGGAAGATTACGGTGGACCCCAATTGTTGGGCGCTTAGATAGGGTTATTTAGATAGTCTCATGCGATGCTGGTTAAGGTGCTTTGCAGGGTAGCAAATGCAAATCTTCTAATTCACGTATACTAAGCTCTTCGAGTCCGGTGAACTGGGATGTTTCTGTTGTTGCTGCTTCAGTGGCTGCCGAAACAAAATCAGCACTGGCAAAGAATCGCCCCGAAGCTGCCGCTCGTATTGCCGACAAAAAATCATTGTCCGCAGATTTCTTCAGTACAAAGGCGCTCGCGCCAGCGGCAATGGCTTCTCGAAAATAAGCTTCTTCGTCATGCATCGTGAGTACTACCGATCGTGTATCGGGGCTCAACACACAGATTCTAATGTGTGTCGCAACCCCTCTGGTTCAAAGTAAAGGCATGTTATTCCGTCTGTTTATAGGCTGCAAGTCGAATGGTTATCGACAGTCTTCTTGTTGGTGCTAATCTATTCTTGGACACTGAATGAAACTATCGACTACCAATGTGAACTCGGAGATTTATCAATGAAGATATTTCGGCAGTTAAATAACGGATCCAAACGACTTGCTATTTCTATGGTCGGCGTGGCACGTATGATGGTCGTCGTTTTGGTAGTGGCAGGGGGGTGCACGAAGCCTGCTTCCGATTCACGATCGTCGCAGAATCCGAACTCCGTCAAACCAATTCGTGTGGTTGCCACGGTCGGTATGGTTGCTGATCTCGTACGCGCAATTGGTGGCGACAGCGTTTCCGTTCGGCAGTTGATGGGCAGCGGGGTTGACCCGCATCTTTACAAAGCGACGCGCGATGACGTGATTGCGTTGATGGATGCGGAGATGGTTTTCTATTCAGGTTTGATGCTCGAAGGCAAAATGGGAGAGCTATTGAATAAAGGGTCCGATAAACAAGTTCGAACGGCTGTTACCCGAGCAATTCCGAAAGATAAACTTTTTTCAGCCGAAGGCAGCGAGCATTATGATCCGCATGTTTGGATGGACGTTTCACTGTGGACATTGGCGGCTGGCGAAGTTGCAAAAGAGTTGAGTTTGTTTCGACCTGCGGACAAGAACAAATTTGAAGAACGATTTCAGTCGCTATCGAAAAAACTGGAGTCGCTTGATGCATACGGCCGCAAAGTCATGGCGACAATTCCAGAATCGAAACGCGTGTTGATTACTTCGCATGATGCATTTCGATATTTTGGGCGTCGATACGGAATCGAAGTGCAGGGTATTCAAGGCATCTCGACCGATTCCGAAGCGGGACTTCAACGCATTGGCGAATTGGTCAACAGCATTGTGTCGCGAAAGATTGAAGCCGTCTTTGTGGAATCGAGCGTTCCGCAAGATAGCATCCAAGCTTTAGTCCAAGGCGCAGCGTCTCGGGGCTTTACGGTCAAGATCGGTGGAGAGCTTTTCTCCGATGCGATGGGCAAGTCCGGAACTTACGAAGGGACTTATGTCGGGATGTTGGACCACAATTTGACATTGGTGGCCAAATCTCTTGGCGGCGTCGCACCGGAAAAAGGCTTTGCGGGAGAGACTCCGTGATCGAAGCGCACAATGCGGTTTCCCCGGCGATTGCCATTCGCGACATGAACGTCGCTTATCATCGCAAACCCGTTCTTTGGGAAGTGAATCTGGAGATCCCGAACGGTACGCTGGTCGGACTCGTTGGTCCGAACGGTGCCGGCAAAAGCACGCTTCTCAAAGCCATCATGGAAATGGTTCCCGTTGTTTCAGGAGAGATCAAGATCTTCGGCAGCACGTTTCGCAAACAGCGAAGTCGTGTAGCGTACGTTCCGCAGCGAGAGTCGGTTGATTGGGATTTCCCCGCCACGGTTTTGGACGTCGTGATGATGGGTACTTACGGAAGGCTTGGTTGGTGCATCCTGCCGGGTAAACGAGAAAAACAACGCGCTCGCGAAGCTTTGGCCGAAGTTGGTATCGACCATTTGCAGAATCGCCAGATTAGTCAATTGTCAGGCGGGCAGCAGCAACGCACTTTCTTGGCACGTGCACTGGTACAAGATGCGGACTTATTTCTCATGGACGAACCGTTCGCGGCAGTCGACGCAACGACGGAGAAAACGATTGTCGATGTGCTACGAAAACTTCAAGCTCAAGGAAAAACGGCGGTCATTGTCCATCACGATCTGCACACCGTTCCCGAGTACTTTGACTATATCGTGCTGCTCAACATGCGCATCGTCGCAAGTGGCCCGATGGCGACTACTTTCACGCAAGACAATCTGCAGCGCACGTACGGTGGCCGCCTAACGTTATTGGATGAAATTGCCGAGGCAATCCGTCGCCGAGGAAGCTCGGGATGATCGCAACACTGTTCGCAACTTTTCAGTTCGACTACAACACGCGCGTCGTCGTCACGGGAACTGCCTTGCTTGGTTTGGCAAGCGGGATGGTCGGCGTCTTCTTGTTGCTTCGAAAGCGGGCGTTGGTGGGCGATGCAATCAGTCACGCTACGTTACCGGGCGTCGCCGCCGTGTTCCTGGTCGCGACCGCTTTAGGTTGGAATGCCAAATCATTGCCGATCCTCTTACTGGGAGCTGCAATTAGCGGCATTGTGGCGGCACTGTTCATCGTCATGCTTCGCGCGGGCACGATGCTCAAAGAAGATGCGGTACTGGGAATTATCTTGAGCGTATTTTTTGGCATCGGTACAGCCTTGCTGCGCATCATTCAACAATTGCCTACGGGTTCCTCGGCGGGACTTGAAAGCTTTATTTATGGCAAGACTGCGAATATGATTGCCGAAGATGCTTACTTGATTGGTGGTGCGGCATTGGTAGTTTGTTCGTTAACTTTAGCGCTAAGTAAAGAACTAAAGCTATTATGTTTCGACACTACATTCGGCCAATCTCAAGGATGGCCCATGACGTTGCTTGATCTGGTCTTAATGGGCGCGGTGGTAACGGTCGTCATTGTAGGATTGCAAGCGGTAGGATTGATCCTGATGATCGCGTTGCTGGTGATTCCGGCAGCGGCTGCACGTTTTTGGACCCATCGATTGTCCAAGATGTTAATCATTGCGAGCTTGATCGGCGCGGTTAGTAGTATTGCTGGCAGTCTTGCCAGTGCTTACTTCCCGCATCTCCCATCGGGCCCGGCTATCGTCATTGCCGCCGCGATCTTGTTTTTGCTCAGCCTGTTCTTTGGGTCGATCGGCGGAGTATTAGGGCAAGTTGTTCGACGGCGATCACATCGTCGCGAAACCAATCATCAACACGTCTTGCGTGGCATTTATGAAATTCTCGAAGCTCGCGATCGAGCGCCGTTGCAACGGGGATTGTTGCGGTCGGATGAAATCAGCGTGCAAGCATTGTTGGGCACGCGCTCGTGGAGCTTGTCCCATGTTCGCAAGATTCTTCAACAATTGGTCGCTAGGGATTACGTCGTTGCACATAGTCCGGAGTTATACACACTGACTGCTTCCGGCATTCGCGCTGCGATTAGTGCGACCCGGCAGCATCGCATGTTTGAATTTTATTTACAGCATCAAGCTGAAATATCGGCAGCGGGACTGGATCGAACCGCTGACTTTGCAGAACACGTTTTTGACGATGATATGGTTGCCGAATTGGAGCAAATATTTGCTTCGCAGCTAGCCCCATTCGAAGTTCCGCCCAGTCCGCATCCGATCGACGGAGTTGGTGTGCCAGCTTCGTTTCGAGGAGGTGCAATGTGAACGCTCTTCTTGGTGAACTCAGCTTCGCGTGGCAATGGTCGCTCGACGGTTGGATTGGCTTGGCGGGAATGCTCTGTGCCATGTCGGCGGCGTTGCTTGGCTGCTTCTTGTTGCTGCGCCGAATGAGTTTGCTTGGCGATGCGATCAGCCATGCGGTATTGCCCGGAATTGCCGCAGCATTTTTGATTTCCGGCAGTCGCAGTTCTGCGTTCATGTTCATCGGAGCTGTATTGGTCGGCTTGCTGACTGTTTGGTTAACGGAGGCAGCACGTAGTTTTGGTCGCGTCGATGAAGGTGCTGCGACGGGCGTTGTTTTCACGTCCTTGTTTGCAATTGGACTTGTGATGATTGAAACCTCGGCCAGTCACGTCGACTTGGATCCCGGATGCGTTCTGTACGGTGATATCGAGATGATACCGCTGGATTTGATAAGTCTCGGCGGTTGGCAAGTGCCGCGAGTAGTCGCCATCTTGGCAGTCGTTTTTGTCATCAACTGTTCGGCCGTCATTGTTCTTCGTAAAGAGTTTCAAATAACGACTTTTGACGCAGGGTTAGCTCGCAGTCAAGGTTATTCGCCGTTGTTCATGCACTATTTACTGGCTTCGCTGGTGGCAATTACGAGTGTGTGTAGTTTTGAAGCGGTGGGTAACATTCTCGTCGTCGCGATGTTCGTGGTCCCTCCGGCAACAGCTTTGTTGCTGACCAAGCGATTAGGGCCCATGATCGTTCTCAGCTTAATCTTCGCCATCATCGCAGCCTGGGTCGGTCATATTTCGGCACTCGTTGTTCCACGCTGGTTTGGTTTTCAAAGTACCAGTACCTCTGCCATGATGAGCGTGATCGCAGGACTGATGTTGTTGCTCACTGTGTTCTTTAGTCCGCAGCATGGTCTTGTCGTAAAGTTTTTGAGAAGACGTGGCATGGCCGGTGCGATTTTGGCTGAAGATATCTTGGCGACGCTTTTTCGAAGCAGTGAATCTGGTCAAGATGCGATGGATTTGACCAGTCTTCAACGCAAATTACTTGCGTCCGGCTTCTGGCTTCGCGTCATGCTGAAACGTTTGCAGTGGCGAGGTGAGATTGCGTTGGACGGATCGAGTATTGGATTGACGGCTGCCGGTGTTCAGCGTGCTCAGAATCTGGTAAGAAGCCACCGATTGTGGGAAAAATATCTTTCGAGTGAGACGGATTTGGTCGACGGTCGTTTGCACGTCCAGGCCGAAGGCCTCGAGCATTTCACCTCGCGCCAGATCCGTGAACAGCTTGACCAAGAAACCAATCGGCCCGCGATCGACCCGCACGGCAAGAAGATCCCACCTGAAAGCCAATAGCGCGTTTGCCGTTAAGAATTTCGTTTCGCAGACGAACGTTTAGCCGCCGATTTGCGCGTGTGGGGCATGTTCGGTGGTGAGCATGTTTGGCGGTGGAAGAGTCTTTTGGTGCGGTCGCATCTTCCTGACGCGCTGCGCGGTTAAACAGATTACCGGGCGTGTTGTGCGGTTGAATTTTTTGGGTTGTCAGTAATTCGTTACTGCAAATAGGCTTTTTGGGCCCGTCTGGATTTTCGAGTCTACTCGGCGGGGAAGGGGAATTTTGGTAAGCTTTCCACTTCGAGAAAATCACCCCAGTTTGCTTTTGGAGCGATGATGGCAAGGCCTAGAGTGTTGGTGCTGAGGGCACCAGGAACCAATTGTGATCTAGAAACTGCTTATGCGTTTGATTTAGCCGGTGCTGAATCCGTTCGCTTGCACGTAAACCAGCTAATTGAACGACCAAGCCTTGCAGATAATTTTCAAGTACTTTGTTTTCCAGGCGGTTTCAGCTATGGAGACGACATTGCGGCTGGTCGAATCTTGGCGACACAGATCGAAGCGCATTTGTCGGATATGATCGAGGGCTTTCGGGCTGAAAATCGACTTGTTCTGGGAATATGCAATGGTTTCCAAATCATGATGCGACTTGGCATATTCTTTGACGCGCCGAAAAATCGACCTCCTGCTACTTTGACGTGGAATGCTCAAGGCCGATTCGAGAATCGATGGGTTCACTTGAAGGTGACGAGCGATCAAACGCCGTTCTTGACCGGCATCGACACCATGTACTTGCCGATGGCCCATGCCGAAGGAAGGTTCTTGACACGAGACGCATCGGCGATGAATGATCTGAAAAGCAACGGGCAATTGGCTTTGCGCTACTGTGATGAAACTGGGGCAACCGGCGATACTATTTTGAGTCGTCCCGTAAATCCAAACGGCGCGGAAATGAATATTGCCGGAATTTGTGATGCTTCGGGCAATGTTTTTGGATTGATGCCGCACCCGGAACGGCATATTCATCCGACGCACCATCCGTTTTGGACTCGTCGCGAGACCCAGCCAGAGTATGGAGAAGGTTTCGCGTTCTTTCAAAATGCAGTCAAGTTCTTCGACTAAAAAGCTCGATTCTCTTGAATTGAATTCGACTGCTGATAATGTCACTGCAGGCCATGACGAACCAGTTTCTACGAGTCACTTTTTGTTGACTTAACTGTACTTGGCAAGAATCCTGTCCAAAGTTCGCGGGAAACATTTTCCGAACAGGACGAGCAGTTTTCCGCCAATACTGAGGATGACTTCGCGTTGACCTTTTTCTAACGCCTGAATCGCGTAGATGGCAACTTGTTCGGGGCTCATGCTGCCAACAGATTTGCTTTTCTCGTCGTTGTGCGTCGCGATGAGGGAATCGAAAAACTCACTGCGAGTCGTGCTCGGGCTGACAAGCACGACGTCGATGTTGTCTTGAACCAGTTCGCTTCGCAGGGACTCTGTCCATCCACGAATCGCGAATTTTGCAGCGCAATATTCGCTTTTTCGTGGTACGCCGCGATGACCTAGAACAGAGCCAATGACAAGAATTGCAGGACGGTTCATGTTTCGAAGTAATGGAATGGCAATCCGCGTCAGTTCAACGCAAGCAAAGAAATCAACTTCCATGACCCGGCGAAGGCGATCGGGCGAAGCATCTGCAAATGCACCGATTGCGCCTGCACCAGCGTTATTCACCAGAATATCCAGACCGTTCCACTGTTGTTGGCATTGTCGCATCAAACGCTTGCGGTGATCCACCGAAGTGATATCGCCCACAGATATTGTCAAGCTTCCGCCAGGAGAATTTTTTCGACGCAGTTCCCATTCGGCTAGCAAATCACGCAAACGTTCTTCGCGGCGGGCTGTCGCCAGGACGAGTGCACCACGCGTTGCCAGTCCTAAAGCCAGATGCCATCCAATACCGCTCGAGGCACCTGTAACAATCGCTCGCATTTCCTTGAGTTTTCGCCGTGCCACCGGAGTTACGCAACTTCCTCGATAGTCGACCCCGATCCTGTAGAATCTTGATTTAATTCGTCTTGGTCGGCAGCTTGTTTAAACGTCGCTGCATTGGGCAGCGATGCCGGAAGCTGGCGGACGGGGAGTTTGCCAGAAAGTACCCGCAACTCGAACCCCATGGCGGCTAGTTTCCCGGCATATCGTGCAGCCATACGTGCATGAATTTGCACATGATCTGCTTCGTATTGTTTTGAAAGTACTTCGCCCGCTTGGGTAATCCAAGCTGACGTTTTGCCGTCGGACGGATCCAAACGAATTTCCAATTCAACAAACTCGCGAGACAATGCATCGCTTACGGCAAGTGTTAGAGCCGCAAAGCCTTCTTTTGTTTTGGCGCTTACGGGAATTGCGTTGGGATAACGGCTCTGAATTTGAACCAAGCGTTCCGAAGCACCCGGCCGGTCGATTTTGTTGAGAAGGAGAACGGTATCTTTTTCGTCGATTTCGATTTCCTTGAGAACTTTGTAGACCGCGGAAATTTGGTCGAGGACGGCTGGGTTCGATGCATCGGCGATATGCAGCAGCAAGTCAGCTTGGCGAGCCTCTTCGAGAGTCGCACGAAAACTCGCGATCAATCGGTGCGGTAGATCGCGAATAAATCCTACGGTATCGCTGAGCAAAATTGGTCCCCACTCCGGCAATTGCCAACGACGCGTGCGAGTATCGAGTGTAGCAAACAGTTTATCGACGGCTTCTACATTGGCGTTTGTCAGCGCATTCATCAATGTGCTTTTGCCAGCATTGGTATAACCAACGAGACTCACCGTCGGCGTGCCTTCGCGAGCCGAGACCTCGCGGGTTTTACGACGCTCGATTTTTTCTAGCTCGAGTTTCAAATCGTGGATACGCTTTTCTGCGAGCCGTCGGTCGACTTCCAATTGCTTTTCACCGGGGCCACGCATGCCCACACCCATCGTTTGACGTGACAAGTGCGTCCACATCCGTTTGAGGCGAGGCAAGGAGTATTCCAGTTGAGCAAGCTCCACGGCGAGTCGAGATTCGAACGTTCGTGCATGGGATGCGAAAATGTCCAAGATCAGTTCGGACCGATCCAGCACTTTGCAGCCGACCGCCATTTCTAAGGTACGAGTCTGTGCGGGAGACAAATCGTTGTCAAAGAGAACAACGTCCGCATCGTGCAGTTCGACAAGTTCCTTTAGCTCTTCAACTTTGCCTTTGCCAAGAAACGATGCCGGTTCTGGATGTTCGCGACGCTGTATTAGTCCCGCAACTGCGTTGGTGCCTGCGGTTTCCGCTAATCCACGAATCTCGTCCAGCGGGTCCTCGCCGACAATATCGCGCGGCAAAACCATTCGTGCCAGAATACTTGTTTCGCTAACCAATCCTCCTGAGCGATCATGCGTATGCAAAGCGATGTTTTCTCCAATTCTTGAGCAAAGAAAATATGTGACAAAAACGATGTGACAACGAGCGATGCCTGTTGCGAGTACGCGTTGAAAAGGCACAGCCACTGTGGGAAGTATATACCGAATTGCCAGCTTAAATGAAATGTTTTCGGCGCGTTCCAATTTGCTTGCGAAAATCGGCAGCGGATCAAGGACTGCTTTTCCGCACGGAAAGTTCGCGATCAGGCGAGCAGTGGCAGTCGATTTCCCCAAGCAAACCGCATGCTAGCTGATGAATATAGCGATTCAACGATAAGCGGTTTATCTTGTTTTTCGCGTGTTTTCAAAGAAATTGGTAAAAAGTAACGATTAGCGAAAGTTTGCCGGTTGATCCGACGATAACTAACCTGTCGGACGTGCTGTTCGCTTCTCGGAGCGAGCAATACGGGCGGCAAGGGGGGTTCCGAACGACTTGGGGCAAGTCACGCGTTTCTAGGTTTTCGTCTGTTGGAAACTTTGGTTTCGCGGTGCGCTTTGCCACATAAGCCATCCAGGAATCTTCGTCTCATGAAACGCTCACTGTATCGCTGGATCGCCTATCTTCAAATAGGCTTGGTGCTTTCGACAGGTTGCCATCCTACGCAGCCGTTCTTTGTCGGCGAAGACGGTGATCTTTCGCATTATCTCGATTCGGCCATGTCGATCGAGTATCCCGAGGTTCAAATTCAGTCGGTTCCCGAAGCGACCGATGTAATCGAGCCTTTTTCGGTTGACAACCAGAACTACGAAATCCTCGATCTATCATTAGAAGACTGCGTATCCTACGCATTAGCCAATACAAAACTCGTACGCAGTTTGCCGGGCTCGAACCAGTTGACGGGCGATATCACGGCCGCGATCCTCAGCAGTCCTTCGCAGCAATTGCGAACGATGTTCGAAACAGCAATTACGGCGAGCACCGCAAGTCCTCAGCCTACGGTTTTGGATCAGAACGGCAATCGCACTTTGCCACGTGGTGCCGCTCGTGCGAACCAAGTTGGTGGCGTCGAAGCTGCCTTGTCCGAGTTCGATGCACAATACTCATCGTTCTTGGCTCACAACACAACCGACCGTCCTCGTAATACAGGACAAAACATTTTTACGCCAAACATCTTCACCGCACGCGATTCTACCTACCAATCGGCATTGTCAAAGAGAATTGCCACTGGTGGTGTTGTGACCGCTCGAGCGCAATCCATCTATTCGCAAAACAACGTCCAAGCGGGCAGTATCGCTCGATTTGTGCCGAGTGACTTTACTCAGACGCTTGAGATTCAGATTCAACATCCTTTGATGCGAAACCGTGGGACGATGGTCAATCGTATCCCCGTCGTTTTGGCTCGTATCAACGAAGACATTTCGCTACTGCAATACGAAGAGTCGATTCGCAACGCAGTCAAAGAAGTCGAAATCGCTTATTGGGATCTATACTGTGCCTATTGGGCACTTGAGACAGCACGCACGGCTCGTGACGTTGCTCAACAAGTCTGGCAGGTTGCTAACGAACGCTATCAAGCGAAACAGGGACAATTGTTTGCCAAAGCTCAGGCCGAAGCACAATTGGAACAGTTTCAATCTCAATTAACAGCAGCGTGGGGCGGGGCGAACCTTCCAGGTTTTGACAACGGCGTCACGGGCAAGGAACGCAAACTGCGGATGCTCATGGGTTGGCCAGCGACCGACGGACGCATGGTACGACCTTCGGACAAGCCAAATATTGCACGCGTCGAATTCGATTGGTGTGAAATCCAAGGTGAGACCCTGCAACGAAACGTCGACCTTCGTATACAACGATGGGCTACCAAGCAACGCGAATTGGAATTGATCTCGGCCAAGAATCAGATTCTGCCCGAAGTCAACGTGTCGACTTTGTACCGTTGGCTCGGAGTGGGTGACACCCTGTTCCGATCGCACGGTTCCGGCCCTCCGTTCCCACAGCCAGGTTCCGAAGGATCCAGTGCTTGGGAAGGTCTGACCGGTGGCGATTACCAAGAAGCGGCTTTGCGACTCGAATTCATTCCTAACGCCATCGGTGCACGAAATGCACATGCCTTTGTACGAGCCGCTCAACTATCGTTGGCTCGAGAACACACGGTACTCGAAGAAAAAGAAATCGCTGCCGTTGCCAAGCTGAGTGATGAACTAAGCTTTATGAAGACGCATTACGAACTCATGCAGCTCAAATTAAATCAATGGTCGCAAGAAGAAGCCGCCGCACAATACTGGCTGGATCAATTCGAAGTTGGTAATGCATCGCTCGACTTGATCCTTGACAATTTGCTACGAGCTCAAGAGCGACGCACACGAGCTCAACAAGAGTACTATCGTGCGGTTTGCGAGTACAACAAGTCGATCGTTATGGTTCACTTGGTCAAGGGCTCCTTGCTAGAATACGACAACGTGACTTTGCAAGAAGGACCATGGCCTGAGAAAGCTCAATGGGACGCGACCGAACGAGCTCGCGAACGTGATGCTGCCAAGTACCTGCAAAACGGTGCAAGTCGTCCAGCGGTTATTAGCCAAGGTGAGTACATCCAAAACCAAGGAACTGCGAATGCTCCTTCGCTGCGGAATCGAAGCTCATCTACCAACATGATTCAAGGGACTCCGACACTATCGGCACCGAAATCAGAACAGCCTAAGAACGAACAACCCAACGCAGTACCTAAAGTTGAGGAAGTTCCCGCGATCGAAAACGGCTCGGACAAGATGCCTGCAGGACCTGTTCAACGCCGATCGTTGTTGGAATCCAACATCGACATCGGTCAAACCAATGGAGTTGGCAAATCGGAATGGGCTTCAAGAACTCCAAATAATAACTCGAGTGGCTCTATGAATTTGAGCGACAATTCTTCCAACGTCCAACAAGCTTCGTCGCGTCCAGTTAACGCAAGCACCCCTGCTAACAAATTGAGAAATTAACCGATTCATCACGTACAGCAGTAGCTGTGAACGAGAGCAGGGGGAAAGTGCTGCAACGCGACTGAAGCTTAGGCTTCAGCCGCGTTACGGCCATTTATGGGTTTGAATTTTCTGCGGTGTATTCGAAACGCCGCAGTTTGATTTTCGCAACTTGTAATTGGAAAATCGCGACCCGTAGCATGGCCACATTTGGCCGTGCGAAAATAAATTTGGATTGCGTGTCATACGAGAGTAGATGATGCAACAACAATGTTCATGAGCGTAATCATCAACGTAAACTTGTACCGCTCGGGCACGCGAAACCAGACCTCCTCATCCCCCGACCCCTTGCTCGTCCGGAGTACCGGAAGGAGAAGGGGAGAAAAGAATTAATGTGAGTCACCGGATCACTGGGGCTGATGATTGGAGTCGAAACTGATTTTTGCTTTTGGACGTTAAGTCAGACCTCCTCATCCCCCGACCCCTTGCTCCTCCGGAGTACCGGAAGGAGAAGGGGGGAAAAGAATTGAGGACCTGTTTTTGGTCTAGCTTCGCAATCTGAAGCATGGATATCGCAACCCGTAGCATGGCCACATTTGGCCGTGCGAAAATAAATTTGGATTGCGTGCCTTAGGGTAAACTACCGCCACCAACTTAATCCGCAACTGCGATCGCCTACGAATTTACTTTTGTTCATGTACGCGAAAACAGACCTCCTCATCCCCCGACCCCTTGCTCCTCCGGAGTACCGGAAGGAGAAGGGGAGAGAAGATTTCTGGGGGTTGTTGAGCTACTAATTTTAGAGTCCGGCTAGCTTCATTGAGTCGGGTAGGTTTCGGATTGCGGATGAGGCGCCGAGGCCTGTTACGGAGCAGGCTCCTACTGCTGTACCGAGCTTGGCAGCGTCTGTGGTGGAGAGGTCATTTAGTAACCCTGTCATGAAACCGGCAAAGAATGAGTCGCCTGCTCCGGTGGTGTCGATAATGCGACCAGGCGGAACAATGGCTGGGATGTGAATGGTCTCTTGCGAGGGATCACTCAGCATTACACCGCTTGCACCAAGTTTCACACCGACAATTCCCGTCGCCCCGCACTGACGGTAATGCTCAATCTGTTCTACGGGATTCTCAAGTTTTGTTTGATGCAACGCTTCGTTAAAGCTTGGGAAATAAATATCTACGTGCGGTAAAATTGCATCCAGCGGTTTCATTGTGCCGCCGCTCCCCGCTGTGTCGAGTGCGATCATGCATCCTACTGTTCGAATCGCTTCGAAAATCTCGGGCAAGTCGGGTTCGAGTTGTGGGAATAGCGAGTAGTAGCCAAAAAGCATGCTTTGGCATTCGGCGAAAAATGGAAGCCGACTAAGGAAATAGTCTTTCGTCAACATTTGCGGCGCGCCGGGGCAATGAAAAAAACTGCGACTACCGGATTGATCGACTAAGACTATTGTGCTGCTCGAAGGTGTATTTGGGAGCACCGTAACTTGACTGGTGTCTATTCCAGCTTCGGTATACTTCTTCAGTAAAAAGCTGCCCCATTCGTCGTCGCCAACGACAGAAACGGCGGCGGTCGCTTGGCCAAGTTTTGCAAAAGCGGTGCCTGCGTTGGAGACAATCCCGCCTGTGGTTAATACAATGGGTTCCACTTGGACGAGCCCATCAGCACCAGGAGCGCGTTTGAGATCGACTGGATGAACAACGATATCGACAGTGCTTAGCCCGCTGACGGCCACTGCAAAACGTTTTTTGGTTTTTGGGGAATTTGAATTCATAGAACGAATGATATGAAAAAAAGCTTGGATGAGAAACTCAGTCGGATCGCAAAGGATTCAAGTTGCAAAGATTTTATTTTGGCGGACGCAAAAGATCCCGATATGGGGCTTGGCATTGCTGCTCCCGGACCTCGCCGTAATCGGCAACCCGGTCAGTCGGAATTTCGATCTATGCCAGAACTGCGTGAGTTGATTCGTGAGATTGTACGGCAAGGGCTGGTAGACATCATGCTGATGAGCCCCAATACAAGTGAACAACTTGCAATTAACGAAAGTATCTTTGACAAAACGAGAATCACAGCGGCGGTGCGAGCCAATGACACGACGGATATTTGGTGCGGCACCAGCAGCAGTTACTCGGCTCAGCCATCCCTGCCGTTCCGCAGTGCGACGATCGCACAATTGCAATCAGGTCAACTTAATTTTAAGTCCAAGGACAAAAACCCCAAAGTAGATCTTGGATTGTATTCCATCACGTTTAACAATCATGTTGAACTTGACAGGAACGCACTGGAAGAGTATCGCGAGTTCCGTCTGGAATCGGAAGCGGCTGGGTTTCGACATTTCCTCGAAGTCTTTGCGCCGAACTGTATCGGCGATCGGCTGGTAAAAGATGTCGGACGGTACGTCAATGACTGTATCGTTCGATGTTTGGCGGGCGTTCCCCAAAGCAGCCGACCTTGTTTTTTGAAGATTCCGTATTTCGGACCCGAGGCGATGGAAGCTTTATCGAGCTACGATCCATCGATTGTCGTTGGCATTTTGGGTGGATCGGCAGGTACGACCATGGATGCTTTCAAGATGTTGAGCGATGCGAAAAAGTATGGCGCGCGGGCAGCTTTATTCGGTCGCAAGATCAATTTGGCCGAAGACCAATTAGCGATGGTAAAATATCTTCGGTTGCTGGCAGATGGCGAAATCGAACCAGGCGACGCAGTGCGGGCCTATCATGCTGACTTGGCACGCAACAATATTGTGCCGATTCGTGACTTGGAGACCGATTTGCAAGCGACTCAAGTATAAAAGCGAATACGAGGTTTAATTAGCAGTTCACTGCAATTAGACTTTGTGATCAAGTGAATTTCGTTTCGACTAAAAATTTATTTACTGAGCTTCAAAACTTTTCTGATGAAACTTGAAACTTCGTTCGGATGTTTTGTCGTCTGCGACGAATAGCTTTTTGAGCATAGCTCCATGTCCAAAGGGGCTCGATTTACTGCCGTTGAAGCATTTTTTCCATCGACGACAAAATACATTTGCTCCTTTGATTTTGCTACAACAGATTCTCCTCCTCAGCCTTCTCAACAACGGAATCGATCCTCGTTCATTGGCCCACTGTGTTTGACATCGACGTAAGAAATATAACGAAACGATTTGGACGCCGAAAAGTCCTCGATTCCGTGCGGCTTCGTGTTCGACCGGGCGTCACCGGGCTTTTGGGGCCAAATGGTTCGGGAAAGAGCACGTTAATCAAAGCGTTGTTAGGTCTCTTACGCGCAGATGGCGGTGAAGGCACGGTCCTTGATCTTGCGTGGCCGTCGCAGGTGCGAGCCATCCGAGAGTCGGTCGGCTATTTGCCGGAAGATGACTGCTATATCATCGGTTTGCAGGGTGTAGAAGCGGTGCAGATGATGGCTCGGTTATCTGGATTGCCTCGCGCGGAAGCATTGCGTCGAGCGCACGAAGTCCTGGACTATTGCGATATGGGACAGGAGCGGTATCGTCCTGTCGAAACGTATTCGACAGGCATGAGACAAAAGCTGAAATTTGCCCAGTGTCTAGTTCATGATCCGCGACTGATTATTCTCGACGAACCTACTACGGGACTCGATCCCTCGCAACGCGATGAGTTCCTGCAGCGGATTTCGACCTTGGCAAAGCACCATGGCAAAACGATCTTGCTGTCGACGCATATTTTGCATGATGTGCGTCAGGTTTGCGACGATGTGATCATCTTGGTGAAAGGACGCATTCAAGTCGAAGATTCGCTTGAAAATTTGAGTTGTCCGGTTGAGTCGGGACTTTTCATCAAGTTCCTGAATGATATGCCGGACGCTGCCTCGCGTTTTTGTTCGGCTGGTTTGCAATCGCACACCGTTTCCTCAAACTGCATACGCGTTGTCGGTGCGAGCGCTGACGGGATCGGCGAAATATGGCGAGTTGCTGCGACGATGGGAGCGGTTGTTCAATCGGTTGAGCCGATCCGACGATCTTTGGAAGACATTTTTATCGAAGCGGTCGGGGAGGCTGAACTTGGCAATACTTGACCTTGGATACCGCGAGTGGCGAGGCGATCGCACTTCGCGAGCAACACGATGGCCTGTTGTTGCGTCTTCGAGTATTTCGCTCGTATGGCGAGCGTTTTGGCTTCGGCGATTGATGATTTTTGCGATGCTGCCCACTGGCATTATTTTGCTATTATTTTTCTTGTATGAACAAGGGCTGGAGTACCGGGAACTCAGGCAACCTGTAGCAGCGTTTCTTCGCGGGACAATGCAGAACGATCAACTAAGTCGCTTGGTCATTGAAGATCCCGCGACGGTTAGGCATGAAGTTTGGTCGTTGATGCTGTATTGGTTTTTTCGATATCCTCAAGGCGTGTTGTCAGTGATCGTCGTAGGCATGACCGGTCCACGCTTGGTCAGTTACGATCTGCGCAGCCGCGCTTATTTGTTGTACCTCTCGCGACCGCTGACGCCTCTGGAATACTTAATCGGCAAGATGGCCGTTTTATGGTTTTTACTTGCCCTGATCACAACCGTTCCAGCCATGTTGGTTTACTTTGCGGGGCTCTTGCTTTCGCCCAACCTGAATGCGTTCTTAGTGACCTGGGATTTACCCTTCCGGATTCTAGGCGTAACGGCTGTCACCGTGATACCGTTGAGTGCGGTTTGCATTTGTTATTCTTCGCTGACATCGGAGAGCCGGTTTGCGACGTTTGCGTGGTTTGCGACTTGGATCTTAGGTTGGGTCAGTTACGCAATTCTCACGAGCGGATTCCTGATGCGAGGCAGAAACTCCCGATTCGAAATCGAGTCGCTCAATCGTTGGCGATTGGTATCTCCTTACCACATTTTGGATTTTATCCAGTCTTGGATATTCGGTTTGCGAAATTTTTCAGGCGAGATGGCGGTTGCACTTGCGCTTGTAAGTGGCGTCACGATCTTGAGTATTTTTGTTGCACATCGACGAATTGCAAGCACACTGCGGAAATAGAAGTTTCACGAGAGAACACCCGTACGAAGTCGACATTTATGGAATCCAATTCAAACGCTATCGAAACTTCGCCGATTCCGCAATCGCGGTCGTCGCAATCGCTCGTGTCGCTTTCTCATGTCACGCGATTTTACGGGACGGTAATCGGCGTGAACGATCTGACATTTGATCTACCAATTGGAGCCTATGGACTCGTGGGTCCCAATGGCGCGGGAAAATCGACGCTTATTGGTCTACTAACCGGCGCACTGTCTCCATCGATCGGCAGTCTTCGGGTGCTTGGCAAGAATCCTCGCACTGAACCATCTGTTCTGCATCGAGTTGGATTGTGTCCCGCTACAGACATCCTGCTTCCCAATGTTTCGGGATACGACTGGATCGTGCAACAGATATGCATGACAGGAATTTCGATTCGCAAATCGCGTTCGCTGACCGATCGGGCGCTCGAGGCAGTCGGTATGACGGCGGATTGCAAACGTCCCATTGGTACCTATTCCTTGGGCATGCGGCAGAGGTGCAAAATCGCTCAGGCCATTGCGCACGAACCGGACCTATTGATTCTGGATGAACCCTTTAACGGACTTGATCCAATCGGTCGGCATGAAATGTCCGATTTACTGCGCCGATGGGCTGGCGAAGGACGAAGCGTTTTATTGGCTAGCCACGTTCTGCACGAAGTAGAAGGCATCACGGATGCGTTCCTTTTGATCTTTGGAGGCCGACTGTTAGCCATTGGAACCGCCGGGGAATTGCGTGGAATGCTGGCCGAGTTGCCACGCGAAGTGATTGTCGAAGGACCCGACATGCCGCAACTTGCCGAGCGTTTGGTGTCCCAGGCATGGATCGACTTTGTCAAACTGTCGGAAGACCGGACGCTGCTACGGATTGCGGCGCGCGAACCAATTGATCTGTATCAGTCGTTATCGCGTTGGGTCATTGAAGATGGTTTGCGAGTCACGCGGTTGCATGGAGCAGACGGCGATTTGGCTAGCCTATTCCGCATCCTCGTTTCGAGGCATCGAGGGCAAATGAAATGGTAGCAAATGGTGTTGCGTCGCAATCTGTTCGCCAATATTCGTCACTTGCCAAGTGCCTCTTCTTTGGAACACTTGGCGTGTTTCGATTCGAGTTACGACGAAGTCTGTTGCCAACTCGATTGATTGGATGGCTGTTCTTGGCAGCTTTTCCCGCTATCCTGCTCGGAATTACTTATTTGCAAATCGATGAGGTCGCGCGAAAGGATCTGCGACCAAACGATTTGAATTTCGGATTTTCGCTAGCGATGTTTTTATTGATACCGCAGGTCGTTACGGTATTGGGACTCATGCTGTGGGCAACTCCAATCGTCAACGCAGAACTCGAAGCGCAGTCGTGGATTTATTCGGTCGTTCGACCCGTTGGAAAGATTTCAACGGTATTGGGCAAGTATTTAGTAGCGGTGCTTTGGACAAGTTCTGCTGGCATAGCAGCGGCCACGGCAAGCGTAGGATTCACTTTGGTGGACGATCGGGTTCAGTTGTGGTGGACGATGGTCCGGCTTGTGGTCCTAGCGACAATTACTTACGGTGCACTCTATGTATTGATCGGAACGTTGTTTCAGAAGCGTTCGATGGTGGTTGCATTCTTATACACTCTGATCATAGAGGTAGCTTTGTCGTATGTTCCCGCTTCGCTGAATAAGTTTACGGTTGGATTTCGTTTAAAATCTTTGATGGCTATTTGGCAAGATCTCCGGCTGGACGCGGTGCTTGGGGACAGCAACTTCTTTGTCGATACTTCAGCACAGTGGCATCATTATCTAGCGCTTGCAGCGTATGCGCTGATACTTCTCGGGGTCGGGATAGGACGCGTGTGGTTTGGCGAATACCCGTTACAACCGGAAGCCAGCTAACAACAGATTGGGTTTTGCTAGCCGTTAACCTCCACTTTGACGCTTGAACAATGCTACTGTTTCTAGGCGATGTGGACCGCTGCTGTCAATCATGCGGCTTTTAGCGATGTTCTGGTAGTTTGAGTTATTTTTGCTAGGCGGGAAGTTCCGTCTGGAGCGATTGCACCGGAAAAGCCGAAAAGGACGTAGACAAGGATTGTCATCAAAGTGCATGACAGTAGGGATGGGTATGGCGCGTGCCATGCTTTACAGAATTTTTGGATCCTATCGCACGTTTTCATTGGTCACGAGTAGCGACATATGCGAGCCAAATCCGTAATTCTCCTGATGGTTGCACTGGGCTGTGGTCTTGTTGCTTCCGCTGGCATCAGCAAAGTAGTGTTGGATCAGAAATCAACGAAGCAAGTTGAGACGGTCGACATTCTCGTTGCTGTAAAAGTAATCGAAGCTGCAACTAAGTTGTCGCCTGAAAACGTTAAACTCGAAGCTTGGCCAAAAGACCGCCTGCCGGTCGGAACAATTTCCGATTTGAAAGAAGTCGAAGGCAAGTTTGCTAAGCAGCCTTTGTACGAAGGCGAACCTATTCTTCAAAAGAAATTGATGCTCACCAACGAGAGTGCGGCACAAACCATTCCCGAAGGCTTCAAAATTTTCGACCTTCAAGTTGACGACAACATGGGTTACATCAAGCCTGGTGATCGTGTTGATATCTTCGGCTATTTCGATAAGAAAAGTGGTCGAGTTGGCGAATCCAAGAGCGTTCTTGTTATGCAAAACGTTTCGGTTCACATGGTCGATGGAATCTCCACGCGAGTAGCAGATGATGCCGCTCGCAAAGCCACCAAAACCTTTCAGTTGCTAATTCGCGATTCGCAATACGAAGCGTTGAATATGGCGACCCATCTGTGCGAAGGCAAACTTCGCTTGGCATTGCGTCCTCTCGGTGTCTCTGAAGAGAACGTCACCGACAATGGCGAAGAATTTTTGGGTTGGATTCGTGCTGCGGACGAAAAACAGCAGGCTGCTGCTGTCTTTACCCCGCTCGATGCAGCGGCACTTGGGATGGGCGACGCTCCTCCACAAGTTGCAGAACGCAAGATCACAATATTGACTCCAAACGGTTTACAAGTTTATGCCCTACCCAACGATGGCGGACTTCCGCAATTGATCGAAGGGGAGGAAAACTCAGGCAGCGTCAGCACCAAGCCGACGTCTGGCACCAAGGGATCGAGTGCGCCAGGAGCTAGGTCAAGCGACCGTCCGGGTGGATTCTCTCCTCAGTATCCATCTGAACCATCAGCCGATGGTGAAGAAAGCCCCACCGAAGAAGCACCAGCGACTTCGACCGGGAAAAAAGATTCGTAAAGTGTAAGAAAAAGTGTACGAGTGTTGTTCTCTCAAAATATTCCTTAGCCTCAAAACTAAAGAGTACTCGTGAGTCGAAATCGTATAGGTCGAACCCTGCACAAGGATGTTTAGCAGTGGCTCAGTACAATAATAGAATTACGCGACGTTCGGCAGGCCCAATTGCATTGGGTTTGTGTTTGCTGTTCGCTCCTGCCCTTCGGGGTCAGGAAGAAGTCATTCCGCCATCCGCAGCGGCAATGTCTTCGGGTACGATGTTGCTCACCAAACCGCAGGATAAACTGCAGATGGTAGTCAACACAACCAAAGTAATTGAGTGCGAACACGATATTTCTCGGGCCAGCGTCCATAACGATGAGATCCTGCAAGTTCGTCCTATTAGCCGAACGCAGATGATGGTCAATGCTCGTCGAACGGGCATCACCCAAGTCGATCTCTACGGAATGGATAACGAAGTCAAAACCGTCCAAGTTATCGTGTTGGGTGACTCTCGCGAACTGCAAGTTGTGCTGGCGAACGAATTCCCGACTGCGACGCTCAATATTCGTCCAATCCAAAACGCCGTTATCGTCTCCGGTTTTGTAACGGGCGATGACGATGTCGAGCAGATCATTGCGATTGCCGAACAATATTATCCGACCGTGATCAATAGAATCTCGGTTGTTGGCGTCCACACCGTCATGCTGCACACGCAAGTCTTAGAAGTCTCCCGAACCAAGCTTCGCGAACTGGGTGTCGACTGGCAGCTAGGAACGGGTAGCGGATTCATGAAGCAAAGTGTGTCGGGCTTGATTGCTTCCGGAACGGTCGCCACTGGCGCGGTCCGCACTGTAGGTAATGACACTTTTGCGCTTGGCGTAATTAGCGACAGCGATAGCTTCTTTAGCTTCATTCGAGCATTGCGTCAAAACAACCTTATCAAGGTGATGGCCGATCCAACGGTTGTCGCGGTCGACGGTCGACCTGCAAGCTTCAACTCTGGCGGTGAATTCCCGATTGTAGTACCTGCAGGGTTGGGGCAAGTGGGGATTGAGTTCCGTGAATTCGGTACTCGACTGGACTTCGTTTCGAAAGTCCGTGGTGATGGTCGCATTTGGTTGGATGTCCGCCCAACGATCAGCGAAATCGATTCTTCGCGAAGCGTTACGATCAACGGTGTGTCCGTGCCGGGTCTCCGGTCGAGATATGTTGATACTTCGGTTGAATTGCGAGCTGGTCAGACTCTGGCCTTGGCCGGTTTGCTCCAAACTCGTACGGAAACACAATCGATCGGATTGCCCGGATTGTCGGATATACCTTACCTTGGTGCGATCTTCCGTGCTAATCGCGAAATTCAGAACGAAGTGGAATTGCTCATCACGGTTACCCCAGACTTTGCCGCTCCCATGGAGCCTGCCGAAGTTCCGCCGGGCGGTCCTGGGTTTAATTCCGGTTGGCCGACAGATAACGAGTTTTACATGAAGGGTTACATGGAAGTACCCGTCGATACTCGATCCCAATACAACTCGATGCCAACCAATGGAATTGACCAACGTATTCCAACGTCGCCAATGAACTACTCAAACGTCCAAATGAGCTATCCAGAAAGCCAAATGGTTATTCCAAACGCCTTACCATCAATCAATACGATGCCGCCTGGCAGTTTCCAGCCACCCATCAATTCGCCTGCTCCAGCAGCCCCATTCCAAACATCGCCGCCAACTACCAGCATTCCGCAAGACACATCCACACCGCTGGCTGGTTCTATGCCGGATATGAGCAGTTGGAGGAAAAGACCGGGTGAGCAGAACGAAATCAAGCAACCTGTTCGTACCGGTTCCGGTGGGTTTAACGCTCGATAGGATTCTGGCGATTTGGTCTTAAAAAAAAGACTATACCTCCCGAAATGACGGTTTCAAGACAACGTTGACAAGAATAAGAGTCGATATTTGCAACCATGAGCACTGTTCTTCGTCTGGTAATCTGTGATCCGCGGGATGATAGCCGCGAACAGCTGAAGAATCTGCTTCTAGGCATCGATATGGTGTGGTTAGAAGCGGACTGCTCGCGCTATGAATTTTTTCCAGACGTCGTAGCTCAAACGACTCCCGAAGTCGCCATTCTCAATATTGACACTGACCCAGATAAAGCGCTTGCCATTCTGGATACGATTCGCACCACGACTCCTCAGTGCTCGATACTGATCGCCTCGCGACGGACGGATGGGCCGCTGATTCTACGAGCGATGCGAGGTGGCGCAAAAGAGTTCCTCACGTCACCGATCACCATTGACGAATTGATGCCGGCGCTAGGACGCGTTATCGAGCAAACAAGTGGTGGCGGCGCAGGTGGACTTCGAGGATGCAAGATTATCGCCGTAGCAGGTGCGACAGGTGGTGTCGGATGTACTTCCTTGGCTGTAAACTTGGGCTGTAATCTTGCCACTAACCCGCAAAATTCGGCCATGCTTGTTGACATGGACTTGGCGCTCGGCGATGCGGACGTGTACTTGGACACTATCCCTGATTACAGTCTGGTCGATGTGACTCAAAACGTCTCCCGACTCGATTTTCAGTTGCTTCGCAAGTCGTTGACCAAGCACTCGTCAGGTTTGTATTTGTTGCCGCGTCCCGTGCAGTTGCAGGACGTGTCGCTTATTACGGCGGATAGCTTAAGGAAAGTATTCGGACTATTGCGAGCATCATTTTCGCACATTGTCGTGGACCTTTCGAAGTCATTTACAGAAGTCGATATCGCGGCGTTGGAGTTAGCGAACGAGATTCTACTCGTTGTACAGCTTGACCTGCCGTGTTTGCGCAACATGGTTCGGCTGCTGATGAGCTTTGACGAAATGGAAAACATTCGCGAGAAAGTCAAGATCGTCGTGAATCGTGTCGGTTTGGAAAGCGGTCAGATTAGTCTGAAGAAAGCTCGCGAAACAATCGGTCGCGATGTGTATTTCCAAATACCGAACGACTACAAGACCATGTCGGAGATGCGCAATAACGGCGTACCTCTGTCGCAACAAGCACCCAAGGCACCGATTACACTTTCGATTCAGCAGTTGACGAACATGCTGACCAACGGCACCGAAGAAGGTACAGCAGCCGAAGGCGAAGAAACAGGCACGCAGCCAGCTTCGTCGTGGATGAATTTCTGGCCCGGCAAAAATGCCAAGGCAAAAGCCAAAAAGTAACGGCCTTCAAGATCTGCCGATTTTTCAGCGTTCCAACTAAGAAGCAACGCTGCGAAAACACGTCGACCGTGAGTTGTGGGGTCGATTTCTTCGCCTACCCCACAAAAGCCCCAGCATTCAGTTCGCATTAGTCGCGACCATTTCGTAACGATCGCGAAGTTGAGGTTGTTCTGCCGAGATTTCCAGATCTGTTTCCGGGATCAACCGTAGAAGTTTGTCTTCAGATCATAACTGCCTGGATTCTTAACGACCACTTCTGGAGCGGGACCGAATTCATATGCTACTGGACGCAAATCCTGTTTAGCGTTTAACGCATCTTCCCACTTGATCACTTGTCCGGAATAGCATGCTTCGCGGCCCATGATCGCCATGAGAGTGCTGTAGGACATGTACTTGCCGTTGTTAATTGCTCGACCTTCGCGGATCGCCTTAAACAGCGCGACATGTTCCAAATCGTACATGCTTGGACTAGGCTTGCCATCGGCGGTTGCGAATTTCCATTTTTGATTTCCCTTAAGATCAGAAATCGTATTAGCAAGAACCTTCGCAGTGCCCTTGGTCCCGTAAACGAAGTCTTCGGTTTCGTTGAAGCAACCGGTCATCTGTCGCGTCGACGCAAAAACCTTGCGACCATCCTCCCATTCGTACACCACGGTAAAATGATCGTAGACGTCGCCGAAATCTTCCGACGTACGCACCTGCCGACCGCCTTGTCCCCAACACTGCATCGGAGGTTTATCGCCGTGCAACCAGAGTGCTTTGTCCAGCGAGTGAATGAACTGCTCGGCGATGTGATCGCCGCTCAACCAACGGAAATATAGCCAGTTTGCAAGCTGGTAATGCATGTCGGTCCAATTGTCTTCACGGGTTTGTTGCCACAGTGTGCCCGTCAAGTAATTTTCTTGCACGGTGATCACGTCACCGATCGCACCGTCAAATATTTGCTGCATGGTTGCCAAGACGCCTTGGTCATATCGCCAACAAAGTCCCGAGACAACGTTGAGCTTTTTGTCTTCGGCAGCTTGGCAAGCGGCCAAGACTCGTCGCACGCCTGTCGGGTCCGTTGCAACGGGCTTCTCACAAAAGACATGCACGCCTGCTTTCACCGAAGCTTCGAGATGGTCGGGGCGGAAATGCGGGGGAGATGCCAATAGAATTACGTCGATGCCAGAGTCAAGCATTTTTTGATAAGCATCGAATCCTACGAACGAAGTGTCGTCGGTTACCGTGAAACGCTCTCGCAGATTACGTTGAAGTACGCTCTTGGCTCTTGCGATGCGATCGGGAAACATATCCGCCAAGGCAGTAATGCGAACTCCAGGGTCTGCGTTCGCAGCGTTTTCAGCCGCTCCGCGTCCGCGACCACCGCAACCAACCAAGCCGACTTTCAAAATGTCGCTACCTGCGGCGTGTACGGTTCGGGTCAAGAAACTCGACGTGGCGACCGCGCCTACCGCGAGGCTTGATTGCATAAAATTTCGACGGGATGGTGCCAGTGGAATCGAGGTAGTTTCTGGTTTGCAAGTCGTAGATGTTTCTGAAGACACTTTCAACATTTCACGCGTTCCTGGTTGGTCAAAGTTCGAATTAGCTAGCATTTCGCTGCTGTAGTACGTTGGGGAAACGAAGTCGAGGCGAGAGTTGTATGTCAGCCAAGCAAATCGCACGAATGTTACTCAACCAAACCGTAGCATGGCCCCATTGGGCCGTGCCAATCATCCGCTCAGTACCACGGCCCCCTTGGCCCGTGCCAAACATCCGTTCCGTAACATGGCCCCATTGGGCCGTGCCAAACATCCGTTCCGTAACATGGCCCCATTGGGCCGTGCCAATCATCCGTTCCGTAGCATGGCCCCATTGGGCCGTGCCAAACATCCGTTCCGTAGCATGGCCCCATTGGGCCGTGCAAATTGGCCCTGCAATAGTCTGCAATAGTCTGCAATACAACTTGCACCTATGTTAACTCATCAGCCGCCAAAACGGAACTAACCAAATATACGGGCCATTATTTTTGACGGAAAAGCCCGATTCCCCATTGAGATTTGACCTTCAAAAGCATCCAATCTGTTCAGTGGTTGATAGACATCGGCGGAAAAAATTGTAATTGGATTTCGAAGGAATGAACCAAAGACAACAAAAGAACGGTCATGCGTCGAACGCAAGTCAAGATACTTCCCACAGCAGATCACCCGCACAGAGCGAAAACCCCAAAAATTCGGTTCTGCCCTTTGCGCACAAAAACGGTCCGACGGCGATTCCAACGAAGCAGCAATTGGGCGAATTTTGCTTGAAGGGAATTGTTCCGCATACGGAATGGCTCAGGCGTACCGAACTGATCAAGGAACAACTGTTGCGATCGTCAAAACATGTTGTGACGCCAAATTTTACGACCATACATACCAACGATCTTGTTCACGCAGCCGAACTCTACGAAGAGTTTTTCTTCGACCGATTGTGTTTATCGACAGCTCGGCAACATGGCCTGCGTTTCCGTCTAAGTTCGCGAATGACGAGTGCGGGAGGGAAGACGACGCGTGTCGTATGGCCAGCGACGTTCACTCGAAAAGCAAAAACAGAGTACGAAATCGCAATTTCCACTTCGCTACTTTTTCAGACTTTTCAAGATCACAATAACCCCGTCAAAGTTTGCGGTGTTTCATGCTCTACCCGCCTTGATGCCATGTTGAGGATCATGGAACATGAGTTGATTCACTTGGCCGAAATGCTCGCTTGGTACGACAGCGATTGCTCTGCAAGCCGATTCCAGAACATTGCCTACCGCATGTTCCATCACACGGAGCACAAACACCAACTTACAACGCAACACGATCGCGCAAAAACACTGTTCAATATTCGAGTTGGTAGTCAAGTCGAATTCATTCTTGACGGGAAAGTGTTTCGTGGATTGGTAAACCGAATCACACGCCGCGCGACCGTACTCGTCGAAAGTCCCGATGGAGCCATGTTTTCCGACGGAAAACGCTATACCAAGTTTTACGTACCGCTGACACAACTGCGAAATGCGAGCCGAAGCGCTTGATTGGGTGAGTCATACGCGTCAATTTCGGAAAAATCGAACTTGAAACACTGAATTCGCATCCAAACATTGGCGGGAATCTTTGGTGAAAGGTAGATTAAGTGAAGTCCGCTATACTCCGCGCGGTCAGACTTGAGGTTTTGTGAGCCGCAAGGCGCTAGCCGCCGGTGCTGACCGAATGCACAACCCGCGGCTAGCGCCTTGCGGCTCACTCAACAACACGTCCTTCACTTCTGACCGCACGGCGTATATATGGAGATGACCCTCACTTTTCGAAACTTATTTTAAGGCGATGAGGCCCTTGTCCACGCAAAGCGACAAAAGTTACTTTCCTCAAACCAAGCGCGCGATACCGCCAGCTTTGCCTCGATCTGCTACAGGTATTCGGGATGACCGCGACGCAAACGGCGATGCTGGGCTTGAGTCATTGGTGGATTTGGAGGCCATTCAAGAGGAAGCGGTTGCGTACGTCAAGAAAGGCATGCCTGCTTGGCTGATCAGTTTCATAACGCACATCCTTTTCTTTATTATCCTAATCCTAATACCGTTCCAAGCTTCACTCGCTCCCGGCCTGAACGTATTCTTGTCCAATGGTGATACCAATGCTCCCACCAGTTCTTTTGAATTGCCAAGCGCTGATTCTGATAACGAACTGCTGACCGAATTGACTTCTTCCGATCTGGCGGTCGAAGTACAACCGATCGAGGTCGGCAAAATAGAAATGCCCAAGTCCGTCATATCGTCCGAAGTCAAATTGCCGGCAATTCAAATGACGTTGTCGGGTCGAACAGGTCGTATGAAGTCAACTTTGCTGGCAGCATACGGTGGCACATTGTTGACCGAAGAGTCCGTTCAGTTGGGATTGGCTTGGTTGGCTCGTCAGCAAAAGTCGGACGGTGGATGGAGTCTTGTCGGACCTTACTCCAACGGCAGCACAAACGAAAGTCGTTGCGCGGCGACGTCCATGGCCCTGCTGGCATTTGTCGGTGCGGGGAATACGCACCGCGATGGCAACTATCAAAAACTTGTCGAACGTGGTTTGAATTTCTTGACCAAAGCACAAGACAAAGAAGGATTCATGGCCAAGGAGCCCAGCGGTCAACATGGCCAAATGTACGCCCAAGCACAAGCATCGATGGTTTTATGCGAATTGTATGCGATGACCGGCGATGCAAAGCTCAAGCCCCGCGCGCAGTTGGCAATCAAATTCGCCGAAGAAGCCCAGTCGGATCTCGGTGGCTGGCGTTATCAACCACGCATCGATGCTGACACCTCCGTCACGGGTTGGTTCGTCATGGCACTGATGAGTGGTCGCATGGGCGGGCTTGCAACAAACGCCGAGAAACTTGGCAACGTAAGTCGATTCCTGGATTCCGTTCAAAGCGAAGGCGGCGCGTTGTACGCTTACACTGACCGCGAAGTCGACTACCCGCGAGCGGCGATGGTTGCCGAAGGTTTGCTTTGTCGCATTTTTCTCGGTTGGCCTCGCTATGACGAACGACTCAAGCTGGGCATCGATGCACTTCTCAGCCAACCCATATCATCGGATATCAAGAAACGCAATTTTTACTATTGGTATTATGCGACACAAACGCTCCATCATTTCGGCGGTAAACCCTGGAACGAATGGAACGACGTGATGCGACGTGAACTGCCGGGCATGCAAATCAAAGACGGCCCCGATGCTGGCAGTTGGCCATCCGATGGCGATCCACATGGTATCGGCGGCGGTCGTTTGTATTCCACTTGCTTGTCTATCTATTGCTTGGAAGTCTACTACCGGCATCTACCAATCTATGACTTGAAATTGCTGACCGGTGCCGAAGACGACATGAAGCTTGAGTAATTCTTCGAGCGTGCTTGCCGTCGGATGTTGACAACAAGTTGTTCCGAACCAGATGCTCGCTGTGGTGGTCAAAGCATCTCGACGAACGCTTTTGGAATTTGGCGAATTTCTAAAAACAACCAGAACTACTGACGAGAAAAAAGCACTTGCGTCGACGAATGAGTAAGCAGATCAAACTTGTCGATCACGTATACGTTGTTGAAGGGAAGTCACAATACCTTGCAAGTCAGCGACAGATAAACCAATTAGCTCCGTGTCGCCTGAAATCTTGTCGCCAAGGAGTCCTTGCAGTGTTTGTATGATACCAGACAGTTTGCCTCGCTCTAAGCCAATTTCTAACCCTTCTTCCCGTGCTCCTGACAGTGCCCACTCGTAGTCTCGTTGGGCTTTTTCGCGTTGGTCGTACATTTGGCGATCCTCCGTCTTGGCTGATATCGTGGCAATCGTGTCGATGGCTTGATCGAACTCAATTCCTATTAACAACTTATTCAGTATAGTCGCGTCGTATTCGTGGGCGTGCAAAAGTAGAAATGCCCATTGATGCAACTTACTCGCAGACGCGATGGTCACCTCCGATAAATTGTACTTCGTTAACTCTACCGTGTGAACCTCAATCGCGTTGATTAGTTCGCGGCCGCTATTTTGGTCAAGCAATTGGAACCGATGGTGAGCTTGCTCGGTATCGGGGAATACACGCTTGTCCAAGAGACAAATGGAAATTGCAGGCGTTGCCTTGGCGTAGTTTTGGCCTATCTCCAATTGGTCGACGTACATTTTACAAGCATAGTAGACCAACCGCTCCAGCAGACCGCTGTAAACGGAAACTTGCATTTCAACATTCAACCAGCGCCCGGCCGCGTCCCGACAACGTACGTCCAAGACGATCAATTTGCTATCAGCGAATTCTTGGTAGCTAAACGGATTCAAAACCTCGACGGCTTCGATAGGACGTTCCAGGTCTAAGATTGCGTTCAGCAAACCAATAAGCGCCATCGAGTTTTGCGGCGAACCAAAGATCTTCTTGAATGCGAAGTCAACAGTCGGTTTGATCCCGAGTGGCATGGTAGGCGACCCTTATTGTCCTGAACTCAAAAATGCAAGTTTTGCGATCCTATTTAAGCTGCCTGAAATCGGAAACAACACCGCACGACGCTGGGTGAATCTGTTTTAACATGTTTACCTACGGCGATTAACAATAAATTGGGTGGCATTACGCCGATCAGAACTTTCTCAAGCTAGTTCTTGCCGGGCAAAGTAATCCCTAACTCAGCGATCAACATTTTCATGTCGTCCCACGTGTACTTTTTAGCAGACTCTGTTCGCAGCAAGTACGACGGATGGTAAGTGACCATGACACGAGCTCCATAAGCTTGGTGGAAACGCCCGCGCAAACTGCCAACGGACTGTGTGGAGTTAAGCACCGCGCGTACCGCAACCGCTCCAAGACAGACAATAAATTCGGGCCTTAGGACAGCTAACTGCGTTTCGAAAAACAGGCGACAGTTTTCGATTTCGGTATCCGTTGGCGTTCGGTTATTCGGCGGACGGCATTTCAGCGAGTTCATGATGTAGACATCCTCTCGCTTAAGCTGCGAAGCTTCGATGATCTTCGTCAAAAGCTGCCCGGCTTTGCCAACAAATGGTTCCCCAGTCTTGTCCTCATCAGCACCAGGTGCCTCGCCAAAGAATACGATGCGAGGAAGGATATTACCGACACCAAATACAGTCTTCGTACGATTACGAACCAGCTCAGGGCACAATTGACAATTGCAAACTTGCTGATTGAGTTCATTCAACACCGTCAATCGCTGATCGGCTGAAAGTTTTTCCGAATCGCGAAATCCAATCGAGATGAGTGCCGATGAGTCAGCTTTTTTCGCAACATCGACCACAGCCGATTCCCTAATTGGTGACCCAACGTCTTGACTATTGCGCGATTCGATCGGCGTCGGCATTGCAGATGGAATGGCTGGACTTTCGGCAACAAAGTTCGGCGGCGCGGTTCGCACAGGTGCACTTGTCTGTGACGGTACGGGGGACGCCCCCGAAGGTAAACTTGCTGTGGTCGAGGCACTCCGTTTGACTAACCCTAGTAATCGACGATCAAAAGCAATTCGCGAAAGCCCGGCCCGTTTGTAATTTTCCAAAAGCTGCCCGCATGCAGCACGCAGCTCATCGGCGGTCAAGTCGGTGGGGCGCGAGTCATTTGAATTCAAGTTGAATACTCCCTTCGTTCCGCGCCATGAAAGTCAAAACAGTCTAGGCTGGGTTGAAGACACGTGCTTGTACAATCCGCCCGAAAGTATTACGGTCCTCTGAGTGAGGGAGACATCCCTTTGGCAAAGTAGTCAAGGCTTTGCGCTTGGGTTAACTCCAAAACCATCTTTTTCGTATATTTCCGTGGGCTTTTGTTCGGAAATATCTTACCGTGCTTTGCAATTCCAATCGCGGATTTAGCGACTGCCTAATATACTGTGGTATGGTTTGACCCGAAACTCGTATAGTGCCTCTTCGCAGACTCTTTCGCAGAAACATTCAAAATGCCGATTCCCCGCGTAGCAATAGTTGGACGACCTAATGTAGGAAAGAGCAGCATTTTTAATTGGCTGGCAGGACGTCGATTGGCCATCACCGACGGCGTCGCTGGTGTAACACGCGATCGAGTAACAACCTTGATTCAGCATGAAGACCTCCATTTCGAGTTGATCGACACGGGCGGAATGGGAATTCAAGATGTTGATAACTTGACAGCCGAAGTCGAAGCCCAGATCGAAGCGGGAATCGAGGAAGCCGACGTGATTCTCTTTGTGGTCGATTCGCGAAGCGGACCGGTTCCCTTGGATCAGAATGTCGCCGATCGGCTTCGACGTGTTGATAAGCCCATTTTGCTCGTCGCCAACAAAACCGACCATCCGAGTCTCGATTCCCAAGCTGACGAATTCCATCAATTGGGCCGCGGCTGGCTCGTTCGCGTCAGTGCCGAACAGAATCGAAACCGTGGCGAACTGATGGATTTGATTTTTCAGCGGTTGCCAAAATTCACGCAGACGCCCGAAGAAGTCGCTCCTCCCGTGATGAAAGTCGCCATCGTCGGCCGTCGAAACGTCGGCAAAAGCACCTTCGTCAACACGCTCGCCAAAGCCGAACGGATGATAGTCAGCGAAGTTCCCGGAACGACCCGTGACAGCGTGGACGTCCATTTCGAACTGGACGGTCAACGGTTCATTGCGATCGACACACCCGGCTTGAGAAAGAAAAAGAGCGTTCGCACCGACGTCGACTTTTACGGCAGTCACCGCGCCCAACGAAGCATTCGACGTGCCGACGTCATCCTCATGTTCTTTGATTGCACCGAACGGCTAAGTAAAGTCGACAAGCAACTGGCGCAGTACATCATCGAGCAATATAAGCCATGTATTTTCGTCGTGAACAAGTGGGACAAACTGAACGGCCAACTTCCAACGGAACGATGGGTACGTTACCTACGCGAAAATTTCGCCACAATGGCTTACTGTCCAATCGCGTTTGTTACTGGCCAAACGGGCAAAAACATCAAGGCATTACTGAATCACTCGCAGATGTTATTCAAACAAGCGAATGAACGTGTGCCGACTCCGCTACTAAATCGACTCGTCAAAGCCGCTCTCGATCAACAAGAGCCACCGATGTACAAGTTGAAACGCCCCAAGATTTTTTACGCAACACAGATTTCGACGACGCCGCCGACGATCGTTTTGGTATGCAATTACCCGTCAGGATTTACAGCGCCGTATCAACGGTACTTGCTGGGTTTCTTGAGAGACCATTTGCCGTTTGGCGAAGTTCCTATCAAGCTTTACCTGCAACAGCGAAGCCGTGAAGATCAGCGCGACGACATGAAAACGGTTCGATGACCGGTTCGGTGTTTCAAGTTGACGAACTGGAATATCATCCGGCTCGAATTCCGGATTCGGAATTGATCAAGCATTGCACTTGGACTTTCCTGAGGCGATCCGGGCCAGGAGGTCAACATCGCAATAAAGTCGAGACTGCGGTCCTGGTCACACATGTTCCGTCGGGACTCTCCGCCGAAGCGAACAAATCACGTTCGCAGGAAACAAATCGCCAAGAAGCCATCACACGATTGCGACTGAAACTAGCTTGCGAAATCCGTTGTCAGCAAATCCGAGAAGAGCAACCCACCGAGCTTTGGCGTTCACGATTAAAGGGAACCAGCTTGAGCATCTCCGCCGATCACCGCGACTTCCCAAGTCTATTGGTCGAGGCCATGGATGTCTTAGTCAGTAATGGCTGGGACCATACCATAGCTGCCGACAAGCTTGGCATTTCCGGCACGCAGCTAATAAAATTCCTCGCCAAACACCCCCCATCCCTACAAAAACTAAACGCCACCCGCTCCACCAAAAACCTCGCCCCCCTCAAGCCAACTTAACCCCCAGTGTAGAACGATTGTCCCCAATCGTTCATCCCCCCGCTCCCCAGTGTAGAACGATTGTCCTCAATCGTTCATCCGCGCGATGCCATTGTCTCACGATTGTCCCCAATCGTTCATCCGCATCCCCATTGTAGAACGATTGCCCCCAATCGTTCACGTGCAAGCATTTCATTGTAGAACGATTGTCCCCAATCGTTCCCGCCCCTGCCCAAGCCGCCCCGATTTCGTCTAAAAACCAGCCCACCTTCCAAACGACCGATCATGACGATCACGTTTACAATTTATTTCCGCCCGCCTTAACTCGCATTTTGTGCCAACTTATCTGCCGGACTCTTTACGGCCAAGCCGGGCTTGTTCATCACGTGCAGGTAAATCATCGTTGTCCGGACGTCTTCGTGCCCCAGCAACTCCATTGTCGAACGATTGTCCTCAATCGTTCATCCCCCTGCACACGCCCCAGCCGCCCCGATTTCGTCTAAAAACCAGCTCACCTTCCAAACGACCGATCATGGCCAGCACGATAACCAACAATCTTTTACCGCTCGCCTTAACTCGCATTTTGTGTCAATCGATCGGCTGGACTGACCACGGCTAACCCGGGGTTGGACTTCACATGCAAATAAATCATCGTCGTCGCCACATCTTTATGGCCCAGCAATTCTTGAACCGTTCGAATATCCGAGCCATTCTCCAACAAGTGAGTCGCAAAGCTATGCCTTAGCGTATGTGGCACCGCAAACTTGTCGATCTTCGCCGCTTGCAAGGCCTTCTTGAACGTTCCGCAAAACAAGCTGTCCCCCAGATAATGTCTCCGGAGCTTTCCTGACCGCTTGTCATTGGAACGTTGACGCGACGGGAACAAATACTGCCAGCAAAATTCTCGGGCCGCATTCGGATATTTACGCTCAAGGGCATACGGCAGATATACTTCTCCAAACCCCATCTCCAGGTCCGATTGATGCTGTCTTCGCACCGTTTCGATTTGATTGCGCAAAGGCCCAACGCAAGACTTAGGCAATACCGTCACG
>JANMGV010000137.1:0-6610 GCA_031374825.1 Pirellulaceae bacterium
TCGACGCATCCAGAGAAACTGCGGGCATGGCAATGATCCTTAAAAGTAGTCCGATTCGGAAAAAGCCATTTGACAAGAAATGCCCTCGGTCACCAATATCAATTCATCGAGTCAAGCCCAATGTTTGAACAGCCCAGCCTTGGGCCCACGTTTCGCAATAGGTTTGGTGTGCTAGTAACAGGCCATCCGTGCGCGCAAAAGCGGTCAAGGGTCTCGGGCCCGAAGACCGCAAAGGTTTGGTGGGCTAAATCGCGAGCTAGCACGCCAAACCTTTGCGACGGAACGGGGCGAGCCCGATCCGTCGCTGGCGCGCGCTGGGCGAAACTAGGCCTCGCGATGGGATGTGATATTGTGCGAATGGGACGCCTCTGAGGTACAAAACCAGCACAACTAGATCCTGTGTCAACCCCGAGTTTTTAACAGCCCAGCGCGTGCCCAACGATTCTTCGCTGCTTCTATGGGCTCTTGCCAATTTCGCTAAATCATCAATTCTGGCTGACAACATTCAACCGTCTGCGTTCTCGACGACGGCAACTCAATCGTAAACTCAACCCCTTCTTTGGCAGGGGCTAGGTCGGCCTGGATCGAAGAAAATACCGGTTAGGCAAATTAGTTGGCGATTGACTTTGCGTTTTCCATTAAGTATCCGTGAAATTCGGGCAAGACGGTTGGCGCAAACAATACACGTGACAATCATAGTGCTTTGCGTACAATCTGATACAGTTAGTGAGAGACTTCCGCCAAAACGAAATGAAGGGTCAGTAATTCATCAAGTTTGGCTCTCCGTCGCAACCTTTCTAGTCTACCCAACCATGCACTTCGCTGAGCTTCTCGGTCCAATTTGGCAACAATTGGCAGCCTTAACGGGTGCTTTTCTGATTGCGCTAATTTTGACGCCAATTATTCGGCGAATCGCTATCCGCATGAACTTGGTGGATAGGCCGGACCCTCACCGAAAACTTCACCGCGAAGCGGTAGCGCTTTCCGGTGGAGTTGCCGTATTTTTGAGCCTTAGCATTGCCGCTGGAATAGCGACACTTGCCTCCGATTCAATACGAAATGCCGTCATCAATCAGCCCCTGCCCGTTATCGGCCTTGCAATTTCCTCTTTGGGTATCGTTTTGCTTGGATTGATTGACGACGCAATTACATTGCGAGGTAGACAAAAACTTTTTGGTCAAGTCCTTCTCGTCTCGATATTAGTGGCATGTGGTTTCCAAATGAAATCCATCTCCTTGTTTGGCTGGCAAGCGGAACTGGGGTTGCTGGTAATTCCGGTATCAATCGGTTGGTTGCTGCTGACCGTAAACGCTCTGAATCTGATCGATGGTGCCGATGGCTTGTGCTCGACGGTGGGCTGGACGGCAAGTGCCGGGATGGCGGCAATGGCTACTATCGGAAATCATACGGTCGAAGCGTCCATAGCTGCTGCATTGTGCGGCGCACTGCTTGGCTTCCTCGTCTACAATTTCCCCCCCGCCAAAATTTTCCTCGGCGATGCGGGGAGCATGTTGATCGGATTGTTGCTTGGCGCTTTGGCCCTTCGGACAAGCCTAAAGGGACCGACCGCAATCTCCTTGTTCGGGACGGTTGCCATTCTCGCAATCCCAATTTTCGATTCCAGTATGGCCATTGTCAGACGCAAACTAACCGGTCGAAGTATCTTTACCGTCGACCGCGGCCACCTGCACCACAATTTAATGCGGGCAGGTATTACGAATCGTCGCTTAGTAGCCTTGATGACCGTGATGTGTGGAATCATTGCCTTCGGAGCTTTTGCAGGCGCGGTACTCAATAGCGAATTGATCGCGCTCATTTCTGTCACAACAGTCCTCGGTGCTTTGGTTGCCAGTCGAATCTTCGGTTTTGCCGAACTAAAACTGGTCCTGCATCGTGCGACACGATTCGGCGGGTCGTTGATTTTTCGGCAAAAAAGTGCAAACAACGATGCTCGCGAGCAGACCGTTCGTTTGCAAGGTTTTCGATCTTGGGAAACCGTCTGGTTGTCGTTAACTGAGTTTGCAGAAAAACATGAACTGGGACGAACCTGTCTCGACTTGAATGTGCCTTGGTTGCATGAAGGATTCCATGCTTGTTGGCAAAAGAAGAAATTGCCCGAAGCGGCTGAACGTTGGCATACTAGTTTGCCCGTTATCTCCAAAGGTCGAATGCTGGGACGATTAGAAGTGATGGGGCCAACGCAATCATGCAACTTTTTCGAAACGCTTGGTCGTTTGGCAGAATTGATGGAATCCCTGCAACCTGAAATCGACCGATTAGCGACAGAGACTGCCATCACGTTGGATAGCGGTGAGCTTGAATCGATCATTCAGGAATCGCTTGCCGGATACTCTATTGACGCCGACTCGAATCCTGATTTAGTCGGGGGCCCGGACGAACGAGTGGCGCGGATTTGACAGTCCTGTTAGCGTTAGCATAGTGCGACAAATAAGTGTCGCTTTTGGCTACGAAAAAATCGCGTTGTTTGATTCTTTCGCGGAGCAAAAGAAGACATTTAAAAACCGTACCATTCTAAGAAAGGATCGAGCTGCCCCTTCTTCTCGGAGTACCGGAGACCCCGGACTTTGGCTGATAAGCACCCTAGCACAAGTTATCTAGCGTTATCAGCCGTTTTGGCGTTAGCCACGGTTACTTCAAGTGACTGTAAACTTATGCATGGGTGCTTAAACACGGAGTAGTCATGAACACCAAGCCTACGATTGACGATGGCCCGTTGATAGCTCACTCCCTTCTCCACCGTCTTCGGGTGAGAAGGGCTGGGGATGAGGGGGCAGAGAGTTTCGAGCAAGTCAGGAGTTCGCTTGTGTTTGAGAGCGGTTCAGGAATTTTTGACTTCGCGGGAGTTTTCGAAATGCTTCGCTCCTCAACCCCCGAGCCCTTCTCCTCGGAGTACCGAAGAGAAGAGGAGTAAGCATCGATCGACAAATCAGTATCGCTTTTCGATCCGGAAAACATGCGTCATTTGGTTCTTTTGCGGAGAGAAAGAAGACATTTAAAAACCGCACGATGCTAAGCCTAATCGTTATCTTTGTTTTTTTCGGCCCAGTTCGAAAATCGTAAGTGGACATGGCCTCAGATAAACCAAACTTTTTCCCAATATCTCAGGAGTTCATTATCTGCGTAGATTGCGCAAACCGTAACGATTGGCATTATCAAGAGAGGCAAATTGACCGATTTTTGAAACTTCCCATTTTACGCTTTCGCAACAACGGCAACTGACTTAATCTGAATAGATGAAGACGCTTCATTCTTTGTTCGGCTGCAATTGCAAATCGTAACCTAGTCTAACTGAGACCTTGGCAGAAATTGAAGTTCGGAATGGTTGATTCAGTTTCCAGCAAAATGCAATGTCGTCATTCAGTAAAAATTCGAATCCAAAACAGTTCGCATAAGATCGAAAAAAGTAATAGCGCCAGGTTTAAGAAGGGATAAATGTCACCCACGGGAACGAAGTGCGCGCCCACCGCAAAATGAACACTCCCGCCACTCCTCACCAACCCCTACGCACAACACTCAACGCCCCAAGCACTTAGCACTTAGCGCTTAGCACTTAGCACTTAGCACTTAGCACTTAGCACTTAGCACCAAGCACCAAGCACCAAGCACCAAGCACCAAGCACCAAGCACCAAGCACTAAGCACTAAGAACCAAGCACTAAGAACTAAGAACTAACATGCCCTTCTTAAAACAAGAAACCGATCGATGGCCGGAAGGGCTGCTTGAGTCTGAAAACGCGCTTGAGCAACCTTGGTGGTGCATGTATACGCTTGCCCGCCAAGAGAAGAAACTGATGCGAGAACTATGCGATCTGCAAACGCCTTTCTACGGACCGACCATTCCTCGCCGATATCGTGCGCCCAATGGACGACTAAGGACAAGCGTTGAACCGCTGTTTCCGAATTACGTTTTCGTATGCGGCGATGAAAACGAACGCTACAAAGCCATTTGCACAGGTACGATCAGCCGTTGTGAAAAAGTGCCTGACCCTGCAAACTTGGTTCATGATCTACTGCAAATAAAGAACTTGGTCGCAACCGGCGAGCCCTTGTCTCCTGAACGACGGCTTGTTGCAGGTCAGCGAGTCCGAGTGCGGTCGGGGGTATTCAAAGGATTCGAAGGAACCATCCTTCGACGCGAAAATCAAATCCGACTTTTGATCGCAGTCAAATATATGGGCCGAGGCGCCAGCGTCGCCGTCGACGATTGCCAGCTCGACCCTATCTGAAACTAAATTTCGTATTCCGTTCAACACCTGAGCGGCACGGCGCGAGCCGTCCGGTTCTGTAGCAACGAATCTCTTAATCACAAACCACTAATGCAGCTTTTCTGCCTAACATGTGCATTGTTGACATCAGCCGGAACGCGTTAGCGTCCGGTTTGTAATAGAGAAACCGAACGCTAACGCGTTCCGGCTGATCCAAAAGCTAGGTTGTTACTTAGCACAATCCCTCCCATATCCATGCTAAAAGGAAATCGAATCTACGTTGCTGGCCATCGGGGCATGGCAGGATCTGCAATTGTTCGCGCATTACAAACGAGTTCCGAATTCGAAATCATCACTCGCGACCGCACCGATTTAGACTTAACGAACGAACTGCAAACACGCGAGTTCTTTGAAGAAACACGACCCAATATTGTCATTTTCGCGGCAGCAAAAGTTGGTGGTATCCAAGCCAACTTGCAGAACCCCGTCGAGTTCATGGTTCAAAACTTGCGGATGGCAACAAACTCGATCCAATCGTCATTCGAAACCGGCGTCACGAGATTCATTTACTTGGGCAGCACGTGCATCTATCCACGAATGGCTCCGCAGCCAATCGCAGAGGAATCCCTGTTAAGCGGCACATTGGAACCAACCAATGAAGCTTACGCCCTGGCGAAAATCGCAGGCTTAAAACTTTGTCAGTATTATCGCCAACAGTATGGTGTTTGTTACCACTCCGTGATGCCAACGAACTTGTACGGTCCGGGAGATAACTACCATTCCGAAAACAGCCATGTGCTGCCGGGGCTGCTGCGAAGATTTCACGAAGCGAAAGAAGCAGGTCGTAATTCGGTAGTTGTATGGGGCTCTGGAAAACCTCGCCGCGAATTCCTACACGTCGATGATCTGGCAAGTGCCATTTGCCATTTAATGCGACTGTCGAATCCTCCTGATTGGATTAACGTTGGAACGGGTGTGGACGTTTCGATATTCGAACTCGCCCGCAAAATTGCTACAGTCGTCGGATATAATGGAACGATTGAATTCGATGCCTCAAGGCCTGATGGTAATCCACAAAAATTAACCAGTGTAACTCTGCTTCGTTCAACGGGATGGATACCAAGCATCAATTTGGATGAAGGGTTGCGATCAACCTTTCAGCATTTTCTCGACGAAATATTGAATGGAGTTGTCAGAGTCAATTGAATGCAACGAGCGATGTAGAACGCGCGACAAATAAAGTTCCGATGCATAAGTCAGCACTCATCACGGGGATAACTGGACAAGACGGATCATATCTAGCCGAGCTCTTGCTTGACAAAGGTTATTTGGTTCATGGATTAGTTCGGCGAAGCAGCGGGTTCTCAACCGGTCGCATCGATCATATTTACCGAGACATTCACGAGAGCCCGCAATTATTGCTGCACTACGGCGATTTAACAGATGGACAAGCTTTAACCAATTTGGTTTTGGAGCTTGAACCCGACGAAATTTATAACCTCGGTGCGCAAAGCCACGTTCGCGTTTCGTTTGATCAACCTGTTTATACGTTGATGACCGATGGAGTTGGCGCGCTGAATGTGCTAGAGTCCGCTCGCTTATTGAACAAGAAAAAACAAGTCCGCGTTTATCAAGCGGGCTCTTCCGAGATGTATGGCGACGCACTAGAGTCCCCTCAAAACGAACAGACTCCATTTAATCCGCAAAGCCCCTATGGATGCGCCAAAGTTTACGCACATTTCCAAGCGATAAATTATCGTCGAGCTTATGGGTTATTTGCGTGCAATGGAATCCTTTTTAATCACGAATCCCCGCGGCGAGGTGAAACGTTTGTAACTCGCAAGATCACGCGAGCAGCGACTCGAATAAAAGTTGGTTTACAGAAAAAACTCTATCTGGGCAATCTCGATGCAAAACGCGATTGGGGTTACGCAAAGGATTACGTCGAAGCTATGTGGCTGATGTTGCAACAGACGGAGCCAGAAGATTTTGTAATAGCGACCGGTGAAACGCATACCATCCGATCGTTTCTTGATTTGGTTTTTGGTCAGTTGGACCTCAATTGGCAGGACTACGTCGAAATCGATCCTCGGTATTTCCGCCCAGCGGAAGTCAATTTGTTGCTTGGCGATGCATCGAAAGCGAAGCAGAAATTGGGATGGACACCTGCCACAGACTTGGTTGAACTAGCTCGCCTCATGGTGACCCACGACCTCGACCTAGCCCACCGAGAACTCCACAACCAAACCTTCGCCGAAAAGTAAATCAGTAAAGTTCTTGGTTCTTGGTTCTTGGTTCTTGGTTCTTGGTTCTTAGTTCTTAGTTCTTAGTTCTTAGTTCTTAGTTCTTAGTTCTTAGTTCTTAGTTCTTAGTTCTTAGTTCTTA
>JANMGV010000141.1:0-6445 GCA_031374825.1 Pirellulaceae bacterium
AGCATGTCGAGCAATGGCAGGCAAACATGCTTGGCCCTAGCGTGCAGTCTCGCCGTCGTCGTGATCTAGGTCGCCGTGCCAGCCAGAAAACTGCGCAAACCACCGGTCCATGAAACCCCAATGTTTGAACAGCCCAGGCTAGCGCCTATCCGCTCAGTTTAATGAACACACTTCAACTTGCGGGGAATGAATTCATGTGAGTAGCACAATCCGATTAAATGCGTAATAGCCCGTGGAATTACGCGATCATGCGATCACAAGCCGAGCCGATAAAGGCTGGGATAACGATTGAGTTGTACAACAGGTGCAATTGCAACTCAGTCGTACTGCATACCTGAAACGGACCAGTAATAGGAATCGGGAGGAGAGTCTTCTGCCCGTTCACGGTAGAGCATGATGCCGAGCGTTCGCGGATTGCTGCGTGACTTATCTTGAAAACTCAACCGAACAGCTTGTCCCGTTTCGTTGTTGCGAATCTGATATTTAATGACGCGCCAATCCGCAGAGTCACCGCGCTCCATGATTTCAGAGCGGGCTGGGTTTCCAATGAAGCCAGCTTCGGTGATTCTGGTTGCTTCGATCGTGTTGTACATCGACGGGGCTTCCTTGCCTAGCAAGTTAATTTGCTCGAGATCCATCCCAAGTCGGAACGCGGTCTCGAGATCTTTTTTCTTCAGAACGTCGATATAGTCCATCGCGAATTTTGTCGCTTGATTTGCCAATCGTTGGTTCATCAGTGCCTGCCGTGTGGATGCCCAGGAGACAAAGAAGATCCCCAAGGTCACTGCGCTGGCAGCTAGGAAAACCGAGACTTTTGATAGTCCCCATTTCCTGGAAGCAATCAGTGGAATGAAGCCGAGTAATATCGCCCCAAAACTGAGTGGGACTAGGTTGGTGGACGCCAGCACACCAGCGCTACCAAGTGAAAGCAAGAAAGCGACCAAGGCCATGCTCGAAAAAACGGCATCGTCTCCACCGAGTTCGGGATCAAGTTCCGATTGCATTCCTTTGTTTACCACGTCAAGCACCTTCAAAAACTGAAACAAGAATGGATTTGAAATTGGGAGAAGTACACCCACTGGACCTCAAAAATACGGCAATTGGCTAGTTCAGGTTCACTTGCCCTGAATCATCTTTTGAATTTCTTGGAGCGAAGTCAGTCCGAGAGCCACGGCGACGATCCCTTCCTCGTTGAAAGAACGGTGACCTTCTTCGATAGCCGCCGCACGAAGGGCCTCCACTTTTGGTTGTTTTTGAAGAACTTTCCGCAGATTATCGTTGATTTCTAACAATTCAAAAATTGCCATCCGTCCAAAATAGCCTCGGCCTTTACATTGAGGGCAAATGGGTATTTCGATCGGGTTGCCTTTGGCGTCCACGCGTTGTTCAGGCGGAGGCGGGATGAACGGCTGAAACAGTTGCCGGACGCGTCCGGCGGGAATACCAAGTTTTTGCAGGAGTTGTGGCGTCGGAACAAACGGAACACGGCACTTTTCGCAAAGCCGGCGGACTAGGCGTTGATTTAGGACGCATTGCGTATGTCGCAGAATGTCTTTGGCTTGATTCTTGTAAGTGTTGAGCAATGTGATAAAAGCTTCAGCGGCGTCTGTTGCCGGGATTCGCATGATGGTGTGCTTTTTATGCGTCATCAATTCCAATAAAATTAGCTTGAACACGGCTTCGTTATAGAGCCGCGGCAGGACAACGCAATCCGGTTGTTTCAGCAACGCCTTCTCAAGTGCTAGTTCGATGTTTTGGCCACCGGCGACGTCAACTAAGTTCTTTGTGATATTGATGATCTCCGGATCGGGATCGTCTTTATCCTCAAGCGAAACGTAATCGCGAACGAATTTGTCGGCGCTCTCAAGCGCAATTCGCCAGGTCGTCGGCAAACCATGACCGGGCGGTCCGCTGATAATCACGATTCCCTCATGACCATTAAGGTAGGCCTTGAGAGACTCTTGCATTTTTTCCCGCATCCCCAAGTCCGTCAGCGTTTTCAAAACGCCTTTCTTGGGCTCGATCGTCAACAGCACGCGTTCGCCGGTTGGAACGCCTTGACTCATGCTTTCTATCAACCAGTCCGTCCCCGTAACTTGAGCACCCACTTTACCGGTTTGCTTCAGTCGACGTTCTTTCGGATTCATGCCGCAAACTTTTTTGATGACTTCGAGGGCAGCATCTGCCGACGGTCGATCCAGCGCCGGCATGACTTCCCAAAGTCCGTCTACGCGAAAACGGACCACGCCACCTTGCGCAGCAAAGTCCATCAAGACTTTGTCGACGCGACTCGATAGCGCTTGTCCTAGGATACCGCAAGCAATCTGATAGCCGGGCAACTGCCGGGCGGCGATCAATACCCCAGGAGCTTCGTTTTTAGGATAAGCAGAGATCTTGAATTCGACCGGGATAGTCGATGCGAGCACCGGGTTATCGGGTTCATTCTTACTATTTCTCTTACCTTTGTCAGCCATGAACGATTTCCAATCTCCGAATCGCGATGCGAATACTAAATCACTTGAAAATTAAGTTTGGGAACGAACCGAATTGCACGATTAAATGATGCCGGGCTGACTAACGTTGATGCCCTTAAGCGCCATTTTCAACAAGTCTTTGTTCGGAGCAACTTCGAAAGCCGTGGGTCGGTCGATCAATTCATCGTCGACCAACTGCTTGAGACTCATTGTAAAGTCTTGCATGCCTTCGGCGGCACCGATTCGAATCGCGTCCGACAGTTTCTCGTCTTTGCCTTCGAGAATTAGTTTGCGGATCATAGGCGTGAAAGTCATGACCTCGCAGGTTGGTACACGTCCGACACCGGGTTTGATCGACCTAAGTAATTTTTGAGCGACGATACCTTTCATGTTAAACGCAATCGCGTTGCGAATGGCACCGTGCATTTCCTCAGGGAACAAGTCCAAAATACGACCGATCGTGGTTGGCGAACTGGATGCGTGAATTGTTCCGAAAACTAAGTGCCCCGTTTCGGCAGCGTGAATTGCTGTCATGAACGTTTCTTGATCGCGCATTTCGCCGACGAGGATAATGTCCGGGTCTTCGCGCACCGCGTGCTTCATCGCAATGCTGAAATCCTTAACGTCCATACCGACTTCGCGCTGATTGATTAAGCACTTGTCTTCGGTGTAGACGAATTCAATTGGATCTTCTAGCGTCAAAATATGCTTGCTGTACTCTTTGTTGATCCAGTTTAACATCGAAGCAATCGTCGTACTTTTGCCGGACCCCGTCACGCCTGCCAGCAATATCATGCCTTGGTCGAACTTGCACAGTTCTTCCATAATCGGTGGCAGGAACAGTCCTTTAAAATTGGGCACGAAGTTACTAACACGGCGAGCGACCAAACCGATCTTGCCAAGCTGTTTGAGCATATTCACGCGGAAACGCCAGTTCACGCCGTCGACGTCAACGACATAGGCAAAGTCGGCTCCGCCTTCTTCTTCGAAGATTCGGCGATTTCGATCGTCGAGCATGGGCACAAGCAAACGAACCATTTCTTCGTTATCGATAGGCGGACGGTTCAGTCGCTTGAGATCGCCGTGTACACGAACAATCGGCGGATTGCCCACCTTCATGTGAAGGTCACTGCCTTCGAGTTTGACAAGTGCACGAAATATTTTGTCTACTTCAAGCTCGCGACGAGACTGCAAAAGTGAACTTGCTAATCGATCGATCGAAGCATCTCGGCTTGAGTCGTTACTGGACATAAATTCGTAAAACCCTTTCTGATACCCTCAGAAAAAAATGTTCTTAACACTTCCATTAGATGCGGACAGGTAACCCTCGCTGACGCATCAGTTTTTTTGTCTCGCCAATTGTGTATTCACCGAAATGAAAAATGCTGGCGGCTAGCACCGCGTCGGCATGTCCAAATTCGATTACGTCGGCCAAGTGTTCCGGTTTCCCCGCTCCGCCGCTGGCGACGACAGGAATGGTTACGGCATCGCTTACGGCCTTGGTGATTTCAATATCATATCCATCTTTCGTTCCATCGCGATCCATGCACGTCAAAACGATTTCGCCCGCGCCGAGTCGCTCGATTTCTTGAGACCAAGCAACCGCTTGCAAACCCGTGGGTGTGCGACCGCCATGAATAAAGACTTCCCAAATCTCCTGACCGTCACGCAAAACTCGCTTGGGGTCGATATTCACAACGATGCACTGACTGCCGAATCGATCAGCCGCTTGCCGAACGAAATTCGGATCTTTGCAAGCGGCGGAGTTGATCGATACTTTGTCACAACCTGCTCGCAACAAATCGCGAATATCGTCCAATGTCCGCACACCCCCTCCAACGGTTAGGGGCATGAAAACGACGTCAGCCGTCCGTCGTACTACATCAATCATAATCGAACGAGCTTCGTGGCTAGCCGTGATATCGAGGAAAACTAGCTCATCGGCCCCCTCTTTTTCATATCGAGAGGCCACTTCTACCGGATCTCCGGCATCTCGCAGGCTCAAAAACCGTGTGCCCTTAACAACACGACCTTGATCGACATCCAAACAAGGAATCACACGTTTCGCGAGCATCAGTTACCTAGCAGTTGGTTGATATCAAAAAAGCAGTTTACCAAACTTCGATTGTAGCGTGTGTGCGACCGGTCGAGGATGGCCTCTCAAGCACGTTTTTCCACTAATCCAAGCCTGTCCATAGCGACCTGTGATTCCGCGTCCGGTGCCTCGAGAAAATGTTTAGCCGCCGCCAGACGCATGCTGCCAAATTACACAGTCCATCATCGAAACTCGCCCAAACAAACTCCGTCACATACCTCGCCAACCAAATCAAATTCAAACTACCTGACTTTCTTCGGCGTTCATGCCAATCAATCTCGGCCGCCCAAAGCATTGCTTCGCCAGACATCGCAGATTCGATAATGATTCATCAAAAACAACCGCTCGATGGACGCATGCCCAACTACAACGATTGTGGAACCAAAAAATCACTCTTAGTGATCGCGTCCCGACGCGCTCTTAACGATCGACATGGAGTAACTTGCCTCAGTCTCACGTTGATCGTCGACTGTAAATGACACTTATTGCCGATCATCCTATGAAACCTCTTCACTGAAATGCTCCAACTTGCGTTCAACTTCGGATTCTCAAGTCATGAATGGAATGCTTGCAATAAGATCAAACGCACTACGTCATTCGGAGTCCAAATTGTTAACATGGACAAAGCAGCGACACTATGCTTGCAACGCGAAAAAATAAGTTGCCAAAAAGAGCGACTAAAAGCATTTTAAATATTTCGTAATGCGAATTTTTTCGATTAGCGTCAACTTACGATGAAGACTTACACAACGCGGATGGTATCAACGCTCGAGAACAAATGACATCATTCCAACACCCCACGAGATGCCTTCTTTCTATGAAACAAAAAACCATAAGTCGCGTGTTGGGAAGCTGTTTTTGCATATTCGCCTGCAATACGGTCAACGCCCAAATTCCGTTGCCTCCAAATGCACAGCAACTCATGGAGGCACAGACGTTTGTCCAGCCAATGTTGACGAACCTCAGGCAAGAGCCTCAACCACCGTTGGATATGGCACAAGTACAACAACGACTTGAAGAATCCGATGCGCGAATTCGCGAGCTTGAAGAACTAATCAACAAGGAAAAAGAAGCTAGCGAGAAAAAGGAAGAAGAAAAAAAGCCTGAAAAGAAGGAAGAGAAAAAGGAAGAAAAGAAAGATAAGAAATGGTTCGAAAAGTATACCCTTCGTGGTTATACGCAACTCCGATTCAACCAAGAGCTTTTTGTAAATCCGCCATCCGCGCCAGCGCATTATGTGGGTGACCGTTCCGTCAGCGAAGACCAAAGTTTTTTGATTCGACGGGCGCGGCTTATATTGGCGGGTGACATGAATGAACATGCATCGCTTTACTTCCAGCCCGATTTTGCAGTAACAACGCCCGGTAGTTCGGATCAAACGCATTTTGTACAGATCCGGGATTTGTATGCGGACCTGTATTTCGATACGGACAGAGAATACCGCGTTCGAGTTGGTCAGTCCAAGGTGCCCTATGGATTCGAAAACCTGCAGTCAAGCTCGAATCGTATACCTTTGGACCGAGCAGACAGTCTCAACAGTGCCGTTCGAAATGAACGCGATTTGGGAGCTTTCTTCTATTGGACACCCAAGCCCGCTCAGGACTTTTTCAAAGAGGTGACTGACAAGGGACTCAAGGGATCAGGTAACTATGGCGTGTTTGGCTTGGGAGCGTACAACGGCCAAGGTGGCTCATTCCTTGAAACCAATGACAACCTTCACGTGGTTTCACGGCTAACTAGTGTCTGTTCGTTTTCGCCGAAGTCGTTATGCGGCAAAGTGTTGTTGCAAAACCTTCGCTTGAAGATTTCGGTATTGATTTACATCCTTCTGATATGTATGTCGGAACACTTTTCGTGTGGTTTGATCGACCTGCAA
>JANMGV010000142.1:0-28731 GCA_031374825.1 Pirellulaceae bacterium
TTGCAGGTCGATCAAACCACACGAAAAGTGTTCCGACATACATATCAGAAGGATGTAAATCAATACCGAAATCTTCAAGCGAAGGTTTTGCAACAACACTTTGCCGCATAACGACTTCGGCGAAAACGAACAGACACTAGTCTATTCGCGTGTAATAAACTCATCGGTGTTCATGATCGCGCGCGCTACGGATGTCCAAGCAGCGAGTTCCGCGTCAGGAATGTCGTGGCTGTCTTTTCTGTCGGCAATGCTGCTTGCCGTTTTCGCGTCGTTTGAAAAGTATTCACGCTGGCGGTTCAAGTATCTTATCAAGGATTGTTTTTCTTGATCGTTTGGTTGCCTGGACACTGAATAAAGAAACAGTTGATCGACACGAGAAGCGTCCGACTGTTCGGGTACGTTTTCATTCTCATGCAGAATACGAAGTGCGAGTGCTTGGGCGAGTTCATACATGGCTTCGTCGTTCGCCATTGTCAGGGCTTGCAACGGCGTGTTGGATCGAACGCGGCGAGTACAGACACTTTGGAAATCCGGCGTGTCAAACGTCGATAGCATTGGGTATGGAGCACTACGGTAGAACATCGTGTACATGCCGCGACGGTAGCGGTTCGAATCAGTTGCCGCTTTCCAGCTCTTAGAATTCTGGGTAAAAGCATAAACACCTTCAGGTTGGGGCGGCAAGACGCTTGGGCCGCCGACAACGGGGGAATATTTTCCCGATGCGGAGAGTGCAACATCGCGAATGATCTCCGCGTCAAGTCGTAACCGGTTTTGTCGGCCGAGTGAAAGGTTAAGTGGATCTTTGGAGGCGATGTCATCCCGGTGTATTGAGCTTTGTCGATATGTACCCGATGTCACGATTAGCCGATGAACTTGTTTTTGCGACCAACCGTTTTCAATGAACTGACCAGCCAACCAATCAAGCAATTCGGGATGCGTAGGATTGGCCCCCTGCGTTCCAAAATCATTTTCGGTTTCAACAATTCCGCGACCAAAATACTGCATCCACATACGATTGACCGTCACGCGTGGCGTCAGAGGATTGTTTTTATTAACGAGCCAACGAGCTAGATCCAATCGCGTTGGAGGTGAATCTGTTGACTGAGAGGTCAACGGCGGGAGGACTCGGCAGACGTTTGGCTCGATCGGACCAGTTTCTTTGTCAGGCCGCAGAAAATCGCCTCGAGTTAAGATGTAAGTTGGACGGCGCTCAGCGACATCGCGCATCACCATCGTGTTGACTTGTGGGCCAAGTCCGATCTTCTGTCGCAACGAATTGAGTCGTTGGTTCGCTTCTTTGTAATCCGTGTCCACCGCAGCAAAAGCCGTTTCTACGTATTCCCGTTGTTCCTTAGTACGCTGCTTGGACGCGATATGGATTGCTTCGAGTAGTCTAGGGTCAGACGCGGACTCAGCGACTTGGGGACTCAGGGCCAACTGGAATCGGCCAAGGTTGTAGTCGTTATTTAACTCGTGCTTCAAAACAATTTTCAGACGCTTGCCGCCAGCCGCAACGGCTCGCCCGAGATTCAACCAAGCGGTATGTTCTGAATTCATTGCGAGTTTTGAATCAGGTGCCACGTTGATTGCCCAGCCGGTACCGGGGTTGCCGTCAATGAGATTTGCCACAGGATAGTTAGGCTGGGCGTGCGTGCTGATTGCAGACGAGAGGGGCAGCAGTTCATCATCCAAGTAGAACTCAACGGCAGTTAGAACAAAGTTTCCGTTACCGGCTAATCCCGGCCCGTTCTTTGGAAACGATTCGTGCGGAATGGTCCTTAACTGAAAGGAACCAATGGTCGTGTCGGTCGGTAGGCTGCTGGATTCGACAACGTAAATCTCCCGGAGAATGCCCTGCGTTGCCAGGATGGACTGATCATCGAGTACCGTGAGTTTGGCTTGTTCTGCTGTCGCTTTCTCGGGGACGATAACGGTCCAAGGCAATTGCTGCGGACTCAGGTGTTGCGAGGAATCTGCAAGTAACGAAGCTTCCCATTTGCTCTGGCGATCACCGCGAGTTGATTGCAGTTGAGCCATTTCAGCAGACGCTGCGGTTAGTTCACGCATTGCATCGGATTGGAAATCTTGAACGAAAAGTTCACCTGCGTGAACATCGACAGTTGGTCCAACATCGTTGATGTCTGCGCACTGATTGAAGAATGCCATCAGTTCGTAATACTCGCGGTGTTGGATCGGATCGAATTTGTGCGTGTGGCACTGGGCACAGCCAATCGTCAAACCGAGCCAAACCGCGCCCGTTGTATTGACGCGATCAATTACGGATTCGACGCGGAACTGTTCGGGGTCGGTACCGCCTTCCTGGTTGATGAGTGTATTGCGATGAAATCCCGTCGCAATCTTTTGGTATTTGGTGGCATTGGGCAGTAGGTCGCCGGCGAGTTGCTCAATCGTGAATTGATCAAATGGCATATCATCGTTTAAAGCTCGAATTACCCAGTCGCGATACGGCCACATGACGCGTTCGGCATCAATCGTATAGCCGTTGGAGTCTGCGTATCGAGCTTGGTCAAGCCAATGTCGACCCCAGCGCTCGCCGTAGTGTGGGCTCTTGAGCAATCGCTCGACAAGTTGCTCGTATGCTTCGGGGCGCGTGTCCGATACAAATTGCTCGACTTCGGCGGGGGTTGGGAGCAAGCCGATCAGGTCGAGATACACTCGTCGAACAAGCGTGTATTTATCGGCTTCTGGTGAGGGCTGAAGACCGTGTTCGGCGAGTTTCGCGTAGATGAAATGATCGATTCCGTTCCGAACCTGTACTTTCTCTGGCAACGGGGGGATGAGAGGAAGGGCTTCGTTCTTGATGGGCAAGAACGACCAATGGCCTTGATACTCGGCTCCTTCGGATATCCAACGCTGCAGAAGATCAATTTCTTGTTGCGTCAGTGGTTTTTCCGTTTCTCGAGGAGGCATGACCGTATCGGGGTCATCCGAACAAATACGGATGACCAGCTCGCTGTCGCTTGGCTTACCGGGAACAATCGCTTTACGGTCAGTGCCAACCGCGATCGCCACTTCGCGAACATCGAGCCTCAAATCCGCTTTGCGATGTTCCTCATCGGGGCCATGACAAGCGAAACACTTGTTGGACAGGACAGGCCGAATATCGCGATTAAAATCGACCTTCGGATCACCTGCGAAGGAAGCCTTAACGAGGCCAATCAAAATTAGAAATAAGAGCGTGCGGCAAAACATAGTAACTCTGGAGAAACGCGAGTTTGTCAGGAGTCTCTATTGTATACGATCTTTTGGCGCTCTGCAGAAAGGAGTACCGGTGGAATTTAACGCAAAAAGCGACTGGCAGAAAAATTGAGGGCAGAAAAATGAAAACAGACAGTCGAACAATTCATCAACAGCAAAAAAATGACTTCCAATTCCGTCACGTACCAATCCCCTAACTTTCGTAGCCTCGAATCCTGCACATGTACTTCCACTTTATTTTTTTGCACCTAATTTTTCTGCCCTCAGAAAGATCGTGGCAAAAAGATTGAGGGCAGAAAAATGAAGACAGAATGGCGTTCGAAGGATACAGCACGGCAAGAGAGAATGACGTCCAATTCCGTCCAGTACCAATCCCCTAACTTTCGTAGCCTCGAATCCTGCACAATTACTTCCACATTATTTTTTTGCCCCCAATTTTTCTGCCCTCAGGAAGATCATGGCAAAAAGATTGAGCGATATTATTTTGTCATAGTGGTGAATGTGACCTGTTTCAGGTTGACGTTGATCCAAGCGATGGCTCGGAGATCAATGTGGTTTAGAAGTCGAAGCGTGTGAGTTTCAAAATCGGCGAGAGATTTATCGAGGCCGGTAACTGTGATTGCTACTTCGTCGCAAAGCATGTGTAGCTTTTGCTGACCGATTGATTGCCCGCCAACGATTTCGCATACGGAAACCTCTTTTTGCACATTGTTGCCCAACGCATGAATGACCGCTTCTTCATATAATTTGGTCTCCAAGCCAGTTCCAATTTCGTTCAAGAACGCGGTCAAGAAATCGTGTACTATCTTCGCGTTTGGGAAACTCGCGTTCCATCGCTCGCGAGCAATTTTGAACATCAGGCGGTCAGTAAAACGCCATTGTGTATTAACAAATTCATGTTCGATTGTTGAGGGCCTAATGTTAACCAGTTTTCCATGTGCCACATCACACAACAACAAGTAGTTCAGCAACTGAGCTCGATGGCGTGGAGTGATTTTATCTGCAGCCTTAAATTCGAAAATCCCGCCATCGAGTACTAATGTATCCAATAGATACTGTTTGTGAAATGTTTCGAAAACAACGTCGACAGGCACTTCAAGTGTAACAGCCGGCAAACGTAAGGCTAAAACGCGTTTGTAGATTTTCTCATCAAAGAAGCGACCGAATTCGTTGTGGATCTCAAACACGCGATGCATCACTTCATAGGCAATTTCACCAAAGTCCGCTTGTGATATCCGAGTGATCGGTATGGAAGTTTTGATAGGCATCGTTGAAACCGAGGAATCGGGCTGTAAAAAATATAGTGCAGAAAAATGTGTGTTCCCAAGTTCCGGGAATTGTTGTCTTGCGTACTGCTATATGGTACCAAACGCTGACTGGTAGTTCACATCCGCGTTCACACTGCACGATCGATATTTGATCCATTTGACTCTGCTTCTTGATTTTTTTGCCCTTAATTTTTCTGCCATCAAATAAACCATGGCAAAAAGATTGAGGGCAGAAAAATTGGACGGGCGTTTGATCGTCATCGATGTAATGGGTAAATTTGATTTACAGTGCCCATAAGTCTGGCAACGGTTTTCAGGCAAACCATTTCTTAATTCTGATTGTAGAATTCGATTTCCATTTTTTGCCCCTAAGTTTTTATCCATCAAATGGACCATGGCAAAAAGATTGAGGGCAGAAAAATAGAACGGGTGTTTGATCGTCATCGATGTAATGGGTAAACCTGATTTACAGTGCCCATAAGTCTGGCAACGGTTTTCAGGCAAACCATTTCTTAATTCTGATTGAACAATTCGATCTCCATTTTTTTGCCCTTAATTTTTCTGCCATCAAATGGACAATGGCAAAAAGATTGAGGGCGAAAATATTTTGAGTATCGTTCGCTGCGGGCTTTTGCAAGGTGTAGATTGATTAGAATGAATCTTGGTTGCTTGAAAGGTGAACTTGGAAAGACCGGTCATGAGAGTCAAAAATATTCGATCGTGCCGATTACTAATCAGCGCTATTTTTATTGTTCAAATGCCTCTAGGTTCGTCATTTTTGCAAGGGCAGGATAAGAACGCAGAGTCGTCAGCATTCTTTGAAAACCATGTGAGGCCATTACTGGTTGAGCGCTGTTTGAAATGCCATGGTCCGAGCAAGTCAGAATCGGGGCTGAGGCTGGATCAATTTTCGCTGATGATGAAAGGCGGTGATTCGGGCAGTGCTCTTGTCGCCGGTGATACAAAGGGCAGCTTACTACTAAAAGCGATCCGGCACGAAGACGGCCTGGAAATGCCGCCCAAAGAGAAGCTCAATCAGCAGCAAATTTCTTCGTTGGAGGAGTGGGTTCTATCCGGCGCGTTTTGGCCCGAAGGAGAGAAGCTTGGCAGCGTTGGTGCACCGGTTCGAAGCGGTCCCATCAGCGATGAAGAACGAGCATTTTGGTCGCTGCAACCCATCGCAGATCCAAATCCGCCCGATGTTGAATCGCCCAATGCCATCAACAACGACATCGATCGTTTTGTTCTATCGCGTTTGAGTGAAGATAAGCTTGGGATGCGAAGGCAAACGGACAAGCGAACGCTATTGCGCCGCGCGACGTTCGACTTGACGGGGTTGCCGCCAACGCGTGAAGAGATCGAAGCGTTCTTGACGGACGAAACTCCGGCAGCGTATTCCAAAGTGATCGAACGATTGCTTGCGTCGGCCGCCTACGGTGAACGTTGGGGGAGACATTGGTTGGATGTCGTTCGGTACGCAGACACTGCGGGCGAGACGGCCGATTATCCGACACCGCTGTCCTATAAATATCGCAACTGGGTTATTGACGCGTTCAATTCGGATATGCCCTACGATGAGTTCATTCGCGAACAAATTGCTGGTGATATTCTTGGCGCAGAAATGATAGTGCAAGCGGGTTCATCGCCTTCGCAAGACACGTTGAATCGTTATCGGGAAATGATGACGGCAACGGGCTTCATCGCCATTTCGCGGCGTTTTGGTTTCGATGTCGAGAACTACCATTACTTGACCATTCAAGACACCATCGACACCGTTGGTCAGTCCGTATTGGGGCTAACTTTGGGATGTGCTCGCTGTCACGATCACAAATTTGATCCCGTCAACATGACCGACTATTACGCATGGTACGGCATTTTTGACAGTACGAAATATTCGTTCCCTGGAAGTGAGGAGAAGAAGCGGCCTTATGATTCCTTCCCGGCGATACCTCCGCAAGTTGCCTCGCAAAGGACATTACATTTTGAACAACAGGTTGCCGCTCTCGATGGTTCGCTGAAGCAGCTCGAATCAGAAAAAGCGGCTATTGAAATGCAGGCGGCATCTGTCCTAGGAACGACAGGCTTCTGCGGATTTGAGAACGAGACGATCGGTGAAATGCCGTCCACGCCATGGAGTGGACTTGATTCAGCTAAGATCAGCGAATCATCGCAAAGCCCATTTACGAATGCCTTTCCTATTGGCTCTCGCGGCATCAGTTGCCCGAGCGACGAAGCGAACAATGCCTTCGGGCGAACGCTTGCCACTGCACATACTGCTGAGAATACGCCGATATTGTATTACAACATCGACTTCCGCAACCTTGAAATCGCTGCTAGTGGTACCGGCTCGTATCGGTTTTATATGGGGCATGGACCTGGAAATTCAGGTGCGGTGGAAGTTGCGGCGAACGCGACTCACTTACTCTTGAAAAACGGCGGAGGGTACGAACCGATCTGCGAGTTGAAAATGGGGACTTGGTACAACTTGCAGATCACGGCAGATCTCAAAACGAAGACCTATTCAGGTCGCATAGCTTCGGCGTCATCGGAAGCCGTTGGGTTTTCTGGTCGCGCGTTCACGTCCGGGTGGGACGGGATCATCGATTACACGTTTGTTGACAAATATGGGCCAGGGAGTGGTGCTACACCCGCTCATGATATCGACAACCTACTAATCGACACGAACTCCCTGTTGCCATTCGACAAGTCAATTGCGGATGCGGCCGCGCTGGCCGAAAGGTTGAAAGAGTTATCTGAGACTATCAACAGGCTTGCTTCCCTACGAAAGCAGATAGAGAGCGACACAGTCAAGCTTGATTCGCTCAAGAAATCGGGGCCGATCGCGATGAGCGAAATGGTTTATGGCGCGATGGACAAAGAAAAGCCGTCTGATACACCGATACAGCTTCGCGGGGATATCTTGAGACTTGGTGATGTCGTCCCTCGCCGAAATCTTGAAGTCTTAGGTGGCGAGAATTTGACTGGCCCAGGAAGCGGTCGTCGCGAGTTAGCCCAGTGGCTTACTCGACCAACCAATCCGCTTACCGCACGCGTCATGGTCAATCGCATTTGGCAACAACACTTTGGGCGAGGGATTGTTAGTACAGAAAACGATTTCGGCGCACGTGGCCAGCGTCCTTCGCATCCCGAGTTGCTCGATTGGTTAGCTTCACGATTCATCGAAAGCGGCTGGTCGATCAAGTCGATGCATCGGATGATCATGGAATCTGCGAGTTATCAACAATCGGGCGATTACGATGATCGAGCCGCCGAGCTTGACCCGGATGCAAAACTGCTTTGGCGATTTAATCGGCGTCGACTCAGTGCGGAAGAGATCCGTGACGCGATTTTGATGATCAGCAACAATCTCGATCCCACGATGCCTGGGGAGCATCCTTTTCCGCCCGTTGATACATGGGGCTACACCCAGCATTCGCCCTACTATGCCGTCTATCCGACAAACCATCGTAGTCTCTATTTGATGCAACAAAGATTGAAACGGCATCCCTACCTGAGTTTGTTCGATGGGCCTGATACCAATGTCAGCACTTCTCGCCGCGAACCGACCACTGTTCCCACGCAATCGCTGTTCTTAATGAACAACGAGCTTGTTCACGAAAGCTCTATTGCCATTGCAAAGAATTTTTTAGCGGCAATGCCGGACACGCGAGAGCAAATATATCAGTTGTTTATGTTGACGTTGGGTCGGCCTGCGACGAAGGCTGAAATTGACGAAGCACTTGATTTCCAACGCGACTACGAAACGGCTTTGGCGGCTTCTTCCGGTATGCCTGGCGATGCACCGAATCGAACACTTTTCGCATTGGCTGCATTTGTACGGAGTTTGCTGACCCGAAACGAGTTTCTTTTTGTAGACTGATGGGGATGCTACAATAAACTTAAAGCCTCTCCCACCGCTTCCTACCGACTTCCCGCCGACTTTGAGAATTAAGTAATCGTGATGAATATTCGTTCGAGACGTGAATTCTTGACGCGATCCGCTGGTGGCGCTGGCTCTATAGCGTTGAGCGCGATGCTTGCCGATGAGCTTCGTGCGGATGCGGGCAAGTCCGACGATCCGCTTGCCCCCAAGACCACACATCATCCCGCCAAGGCAAAACGCGTCATCTTCTTATTCATGACCGGCGGCGTTTCTCATTTGGAGTCGTTTGACCCCAAGCCGAAGTTGACCGCAGATCATAACAAGTCGATTAAAGTCGATAATTTCCAAGGCAAGTTGGCCGAGTTTTCGATGTTCCTCAAGATGCCTCACTGGAAATTTCGACCAGGTGGTCAAAGCGGCGTCGAGGTGAGTGATTTGTTCCCGCATGTCCGAGACAAAGTCGACGACTTGTGCGTTATTCGATCGATGTCGACTAACCACACGAATCATTATGAAAGCACTTTGGGCATGCATTGCGGCTCTTGGACATTTGCTCGTCCCAGTATTGGTGCTTGGGCAAGTTATGGACTGGGAACCGAGAATCGCAATTTGCCTTCGTTCGTTGTCTTAGCACCTCAAGCTCCCTATGCGGGTGCGCAGACTTGGGGAAGCGATTTTCTGCCGGGGTCGCATCAGGGCACTCAGTTCTTTCCAGGTGATGAGCCAATTGCGAATGTCAGGCCCCGGACAGCTTCGATGGAACTTCAGCGAATGGAGCTTGATTTACTAGCGAGAGCTAACAAACGACATTTGGAAACACACCCCGAGGATCAAGCTCTCGATGCGCGTATTCGGTCCTTTGAGACGGCTTTCGGAATGCAGAGTGCCGCGCCCGAAGCTCTCGACTTGTCGGGGGAATCGCAAGCGACACTGAACATGTATGGGTTGCAGCCAAGCCAAAATTCGGGGTTTGGTTGGCAGTGTTTGGTCGCGCGCCGTCTGGCGGAACGCGGAGTGCGATTCATCGAATTGATCGATGTAGGTTCCTCGGCCAACTGGGATGCACATGGCGATATGGAAACGCATTTGCCGTTAGCCAAGAACGTGGACCAGCCTATTGCAGCTTTACTGACGGATCTCAAACAGCGAGGAATGCTCGATGATACGCTCGTCGTCTGGACAACCGAGTTCGGACGAACTCCGTACAATGCCGCTAAAGATGCGCGAGGGCGCGAGCACCACCACCAAGTCTTTTCATCTTGGCTAGCTGGTGCTGGGGTAAAGAGCGGAATTGCTTACGGTTCATCCGACGAATACGGCATCGCAGTCGCGGACAAACAAGTTCACGTGCATGACTTCCACGCGACTATCTTGCACCTTCTTGGACTTGATCACGAGCGTTTAACGTTCCGGCACAACGGACGCGATTATCGATTGACGGACGTCGAAGGAAACGTGGTTCACGACATCCTTACGTGAGTTTCTCGAACATCTACGCGATTAACCTACTCCCTCTCACGTTGGCGGTGCTCTGTTAAATCGACGGGCGAGCGACTGTTTAAGGTTTTTTTGCTAGCGTTGCAAGTCGAAAAATCTCCGACAAAATTTCAAAATCGAAAAAGCGTGACCAGACGTGTCACTGGCTTGTCGTCTAATCCTGAAACAACGATGCGAAGAACGATTGGATGATTTTATAGCAACTTAAACCAAGCTTTGATCATTTTGAGAACGCCTTGTGCTGCTATCTTCCACGTCCTTCCCAAAGTGTTGTTTACAGAAAATTTTCAAGGGAAATTTTTTCTCAACGAATTGTCTTCTGGAAAGGGACTTTAGTCGGATTTTGGAAATGCGTCAAAATTTTCGAAAATTTTGGAATGATGATTGCATCTGACGGTGACTATTGTTCGTACGTTCTGCCATAGCGTAATGACAGTTCGTAATGGAGTTTTTCGCTAGCTTTTGCAAGCGATATTTTAGGGAAACGAACGGAGAGATCAGGAGGACCTATCATGCTAGTATTGAGTCGTAAAGAAGGTGAACGATTGGTGATCGGTGATAACATTACCATCGTAATTTCAAAAGTCAGTGGCAATCGGGTAACGATTGGTATCGAAGCTCCGAGTGATGTTCGCATCGTCCGCGGTGAGCTGGATGACAAATCGTCCAAGCCCATCGGACGCGATGCACCAACAACGGCAATTCGCGAGGCATTGCGGCCTTATCTGGCTAGCATTCGCAGCGCAGGTTGAAATAGAACTATATCGGTTGAGAGATTTGACGTTTCCCGAACCGTCGTTTCTCTCGCTCGTTGCGACGCAATTTGTCGCAAGTCGCACTACATGCGATCAACAACGTCGATTCCGAGTAAGTTGAGACCCCGTTGAAGAACAGCCCGAGTTACATAAACCATCCCTAGTCGTGACGCGCGAATCTCGTCATTCTCCGCGCGTAGCACAGGGCATTGGTCGAAAAATGTCGCAAAGAGTTTTGCTAAGTCGAATAAGTAATCAGCTATGACGCTTGGATAGTATTCATCCAAGCTCTGATGAACGCATTCGTCGAAACGAAGCAAGTGCAGCGTGAGTGCTCGTTCCATGGGATGCTCGATTCGAATTGACAGGGACGCGAACCATTGGGGACTAATTTCCAAATCAGACTTTCGCAAAATGCTATTTGTTCGCGCATAGCTATATTGAATGTACGTAGCGGTGTTGCCTTCAAGTCGAACCATCTTGTCGATATCGAAGACGTAGTCGCTGGTGCGATTGTGCACAAGATCCGCGTATTTGATTGCGCCTATTCCGACGGTATTGGCAATTTGCCGTTTATCGTCCTCGGACATTTCCAGATTGGCTGCTCGCAATCGTTCTGGATCGCAGACGACTCGCCAAGCCCTCTCAATCGCTTCATCTAATAGATAATCCAGCCCAACCACGCTCCCCGAGCGAGTCTTGAAAGGTTTACCATCCGGTCCCAGCACTGTGCCGAACGCGACGTGCTTTAGTTCGACGGCGGTCAAACCAATTTTGCGAAGCGTTGCGAACAGTTTTGCAAAGTGTTCGCCTTGCCGGTGATCGACAACATAAAGAATTGCGTCCGGATGGAAATGCTCCATACGATAATGCACCGTTGCTACGTCCGATGTTGCATAAAGGAAAGCACCATCTTTCTTGCGGATAATCATCGGCGCGTCGTATTCATCTAGGAATACGCAAACTGCACCATCGCTATCCACAGCCAAACCGCGTTTTACTAAGTCTTCCACGACGCCCGGCAGCATGTCATGGTAAAAGCTTTCGCCAAGTTCATAATCGAACTCGATCCCCAGGCGATCATAGACTCGATGAATTTCAACGAGACAATGTGGAAGGAACTGATCCCACAAAGCTTTGTTGGCCTTGTCCCCGGCGTGCAAATTCGCCGTTTCCATCAAGACACTTTGCTCGATATTGGGATGGGCATCCGAGTTTTTGACTGAAGCTCCATCCGATTCAAAATTTGCGATTAGGGTTTGCGTATCTGTGAGTTTCTCTTGCGCGTTTTTTACTGCCTGTTCCAGCGATGTTACTTCCTTCTTCGCTTTCTTGTCGGCAGGATTGGCCGCTACGGCAGACCTAGCATCGGCTAACTTGGTCATCTGTGTGGCGACATCTTGTTGCACTCGAGCTATGTTTCTCTTCGCAGCTTGATAGTCCATAATGCCGCGCACAACGCGGTAGAGCCGGCCAAGTTCTTCGACCGGAGCTGACTGAAAAGCATTTTGGTCGCAGAAATGTTTGTAGCCGTATATCACCATCCCGAATTGGGTGCCCCAATCGCCAAGGTGATTATCGGACACGACATGATGGCCAGCAAACTTGAGAATGCGTACAAGCGCATCGCCGATTACGGTTGAGCGAATGTGCCCTACATGCATGGGCTTGGCAACGTTGGGCGATGAAAAATCGACGACGTAATTCTTCTGTTTGTCTACAAAGGAAACGCCTACGCGCTCGTCGCGACCGACGGCAGACAATTGCTTGGAGATCCAATCCGATCGCAGACGCAAGTTGATGAAACCTTTTCCAGCAACCTCTACGGTCTCACAAAAATCATCTAGCTTGAGTCGCGACGTTATCTCATTGGCCAATTCGACTTCGTCGCGTCCAATTTGTTTTGCCAGTGCCATCACCAAATTGGCTTGGTAGTCGCCGAATTTCGGATCTCGCGACATAGCAATTCGCTGAGCATGCGGCTGTACATCGTCCACAATACCTTGCAGAGCCGATTCGAATCGCGATCGAATGAGTTTTAGAATTTGCATCGTTATTCATCCACGGGCGGCTTGAAGTGTCTTAGCCGCCGATTGGTTTTTAAGAAGCTGTTCGGAAAAGCGGCCATTGGTTAATGGATCCCGGCCGAAGTAAATTCAAGTTCGCTGCGTGCGAGTTATTGCTTCAAGGAGTTGCATCAGCAGCTTTAGGTTCGGGATTTTTGGTGTCGACGGATTCGTCACCTTCCTTGGCTTTTTTGCTTTTGTCAGATTTCTTAGGATGAACCGGTAGTGGCAACGGACCTGATGCAGCATCGAAGATCACCAATATGTTCAGCAACCCCGCGATCATCGTATAAAGAGACCCAAGGTCAAACCCCGCCGATGACTCTTTGTGCCAGTCGGACAGAGTGCCAATATCCATCGGCCGTGCCATAAATCCATTCCAGTAGGGACGAGGCGAGCTCTGCAAATGCCAAGCTTGCAGCAGGGCGGGCATAGCTGGCAATCCAACTCCAGCTTGGCAAACGTACTGCCATCGCCAATCTTCTTTAACCCACGATACATAAACGACTCGTCCTGACCCGATAAACATCCCTAAAATGTATATCGCCAAAATCGAAATCGAGAACATGGCAGCTTTGCCGTATCGCTTTTGATAGTAATGACCGGCGCCTGGAAAAATCCAAGCCAAGAACGCGGCCACTTCCGGACGAGCAAGATGAATGATCATCCCATCGACTTCAACTTCATTTCCAGCTTTTTTGACTACCATACTTGCAAATCCTTAACCCAATGTTTGAGCCAAAGATTGTAACCCGTCCATCGCAAGGTACTAGAGCTAAATAGGCCCCAGTTTGGATTGAACACGAAAGAGGCTCTCGCAATCGCGAAAAACGAATGCAAAATATTCCGTTTCCCGGTTGGTCAATCGCTTTGAGGATTATTGGGGGCACACTATTTTTTCAAGTCAGCGTCGAGCGTGCGATTTGCGGTGTCAGATTTACTTTGACTCACATAAACCAAGATTGCCGACAAGCCGAGGAAAGCGATCACCGCCAATGCCTTGGGAGCGTGTGCCGCTAAGTCCGGGTTGTTATTCCAAAACGCAAGACCAACGGCCAACGAGTCACTGTACCTCGTAGGTAGAAAAGCAAAGAACGCGAGCAGCAATCCACACAGGGTCCCCCCTGCAATGTAGCCGCTGGCAAGAAGCACCCCGGAACTTGAATCCGACGATTGCTCCGCAGTGGGACTGTTGCCTTGCAACTTATCAGCAATCCACTTGATCAGTCCGCCTATGAAAATCGGTGACGTCGCGCCAATCGGGATATACATGCCGACTGCAAACGGCAAAGCAGAAACTCCAGCCAACTCAACGCAAACTGCGATCAAGACGCCGATGATGATCAATCCCCACTCCAACGTACCTCCTAGGATTCCTTCGATGATCGACGTAAACAACTGAGGTTGAGGTGCATCAAAGCCTTCGGGGGCTTCCGCACCGTCATCCATGATCTTTTCACGACGATCGATTGGCAAGTCCGTTCGATACTTGATCAAACCACGATCATCCGCCAAGTACCGACCGGCAGCGACACCGGGATTCAATTCGTCGGATTGCCGTACGTGAATGACGTGATACTCAATCGAATCGGATTGATGAGGTTTTCCAGGCTTTTCGCGTAACGAATATTCCGGGATTTTCAGCGTCGCCGTCGGAAGTTTCTTGGTCGTGTAGTGAGTGCCTGCGGCATTGAGCGCCAAGAGAGTTATGCCAATGATGGTCGCCGAAAATAATGTGCCAGCGAGTATTGCAATTTGTTGGCGACTCGGAGTCGCGCCGACAAGAAATCCCGTCTTGAGGTCTTGGGAGGTCGTTCCTCCATTCGAAGACGCAATACAAACAACAGCCGCCACCGTCAACGCAGTCAACATGGCGGTCGGGCCCGTTCTGCCAAGTAGCCAGAAAATCAAGCACGTCATCAGCAAGGTCGCGATCGTCATGCCAGATATTGGATTGGACGACGAACCGACTTCTCCTGTTAATCGCGACGAAACCGTCACGAACATAAAACCAAAGAGCATCACCATCGAAGCGCCGATGAATCCTTGGACGTTCAACCCAAAGCCAAGTGATGGTACCAACATCAGAACGGCAATGAGACCCACGGAGCCAAAGACCACCCACGTAAACGGAATGTCTTGTTCGGTACGAATGTAATGAGAACGCTTGTCACTCGAACGCAAGTCGCGCAAGCCCGCCATTACCGAAGCGAATATCAACGGTAGTGATCGAAACATCCCGATGATGCCACCCGCTGCAACCGCACCTGCTCCAATAAATCGCAAATAGTTTCCCTTGATGTCATCCGGGCTCATGTTGCGAATCAGTCCAGGATCTGAACCCAACGCCCCACCGCTGGAAACAGCCGGTGGCACGGCCACGGACAAATTTTCTCCGAAAGTAGCGATCAACGGTCCGATCACAAAGTACGACAGCACCGCACCAGACATCATGAGCGATGCGATTTTTGGTCCGATGATATAGCCAACGCCAAGCAGTTCAGGGGAAAGTTCTCCGGAAATCGCAGCACCTTTCAAACCAACCTTTGTACCTTCGGACGTGACCGCAAATAAATTTTGGCTTGGCTCCTCGACCCAGAGCTTACAGGCCTTGCTCAAGAATTTATACAGGAAAGCAATGCCAAATCCTGCGAAAACCATCTTGGCACTACTCCCACCCGTCTCGCCCGCAATAAGGACCTCTGCACAAGCCGTGCCTTCGGGATATGCGAGTTTGCCATGCTGCCGGACGATAAAGGCTCGGCGTAATGGGATCATCATCAGTATCCCCAGCAATCCGCCAAGCACGGAGACCATCATGACTCGAACGACATCCATCTCATAACCGAGCAAGTACAGTGCGGGCATCGTCACGCCGACGCCGAATGCCAACGACTCTCCCGCCGACCCAGCGGTTTGCACGATGTTGTTCTCAAGAATCGTTGCTCGACGAGAACCAATCGCTCGACTGAATCCACGAAAAACGGTGATGGACAGAACAGCAATCGGAACAGACGCGGACACAGACATACCGACTTTAAGAAGGAGGTACAGCGACGAAGCACCAAACACAACGCCAAGCAATACGCCAAGTAGGACTGCACGCCAAGATAGCTCGGCTTGGTTTGCAGAACTCGCAACATACGCATGGTGCTCGACAGGATTCTCGTCTGCACCACTCATAGTATTTATTTTCTTCCCGTTGTTGAAACTTCAGTCGGGTCGAACTATTTCACGCCGTGCATCATGCGGCGAAGGAAAGGCGACAGGATAAGCAAGATGACGCCAGCAATAATTCCGCCCATCCCGATTGTTTGAAATACGGATACATACGTTTCAAGTGATAACTTAGGATCGGTCGCTTCGCCCGCAACTGATTCCGTCGATGCAAATGTTGCAACGATCCCCGCGACGTATTGAGCTACGGAAGTGCATAGGAACCATACGCCCATCATCAATCCAACGATCTTGGGAATGGATAGTTTCGTGATCATCGACAGGCCTACAGGAGACAAGCACAACTCACCCATCGAATGGAGGAAGTAGGCAAGGACTAACCACGTGAGCCCAACCTTGAACTGATCATCCGCGAATTTGGCACCGTAAACCAAGGTCAAGAAACCAAGTCCAACCAGGGAGAGACCTATCGCAAATTTTACGGGGATTGAGGGTTCTAAATTTCGCTTGCCAAGGTATATCCATAACCAAGACAATAATGGCGCGAACAATACGATAAAGATCGGATTGAATATCTGAGTTTGAGCGGCAGGCATTTCAAAGCCACCTACAAATAAGTCCGTATTGCGCTTCGCATACAACGTCATCGACGAACCTGCCTGTTCAAACAAAGTCCAAAATGCAACCGAGAATATAACCAGAACCATAGCTACAACCATTTTCTGAGCTTCTTCACGCGAAGCGGTCCTGAACGACCAAATCGGAATTCCAACGATCGAGATCAAGAAGATGGACAGAAGCACTTTGCCGAGAACTGGCATGGCCGCAATGTAGTCGATCACGCTTCCGCCCTTGGTCGCCGCTTTCGCAGCACTCTCGGCTGACAGCATCGTATTGTGAAGCAAGAACCAGATTACCGGAATCGCGATAATTGCGCCGATGAAGATCGGAATCGACTTGCCCTCAGCATCCGGCGGCGGTTCGCCGTAGCCTTTCAATCGACCTCCATCGAATTGAATCAACATCCATGCGAATAACATGCCGATTGCGGCGAGCAAGAATCCGGCCCAAAATCCAATTAGTTCTTGGAACAATGGGCAAAGAAATTGGGAGATCATCGAACCCAAGTTGATGCCCATGTAAAAAATTGTAAATCCACCGTCGCGACGAACATCGCCTTTATCGTAAAGCGTACCGACAATCGTCGAAATGTTTGGCTTGAAGAATCCATTTCCCACGATAACGCAGGTCAGGGCCAGGAACATGGTGTTGACCCAAAATGGATTGCGCTCGCCGTCAAACTCATACGTATCCTTGGCGTAAACTTTCGGATCCCCTGCCGTTCCTGCCGGGGTCAATTTGATTGCGCCCTCATCCGCAGATTCAATTTTGAATCGCGTTCCGTCCATTGTCGTAAAGCGCGTCGTAACTTTTTGCTTTCGCGGCTTACCGTTTTTCATTTCCTCGACGACTGTTCGGACAACTTCAACCTCGTGCTTGTTCTCGCCAACCTTCAAGTATGGCTTGGCCATTTCCCCGCCGAAACAAAGCACCAGATATCCGATCGACATCAAGATTGCTCCGAATTTAACGGAACGCTTATAACCCAGATATCGGTCGGCCAGAAGTCCACCAAATAATGGTGTCAGATAAACCAACGAAGTAAACGCGCCATACAACCCGTTGGTCACGTTGTCGTTGAACATGAAGTGCTGAGCGAGATAAAGCGTGAGCAACGCTCGCATCCCGTAATATCCAAACCGCTCCCACATCTCTGTTACAAACAATCGCGCCAATTGTGGTGGATGTCCAAACCAAGTCTTCTGACCAGTAGCGGAGTTTGACATTACGGGTGACCCTGAGGAGAGTGATTTTAGGATTTCGTGCTACCAGAGCACTTGGGCTGTGTTTTCAAGAAGTATGACTTTACCTAGCGAAATCGCAGTTGGAAACCCCGCCGACAAACTAGTTAGCTTTAAATAGTCAGTTCAAGTGCCTAGAAACGAAGCTTTGATTTCGACTAGAATCGATGTGGCTTCCGAAACCTCGTTTTACGCTTCGTATACTTCCTTCCTCAAAGCACGGTAGCTCCCGCAAAATCCACCATGTATACATCAACTATCCGACTTTCCAGCGATGGATACCTGCCCATTGTTGCGATCGTTTTTGCATATTTGCCATGGTCAACAACGTTTGCTGACGACCGAAGCGATTTCGAGGCTGCGGCAGCAGTCCTTGAGAGGCATTGCTTGGAATGCCATAACACGAGCGATCGTCATGGCGGATTTTCCATGTCTACAGCCGCAGATTTTTTTGCGGGTGGGGACTCGGGAGCCGTTGTTGACGGCGAACGACCATTGAACAGTCGTCTAATCGATGTAATATCGCCTGTCGATGGCAAAGCCGAAATGCCACAAGATCGAAACCCGCTAAGCGCCGATGAACAACAAGCCATTCGCCAGTGGTTAAGTTCGAACGCCAAGTGGTCTGAAGGCCGTACTTTGCGACGAGCGAACGAACTGAATACCGACTGGTGGTCTTTTAAGCCCCTGTCGCGTCCTGCAATTCCGGCGATCAATGGCGGTAATCAACTGTGGACTCGCAACCCGATCGATAACTTTGTCGCAGCGACTCACGAAGCGAACCAATTGCATCACGCAGAACAAGCGGACCGAATCACGTTGATCCGACGTGTTTATTTCGACTTGATTGGACTGGCACCCACTCAAGAGGAAGTTATTAACTTTGTTCAAGATGATCGACAGAACGCCTACGACGAACTTGTCGATCGCTTGCTTGCTTCACCCGCATACGGCGAGCGTTGGGCACGTCACTGGTTGGACGTCGTGCATTTTGGAGAAACGCACGGTTACGACAAAGACCAGCCTCGCCTAAACGCATGGCCTTTCCGCGACTATGTCATTCGGGCTTTCAATTCCGACAAACCGTATTCGCAATTTATCCGCGAGCAATTGGCAGGCGACGTCGTTTCTCAAGATCCCCATGATCGAGTCGAAGCGCTTGGTTTTATCGCCGCAGGTCCATGGGATTTTATCGGTCATGCCGAAGTTCCCGAAACAAAAATCGATGGCAAGATCGCTCGCCATTTGGATCGCGACGACATGGTGCAAAATACTATGCTGACGTTTCAAAGCCTCACTGTGGGTTGCGCTCAATGTCACGATCATAAATTTGATCCGATCTTGCAGGAAGAATATTATGCCTTGCAAGCTGTTTTTAGTGCCGTTGACCGAGCCGATAAAGAATACTATCGCGACCCGGAAACACAGCGACGAGCAGATGGTTTGCTCGCCAAGCAGTCCGCGTTGCAGCAACAACTCAAGAGTCTCGATCAGCAGTTTCATGAACTGGGTGGCGAAGAACTCTCATCGCTCGAACTGGCTTTATCCAAGGCGCGTCAGGCCAAAGGAAAAATTCCCGAAGCACACGGTTTTCATAGCGCCATCGAGGTCGACGCGAACCACGAAAAGTGGGTGCAGATTGACTTAGCAGAAGAGACAGAGATCGTCAGTCTTGCTTGGGTGGCTTGTCATGATGATTTCAATTCCATTGGAGCCGGTTTCGGTTTCCCTCCTCGCTTTAAGATCGAATACTCGCTTGCCCCTGACTTTTCTCATCCGATCAAGTTGCTTGACAAAACAACCGAAGACTTTGCAAATCCCGGCTCGGCCCAACAGGCGTTAGCGGTTCCATTCCGCGCGCGGTCGGTTCGGTTTACTGCTACCAAGTTAGCGTCTCGCTCGAACGATTACATCTTTGCGTTGGCTGAACTAAAACTCCTGGATGCCGCAGGCGAGAACCTGGCTAAAGATGGCACCGTTACAGCGCGGGACTCAATCGAAGCACCCGCTCGCTGGTCTACAAAAAATTTGATCGATGGCGAGTATCCCGAGCCCGCTTCTGAAGCTGCCCTCGTTCAACAGCTCGAGGAGCAATTGACTGATCTTGTCAAGCGAAAGGTTCCGGCTGAGTTAATCGCGGCACGGCAAACCACGCAAAACCAGTTGGAGCAAGTTCGGCAGGAGCAAAGCACATTACCTCCCTCCGAGCGGGCCTACATCGGCAAAATCCACACAGGATCCGGGAGCTTTGTAGGCACAGGTGCGAATGGCGGCAAGCCCCGCCCCGTTTTCCTCCTTGCGCGCGGTGACGTCAAGAATCCTGTTCGAGAAGTTCCCCCGAACGTCCCATCGCATTTTGCAGGATCGCACGCGAGCTTTCCCAAGGAGCAGTTCCTCGATGATGCAACGCGTCGACTCAAGCTGGCTGACTGGATTAGCGATAATGCAAACGGTCTGACTTGGCGTTCCATTGCCAATAGAATTTGGCACTATCACTTTGGTGTCGGTCTCGTCGATACGCCGAATGATTTCGGGCATATGGGCGGTCTGCCTTCACATCCTGAATTGCTCGATTGGCTAGCTTGCGAATTGCGAGATAACAGCGATCATTCCATCAAGCAGTTGCAGAAACTGATTGTGACCAGTGCCACGTATCGCCAAGCGTCGACGGGCGATGCGCGGTTCGAGGAACGCGACGCAAACAATCGTTTGCTGTGGCGAATGCATCGCCGAAGAATCGAAGTCGAGGCGATTCGCGATTCGATGCTCGTGGCTGCTGGGCAAATCGATCGGCAAATGGGCGGGCCAAGCTATCAAGATTTCGTGATCGAGCATCCCGAGCATTCTCCACACTACGAATTCTATTTGCACGATCCAAGCGATCCCAAGACCATGCGGCGTAGTGTTTACAGGATGATCGTGCGTTCCCAAACTCAACCGTTCATGACAACGCTTGACTGTGCAGACCCATCGATTCAAGTAGATCGACGCGGCGAATCCAATTCTGCCTTGCAAGCACTGGCCATGATGAATGATTCAATCAGTCTATGCATGGCCGAAAAATTTGCAGATCGACTGCGCCAGCATACGGATGACTTGGCAGGACAGATTGTTCAAGCTTGCTGGTTGACCTTGTCCCGACCTCCCACAGATAACGAACTACAGTCGCTAACCGAATACACGGGGCAGTACGGCCTGACCAATACGTGTCGGTTTCTTTTCAATCTAAACGAATTCTTGTTCGTTGATTAAATCGCGCACAGCCGTTTTTATCCCAAGATCGATGTGCAGGCTTCGCGTGGACCATTAAGAATTCGGGTTTGAAATGACATTTCGACACGTTGCTTTTGTTCCTCTGCATAGGTGATTCATCCGCGCCCGTGACGCGAGGCGCCGCGAGGTCGAGGCCGATCCGTCGCTGGCGCGCGCTGGGCGAAAATGGGCCTCGGGCCCATGTTTCGCAATAGGTTTGGTGTGCTAGATACAGGCCATCCGAGCGCGCGAAAGCGGTCAAGGGTCTCGGGCCCGAAGAGCGCAAAGGTTTGGTGGGCTAAATCGCGAGCTAGCACGCCAAACCTTTGCGACGGAACAGGGCGGGCCCGATCCGTCGCTGGCGCGCGCTGGTCGAAAATGGGCCTTGAGCCCACGTTTCGCAATAGGTTTGGTGTGCTAGAAATAGGCCATCCGTGCGCGCGAAAGCGGTCAAGGGGCTCGGGCTCGAAGACCGCAAAGGTTTGGTGGGCTAAATCGCGAACTAGCACGCCAAACCTTTGCTACGGAACGGGGCGAGCCCGATCCGTCGCTGGCGCGCGCTGGGCGAAAATGGGCCTTGGGCCCACGTTTCGCAATAGGTTTGGTGTGCTAGATACAGGCCATCCGTGCTCGCGGAAGCGGTCAAGGGTCTCGGACCCGAAGACCGCAAAGGTTTGGTGGGCTAAATCGCGAGCTAGCACGCCAAACCTTTGCGACGGAACGGGGCGAGCCCGATACGTCGCTGGCGCGCGCTGGGCGAAGCTGGGCCTCGTGCCCACGTTTCGCAATAGGTTTGGTGTGCTAGAAACAGGCGATCCGTGCGCGCGAAAGCGGTCGAGGGTCTCGGGCCCGAAGACCGCAAAGGTTTGGTGGGCTAATTCGCGAGCTAGCACGCCAAACCTGTGCGACGAAACGGGGCGAGCCCGATCCGTCGCTGGCGCGCGCTGGGGTGCGAAACTAGGCCTTCACCGTTTTACTTCGCCGCAAGCAGTGGTTTTGCTAACGACTCAACATGCCGAATCGGGTGGTTGCTTAAGATTTCGAAGCGTACAACTCTGCGAATTCCAATGCCCAAGCGTCGATTTGTTTCTTAAAGTTTTCGATGTCGGCTTCACCTAGCGGTTGGTAGTGACCGCGATTGAAAAGTTCGCGATTTGCGATTGTTCCACGTGCTTGCAGGTCTAGGACGAAGAAATCATTGATGGGGCGAATCGCCATTTCAAAGCGACTGTAGCGCGAGCGGCGAGTTCGGCCGTCGACGACGATATCGTCTCGCCAGCATGCCGCTCCCCATCCGGCATCGCCAAAGACAGACTCGTATCGAAAGCCGGGGAAGTGATCGATCATCTGTCGAATCACTTTTTCGATGTACTCGTTAAGCGCCAGTCGATACTTGCTGTGCAAGTTGCGAAGTTGCGACTCGGAAGCTGCCTGTTTGGCTTCTTCGCTCAGCACTTGCTGTCCGCGAACCTTGCCTCGTTCGATAGCTTCCTTCAAGCGGTCTTCAAAATCCGTCATGCTCGTTTCCTATCGATCCATCTATTCCGACTGAACTTGTGGTTCCACGGTTTCTTCGACTTCAATTTTCACTTCAACTTGTGGTTCGTCGCGTTGAACTTGAAAATATTGAGCCAAATCGGAGAAGGAACGAAGCGGTTCTTTGCCTTGTTGCATGGCGTCTGTGATGGGTTTGACGGGCTTGGCAACTCGGGGTTTTTTCGCTTCGCCACTCTTGTTGCTTTCAGCCGAGTCGTTGCGAACGTACCGATCGTCCCGGCCTCGATCACTGCGGAATCCTCCCCGACGATCGCCACCGCCTCGATTGCCACCACCCTGGCCTTGTCCGCCGCGACCACCTTGGCCACCACGATTGCCCTGAGATGAACCTTGCCCTTGACCACTGGAGCCACTTCGTGCGGGTTGGCTGCCATGTCCGGCTTGGCCGCCCTGACCTTGTTGTTCGCTGCGACCACCTTGGCCACTGCGGTTCTGTTGCCCACCACGGCTTTGGTTATCTCGACCTTGCGGCCGACCATCACGACGTCCATGGCCGCCTTCGCGCGATTGTTCGTCCTCCATCGGACGAGGAATGGCCGTTCCCGGAGGAATCGCGGTTAGCGATATTCGTCGCTTTGCGGGATCTACATCCAATACCCACACTTGAATCAAGTCACCGACTTGAACCGTTTGATGCGGATCTTGGGTGTAATCGCGTGACAACTGACTGACATGGATCAAACCACTACAGTCCGGGCCAAGGTCTGCGAATGCGCCAAAGTCGACGACACTGACGATGACCGCCCAAGCTGACATTCCTGGTTTAAGCGTGTCGATTGTGGGAACTTGCGTTAGCAATGGAATCGGCGGAGTTGCTAATCGGGAATCACCAAACGGATTCTGGAGGCAATGAGCCACTTGTTTGAGCTTCTCTCGTCCAACTTGCCAACTCCTCGCCAATTTCTCAACATCAATTGCAAGTGGAGCTACTTTCTTTTCTTCCGCATCGCCCAGCAGTCTACGAACAGCTTCGCGTAACTGCTCCGTGATAGGGTCTTGGACGGCTTCGACTACTGCGGCTGGTTGCTCGGCGACGGTCTCGCCCGAACTACCTTCCGGCATCGCTACCATCGAGTCGGCCGAGGACTCTTCGGCCGACGCAACGACGGATTCTTGGGCATTTTCTTCGTCGCTAGTAGTACCAGTTTCAGCGTCTTCCGAATTCGATAACGCAGCACTATCAGCGGTGTTATTCGCTTCGCTGTTGTGATTTGACTCCGCTGCTTCGGCCGATTCGCTCGGGGCTTCGTCGCTCGGGGCTTCGTCGCTAATAGGCTCGGCCGACTCCGACTCTGCCACAACATCGCTTGTTTCCATTCCCGATTCCGCGTGCGGCTCATCAGACACAGTGCCTGCAACTGGCTCAAGGCTCGCTGCAGAAGCGACTGACGATTTCTTCCAGTTTGGCGGTGCAGATAGCGGAGCAGTAAGCTCGGTATTGTTGGTCAGTCGCTGTGCAAGCCGATAGTCCTCGGGATGGATCGCAGTGGCATCGAGTGTTTCTTGGCTTCCGAAAATGCGAAGGAACCCGATCGCTTGGCGGAACTTGGTTTCTTCGCAATCATCCTTGAGAGCTATGGCTAGTTGTTGCCTGGACTCGACGGTTCCTGAATCGCGAATTGTAACCAAAGCTTTAACGACTTCGGGGCTAAAACCGGGAACTCGTTTAAGCACATGTTCGGGCGCATTCCAATAATCGATACCTTGAGCAGCCAACGTCGCCGAGATCGCTTGATGCAATCCATCGAAAAGGAGGTCTTCTGGAAGTTCACGTTGGTAGCTACCCAGTCGCAATCGCGTTGGATCGATCTTCATCGTTTCGCGAAGTGGGTCCTGCAAACGACGAGCAAGCCAAACTGCGGCGCGATGTCGCTTGGAAATACTGGGCAGCTCCTGCAGCGATAGACGCGTGGCGCAATAGGCTTCGGATCCGGCGCGATCGACCATCGTCCAGCAGAGACTCGCTTCCGGCGACTGCTTCATAAGCTGACTGACCGTGTGAACCAAGTATCTGCGAGCGGGTCCATTCGAAAGTGCCAGCAATCCAACTCGATAACGTCGGATGCACTCCTTGAGAAGGGTAATGTTCTGTGCAACCACATCGTGACGACTCGAATTGCAAGGAATCTCATCCGTGTGCAACACGTCGCCGTGCTCGTCGATTATCGACACTGCGGCCATTTTCGGACCGATAGCGTCGATGACCAGAACGCGGTGAGCACCGACGGGGCGCTGTGTAAGCGACAGGAACAGGTGCTGGACTGCTGTTTCGATTAACTCTTGGTGAGCAGCTTCCTCTAATTGAGCAAAGACATCTTGCTCCAATCGAGGAATAATCAGTTGATTGACGGCCTCCTCGGCGATTTCAAGCAACCATGCATGCAGCGGATGGCGACCTGGAGAGAGTGACTCACGGGCAGCTTGCACCATGTATCCCCGGTCGTAATCGAATTGTAAATGCAACAATTGAGAACGATTACCGCGACCCAACATCAATACTTGATAGGACGTTAAACGATTTAGCTGTTTGCGGAGTTTGCTGAAGGGCTCAAGCAAACTTCGTAACCAACGGCGACGGCGTTGGCGAGGCGATAGTTTGGCTTCTGACCGCGATGAAAAGGAATCGTTGCGACCTTTTTTGCGTGGACCTTTGGACTTGTCCTTTTTACCGTCACCAAATTTGACGTCCAACGTTGGCTCAGCCGGCGTCGCAGCAACAGGTGTTTGTTCGACAGGCGCTACGGTTGCATCCACCGCGACTGCATTAGGTTCAGACGATGCATTGGACTCGTCAGATAGGCTCTTCTCGGTTGCGTTGCTCTCGGTCGTCGATTCTTCGGCTGCGTTATCTTCGATCGTTGGCGAAGTATCGAAAATCGTTGTTTCAGAATCAGAGGATGGTGCTGATGCGTTGTCGGCAGATTCAACTGCAGCGGGACTGGCTTGAGATGTGGGGTCGGCCGGAGTTGCTGGGCTGGCCGTGATATCTGCTGCGACGGGAGACTCTAAAGGCAATCCTGCCTCTGTCGCCTTGGGCTCGTCATCGCCTTCGGCGTCGATGTCCTTTTCGTCCTTTAGCTTTTCGACGCTGACGACAGCTTTCTTCAGGATGTGTCGTCCAAGTTTATCCATGAGTTGTGGATCTTCTTGCAGCAACTGTTGCAACCATCGCCGAGTTTGTTGAATGAGGTTGGTAGCCTCTTCGGTATCGATTGACATTTTCTCAGCCACCCAAGCCGGCAGGTCCGCAGGAGCTTCCCCTTGGATTGTCAGTAGTGCTTGGCCTAACTCAGCGACGCGCGGATATTTGTTGGCGATGCTCCGCGATCCTTTTTTGGATCGCATGCCACGAGTCAATCTTTCTAATTCCGCAATCGATTCCGTCTGCTCGATTAATTCGCCCGTCGCAGTGCTCAACAAGTTCTCGGCTTCGAGCTGCTTCTTCACTTCTTCGCGATGACGCGCGACGCGATCAGAATAATCCAGATGCCGTTTCAATCGAAACAACGCCAACAAGTCCAATTGACCTGTTTCATCCGCTCGGTAGTTTGCCAAAAAGGCCGGATCAAAACCTTGCCGAAGTAAATCGATGGGACGACGTAATTGCTCTTCGGTTCGTCTAAGGGCCCGAGCGATCGCCTGAATTTGAGTCATAGATTTAAGGAGTCCGATTCACGGCTGGCGAGCTGAATTCTCACTTCACCAGTTCATGCGTTAACGAAAAAAGTCCGAGTTTGTCAGTCGGAATCTATTGGAGCTGCTAGCTATTGTCAAGTTGTTAGATTCCCAACATCGCTCATTCTCCTAAATCCACAAAAACTTGCACACTCGTCAAAGTCAAAAAAACCGGAATTCTTTCCTCAAGCTGCCCATCCTGAAATCTCGATACTACAATCGTCCCGAAATGGATTTTGCATCGAGTGCCCGGATGGCGAAATTCGGTATTTGGCCAATTCTATTGGGATTTTACCGAATATGTGACACGTACAAAGGGATGGAGTCCGCATGGCAAAGGCGACCTTGAGAATTGCACCTGAGACCACGTTAGCTGGCAAATCCCAACCTGAGACAGTATCTATCCCTCTCGGAGAGCTGATTCGCGTTCTTCGGGACTGCGTCGATTCGAACCGCTGCTGGGTGGATGATTTTGCCCAGGATTCCGTCGAAATCAGTCGCGACCTTTATCAAGTGCTTGCCGCCTATCGCCAAATGATCCGGGCAGCGTAATCGTCGTTCGCGAAATTTAATAGCGGCTCGCTGTAGTGAATGCGCATCCAATGCGTTGCCGGTCGTTAGACGAAGTTGTACTTTGCGATAATCCATTGGGCACGTGAAAATATAGAAGCACGATGGCACTTTCGTGCCCACTGTTTTCTCACGAACATGACAACCAAACGCAATAGTGCTCAGTTCACATTTGTAAACTTTTCGGCAAGCCCACTCGCTCTACTTCTCCCCACACGATGCCAGTGCCATCACGGCAAAGGCAGTTCCCGCATGGGTAATATAATGCATGCTGTCTTGGTTTAACGAACGCGTGAACCATCGACCGCTGGCTCTCTGATTCTTCTTGAGCCATCCGATAGCCCGCTGAATGCTCTCATCGCTCGAAGGAACCTTCGCGGATCGCAGGACCACAATCGCGAATCCGGTCGCATAACCGTCGCTTGACACAGTGTCCTGTTCATTCGTATCCGTTCGTTTCCAGTCGCCGAACTTGGCAAGCGTCCAACCTCCATCGGCATTTTGGAGCTTGAGAATTTTTTCGATGCAATCCGCCTGGTCTTGTTCGGAAAGCAAAGAGACGCCCTTGCTTTGCGCCCACAGCAACATGGCTTGATGATGAAGCGTTGGCGGAGGGTTGTTTTTCAAATATTCGCGCAGCTTTGCAATTCCTTGGGTAGCTTGGTCGCTTGCAGAATAATTTTCAGGAGCCGATCCGACGGCCAACGCAGCGATGGCAATGCCGAAGTCATCGTCGGATTCCATAGGAGGCCAACCACACTTAAGCCAATCAAAGCCGCCGTCGCTTCGCTGAACCGACCACATGCGATCCAATGCCTTCCTCGTTGCCGGATGCAATTTGTCGCTTGTGTCCGCGTCGTTCATCGCCAACACAGCCGCGCTCATGACGACTTCGGCATCCCAACGCGGGCCCTCATTCGCCCAACGCTGCTCAACCATTTCTTCAAGCGCGGCTCGAATTTGGCGATGAGCAACTCCTTGAGAGGACACGCTTGGACGGGACATCAAATAAGCGTAGTTCGTATGGCAAGTGAAACACTTTTCCGTCTTGGTCCATTCAAGCGACGACTGATCCAAAAATCGAGTTGCTGCGGCCATTGAAAAATTCTCGGCCAAAGGTTCGTCTTTCCTGTTCTCCGTCGGCGATGTGACGTTTTCCAATGTCAAGTCATCGGCGAAGACGGCACTTGCCGAGATTTGGGAAACTACGAAAAGGCATGCCACGAACGAATGAATGGTACGCATGAAATAGGAACCCATGAATGTTATGGAAGTTGTGTTGAAGCAAAGCAGCATCTTAATCTCTGCATTCAGCTCAATGGCGTTCAGCCCGCCAATTTGATTCAGGAATTTAAACAGTTCTCTGATCACCGGCATCGATCCTACCAAAATATCGCGGTAGGAACGGCCATTGCTGGCCGTCCCCCGCACAGATCCTTACGTGCAGAACTACTGCATACGGCTCCTACCGTTGATGTTGACGTGCGAAACGTACTTCGGGATATGGATGGAGGATCTTTGGGTTCGGAAGCCAACGATTGCAGATCTTGGAAAACTTGCTCCAGTTTAAACGAGTTCCACGCAGGCTGCGTCGCCGCAAACCGACACCGGGCTACTGCGCCCCCTGCTGCGGATACATGGCTTGGTTCTTGGACGTGTCAGGCATCGTGAATATAAATCCATCGACCAGCTTGGCATGAAGCTTGCCTTTCCATAGCCACTTAGGCTCAGCCGCTTGTTCTATTTCTTCCGCCACTTCGCAGCTCACGTCCCGCAGCGCGCCTTCAGACAGCTTGCCGCGTGCTCGAAAATAGTCGCCGGTGTCTTGTGTTGGGACCCTAAGTCCTTTCAACATGCAATAGCTAACAATGCGTGCAACGGCGGATTGGCAAGACGCTTCTTTGCCGTCGCGTAGGACTTGGGAGAGAAAGGACCAGACCATGATTGCCG
>JANMGV010000192.1:0-17317 GCA_031374825.1 Pirellulaceae bacterium
TTCGCGAGATGAATGATCTGGTTGACGAGATATTGGAGTTTGCCAAATGAAAAGGATTCAATTCTCAAGCAAGCCGACAGGCACCAACAATCATACGACCGCCGACGCATGGGTCAATGATCGTCCAATTTCAGATGAACCAACAAAGCGATTGACGGTCGACATACCGTTGTCCCTTCACCTGAGGATCAAAAGCCAATGTGCTTTGCACAACCGGCTAATCTCGGATGTCATTCGAGAAATCCTTGATAACCATTTTGTAACCGAGTATGACAGTTCCACCGAATCGAAATTGGCCAGTCATGCCGACGATCCGCAAATGTAATTTTACGACGATACGGATTTACATGACCTATGAGGACCTAAACAGTAACATTGCTATTACCCAAGATTTGGGAACGAATCAGCGGTTGCCGAAGCCTCTGACGCGAATACAGCAGCGACTCCTTGATGCAAACGAACAAATCCTTAATGAAGCTCCTGACCGAAATGATTTTCTGCATACAGTCATGTGTCAAGTCGGTATGCCGAGACGCGCGACCGTTGCTCGAACCTTTGAACGAACAAGTGGTCCGTTCAGTGTTTCCTTAGAAGCGGGGCGGCTTTGGAATGGATTGAACTGGATCGAACAACCTTTGCCTTATGGTTCGACGCCGCGTCTTGTCATGGTGTATCTCAGTTCAGAAGCCGTTCGTTCCAAATCCAGAACGATCGAGCTTGGAAGCAGCATGCGACAATTTCTTAATCAACTTGGATTGGGAACCGGCGGAGGTAAGCGCGGTGGATATGGAAACCTTCAAAAACAGATGGCGGCATTGGCCGCTTGTCGCTTAACCATGGGAATGCAATCTAATAATCGCGTTGTTACAGTCGATGCAAAGCCGATTCGTCGATTTGAGGCGTGGCTACATCATGACGGATCACAACACACGCTATGGCCGGGGCTCCTTGAGTTGTCCCAAGATTTTTATGACACCTTGTCGGAACATGCCGTTCCTTTGGATCATCGGGCACTTGCGGCGATCAAGCATTCGGCACTTGCATTGGATGTCTACACTTGGCTTGCACATCGGCTTTGTCGCATTCGGAAGCCAGAAGGGGCCAAGGTCAGTTGGCAGAATCTACGTGACCAGTTTGGACAAGAGTATTTTTCGTCCAAGGATTTTAAACGCGAGTTTCGAGACACCCTTCGGCAGGTATGGATGGTCTATCCGGCTGCCCAGGTAGAAGAAACGATTGGCGGCATTCATCTGTGGCCATCGAAACCTCCAATTCAAAGAACCCGGGTGTTCATTTCAAGTATGGCCAATTTGCAACAATGACTTGTGGATAAGTGGCGGGATAGAGAATGTTATCCACGATGAATCACCCCCGCATCTGCGATGAATCGCCCCCCAGCACAATTCTAAAAGTGCGATGAATCGCCCCCCCGTAAAACCTATAGATAGAAACCTTTAGATTCTTACCTGTTGTTGCGACGTGAAATCTGTGGACAGTTAATTGCTGGATCAAAATCGAAAACGAAATTCCGCGAGTCGGGCCAGTTCTACTTTGGCTTCCAAATTCTAATTCGCACAGAAAAGCCATTTACACGAGCAAATTACGTTTTGAGCAGGGTAGGTAGCCAAGGATGGCATTCAAATGGTTTTTGAGCCAATTATGTAAGACACGACACTAGCCCATTCCCTATTAACCATTAGCTGGAGGTTAGCTACTCAACGCTGAATGGTAATGAGCCCTGAAATTGTTGTTACTGTCGAATTCAGCCCAAGGTGTGCGCATATCGGAAGGTAATACTTGGTACCGCGTGATGGCAAGTGGAATTGAGAGACCCGGGGCGAACTCCCATACGATCTCTACACTACGTCATCAAAGGAACCGAGTTTCCAGCAGTTCTTGCCCGCCATGAAATCCAATCATGATGACGAGAGAAAGCATAACCGATTGCCGGATTGAGGTTCAAGGAATTTTCCCATCGGCTACCCAAAATTCGCAGCGTGTTTTGCGATACGCTCAAGTACTCTAATCCACGGCATCCGCCCGAACTCCTCTGATCACAAGTCACCACCAAGCCTGACTGATACTTGATTCGATAGCCTACAAAAGTCTTCGGTAATGCGATACGCTATGACTTATCTAGATTCGAAACTTTTAGTCGGCCAATTGCCGATTCTCCGGAGGTTGTGTTAATGAATGAACGTCCTATTGTTATCGCTACCGCTCTTCCGTTGGAGCGCGACGCCATACTTGCGAAATTGCCTAGCAAAGATGGTGGTAGCGCCGACGGATTTACACTTCATCAAGGACTTCTCCAAAAATATCCCGTCATCACGATTTGCTTTCAAGGAATGGGAAATGTGCGCTCGGCTCGAGCAATGGCGGTTGCTTTAGAAAAGTTCCGCCCAATTGCCGTAGTTCTTGTTGGAATCGCTGGCGGAACAAAGAAACCCACGTCAGGATTGTTTGACAAGTCCAGCCATTTTCTGGGAGATGTTTTGGTTGCCGAACAGGTCATAGACTATGAATTAGGAAAACTATCTCCGAAGGGAATGGAACAACGCCCCGATGTCTTCCGAGCGTCGGCACGGCTACTAAGGATTGCAAAAAACCTGAATGACGGGGACTGGAAGCCCCAAGTTCGCGTGGATCGACCTGACGGAACGAATGGCCGCGTGGTTCCGAATGCACATTTTGGCGTAGTTGCTTCGGGACAAAAAGTACTTACATCCACGTCCCCCTTGGACGCCGTCTCGGCGCTCTTTACGAATCTTGTTGGAGTCGAGATGGAGGGTATAGGTGCCGCATTCGCTGCGCACGAAAGCACTTTAGGATCTGTTGACTTCCTTTTGGTAAAATCGATTTGCGATTGGGCTGACCCAGAAAAGAGTGATGGCTGGCAGCCCTATGCAGCCCATTCAGCAGCAGCATTTGCACTGGGAGTAGTCAATGCCTTAATCAGTGAATTGGTCCAACGGAACAAAAACATTGCCAATCGCGAAAGTAATAATCAACGAATTGCTAAATCTGAGTTTGTGAAGCGCCTCGGAAATTCATGGGAAGATCTATCTGATGCTTTTCACATCCCGGTTCATGAAAAAAGAAAGTTTTCTAGGGGTAACGAGCCACGTGAGATTTATGAGTACTTAGAAATACGTAACCAACTTGATGTTTTGCCAAGTGCTTTAAGTCAGATCGGAAGAGACGATTTACTCGAGGAACCAAAAGAAAACCCCTCCTGAGCCCGCGGCAGACTCAATCACCTGCCACGGGCATTCCCAATTCGATTGCTGAGGGAGACGAGCAATCCTCGATTGGCAACGGCACGTCAACTTTGTTGCCAGAAAGTCGCTTACGATCGATAGTGCGACTACGACTTCTCCGTGAACTCGGCGTTGATGTCAACTATGCTTTCAAGTCAAGGTTGGCCAATAAGCCGCCGTTACCGCCCTCAATCCATATAAGTCGTTCCGAGACATTCGAAGCCATAAGAGAATCGTTAGCGGAATATTCGACACTGGCGATCAGTAGTTACCCGCAATCGGGAAAGACAATTGCGATATCTGAGTTCGCAGCTTCAGAACGATGCAGAGTATTTTGGTTTAATGTACCTGCAGAAAATCCAACCCCGGCTAGTAACTACACCCTGCTTTGTTTGCAACTTTGCGAGCATCTTCAACTTGGTGACTTCGACCATGGAGCGCTACTTGAGCATTTGAGCAATGCATCGAACGATTCGATATTGTTGGTCATTGATAACTTACAGTGGTGGGGTGATCTTCGCGAGCTCGCTGATCTGCGTTCGATTGCCGATGGTTCGCGGGGAGCCCTTCGGCTTCTGTTAGTAACATCTGACGCTCCAAGCGTAAGGCAAGATCTCAACACAACGGGAATTTGTGAGTTCCGGCTGCCTGGTCTTGAGGTTAACTCTGCGCTCGCAATGTTCGAAGTGTCCCAAAGGCATCCGCTTAACGAATATCAGCAGAAAGCCGTTCGTCTCTTGGTTGACGCGACGGACGGTCATGTGGGTCTAGTTCGATTGTTCTTCCGGCCTGTGAGTTCAATTAGCTCCGCGAGTGAATTGAATGCTTTTGTTAACAGCACGATCCCTCATTTGGGGGCGACAGCGGGGAACAGGAAAGCGAGCTTATTTGAGCAATTCAGACAAGGACTCTCAACGGATCAGCTCGAACTCTGTAAGCGACTCTCACTTCTTTTCCGGCCTTTTCACGAACGAGTTGCTGATCGGTTATGGCGCCATGATCGAGTTCCAGACTCGTTTTTCGAAGTTTGGACAAGTTGCAAAATCTCAGCATTTGAGGCAGTGGATCAAACCCAATACCTTTTACCGGAGCTTTACAGAGACGGACTGCGCAAAGTCGCTAATCCGTATCAGCAAAGGCTGTGGCATCGCGCTATCGCAGAAGTACTCGCGGAGCCAGTCGGTAATCGCATGGATCCTTATGACATTCTGGATTCCATCGTCCACCGGATATTGGCAGGCCAAGAAGACATCGCATTGAGACAAGCCGCTGTCTTGTTGATTCACGCGAATGAGACTGCGCCACTTCCGATTCAACAATTATTTGGCACGCTGCTCCAACCGTTGGTTCAGACCATTTCTGTTACTGAATCTGTGGACCTTGATTCGAGAGCAATTTGGCACGCAATTAATGCTCAAACATCCCGACAAATTCGCAAAGACTTAGACACAAGGAATTCAATCACGGAAGTAAAGAGAATATTGGCTTCTCCTCAAATCGTTTCGATGCATCCGAGTATCGTAAGTTTGTGCTACATAACTATTGCAATTTCTGCGCTCGAAGACGGAGATATTGCTATGGTCGAATCTGCGATTGCACAGCTTCGCGATTTGCGAAACCAGATGCCGGAGCTGATGGTTGAAGTTGAGTTTCTAGTTCTGAGTGCGCACGTTTTTTCGAATCGAAACCCTGTCCGCTGGCTCAGAACTTGGTTGCAAACCAATTCTGACCTTCGTGGCGTCCTGTGGAATGCAAATCGTGAGTTTAAATTTTGGCAGGGAATTTCCGCATGTGTTTACAAATGTATAGACGAATCCGACCGTGATGGGACTGCAGAGCGAATTGAGGAAGCTCGTGAGTTAGTAGACGAGTTGATCGGTGCGGGTGAATTCAACGTCGCCAGCTTAATTGGTGCAAGTGTCGCTAAGTTGATTATTGATGTCGAACGTAATGCCCCAAAAGCGCAAAAGTATGCCACGGAGAAGTTTGGTGAGTTAGGCGGAAGACTATTGTCAGGCGATGTTGAAGCCAGCTTGGAATTAGTATTCGGAGATACGAATCGTTGCTGTGGCGATTTTAAAACTGCGGCATTGCATTACGCACAGGCATTAGGCAAATGGGGTCCCGATAGTCTGTTTGAGCATGCTCAGACGCTATATTTGCAAGGCATTATGTATGCGAGAATGGGACTACCGAAACAATCGCGACCGCATTTGCGCGAGGCAGCCAGAGAATTTGAGGAAATCGGGAGTAATATGTTTGCGGTCCGTGCATATCTAGAAGCAGCAGGAGTCTGCGCCCTCGAAGCTAACTATCGGGGGGGTTTGAGGGACCTAATCGCGGCATACCCGTTGTTCGACTCTCAAAATGTAGATTGTCCCGAATGGGTTTTGCTTGGACAGATCTCAATGTTCGTCGAGTTCCGGGATGACCAATTGATACACGAGCAGATTCATCCTGGGTTCACGCTGGCTATTCATGGTCCTAATCCTGAGGCTGCAAATATGCTCCCCCAGGGACCGTTAGTAACACTCGCTCGTGCTTGCGTTGCTTTAGACCGCCCATATCGATCAGCAAATTATTTCCGTCAAATAATCGCCACAGTGTCACCTGAGAATCGCGCGAGCATTGCGGCGATGGCTCTTCCCAATCCAATTCTCATACACGACCTAGTCGAATTTTGTACACTGTCGGTTCTTGCTACTGAGGCAAAGGAACTCAAAGAACTCTCACTTGAGATGTCTCAACAGCACCATGCGTTTCTTTTTGATTACGTTATTGGGAACGCAATTTTTCAGTTCCTTAATTTGGAACCAGAGCGAATGTCTGTTGCCGAGAAGGCACTCAGTGCCGCTCGAGAATCGGGAATTCGAAATGACGCAGTCGAATTGTTTGTCCGGTCCCTAGGAGCAATAGTTCAATTTGAAAAAAGCGGCGAGATTGCGGACTTAGTTCGCGCGTTCGAAGAAGCGGTTGCAAAAAATGCTATCGCAGTTGCAAGGCATTTGTCATGGTTTTGGTTATTTCGATCCACGCGTGCAAGACCGATAGAGGTCTATGCATTGATTGATTGGATAGCGCGTCTCGCGTCTCTATCTCTCGCCGTTGGCTCTCCCGACAAGACTTATCTCAGTGAGACTTGTATGCAGCTTCAAACGCTATTGCAGGCATTCGAGCATGGGTCTCAAGGCCGCATAATGGAAATGCTCCGAGTATTACAGGCAAACGCTGAAACGCCGAGGAACGCGTTATTGGGGGTACAGGAGATTGCGCTTGCAGACTGCGCGGAATTTCATCATGCGGGCGATTTTCCGCTGCAACTCCAGGTTGCCGCACTATCTCCGGAAGCTGCCAACCTCTCGCGATCAATTGAGAGTTACTGTAAAAGATTGTTGCAAATGCTCTTGATCCCTACTGCGTTAGACGTCGAACCGCAGCTGAAATCATATGTCAGAGCTATCGGGTCAGAGATCGAATCATGGGGTCGCAAGAATGGCGATGTCGCCGAGAATTGCGGTCGAGTTGTTTCGCAAGTGTCATTGTTTGCGGAATTCATTGAAACTGGTCAAACCTTCCCTGAGCAATTGGAATTGTTGCTTTACTGGGGAAATGAGTTGCCCAAGAACTGCACACCGACCGCTGCGGCAAACTACTATATCCATTTGAGGCACTCGATAGCTGCAGTCCCAGTAGATTCTTCACTCGCGGCAACCGTGGCGAATTCACTGAATAGCGAACATGCTCAACTGCTTTCAGTTGATCCAGACATTCCGGATTACATGAGAATTCGGTTGCGGACGTGCATCTGGTCGTCTCGCGCATTCCTACTTTATCAGCGGATAATACGCGCGGACGCTTTGAGGAAGTCGCTGACACATTTGAAGTCAGAATTCCATGAAGCAATTTGTACTGTGAACGAAATCATCCATTTGACATCGCTAAAGGCTGGGCGATATGACCATTTTGCGGCGGCATTTGAAGCGGCAAACTTTTGTCGAACGGTTGGCCTTACCTTTTCTAAGCGAGACGATGATTGGGCACAGGGCTGCCTCAATTTGGCTGCGGAGTATTTTGTGACTGCATTAGGGTCATCGCTTTCATCGGAATGGGCAAATAAGGACGCAGTGCCACTTGTGCGAGCTGTTATACTTGGACTGCAAACCGCGAATATGCTCCATGACGAAAAGTATGTTTCTATTTTTGAACGCGCATTGTCAGAATTGAAGCAACGTGATGGCCTCCAAGCGATTATAGATCAAGAGAGCGAGATAAATGACTTAGCGCGTTTGGCTCATGCGCCTTTACCTCCAAATGAAGAAGAATTGGAGGAGTTCGTTGACCATATCATGCGCGAGAATAAGATCCCGGTACGCTTTAGATCTGAGCTCACAGCTGAAGCCAAGCTAATGGCGCTTTCTCAGCAGGAACATCAAACTTTTTGCAAGTTCTTGAAACCAGTGCGTTTTCCTGACGTACCTCCTACCTTCTCAGCGGAGTGCGAACACTTTGGTCACAAGTTGTCATTTGAGCAGTTGGATGCAGAATCTGCAGTTGCGGGTTTCAAGAGTGTGTTTTGCATTAATTGTATTTCTAAGTGTCCGCTGGACAAAATTCATTAGAGTTCGATCCATGGTCTTTACTTTCTCCATCAATCCGTGTTGAATGCTCGCAAACCGGAACTCTTCCTCAGCTTCCTCCACACAATTTACTAGGATTTTTTGTAGCGGGAACATGCCGTTGTAATCGGTTGGATGGAGTTTAAAGGCTGAGATTCAAGAGGCGATTCTGTTTCTGCTACCAGTCCTGCAAGTTCGCGGCACCATATTATTTTGAGACACCTTAAGCCAGTTCTACTGGAGGTGAATTGGGCCAATCAAGAACATTTACTTCGAAGGCTGGCATTGTAACGATCAGCAGGTCGCTCAGCTATAACGTAAGCTTGTCTTGTTTCTTACGAATGGATTTATTGAACTCTCCATGCTCTCGCAAGAAATGCGGGGGCGCATTTCTCACCTTAAGCGATATCCATTTCTTATCTAGTTCCGAAAAGATCAATTTGGCCTCCAAACTTTCCTTCAGCCTGAATCGTGATAAAAAATGTCGTTTCGCTATCAACAACCCTCCAATGAAGATGATTTTGAAGAGTTTTGCTTGAGACTTATGACAAAGCACTTCAAGTGCACAACGCTACAACTCTACGGTAAGCGAGGTGAAAAGCAGGATGGCATTGATATCATCGATATTGCAGGCGTGAAGCCGCTTCGAGGAGGGCAATGTAAACATCACGAAATTACCAAAACTCTCGCTCCAAATAAGTTGGAAGCTGAAGTCAGGAAGGTTATCGACTTCGAATTCCCGCTGGATGAGTATTACCTTCTGACTACCGCCAAAAAGAGCACGGGCGCTCAAAAACGTGTGATTAAACTCAACGGTGAAAAGCTCGATCAGCAGACTTTTACGATTACTCTTTGGACTTGGCAAGAAATCGAGGGACTCCTTTCAGATCTAAATGATTTCGACCGCGACTACGTGATTAATGGAAGAACGGGCCGAGATACTGCATCAATAAAGAACATGATGGAGGAAGTGGGAAGAGACTTACTCGCCGGAAATTCTCTCGTTGCAACCGACCACATTCTTCAATCACGGCTAGAGTGCGCAGAGACTCTAATCAAAAACGGCAACAAGGAACTCGCGAAGTATGAACTTGAACAGATTGATCAACTCTCAACCGCCTTTGATACAAAGACTAATCGGTACCTGATCAAGCGTCTCAATGCGAAGTTGTTAATGCTAAAAGGCGATTTCGAAGAAGCAGCAACGCTTTTCTTAGAAGCGTTTAATGAACAACCTGACTTGGAACAAGCTCGTATCAATCGCGCCATCGCGTTTGACTTGCTTGACAATGACACTCGCGCATTTGAGCTCGCAAACAAATTGAAAGACGAAGGAGTGCGCTCGGAACCCATTCCGGCTATACTTTTTCGAACCGCTCCTAAACCCATTGACAGTGACCTGAGGAAATGGCTTGATGACTTCCTTGACACGTCCGAAGAACTAAATCTCTCTATCGGAATGCAATGTTTGGACGAGGGCAATTACAACGAAGCATTGATGGCAGCGGAACGTGCACGAAAGATTAACGACAAGTCTTCGCGGGCTGCGCTAGTCGAGGCCATGGTTTTTCACACACGAGGAGTCGCCAAACGCGGCAATGCAAGGGATGCCGACTTGAAGACCGCGTATACGAAATACCAACTTGCCTTGAGCAACGAAACAGATGAGCTACCCGAACGCGCCAAGCCCGACGCATTAAGGAATCTTTCTTCGGTCCAATACCTTCTCGGAAAAGACGATCCCAATCAATCCTTCGAAAAAGCGATAGAACATGCCAAGGACAAGGCTCCCTACATCGGTTCTTACTTAAACTATCTATGCGCAACTGAAGACTTTGAAACTGCAAGGTTTTTCTTGTCTAAGTTACCCCCCAATGCTGAGTTCGAGGACGCTGGTTTTCTTCGCAATGTTATAGAATACAACACAAACCCGGAGGCTGACAGATCTGCTCTTATACAGTCAATGTTTGAACTTGGAGCGTCGTCTGATAAAAAGCGACGAATGGAGTGCCTTGTATTTGGCGTCCAATGGTCAATTCAATCGGGGCTTGTCAAGAATGCCCTAGCTAAGATTGAATCGTTGAAAGAGTCAGTAAAGCCGATCACATATCACACTTGCATAGCGTGGATGGAATTTGAACGAGGGAATATGGAATTGGCCCGGCAATCCGCCTTGAGCGCCAAAGAGTCGATGAATGTTGATTCGGACAACCAACTTGTATCTTTGCTCGGTCGGCTCTTCCTTCGCCTAGAAGACCAATATGAAGCGCTCCCACTATTTCAGCGATGCGCCGACGTAACGAAATTGTCGAATGATACACGGGCACTCCTTGACTGTGCCATCCGAGTTCGCCGGCACGACATCGTACTTGATGTTTGCGAAAAGTTACGTTTCGCTGGTGCAAACGACTCGAAAGCACTTGATCTTGAAATCCAGTTATTAAGCCGATATCAACCGTCAAAGGCCTTGGCATTACTGGAGCAACTTCTTGCCAACGACGGCAACAATAAGCGGTTATACACGTATCAATGCTTTCTCAAGACTGGGCTTAAAGGAAGAGTTGACGATTTGGAACTCAACAAACTTCTCCAGTGGGACGAGATTTCTGTCGCAGAATCGCATCTAGTGCTTGTTCCGCTCATCGCTGCCAAACATTTCGACGCAGCGATAGAGTTTGCATATGCGCAACTTCGCGCAAATTGGCATGAAGAATTAGCCCATGGGAGATACATGTGGTTATTCATGCAATATGCTCGGCGCAGCAGATTGAGTTTGGAATTTTCAAAGGTTGGGGATGGTTGTGCCATCCACTACAAAGAAGGTGATAATCAACTCAAGACACTTATTGTTGATGGAAAATCTACCGAACCGCTAGCCAACGATGAAGTAAGGCCCGACAGTGAAATCGGCCGAATACTCGATGGGGCCGTTGTTGGAGATGAGATAGGACTGTCAAAGTCGCACATTCAGCCACGGACGATTCAGGTGGATAGTATTCAATCCAAATACGTTTATCGATACCAAGATGTCTTGCAAAACATGCAGATCAGGTTTGCGGGGTCCTCCCTAATTCAGATGATTAAGATGGAACACGAGGGTGAATTCGACATATCGCCCATAGTGCAAGGCCTCCAGGAACGGAGAAACCACGTCCATCTAATTTTGGATGAATTTAAGCGCATACCTGCGGCAATTTCATTCCTATCAAAATGGCTGGGCTTGTCATACTTCGATACGCACGATGCGCTATCTGTTATGCCTGAAATCGGCATACGTTGCTGCATGGGTCGCAATCCTGGACTGGAGGAAACGCTCGAAAAATTGCGGAACACCAAGAGAATGGTCTTAGATTTTAGTGGCGTAGCAACAATTCATAAACTCGATCTTTGGGAAAAACTCGGCCAGTATAAGCTAATCGTCGCCAGATCCACTGTCGACGAGATCAATGAGTGGGCAAGCAATCTTGAACAAGATGGACTGAAGCGTAGGGGTACTACTTTCCTCGATGAGAAAGGACAACTGCGATTGATGGAATTTACCCCTGAGCAGATGTCCGAACGAGAAAATCGTGCCAGGAACCTCTTGAACCACCTCAAAGTCGATTGTGAGACTTTGGAATCGGAGTTGTTGCCATCTCAACTTCCAGAAACAAGGGAGTTTTACGAAAAGTTAGAGTCAATCTCAATTCTTGAGTCTCTTCTATTAGCCAAAGAGACTGACACGGTTTTATTGGCAGATGATGTTTTTGTGCATTTAACCGCGGCCTCAGATTATTGCATTCCAAGTGTTTGGACCCAAGTGCTACTGGATGAACTCAAACGAGAAACTCAGATCCAGCACAGTTACTACCTAAATTGCAACGCCAATCTTATATGCTGGAATTATGGACCCATTCATTGGAATGCAGAATTCGTTTTTGCAGGCGGAGAACTCGCCAGTTGGGATGTTAGTCGACTTCCGCTGAGTTCAATTCTACGACAATTCGCAAATGAGGGAGTGAGCCTTAAGCAGAGATGTCGAATTGCAGTTGAACTATTTCGTGAAGTATACTTTGCATCCTCGGTGTCAAGTCTCCTACATACTTCCATCATTCATGCAGTACTGGATCAGCTTAACAATCGCCGCGCCATCGAACTAATTCGACTCGATGCGACTGAGCGGTTAATGCCCTACGAAAGCATGTTGAATGATCTAATACTGCATCTAAAAATGTGGCGAGAAAATCACGTTCGGCGTTAGAATTCAAACATCCGAATGTTGAATTCCCGAGAAACGTATACAGTGGTTGACAATTACTGATTGATTAAAGTTGCCTCGGAAGTTTGGCCTGCGTAGTATTCTTGGCAATTGTTCGAAGGTCGGTCCTATTAAAGAACAAACGTCTGATTTAGCTTACACATCGAATCAATGCCACAACTTACAACGCAAGCTTCACTCCGGCACGCAAGAGACTTTCCTTGGTGCTATTTCTGCGGCAAATCCTTTACGCAACAAAACCCAAACCACCGAGACCATATACCACCCATGACAGTATTCCATCCGTCGGAGAGGAATTTTCCTTTGAAACTCGCGGCACACCTCTCGTGCAACCGAGATTTTTCCGACAACGACCAATTGATCGGCCAATGGCTCGGCGTAGCCCATGATACGATGCCACCTCAATCTCAGACTTTGCTTCAAATGCATGTTTATCAATGTGATGCGCTGGCGGCAAAATTGATCGGAATCTGGGATCTCAACTTGCTTCCTCAAATTAAGCGGTGGGTTCGCGGCTTTCACGCTGCACTTTACCATGAGTTCCTGAACGATAGTGTCGATTTCGGCATTCATCCCCCGTTCCCTCATGGATATCGCAGCACCGACGGTTTTACAATAAACTTGCCTCCACCAATTCAGTATTTGTACGTCAAGATCATTAAAAAGAATCGTATCGCCAATAATGTCGATCGGATCCACTGCAACAACGGGAAACTCATGTACGATTGCGTTTGGGTACGAGATGACGCTGGAGTGCCAATGTGTATATTCGCATTAAATGTATATGATTGGGCTAAACTTGGAGATACTGAAAGCTTTCCTAAACGGGGATGTGTGGGATACTACCGTGTTCTTTCGGCCTTGCCGAAGGGCGCAACTATTGGAACCGAACTGGAATTCCGATTCCAAAACAACGAACTCCTTGACCCATTTGCAGAATGACGGAATCGCAGGATCCAAGGGTTGCACCAATGCCATGCTGTCCGACAGTTTCCTAACAGAAAATCGTTCGCCTCTGTTTGGTGAACACAGTCAAGGCTATCCCGTTTAAGCTTATTTCGATTCTGCCTGCATTTGGCACGCGTGACATCTAAGAAACAATGCGCCAAACTGCTACGGCTTATTCTTGTGCTTTCGCGATTGCCAATATTGTTCGTTTGATGAGTGGCGGTAACGTCCGCCAGCACTCAATCAATTCTCTCAATTCAGAGTCGATTGATGCCATGGTGCGACATCCGTTGTCCCTAGAATGCAGCGCCCGTGCAGCGCAGGGGAGGGGGCAATCGCCGCAAGTGGATTGTCCACTGCAACTTAGTTCAGAATTCGCAGTGGGTTCGAATCCCGCCGGCCCGATTTTATTTTTTCCAGGGAAAACTACTCTTTTGGACATGGTCCGCGACTATTGATTTGGGCAAATGCACGAATCGCGGAGTAAACCACGTCACGGGAGAGTAAACCGTTTTTCCGAGAGCAGACCAAAAGCTGGTATTGCTCCATCAATGGAAAGCAAATTCCACTTGGAAAGAACAAGGCTGATGCGTTGGCCAAATTCTATGAGTTGATGGGTCGAAAAGCAGACCTACAGACCGATTCGTCGACGGTCTACGACTTAACTCAGACCTATTTGGACTGGTGCCAAAAGAACAAAAAGCCGAGCACCTACACCAAGCATCTCTACTACCTAAAGTCGTTTGTCGAATCGACCGGCAAACGGCTCCGAGTCGGGCAAGTGCGAAAACTCCACTTGACCAAGTGGTTCGAAGACAAGTCCTGGAGTTCGACCACGAAGAACGATGCAATGGGTGTTGTGAAAAGGGCATTCAGCTGGGCGATGGAGGAAGGCTATTTCACCTATAACCCTATGGCCAAAGTTCGGAAGCCTCCGGCTATGCGTGCAGATTAGAATGCAAATGCCTTGCGATTACAGAATTGCCGCTGTAACGCTCGGTGACCGCGATGCGTTACCTATTTCGCAAATAGGAAAGCATCTCGAAGGGCTCAACGATTTTGCACTCGCATTCCAGCTTTTCGAATAATTGCATTAGCAGGCTTCCCTGCTCTCTCAAATCAAGAAGGTCTTTATCACGAGTCACGAGAAAGTCAGCCTTCGTTGCAATCGCCAGATCGATGTACTTAGCATCCTTGGGATCACGTTCAAGCACAAAGACACTGGCCGAGTAAACTGAGCAAATCTGGATTCGGTCAAGAAAATCCCTAACGGTAGAAATCGTAAGCGATGGAAATTTGCGTTGAAGACTTGGGCGGATCAAAACTTCTCGAATCTCTTCGAGACAAGCTTCCGAAACGAATAGTTCAAGTTCGCCTATTTCTACAAGTTCAAGAAGCGCGGCTGCGGGTCCATTAGGCCTAGCCGCAGCTTGCAGAAAGATCATGCAGTCGAAAACGACTCGTGGCTTCCCCAATTACTTTTGCCCTTGCTTGGCATGGTACACGTCGTTGCGTGCTGTTTCGAAAAGGTTATCAAGCTCAGCATCAGGTATCGCCGAACTTGCAACTTGCTCACGGAACGGAGCTAAGATTTCTGCAAACGTCCGGCTACCGATGACGCCCTTACGAATCAGTTCTGCGGCATACGACTCTACCGACTGTCCACGCATAGCAGCCTGTTCTGCAAGAATGCGTTCGGTTCCGTCAGGAATGTTAATGCTTATGACCATATTTACCTCGTAACGCCGTTGTTTAAGATCACCCTTATTCCAGGCCAACCATTTCCATTGTACCACTTTTGACCGACAATCGCCAAACAGAAAGATCATGGCAGTGACATCAAATTTCCGTTGGAACCGGACTTCGAAAGAGCTAGGTTTGCGCTGGACGACTGACTAAGTGTCCATTGGGAAACGATCTCTACCATGAGCGGTAAGTGTCGCAAAAATCGTGCACGAATCGAGGTGATAAAGGGTGCACAACTGTGGATTTTATGCACGCTATGGATGCGACCTCTATTTCGTAAGTCGTGATCTGACAGCACTTTGCGGGGAACATAAAAAGTACGAATTCCGTCTTGGGATTGTAGAGGTCGTGGGTTCGAATCCTGTCACCCCGACTAAGAATATCGAAGTAGCTCGCCAGACTCATAAGATGGCGAGCTATTTTCTTTGACAGGCAGGGGTTAGAGCACCTGACCGACGTGCCTTCACCAGTTCAAACGTCGTTTGAAACGGAACTCCGATTTACGGTCATTCGCGAGAAGTCCTTCTGCTGCTATGACATCCCGAGTTCAAATTCCGTTGCCACACTCGGCCAAGATGCATCCCTCATCGAAGTCGCTCGGTTAGCGCGATCTTGCGGACGTGAGCGCCAACATACGTCGGTGTGTCGGACCGAAGCAAATGACCGAATCAACCCCATCCGGCAAGGGGCGCCCTTGAGCCGGATGGAGTTGATTGTTGCAGGCAGGCTCAATCGTCGTTCAGGATCGTGCCGAGGCCGCGGTTCTTGGTGAACGACGAACTGCTACTGTTACCGAATAGGTCGAGGTAGAACGTTTCGTTGACCTCCTTCTTGCTATCGCCTTTGACTTCGATTGTGATGGTCTTCGTCGTCTCGCCGGGGGCAAAGGTCAGCGTCCCGGTCTTGGCGACGTAGTCGTTGTCGCCCGTCCTGGCGGTTCCGTCCACGGTGCGGTACGACATCGTCACGGCCTGATCGTAGGCGGCCGAGAGCGTGACAGTGAAGGTAAACAGGGTCGTTTGGCCCTTCTTGCCCTCATTCTTCGACACGTCGCTGATGCTGATGCGCGGCTCGTCGTCGAGGATGGTGCCGACACCCTGGCTGTCGGCGATGGTTGCGTTGGTCGCCCCGCCGAGGTTGACGACGAAGGTCTCGTTCAGCTCGGCGAGCCGGTCGCCGATGACCTGGACCGTGATGGTCTTGCTGGTCTCGCCGGTGGCGAAGGTCACGGTGCCGCTCGCGGCCTGGTAGTCGCTGCCGGCCGTGGCCGTGCCGTTGGCAGTGGCGTAGGCGGCGGTGACCGATTGGCTGCTGGCGGCGGACAGGGTGACAGTGAAGGTAGCGGTCCGCGTGCCGGTGTTTCCTTCTGTCACGGTCACGTCGCCGATCCGCAGCGATGGTGCCGGCGAAGGCCAGTTACCTTCGTTGAGCAGGACCGAGACGCTGGCCGAGTCGCGGTTGGCCGCCGCCGCGTCCGGGCGGCCATCGCCGTTGAAGTCCGCCACGACGACGGAGCTTGGAGAGCCTCCTGTGGCGCTCGTGATTGTCGTGATCGGCGAGCCCAGGCTGCCGTCGCCGCTACCCAGGAGAACGCTCACGGCCCCGGGGGACGACGGGGAAAGCGGGTTGGCCACGACGACATCGAGCGCCCCGTCGCCGTTGACGTCGATGGCGTTGATCGATAGCGGAGCGTTCCCCGCGGCGAAGGACCGCGCCGTCTGGAAGGTGCCATTGCCGTTCCCCAGCAAGAGGCTCACGCTATTGGAGAAGGTGTTGGCTGAGGCCAGATCCATCTTGCCGTCGGCGTTGAAATCGCCGGCGGCCAGGGAATTGGGGCCGACGCCGGTGGCGAATTCGCCGGCCTCCTGCAAGGTCCCGTCGCCGTGGCCGAGGAAAAAGTTGATGGCATTCGATTCGTATCGGGCGGCGGCCACGTCGAGGTCGCCGTCACCGTTGAAGTCGGCCAGCAGGGGTGAGTAGATGGAATTGCCGTAGGGACCGTACGCTTCGCTGAACGCGAAGGTTCCGTCGCCGAGGCTCGGCAGCACGCTCAGGTAGCCGCCCCCCTGACCAGACGCCACCACCAGGTCCGGCCTGCCGTCGGAATCCAGGTCGCCCGCAGCGAGGGAATTCGGGACTGCCGCCCCGGCGTACAGAGCGACGGGATCGGCGAAGGTGCCGTCGCCATTGCCGAGCAGGATGCTGCCCTCGTTGCCGTAGCCGCCGAAGTTGGCCGTGGCCAGGTCGATCATGCCGTCGACATTGAAGTCGCCGACGGCCAGGGAAACCGGGTACGGCCCAGTGGCGGAGGTCCGAGCCGCGGGCTGAAAGCCGCCGTTGCCGTCGCCCAGGAGCACGCTGACAGTGCCGTCGCCGGTCGCTTCGTCGTAGCTCGACGTGGCCAGGTCGAGTTTACCGTCATTGTTGAAGTCGGCCGTCACGACGGCCTGGGGATTTGCGCCGACGGCATAGCCCACGGCGGGAAGAAA
>JANMGV010000214.1:0-18559 GCA_031374825.1 Pirellulaceae bacterium
ACGGGCCTGGAGACCCGTCCTACAGGTTAAATATTTCCTACCGATCGCCTTACGATAAAACAAAACAATGCAAAAGTCAGCGTCAATTCCTCATGTCCGTTGATTAATCGCCTTAACACAACACAGACTGCGACAATTTGCTAACCGATCAGAATACACTTCGAAAGCAATTCAACGTCTTGTCCTCTCAGCGTCCACTGCTAAAGGTAACAAAAGACCGCCGCGAAAATTGATTTATGATCAATGAACCCTGAGCTTCATCAGGCCTCGTATTTGATTTCGTCATTGTAGAGGAGATCGTTTCTTGTTTCGTTTTGAGATATTCCGAAATGCAACGACGGATCGAAATGTTGGAAATCGCGGTTTTGTAACCCCAAGCCGATGGTTCGACGTGCAGAATTTTCGTACATTCATTTACTGTGTAACGGTAACTCAACGCTGTTTCGCGCCCCTTACGTGCTGACCTGCTCGATTTCCGTGGCCTTGCAAAGAAAACAACATGCCAAGCAAATTTTCACGACGTGAGTTCATTCAAGCCTCTGCTGCTGTTGGCATTGGTCTCCCTACAATTCTGCCGACGGGAATTCTAGCGGGTCAGTCGCCGAACGAGCGATTGTCGTTTGCTTGTATCGGAATGGGCGGCCAGATGCGCGGCTACCTCGTACCGGAACTTTCAAAACTCGATCAGCGAATCATCGCAATATGCGATGTCGACAAACGGCAACTCGATAGTGCACTGCAAGTTAAAGAACTGGCACAAGCCAAGCCTTATCACGATTATCGTGAGTTACTAGACAAAGAATCGGGAGTGGATGCGGTAATCATCGGCACTCCGGATCATTGGCATGTGCCTATCTGCCAAGCAGCTTTGCAAGCAGGCAAGCATGTGTACTGTGAAAAACCGCTGGCTCATTCCGTTGCCGAGTGTCGTGCATTGGAGAAGCTCGCGGCAAGCCATCCAAGTCTTGCTACGCAGACCGGAAACCAAGGCTGCTCGACCGAGGGGTTTCGGCGAAGCTTTGAAGTAATCCAATCTGGTCTATTGGGTGATGTTACCGAAGTTCACGCCTGGCATCCGGCGCATAGCTGGCCAAATGGTGTCGACCGGCCCGCGACCAGCGACCAGGTCCCCGAAGGATTAGATTGGAATTTCTGGTTGGGATCAGCTCCCTCACGTCCTTACAACAACGACATCTATCATCCTGGGAAATGGCGGGGTTGGTACGATTTCGGCGGAGGTTCATTAGCCGACTTCTGCTGTCACGGCTTCCAACTTGCATACCGTGCTCTCGACTTAGACGCCCCAACGCGGATCGAAGCTAGCGGCGATGACATGGGACACGAGAGTTTTCCGACTCGGTGCAAGGTCACGTTTGATTTTGCAGCGAAAGGAAAACGAGGACCAGTCAAGCTTTACTTTTATTCCGGCGACAAACATTTTCCACCGAACGAAATCACCCAAGGCCCGGTCGACACAACAGGCTGCTTGATTGTTGGCAGCGAAGGGACATTGTCGGCGGGACTGTGGAATACCGGTTGCAATGTCCGTTTGAAAGGCGCAACGGAATTCAGCGATGCCAATCAACCTGAAGTTGCCAAGATTACTAAGACTCAGCCGCGAATTGATACCGAAGTGCTGAAATGGGACCCGCGACTGGCTGCTAAAGGACAACGGCCCCGCTGGAGTGCCGTCAATAATTCGCACATGTTCGAATGGGTGCTAGCTTGCGCGGGCGATGCAAAATCGTATTCACCATTCGAGATTGGAGCACGAATTACGGAAGTCGGAATGCTTGGCGTATTGGCTTTGCGAATGCAGAAGCCAATCGTCTGGGATGCAGAAAAACGACAAGCCGTTGGAATGCCAGAAGCCGATGCGATTATCGATCCGAAGCCGGCGACAATCGAATACTTTCCTCGCTAGGAAATGTCTCCAATGCCTGTTGACTGTGTCGTTGCCGATCCTAGTTCTTGCATTTTTTTTGCAATCACCTAGCCCCAAACTGCAATAATTTCTTCAACTTCCTCGTCTAGAGTGAATGCGATATGATTTGCCAAAGCCATTACCAAACGAAAAGTAAGAGGGGAAAAATAACTCTCTGCTTACTGTGGATTTTATTAGGAACAAGATGAATGGAAAACGTTGCAACGCAACCTAATGAAGCCGAGGCAATTGCGCCTGGCAGCCTCAAGCCTTTGAGGGTTTGGATTCCTATCCTGTTGATTCCGGGAATGATCCTCGCTCGCTTTGTGCCCGGAATGATCGAGAACGGACCATCGATGATTTGGATGGCTGGCGCGTTCGGTCCATTCTTGATTGGCCTTCTGGTGATGGGTTGGTGGCTCATTTTCAGTCGAGCGAGCTGGATGGAACGCTTGTTTGGGATTTTAGGTTTGATCGCGATCATTACGGTGGTCGAGTTGTTTGTCGACAAGAGCATGTCAGGTCCTCTCATGATTGTGATGACCATTCCTATGGCGATCGCGGCCTTTGCTCTAGCATTGATCGTCTTTGGAAGGCAACTGTCGGTTCGGCGAACTGTTTGGGCTTTGTTATTCGCTCTCCTAGCAGCCGGAATATCGACGCTGACAAAAACCGATGGCGTGTGGGGGAACTTCGCATTCGAACTCGATTGGCGATGGACCAAAACGTCCGAAGAGAAATTGCTTGAAGAGCGAAAACTCGTCAGTTCCGAAGCAAAGCCTAATGCGATCGCTTTGTCGGACTTAAAGAAAGTGGAATGGCCAGGTTTTCGAGGTCCGAATCAAGATGGAGCGCAGCACGGTTGTACGATTTCCGAGGACTGGACCAGCACACCTCCCAAAGAAATCTGGCGTATAACGGTGGGTCCCGCATGGAGTTCCTTTGCGGTTGCGGGTAACTACCTATTTACCCAAGAGCAGAGAGGCGAATTCGAATCCGTTGTTTGTTATGATGCCCAGTCCGGCAAGCAAGTGTGGGAACAATCGATCAAGTCGCGGTTTTTTGAATCGCTCGGAGGTCTCGGACCAAGAGCAACGCCGACGATATCGGACGGATACATATATGCCTTCGGAGCCGAGGGCTGGTTACTGAAAATAAAAGCTGACAACGGTGATTTGGTCTGGAAGACAGACGTTCGCAAAGCATCGCAGCGTGAGGCGTTGCCGATGTGGGGCTATTCCGCGTCACCTTTAGTTAACGAAGGATTCGTTGTCCTCCATGCTGGCGGCAAAGGTGACAAAGGGATATTGGCATTTGATGTGGAAACGGGCGAGCTTCGTTGGTCAGCACCTGCGGGAGAAAATTCTTATGCATCAGTTCAAGTCGTAAATCTTCTAGGCAAGAAGTATCTCGGGTTACTTTCCGACACGGGTGCCCATTTTCTTGAACCGAGAACTGGCAAAGTCATTCTCGAATACTCATGGCCACATATGGGATACCGCTCGCTGCAACCGCAAGTCATTGATGGAGACAAAGTGCTTATCCCGACGGGAATGGGTACCGGCACACGCTTAATCCAAGTTGCGGAGGCAGATGGGGCACTCGAAGCTCAAGAGCTTTGGACTTCCACGGATATGAAACCAGATTTCAATGATATGGTTGTTCACAAAGGCTACGCTTACGGCTTCGATAATGCAATTTTCGCGTGCATCGATCTCAAAGACGGCAAGCGCGTATGGAAGGGCGGGCGGTATGAGAAAGGACAAGCGTTATTGCTCGCCGATTCCGATTTGATCGTGGTTGTAAGTGAAAAAGGGGACCTCGTTTTGTTGCAAGCGTCACCCGAAAAACTTCGAGAATTGTACAAAATGCCAGCGATGAATGGGAAAACCTGGAATCATCCCGTGGTCGTCGGAAACCGACTCTACCTTCGCAACGGCGAAGAAGCCGTATGTTATGAATTGCCTGTCATCACACCTGTTCAGTGAGCATGGTGCGTGTTCCATGTGCACCGGTGTACATAACGACAGCAGATGCAATCACCACGCATATTTCAAAACCGTTGCGGCCCTTCTCGTGAGACAAGCCGATTCGTATGAACCCACCACGATCGAGGGTGGGCTCCGCATAGACTTCCGTCATTTGCCGCTAGTGTTACCGCGGGCACGCGCTCAATGCCACTGACTTTAGTAGCGGAACGGCGCGAGCCGTCCGATGAGACGTTGAAAAACAAAGCAAAAACCGTACGGCTCGCGCCCTTACGCTACAACGCAGACTCTAAAGTCAGTGCCATTGGGTACGCGCTCGTGGAGAAAGAAAACAAAGGCTGGAAGCCGAATTGAGGACGAAAATTCGACAGGCAATGGACAACGTCAATTCGAGTTTGCAAAACTAGTAAGCGTTTTCTTGTTTGAGCACGACAAAGAATGTTTGGACCATGATCTTGAGGTCCAGCCAGATTGACCATTCGCGGATGTAGCGATGATCGAGCTCGATGCGGTCGCGCATTTTTTCCGGTGTGTCGGTTTCGCCCCGGTTGCCATTGACTTGAGCTAGTCCTGTAATTCCCGGTTTGACTTTATGGCGCAACATGAATCCGGGAATGAGTTTCCTGAACTGCTGATTGTGCGCGGTGGCTAACGGGCGGGGGCCAACAAGGGACATCGAGCCAAAGAGGACGTTGAACAATTGTGGTAACTCGTCTAGCGATGTTTTGCGTAGCACAGCGCCTACAACAGTGATTCGTGGATCGTTTCGCGTCGCTTGCTTGACTACCGGCCCATTGTCGCAAGTGACCATCGAGCGGAATTTCCAAACTAAGATTTCTTTTCCGTCCAGTCCAAATCGCTTTTGCAAAAAGAAAATAGGTCCCGGCGAACTGAACTTGACCAACATCGCACAGACCAACATGACCGGAGCAAAAAGGATCAACGCTATCGTTGCCAACACGACATCGACCAATCGTTTTGACCAACCATCGACGCCATAAATAGGCGAATCGAAAATACTGACAACAGGCAATCCACCAATGTTCGTCCACTGCGAATTCAGCAATTCAAAGACAAAGAAATCCGGGACAATGTAGACTGCTGCAGTGGTGTCCGACAGTTGGTCCAAAAGACCACGAATACGTGCTTCTGCCTTCATCGGCAAGGTGATCAGAACGGTATCAATTTCTCCAGCACGTACCTTTTCCAACAGCTGGTCGATTTTGCCCAAGAACGGCGGTGAACATTTTTCAAGCTGGCTGCGTCGTTTATCATCTCGATCGTCAAAAAAACCGATGACCTTCATCCCGCATTCGGGATGGCTAGCTGCATTCTCGGCAATTTGGAGGCCTAACTGATTCAAGCCAGCGATTGCGCAACGCCTGACACCAACTCCCTGCCGCGCAAATTGCTCGTAGATAACGCGTAACAACATGCGTCCAACCGCGACGCTTAGTCCACCCATAAAGAACCAGACCAAAATACTACTTCGCGGAAACGAGTCCGTAACGCGCGTGGCAAAACCGATGCCAGAAAGCACAACCAAACTGGCCACCCATACAAAGCAGACCGTTACCAACTCATTGTTTACAGTCCGCGTCGAAAAGCTGCGATATAGTCCGAACAACTCACCAACAATAAAGAAGACGATGGCCGCAACCAATCCGGACACCCACGTATTTTCGTGCATCGGTTGGCGCAACATCCACTGCGCCATCCACAAGGTCATGCCTACCGACAGCCCATCGAATAAATGCTCCAGCACTGGCCGCACGGAGTTTTTAGGTTGAATAGCAAATCCCGGCATGTAAATTCTCTCTTGGCAAGTCGACGCGAATGAGACGCAATCCGATACAGCTTGAAATGCAACTATGGCCACACCGTTGCAGTTCGACTTGTAGAAATCGCCGAATCAGTAATATGTTGACCGGCAAATTTCAGCCGCAGTGCAGTGGGCTTATACTCCGCGCGGTCAGATTTGAGGTTTTGTGAGCGGCAAGGCGCTAGCCGCCGGTGCTGACCGAATGCACAACCTGCGGCTAGCGCCTTGCGACTCACTCAGCAACACGTCCCTCACTTCTGACCGATCGGCGTATAATCCCACAAAAAAAGACACTTCTCGCTGATCGCCGGTGTTTCGCACGACAAAATGCGCGTATTGACAGCATTTTCGTACTCGTACTCAGCCACAGGCGGTACTCGTACTCGTATTCGACTCTGGCTCCCGATCGAGTACGAGTACGAGTACCGTTTCACTGAGTACGAGTACGATTTTGATACGATCGATACCGGCGATCAGCGAGAAGTCTCCAAAAAAGAATAGCTTGCCAAAGACCAATCGGTCCGCCCGAATCGACAGAATTCTCGGCGAACCTACTGCGAAGAAACGAATCACCCATCGAGGGACGCATAGCACCAGCACTTGCGCTCTACAACCGCAATAATCCAAATTACAGAATCCAGTCGAGCCCCAAATCAAGCTGCACGGCAGAGTGTGTCAACGCACCAACGCTGATGCGATCCACGCCGGTTTGACTGATGTTGCCGATTGTATCGAGCCGAACGCCACCGGACGCTTCTAACTCGACTTCGGGAGCAAGTCGGTCACGTAGAGCAGCACAGGCCTTCAATTGATCGCAATTCATATTATCTAGCAGGACGATATCGGGGCGAGCGTTCAATGCCAATTCACACTGAGCCAGCGAGTCCACTTCGACTTCGATGATGGTCGCGGCGGTCGTTTCTGGTCCAGCAGCCGCTAGATATCTCCGAGCTTCCTCGACGGCTTGTGCTGGGTTAAGAACGTGTCCTGTGGCATTGGCTCGACACGCTAGATGATTGTCTTTAATGAGGACCGCGTCATACAAACCGATGCGATGGTTTCTTGCCCCGCCGCAACGGGTCGCATACTTCTCAAGTCTTCGCCAACCCGGTGTCGTTTTTCGGGTATCGTAAACCGCCGCCTGCGAAGATTGAATTCGGTCACAAAACTGTCTAGTCAGAGTTGCAATTCCGCAAAGCCGACAAACAAAATTTAAAAACGTGCGCTCGCAGGTCAATAGATCGCGAGTATTGCCTTTCAAGACCGCCAAAGTTTCGCGAGCGGCAAAGGACTGGCCATCATGAACGCGGAACTCACAGTCAATGCGAGCATCGAGTTCTTCGATAATCGCTGGAATTAAATCGAGGCCGGCTGCAACGCCAGCAGGACGTGCAATAATCGCCGCCCCACCATCGTTTCCCATAGGCACAAGCGCGCTGGTCGTTAAGTCAACCGAACCTTCCAGATCTTCGCGAATTGCCAACCGAACGAGAGCCCGCAAATCTTCGAGTAAATCATCATCGATCAATTGCGAGGGATAATCAAATCGACCGTTTCGCATGGTCCGTCGCGTTATGGTATTTTCCATTTTGGCCATAAATTTCCCTTGGTGAGGTTGGTTTTTCGCTTGAACAACCATTTGACAGTAGATTGCCAATATTGGAAACATCTTGATAATAGATGCAGGAAAAGTTTCTTAGCGAAGTAGGGAAAACCAATTTGGATTTCGTTATGCCCACGGATTCGGACAACTCAACCAAAACGCATGGTACTGGACGATGGAACGGTTTCGCACTGGTTTTGATCTTGTCAGCGGGAACGATGTTATTGCGCGAGACGACTTCGAACTGGTTTAGTAAAAAGGCGATCGACGCGCCTCCGCTCTTTCAATCCGAAATCAACGTAGCGCCCCTTCAAGAATTGCAATTGTTACCCAAAATCGGGAAAACAATGGCGGAGTCCTTGATAAATTTTCGGACGGAAAATGGTCCAATACGTTCCGCCGAGGATTTGAAACAAATTCGCGGTATCGGCGAAAGCCGCTCCCAGGATCTTCAGAGTTCACTCAGCTTTAACGAAAAGGCAAAACCGCCAACAACGCGGTAGAAATTGTATGAGTTTGAACTTAACCCATAAACCATTTGAACTGGAAAGCCAGTTTCAACCCGCAGGCGATCAGCCCGCCGCAATCGAAGCCCTGGTTCGCGGACTGAACGAAGGTCGTAAACATCAACTGCTAATGGGCGTTACGGGCTCAGGTAAAACGTTTACGATGGCAAACGTTATCCAAGCCGTTCAACGCCCAACGCTTGTACTAAGTCACAACAAAACATTGGCTGCACAGCTCTATTCGGAATTCAAAGAATTCTTTCCAAGGAATGCCGTCCACTATTTCGTTAGCTACTACGACTACTATCAGCCGGAAGCGTATATTCCGCAGCGTGATATCTACATCGAGAAGGACGCATCGATCAACGAAGAAATCGATCGCCTACGACTTGCTGCGACGAGTGCTTTGGTTAGCCGAAGCGATGTAATTATTGTCGCCAGCGTTAGTTGTATTTACGGGTTAGGTTCGCCCGAAGACTATCGCAAGATGATGGTGGATTTACGCGTCGGGCAACGGATCAATCGCGAAGACATTCTCTTGCGATTGGTTGATATTCAATACGAGCGGAACGATATCGCCTTTGAACGTTCCAAATTTCGAATTCGCGGCGATTCGATGGAACTGTGGCCAAGCTACGAAGAGTTCGCATACCGTTTTGAAATGTGGGGCGACGAGATCGAACAAATATCGATCATCAATCCCCTTACCGGTGAAATCATCTCGCGACTCAACGAAGTGTTTATTTATCCGGCCAAACACTTTGTGACGCCGGAAGATCGAATCGGGGCAGCAATTCAAGCGATTCGAAAAGAGCTCGAAGAACAATTAGATCATTTCAAGAAAGAAAATAAGTTGCTCGAGGCACAACGACTGAATGCACGAACGCGGTTCGATATCGAAATGCTTCAACAAGTTGGCCATTGCCCGGGTATTGAAAATTACTCGCGACTGCTGTCCGGAAAACCGCCAGGCGCAACGCCCGACACGCTCTACGATTTCTTCCCCAAGGACTATTTGCTGCTCGTTGACGAATCGCACGTGACGACACCCCAAGTCCGCGCCATGTACGCGGGCGATCGCAGTCGCAAAACCACGCTGGTGGAACACGGTTTCCGATTACCAAGCGCTTTGGATAATCGTCCCATGAAGTTCGAAGAGTGGGAACAACGTATAAACCAAGTCATTTTTGTGTCCGCGACTCCCAGCAATTACGAATTAGAAAAGACCGGCGGCGAAGTTGTCGAACAAGTCATTCGCCCAACAGGATTGCTAGACCCCGTCGTTGAAGTCGTTCCGGCACGTGGTCAAGTCAAACATCTTCTCGCCCAGATCAAAGAGCGGACCGCACTGGGCGAACGCACGTTAGTGACTGCGCTGACGAAACGTTTGGCCGAAGATCTTGCTGCGTTCTTGAGCGACAATGACGTTCGATGCCGTTGGCTTCATAGCGAATTAGATGCTTTCGAGAGAGTTGAGTTGTTGCACGATCTCCGTCAGGGCAAATGCGATGCTTTGGTTGGGGTCAATCTATTGCGAGAAGGGCTCGATTTGCCCGAAGTTTCCTTGGTCGCAATTCTCGACGCCGACAAAGAAGGATTTCTGCGAAGCGAGACGTCGCTCATCCAGACAATCGGACGCGCGGCGCGAAACGTCAATGCCAAAGTCACTTTGTACGCCGACCAAATGACGGCTTCGATGCAAGCAGCAATCGAAGAGACCAGTCGTCGTCGAGCTATTCAGGAAGCCTACAATCTCGAGCACGGCATCACGCCACTGACCATTCAAAAGAATATACAATCGGGTATTAAGTCCGCTGCCGATGCACGAAACAAAGCAAGTCGCGCGGTCAAGAACAGTGTGGGCTCGGAACGTGTTACCGACACTTATCTCAAGAGTCTCGAAGAAGAGATGGTCGCAGCCGCAGAGAATCTCGAGTTCGAGCGAGCGGCTCAGTTGCGCGATCGTATCATGCTCTTGAAAGATCACATGGGCGAAGCCGTCTCGTCTGTGGAAGAGCCTCACTCCAAAGCGATTGGTCGACGTCCGCCGCGCGGCCGTGGCAAACCTGCCAAGAAGCGATAATGCTGTGCCTCGACAGTTCGCTGCAATTCAATCGAGCTGTTTGAATCTTACAGAACGCAACTATCCGGTTGATGGAGTCCGACTTGATGGAGGTAGTTTCGCACGATTTTCGTCGGGCACGACCATCTTCGTCAAAGACATCGCATGCAAACATCGTGAATGCTCTAACATGCTGCTTCGTGGACTTGTTCATTTCAAAATCATGCACTACAAGTTGTGCTTGGCATAATTTATTTTGAATCAAGGTATTAGTGCTATGAGCAATCTAGTTGTTCAGAACCTTCGCAAAGTCTACCAAACCCCGACCGAAGAATTATCGGTTTTGGATGGCATTAACTTCGAGCTGAAACCAGGTGAAAACTTGGCTGTGATGGGGCCGAGTGGTTCGGGCAAATCGACGCTGCTACATATCCTTGGGACGCTCGATAATCCGACGTCTGGCAATGTCGTCATCGATGGCACAGATCCATTTTCGCTTGACGCTACACGCTTGGCTGCCTTTCGCAATGACAAGATTGGTTTTGTTTTTCAAGATCATCATTTGCTACCGCAGCTTTCTATTTTAGACAATTTGTTACTTCCCGCCTTGGCTCGTGGTCGCCCAAAAGACGAAGCTGTAGAGCGGGCCAAGCAGCTTGTCGAACGCATTGGGTTGGCGGGTAGAATCGGTCACCTTCCGAGCGAATTGAGCGGCGGTGAACGCGAACGAACCGCAGTGGCACGCGCTCTGATGATGCGCCCTTCACTGATTCTAGCGGACGAACCGACGGGCAACTTGGATCAAGCCAATGCGACAAAGATCGCAGATTTGCTGATCGAGCTACAACAACAAGAAAAAGCCATCTTGATCGTCGTCACACACAGTCACGATTTGGCCGCGAGATTAATGCGTCAAGTCAAACTGGATCGCGGCCGAATCGTTGAGGATAAATAGCCGTGCTCACGCTTAATCGAATTGCCCAACGATCGATCGCATTTTACCGTTCAAGCACCTTGCTCGTTGCTCTTGGCGTCGCGGCAGCAACCGCCGTAATCCTCGGGGCTCTCTTGGTAGGCGATAGCGTGCGAGGCTCCCTGAAGGGACTGGTCATGGATCGGCTTGGCCGAATCGAATGGATGCTGCTAGCCCCTAAATTTTTCCATCAAGCGACGGTGCAACGATTGGCTAGTTCGCCTACCTTGGGCGATAACCTTGAGCAGCCAATACCCGCAATTGTATTTCCACGGGGAACTGTCGAAGTCGCTCGAGGAGACGCTCGTTCGCGGTCTGGCTCAGTACTTGTAATCGCCACGACCGAAGAATACTGGACGCTCGGAGGCGTTTCGCCATCGGCTCGCCCTGTCGGCAACGAAGTTATCCTCAATCAGAGCCTTGCCAATGAACTTGGCGTTAAAACCGGCGACGAGGTTACCCTTCGATTACCATCTGAACAAGCAGTGCCCGCCGACAGTCCGCTAGGGAAACGCGATGATCAGACCGAAGGAATTCCGCGTCTGAAAGTAGTTGGCATCGTATCGGACCAAGGACTTGGTGGCTTTGACATCCGCGGTAGCCAGCGGGCGTCGCGAAATATTTTTATCCCGCTGGAAACCGTTCAACGTGCTCTTCGACGCGAAGGCTCAATCAACTGTGTCTTCATTGGCTCCAAGAATATTCGTCCAACCGTTTTCAGCAATGACGAAGCGGACGAGAAGGGCAACTTGTTATTGTCAGCGATGAAACTTGACCTTCAAGATTTCGGAGTCAAAGTCGAACGCATCCAGCGAGTGTTTCCCGATCCAGAACGCAAGGAAACGAGTGAGCAAGCGCCTACGACGATTTACGACTATTTTCATGTAACGAGCGAGCAACTCTTGTTTATGCCTTCGGCGGAAGATGCTATTCGCCGCGCAATTCCTGTGGACGCAAGCGATTCGGTTCTTACTTACTTGGCCAATGGAATTGAGTTGGCGAATCCCGCGAACACGAACGCCCCAAACAAAGTCGTGACCTACTCGACGATTACCGGAAGTGATTTTGGTTCTACCTTTCCCTTTAACCAGCAAGAAAACAAACCTAAGTTGAATGATGGCGAATGCATCGTCAATTCATGGCTTGCCGACGAACTCAATGCAAAAGTGGGCGACGAGTTGCTCGTGCATTATTATTTGCCCGAAACATCGAACGGCAAGGAAATCGAAGAATCCTTTAAATCAAAAATTGCCGTGATCGTCCCGATCACAAAGCCTGTCTCGGGTTTCGATCGACGAAGACTCGCTCGATTTGATAAACCGCCAACTTTGTTCAATGACCCCAATCTCACACCGGTCGTTCCCGGCATTACCGATCAAGATTCCATCAGCGACTGGGACTTGCCATTTGTCTTGGATAGAAAACCTTCGTCCGAAGATGACCTGTATTGGAAAGAGCATCGTCTTACGCCCAAGATATTTTTAAAACTTGCTGAAAGCCAGGAACGATTTGGTTCGCGTTTTGGCAAAGTCAGCTCGTTTCGCGTTAGCCCCAGTGCAAACATGGATCAAGCGGAATTGGAGAGACGTATTCTTGAAGAACTTCGCAAGAGTACTGCGGAACAGGGATTTATGATGACGCCGCTTCGCAGCAACCAGATGCGCGCCGCGTCAGGCACTACGCCGTTTGACATGCTCTTTCTATCGCTAAGCTTTTTCGTGATCATCTCCGCGCTGTTGCTTGTGTCACTGCTGTTTAGGCTAGGGATCGAACAGCGAGCCGACCAATTGGGACTGCTGGCCGCAATGGGTTGGTCGCCGAAAAAGATACACGGGTTGTTGATGCGTGAGGCTGCATTGACCTCCTTAATCGGATCATCCATTGGAATTGGACTTGGTTTTGGTTATGCGTATCTCATGATCCTTGGATTGAAAACTTGGTGGGTCGGTGCTGTCTCGACTCCGTTTCTACAATTCCACTGGACTCCCTTGAGTGTCGCGATCGGATTCTTAGCCGGAGTAATTGTAACTTGGTTCAGCACGGTCGTTTCGATCCGGCGATTGATACGTATGCCCGCGACCCGACTGCTGAGAGGTCAGACTACGCCGCAACTGATGAGGAAACAGGGGAAACCCGGATGGCTTGGTCGGGTCGTGCTCGTCGTCGGCTTATTGGCGATCGCCATTGGTGGCGTTGGTTACGGTTTGTCAGGTCAAGCTCAAGCTGGAGCATTTGTTGGTAGCGGCATGCTATTACTCACTGCTGCTCTCCTGGAAACATATCGAAGACTCAGATTGGTTCCAGGAAGTGACTCGAATGCCAATGCGAACATCTCAAATTTGCCCGGTCTCGCATCACGAAACATCCGTTGCAATCCTTTGAGAAGCTCGCTAGCCGTGGGATTGATATCGGTTGCGGCTTTCTTGGTGCTGGCGATGAGTTTATTTCAAGCCAAGCCGGATCTGAAATCGGCTGGCGGCTTTGAATTGATGGCCGAATCTTCGTTGCCCATTGTTCGCGATCTGAACAGTCCTGAATTTCAAAAACAAATCCTTGGAAACAAGGCATTGCAACTTGCAGATTCAACTATCGTTCCGTTTCGGTTGCGTGCAGGAGACGACGCGAGCTGCAACAATTTATTTCAATCGACTCAGCCAAGAGTTTTGGGCGTTCCCGATTCACTTGCGACAGTAGACGCCGACCAGCCCGTGACAACTCAGTTTCCGTGGGCAGCAAAATCCAAAGACTCCGAAAGCCCCTGGCAGTTACTTGCAAAAAATGCTCAAGGAACTCAGGCCGATCCGTTACCCGTGGTGCTCGACCAAAATACTGCGATGTGGTCCCTGCATCGCGGGGCGTCAATCGGCGAAGTTTTTTCGTTTGATTTTTCTGGGCAGCAAGTTTACTTTCGCACAGTTGGTTTGCTACAGAATACGACTCTCCAAGGCAGCCTGCTGGTGGGCGAACGTAACTTTGAAAGAGTATTTCCCGATGTCGTCGGTTTTCAGTTTTTCTTGATTCGAGCCGCCTCGAATGACGCCGCAGCAATCGCGACAATTCTCGAATCGGGATGGGGTGACGAAGGACTCGATGTCGTCCAATCCGCCGACGTACTGCAACAGCTATTCGCGGTTCAAAACACGTACTTGAGCGCTTTCCAGGCGTTGGGGGCGTTGGGGTTGTTGCTTGGTACGTTTGGCTTGGCTGTCGTACAGATTCGTTCTGTGATGGAACGGCGAGGCGAATTGGCTTTGTTGCGAGCGGTTGGGTTTCCAGGCAACAGGATCGGCATGTTGCTGTTCACGGAAAGTGCCACGTTGCTCTTGCTCGGGGCTGGACTTGGGGCCGCTTGTGCGATCATTTCAGCTTTGCCGGTTTGGCTTCGTGGACAATCGATTTCCGATTTTCAGCAACCCGCGATCATGATGTTGGTAGTCATCATTGTCGGACTTTTCGCTGGAGCCGCCGCTGTTCTCCGCGCACTCAGACTCCCGATCCTCGATGCCTTACGCGGAAAATGAATTGCCCGTCGGATCGAATTCATCACGGCTTGCCCAAATCGTCAGGGCCGAAAACTGGCGAGATAAATGCTCCGCCATCACATCCATCGCAAATCGCTCGCTGCCATGATGCCCCAGGAGGATCAAAGTAACGTTGCGATGGAGCGCTTCGAGGCACTGATGATAATTGGCTTCGCCTGTGATCAGGCAATCGCACGCACATGATTCGACCAAGTCAAGTAAACTGGCCCCGCTTCCGCACACGATGCCAATCCGTTTTGCTTGGGTAGCAGCGCTTCCGACGATACTGGGTTGAACGGATGGTATCTTCTTTCGAATTGTATCTAGCAAGTTGTTGGCGGTCTGGGTACGAGTCAATTCTCCACAGCGTCCTATCCCCAATCCCACCAATTCAGTAAGTGCAGTTGCGGGCTTTAACGGGCGAACATTCGTTAGGCCGATCAAGTCGGCAATTTGTTGGTTGATTCCTTGTGAGGCATTGTCCCAAGCTGTATGGGAACTATAAATTGCGATTCCTGACTTGGCCAATTTCCAGAGCAAACGCCCCGTCGGATTTGCCGTTGTGAGACGATTAACAGGTCGGAACGGAGCAGGATGATGGGACACGATCAATTGACAATTCTGCCGAACAGCTTCGTCGACCGTAGCCTGCGAAACGGTCAAGCACGTCATGATTCGCTGCACTTCGGAATGCGAGTCTCCTAAAAGCAATCCAACGTTATCCCACGATTCGGCGAGAGCTAGCGGGGCGAGTTGTTCCAGAAAGTCACAGATCTCTTGAATTAACGTCATCTTCTAGATTCCGGTAGAGCATTGGCAAAGCACCAAAATTGCAAGTCAAACATAATTGGCAATCTCAAACAAGGTGCCTACCTACTGAATTGAGCTTGAAGAGATAGAATACTAAGGGTCAAAAAAATTTGAGCCTCAATGCAGAATTATCAAGGGACAGAAGTTTTGAGCAATATTAAGATCGGCGTACAGCTTAGTAGTTTTCAAACGCCATTTAAGAATGCGTTGATAATGGCTAACAAACTGGGTGTGCGGGGTGTCGAAATCGATGCTCGGCAGGATGTCGATATGACCGAAATGAGCGCGTCCGCTATCCGACAAATTCGAAAAATGTTGGACGATCTCAATCTGCGCGTCGCGGCGATTCGATTTAGAACCCGCCGAGGCTACGATTGCCGAGAAGATTTAGATCGACGCGTTTCGGCGACGAAGCAATGCATGCGGTTGGCGTTCGATATGGGAGCTTCGGTCGTGGTCAATCAAATCGGTCAAGTCGCATCGGATCTTTCAAGTGATTCAATGACCGTACTCCGCGATGCCTTGATGGACATTGGGCAACACGGCCAGCGAGTGGGTGCTTTCCTCGCATGCGAAACAGGCTCAGAAGACCTTGCTGACCTGGTCGCTTTCATCGAATCGTTGCCCGACGGTTCGGCTGGTATCGCATTGAATCCTGGCAACTTGCTCGTGAATGGATTTGAAGTGACCTCTTTGAAAAATGCAGCTCGCCACATAATGCTTGTCCATGCCAAGGACGGAGTAAAAGATCTTGCGCGAGGACGTGGATCCGAAGTGCCGCTAGGCCGCGGGCTTGCCGAATTTCCTGAAATCATTGCAACACTCGCAGAACAGCAATACGCCGGGTATTACGTCGTAGAGCGTGAAATCTCCAAAAACCCAGTCGAAGAAATTGCACAGGCCGTCGAATTCTTGCGCAACGTCGGCTGAACGACGATTCTGTTGCCAGGTGTTTCCGTTATCACTAGTCGACTCAAGATTTTTGTGGCGCGGTCGTGAACGGATGCTGTGCGCATCGCTCCAAAAGAGCTCGGGCCCCTCACATTCTGTGAAAATTTATCCTTCGGCTTACATACTTGTTTATGCGTCGTTTCCATTGCGACAACCGAAACTCGCCATTGCTAGCCAATGCAAAAACTTGAACTGGACAACTTTGCAGAATTTTGACACTATCCGGCTACAGCCTGGCTCTATCGGACATTGGTTTGATACATCATGGCAAAGTTGGTTATTGTCGGAGTCTAAATATGTTTTGGCGAATGATCATTTTGACAGTATTCGTTTTGAGTATCGCTAACGCCGGTCGAACGCGTGCGGAAGATGGATGGTCGTGGAATCCGTTTTCAAAATCAAAAGAAGCCGCGGCGTCATCATCCACTTCGAAATCCTCGTGGTTGCCCTCGATGCCGAAAATGAAAATGCCATTCACATCGAAGTCGAGTACTGCCAAGAAAAAACCAAGCACTTATTCCAAGATGAGCAAAGCAACGAAGAACTGGTGGAATAAAACGACGGAACTGCTCGCTCCCTATCCTGACGAGCCCACTACGTCATCTTCGTCGTCATCCCAAAAGGATACTTCAGACGGCTGGATAGCAGGTTGGTTCAAGCCCAAACCCAAAGAAAAATACGAGGACGCAAACGATTGGTTGCGTCAACCGAAACCTTAATTCCATTTCGTATTTGACGAATTCTCTTTCATCCATCCGCTCGAGGATAATCTGCTTTAATCGTTCCGTTAGACTCTAAAAATCCCATTGATGGAGGATTCGAATTATGTTCTATCGCGTAATTGTCATCGTTGCGATTCTTCTGGTGACGTGTACTTCATCAACGGCTTGCGCGGGCGATAGTTGGTTGTCGAATCCTTTTAAGTCGAAGCCAAAGACCTCGGAATCACCAAAAACTTCCAAGCCAAATACTCCCGAAAAAGAATGGCGGATGCCCGACCCTAACGCACCTGTGATTCGACCCAAGCAGTCACCAAGCATGATTTCAAAAATGGGGACGACAACCAAGGCATGGTGGAAGAAAACTTGCGAAATATTTGCTCCCTATCCGACGGATTCTAGTGCAAAAAATAGCGAACCTGACACGGTAAATGGTTTCTTAGAACAAGAGTCAATTAAGTTTTAGTGATGGGGCTGAGTAGCAAATTTAGGATTTCTCTCAATCGACCGCTCGATTCCAACGCCGTATGTGTTTCGTGCAGGGAGTTCTACAAAGTCCCTCGGACTTTACTCTTCAAGTCAGCGCTATTACCCGCTGATCTCCCCCAGAATTAGACACGCGAATTCAAAGTGAACAATTCGCAATTTCCTGAGTCAAAATTCGAAATGCAATACTCTAGCGTTGCGCCCCGCCATTGAACGATTCTGGAAATTGGTTATACCGAATCTATTAAGCCTAGCGGCTCAAGACGAATTACCAATCGCAGTATTTCATAACGATTGATCGAATATCCTGGAGACCTCGAGTGCGGATTTTACTTGCTAATGACGATGGAATTTATGCGCCCGGCTTGGAATCACTAGAAACGGAACTTAAGCGGCTTGGAGAGGTCGTTGTTGTCGCACCTGCAACTGAGCAAAGTGGCGTTGGCCATGCGATTACTTACTTGACTCCCTTGACTTGCAAGAAAGCTTTTGACGGCGACCGATTCCGGGGTTGGGCTGTCGATGGCAGCCCCGCTGATTGCGTCAAATTAGGAGTCACCGAGCTGGCAGGAGGGCCTGTTGATTTGGTGGTCAGCGGAATCAATGGCGGATTGAACGCTGGGATCAATGTGCTGTACTCCGGTACTGTCGCCGCTGCGATCGAAGGTGCTTTTTTTCGATTGACGAGCGTTGCGGTATCGCTCGAGTACGATGCCAAAGCCAATTTCAAAGCGGCGGCACGCATGGCCGTCGACTTGATTTCCCAGATTCTCGATCATCCTGAATCCGAGAAACAACTTTTTAACATCAACATTCCAACTGCGGCGGTTGCTTCGTTTGATCGGGGGCATTTCCCGCAAGTGCATTGGGTGCCGATGGGTACAGAACGCTACGGCGATCGATACATATGTCGTCAAGATCCGAAAGGCCGCAACTACTATTGGTCGACTAGCGATCCACCGCCAGCACCAACGACGCACGAGACCGACCTCAACGCTTTGTCAGCCGGTCATATTACCGTTACGCCTTTGCATTTCGACATGACAAAAATGTCGAACTTGACGGTGATGCAAAAATGGCGAATCGGTTGGGCGTGATGAATTCGCCCCGGTCGCGTTTAGGGCGAGCGGCAAGAATTGCCTTACCCAACGTAGGACGGGTCTCCAGGCCCGTCCCTCTCAGTTCGGACGGGCC
>JANMGV010000001.1:0-196241 GCA_031374825.1 Pirellulaceae bacterium
CAGGTCGATCAAACCACACGAAAAGTGTTCCGACATACATATCAGAAGGATGTAAATCAATACCGAAATCTTCAAGCGAAGGTTTTGCAACAACACTTTGCCGCATAACGACTTCGGCGAAAACGAACAGACACTAGCTAAAGCTTCTGCTTTGACATTCTTCGGTCCTCCACCGTGCCCCATGTTGAGCTCCGATGTTGTTTCGACCGCTTTGAATGCGAATGAAGAAAGTATCACGAAATGATACTGCAAATTGTTTTAGTGCTGGGGTTTCCTTTCGACATCAGTTGCGTACTATTCCAACTTGATGAGAACAAAAACTTTCGAACAGGGGGGAATGGGAATGGCAATAAATGACGAGCGCGACACAACTTCGCCAAAGACAGACAACGAACGCTCAAAGTCAATTGGAAGATGCATTAGATGCACTGACAATCGTCCTAAGCCGCTTGTGGATGGAACCTTTTGCCAGGAATGTAGTGAATACATTGCAAAGCAACCCGATTAATCGTGAGCAGAACTAAATTGCTCCGGAACCCTACATTTCGCAACTATTTCCTTTCCACTGTACGCCAATCTTGGCGTTGCTCGCTCCAGCTAAATTTGCCTGCGGTAATTCGAACATGACGTTCCAGATTCACTTGCTTCTTTGAGTCAGACAAAAACAAGATTTCTTCTTGGATATCTGGAGCAAGGTAAAGCAAATTCATGATCTGCGTTAACCTAGCACGACTGACATGCCCCACCCTTGCTAGCTCGGCTTGGTCTGTGACTTGACCGGATTTGATGAGTTGATCAAGCCGGATGGCAAGGGCCATCATCTTGGTGATGCGAGGTAAACGGCCTGGTGCGGGCTGCTCGGCCTGAAATCCGGCTTCGACTATCGTCTTGGCGGTTCGCTTGCCGGTCTTGAACTCCAGTTTGTGCTTGGCGGTTAGCATATGGCGGCTCCTTCTTTGCTGTGCTGTTCCTGGTTGAATGTCCTGATTCCGATGGGGTGGTAGGAGATGAACAACTCTTTGCTGTGACCGTCATACTGAATTGAGTCGACGATCTGGTGGATGGCTTTGTCTCTCTCGGCTGGCGATAGTGATGTCCAAACCTCGTCGAATCGCCCCAGCGCATCGCGGACGTCCGACTCGTCGATCAAAAGGCTCGACACCGCAGTCATCTCGTCAACGATCTCGGATACTCGCTGCTCCTTCTCTCGAATCTGGTCTTGGATGTCAGCATACGCCGAATCGGTTGCCCCACCGGCGATCAGCGAGAAGTGTCAACATATTTTGGTAATTCAACACGTCCAGAGTAACGGCATTTCCACTACATCGCTTTCGCGGATGTCGGAAACCCTTAACCCAAATCTTCCTGGTGTTTCGGGAAGAGTCTCCAACACAGATCGCTGAACAAAAAATCCTAGAAATCTTATTGGGGAACGTGGGCTAGATGAATGGCATTTGAAAATGCTTTAGAAAATTGAAATGTAGTTCACTTTATTCAACCTCGCTCGGCAAGCAAGGTCTACTGGGTCTGTTTGCTTCACTTGGTTTACGTCACGCCCGATTTTGATTCGAAATAGTTCAAGAATTCTTGTGTGCGAACAATGATTTCTAATGCATCGATTGTTCGATCAAGTTCTTGGGCGCTTGTGTAGAGTGGCGCGATACCTATACGAATAAGATTCGGTGGCCTGAAGTCGGGAATGATGTCGTACAGGTCAATGAGGGCTTGAGTTATACGCCAAGCTTCGCGGTGCGCTAGAGCTACATGAGAACCTCGTCGCTCGGGGGCACTCGGTGTTACGACTTGGTAACCCAATGCCTCTAATCGCTTTGTGGATTGCTCCATGAAATAGCTAGTAAGTTGCAATGAGCGTTCGCGAATCCATGGGAGACCTGCTTCGAGCGTGAGTCGCAATCCAGGCTCGATTGCCGCCATCGACAGAATAGGCGGTGTACCGACCCAGAATCGACGAATGGTGTTGCTGGGTTCAAACTGGTCGCCAAATGCAAACGGATTCGCTGCTGACAACCAACCCGCGATGGGGTTCGAAAGCAGCGTTTGTAAGTCTTGTCGAACGTACAGGAATGCAGGTGCTCCGGGACCGCCATTTAGAAATTTATAGGTACATCCCACGGCCAAGTCAGCTTGGCATGCGGCGAGCTCGATTGGCAACGCTCCCACACTATGGCTCAAGTCCCATAACACCCTCACGCCGTATCGATGGGCTATTTCGGTAACCGCTGCGATATCGAACGCGTAGCCACTGCGATAGTCTACCTGCGAAAGAGAAATCAAAGCGGTCCGAGGCGTGATGGCTTGTTCTAGCGCCGCGAGAAAACTTGTCGAGGAACCATAACTCCAAGGAATCGTCCGAAGCTCAATTCTTTGGTCCGCTGAATGATTCAAATGACCCAATACATAACGATCGGATGGAAAATTGCTGTTGTCGGTCAGTATTTGGTTTCGGTCGGTTCGCTCACCAAGTGCGGCAACGGCTAATTTATATAAGTTGACGGAGGTCGAATCGGCAATCAACGTCTCTCCTTGTCGAGCACCGATGATCTGGCCGATCATGTCACCCAAGCGTGTTGGCAATTCCATCCAACCTGCATTCCAGCCTCCGATTAGTTGCTCGGCCCATTGATCTTGCACCACAGATTGCAGGTGCACAGGAATCGCACGCAGCATCGGCCCAAGCGAGTTGCCATCGAGATAAATCTTCTCACGACCGCTTTTCTCGGCGAGAGGAAAGTAAAATCGGTCGCGAAATGGTGATGGCTCGATCGACTGCACGTACAGATTCCTTGGACGAGATCAACGATATTATTTTGGGAAATGCATTGTCGCACAAGATGCGACGATCTACGATGCACTCCTACGGATTACCTTAGTAACGGAATTCGAATTGTGGAGATGGCGGGATTATGTGCGGACGATTCACGTTGAAAACACCTGCATCCGATTGGGTCCAGCAGCTTTTCCCGGGATTGTCCATTCTCGACATGCCCGATTTGCCACCTCGTTATAACATTGCTCCCACACAATCGATCTTGACATTGACATTGCCCGAACCCAAGTCCGACTTGCGGGCGTGCATGATGCGGTGGGGACTCGTTCCGCCTTGGTCCGCAGATTTGGCGATTGGCAATAACATGATCAACGCGCGCGGAGAAACGGTAGCCGAGAAACCTTCGTTTCGTAAAGCCTTAGTCAACCGACGTTGTGTGATCATAGCCGACGGTTACTATGAATGGCTGAGGACCGAGAAAACGAAACGGCCGTTCTGGATACATCGGCATGACAATCAAGCTTTCTGCATGGCAGGGTTATGGGAAGCCAACCACAAAGTAAGCACCAAAGAAACGCTGCTGACAACGACGATTATCACGACGCCTGCCAATCGAGTCACTTCGGCTGTCCACGATCGTATGCCGGTCATTTTTGATACTCAAGACGCGTTGCGTTGGCTGGCCCCTGAACTGGAGGACAGCGCAGAAATCAACTCGCTGATCCGGGCCGCACCGAATGATTGGTGGTCGCTAACCGAAGTCAGCTCGCATGTGAACAACGCTCGCAACGAGGGAGCCAAGTGCCTCGAACCCGTTTCTGCTGCGGATGCAACTTGATGCGAGTCAATGTTTCTTGCCGACAAGTCGATCGATGAGCCCGTCGATTTCTTTTTTGTCGACTCCCATTCGCGCCGATGCAAGCGCGAACAGCCGTTTTTCAATTTCGCTCAAGTTACCATCCGCAGCCATCATGCGGATGAGATCGCTCAGCATGTCGATTTGGTCTTTTTTCGTCGACGGCAATTTGATGGAAGCTTGATCGCTCAATGCAAAGTCGATCGATTTTTCCAAGTCCGCTTCGTCCAGCCCAAGAGCCGAACATCGATCGACCAAGAAAGCGATTTCGCGTTCAGACAATGCCCCATCGGCAGAAGCCATGATTACCAAATTTTTAAGCTGATCGAGTTGTTTCATGGAGCTAGCTGATCCCATTTAAATTGACTCCTTAGTACATGACAAAGACTAGTTGTTCCCTCGCCGAATTGCCAGTAGGGAAAATAATCGCAATTCAACTCTAGAAATTTTCGTGTGGAATTTTGTTGCAAGACCTTGCTTAACTGGTTATGCTGCGCGAAGTATCCTGCCAGCCTAACTTCCCTTTTTCTTTTCTTTTGGTGAAGCATGAAACGACTCCTCCGTTCCGTGTTCTTGATCTCTACTATTTGTGCAACTAACTTTTCCCAATCCTACGCCGGTTTAGTTATCGCCTTTACTGGTAGCACTGGCAACGCGCAAGCGGATACCGGTTTTCAACTTGCGGCTAATTACATTTCATCGAAATTCAATGACAACGTTACTATCACCATCCAACGAGGATTTGCTAATTTGGGCTCGGGCATTTTAGGCCAAGCTGGTTCTTCACAAGGCACGGTTTCTTATTCCGATTGGCGTTCCGCCGTTGGCGCAGATGTTCTGAGCGCGAATGATGCGACCTTATTCAATGCACTACCGAATTCTTCATCGTTTTCTGTTTACACCAACCGAACGACGAATAATGGTAATTCTGCGAATCCCTATTTGGATGCCACAGGCGCCAACACCACTAACGTAAGCATTACTACGGCGAACGCCCGAGCATTGGGATTTGCGGTCGGATCATTGACCGATGCTCAAATTACTTTTAGCAGCGCATTTACATGGGACTTTGATAACACGAACGGTATTGATGCTGGCAAGCAAGATTTTGTTGGAGTCGCCATTCACGAGATCATGCACTCGATGGGTTTTATTAGCGGCGTCGATAGCCTCGATACCGCTCCCAATCAAAACGATAACAGCTACCGAGTGACAGGATTGGATTTTACTCGACATTCGGCGTCAAGCGTTGCAGCAGGCGCTGACATCGATTTTACTGCGGATAGTCGTGCAAAATATTTTTCGCTTGATGGGGGAACAACAAGCTTGACGACAAATGCTGCAGGAGGTTGGTCACGAGGGATTAATTTTGGAGATGGCCGGCAAGCTAGTCATTGGCGAGATAATTTGGGATTGGGAATCATGGACCCGACTGCGCAACCTGCGGGAACGCTGAATGTTGTTACAAACCTTGACTTGATGGCTCTCGACGTCATTGGATGGAACAGTTTTTCCGCAGTTCCCGAGCCCAGCTCTTTGATGTTAGGCAGCATCGCCCTGATTGGTGGTTACTTCGTCAAGAAAGGCAAAACGTCCCGAATTTCTGCAAAAGGCTAAAGCGCAGTCTACAGGAGACCTTCACCATCTCTCACTAGCTTATTTCGGAATAAACTCCGTTGGCAATGTGATATTTGCTTCGGTCGTTGCGCGGCGCGTCGTGATTTGGAGCAATTTGTTTCCAGCGTTTTTGAGATCGTCGGCTAGTATCCAAACAAGTTTCTGATCCGCTTCGGTTGGCAGTTTGACGGTGCGAATAGGATTTGCACGCAATACCAGATCGAGCAAAACTGCGCGAAGTGGTTGCTGTTTGTGTTTGAACTCCTTGATCTGTTGGTTCCGCGTAATGCCATCGCGTTCAAGAGCCGCGCTCACAATTTCCATTACGAGGGGTTTGGTACCACCGGGCAAGTCGCGATTCGCTTCTTCCGATATAGATTGCAGAGCGACTTCGAGGGACTCTTGATCGAAGGCGATTGTGATCGGGCGATCGAGCATTTGCTCGGGCGTCAATGGCTTTGACGTGTTAGTGACGGTGGCAGGTTTGATTGGTGCTGCCATCGGTTGCTGGACTGCCATCCAGCTTGCTAAGACCAAATTAGGAGCGGCGGAAGACGGGAGATAAAAATTGGAAATGGTTTGTCCGTTCTCCACTCCAAAGCGCTGGTGCTTTTGCAAGGATCGTAACATTTGCGGAAAGCGTGCTGCGATGGCGCGCCAATGAGGATGAGGCGGTGATTGGACAAACGCAGCTTCGACTTTGTCTGCCATCTCGGAAAATCTCTTCTTCAAGTCCCCGACGAGTTGCCCTGCGTTCTGTTCGGACTCGCCCAGCAAACGAAATTCGACATACCACTGCGGCGCGAGCGTGGTCGTGAATAATCCCGCTCGCATTTTTGTTCCAACCAATGTTTCCAAGTCCGAAACAATCGTCGGTGCGTAGGTTGCTAAGACTTGAGTTGCATCCGTAAAGAGAAAATTCGGCGCGATGACGATTGTCAAATCCGATTTCGAGTCCGTCGATCGAAGTAGTTCCTCGATCTGTTTCCGCTGAGGTGCAATGGCTCCTTTGAGTTCCGCCAATTCGCGAATGGTCGTTTTGGGGCCTACCGCAAAGGTCTCGATGGATGTTGCGTTTACTATCGGTTGTTTGGGAATATAGTAAGCTCGTTCGCCGGACACGAGAATCGAATTCTTTGAATCTAGCGATTCCTCTGTCGGGTTTTTCCAAAGCTCACGTAATTCGGAAATGGTTATTTTTTCCTTGAGATCAATCCGATACGCATAGTGAGGCCAACCCGACTCGCCCGTGAATATGCTGATTGCTATGGATCGAATTTGCGAAGGTGGAACACCTGCGATGCTTTGTAGTTCTTTCCATAGAGGACCGACTTCGGTTTCCAGTAAGTCGACAATTCCAAGACCTTCGGGCGACTCAAGCCACGCTTCGGGACGAATAAAGATAAACCCGTGAGCTCCTGGCGGAATCATGTCAACCGAAAATGGTTGGCTGGCATGAGGAGGAATCCAAGGCAAACTGCCATCGTCGTCTTGGGCGATAAATTGTTCGTCAAGCGGATTACTCGTCGTAGCAGGTACTTCGGACGCGTTGATCGAATTTGTGGATTCGCCGGTAGTCGACGTGACAACTTCTCTGGACTTCGTTTCCGTCGTCGTCGGCTGCTTGGGCTTTTGCAGGAAAGCCACTATCAAGCCGATCAGGACAACAGTTGCACCACCAAATAATGCTGGGATAAACCATACAGGACGTTTGGCTTTCCGTTTGCCTCGTGTCGATTTCTTGCCAAGGGTAGATTTAGGTGAATTCGATGCCGCAACTGAAAAAGATCTTTGGGTTGCTTCGGATACTACAGGTTTGGATGCCTGTGGTGGAACAGTTGCAGTGCTAGGTGTGATCGATTGCTCGGTTTGCGCCGGGGATGGTTGGAAGGTCGCCACAGGAGGCGCGGGTGGATTGACTGTTTTGGCATCGGTACTGCCCGTTTGTTCTTTTTGGGGAGTAGCCCGCGAGGTTTCCGGTTTTATCGAATCGGGTTTTGTGCTGGGTGGAGCAATTGGTTTTGTGCTGGCTGGCACTGAATCCTTCTTCGTCGCAGCGGTTGGCACGGAAGCAGTGGGTGTCGGTTCGGTTTTCGTTTGCGGGGGAGATGCCGGTGCAGTAGTTTCGGGCGGCGGGGTGGATTGTTTTACTGGTTGGGGCTTGGCGTCTTCTTTGCGTTCGATTTTCGGAGGTACGGATGGCTTGGCAGGACTTAAAGCATTTGAATCTGGTTGGGACGATTTGGATGGAGATGAAGGACTAGGTTGATTGGTCATCGCGGGAACTGGCGTTGCTACCGAAGATGCTTTCGGTGGCACCGGACTCGGCTCAACTCGATCGGGGGTCGCAGCATTCCATGCGTTGTCGATAACTCTTTTTGGCTCGGCAATGTTCGTCGGAACTATCGCCTTAGTCGGTTCTGCAACCCTAGTTGGAACGATCGCCTTGATTGGCTCGACAGCTCTTTTCGGTTCCCTAGGTTCAATTGCCGAAGCATCGCTAACAGCATCTGGTTTCGGTTTTGATGCAGCCGGAGCTGAGTTTGCCGAGGCAGGAACAGGAGGCGGAACGGACACTCGTGGGGAATTGCTGGGAGGCCCTTCGACATTCTTCTTGGTGGAATTGCTCTCGCGAGCAACAACGGGTGGGGCCATTGGCGATTGAGATGGATCGAAATTCACATCGAGCAAAGCTTGCATTAGCGCTGCGTCAAACAGTTTGACGGTTGCGAAGCGGGCTCGGGGATTTTTGGCAAGCAAATGCATCAAGCATTGCTGCAGCGGTTTGGGAAATTGGATGTTCATCGGCAACAGGACCGGCCGTGATGTGTGGGCTTCGGTTCGTCCCGACGCGGGAAGATCGGCAAACGGGGCGTTGCCTGTCAAAAGTTCGTACCACAGACATCCAAACGCATACAAGTCTGTTTGGACCGTAGGGTTCTGGCCTGGAACGAGGAACTCGGGCGCGGCGTAGCAGGACGTATTTTCTCCGGAATCCAAACATCCGATTCTCGTTTCGATCAATGGCGATTGAGGCGGGAACAGCGGATCTCGCAACAGTAGTATTTCTCCTTGATCGGTTTGCCATACCCGATCCAGGTGAAGCGATCCGTGCGTGAGGGTTGCGGCGTGCATGGATTGCAGTGCGCGACTGACAGACTGAATGATCGCAATCGATTGGGCCCATGGCATGGAATCCGAATGCATGGATTCTGCTAAGCTGGCACCGGTTAGCACGGGCGTTGCTAGGACAATGGTGTTGCCGAATGCGACTGGCTCGGCGATGGACTGCAATCCTGTGGCGTGGAGGCGGGCATGCTTTCGGCATAAGGCGATGCTGGGTGGGTGACTACTCCACAGCGGGTCCGACAGGACCGATTCGTCCACGATAAATAGCCAAGCCGTTTGCTTGGCGAGCGAGTTGTTGGCAACTTTCCAAGATTGGAATGGATGTTGATCGATGGGTTCTTGGATAATGTAGGGACCAATCGACAATCTTTCGGGTATGTCGAGCGTCAAAGCGTTGGCTTGAAAAGCCGTCAGTTTCCCTGTTCGCATCAAGCACTCGACGATTTTGTCGACATCGCCGATCGCTTGGGGGCCGGCAACTTCAGCAATTTCGGCTGCCCACATTCGACAATCTTGTGAAGTCGCCAGATGGTACTCCGCAATTCGCTTCCAAAATTCAGTTGGGGAAATTGTCATTGATTGGGCAATCGAAAAGGTGCGAGCTCGTCCAATAAGTGAGGGAATCGGCAGGGAACTTGGCCAATGCTGGCTCGTTCGGTTAAATTCCTATGTCTCTGTTCGAGCTATCTTAGTGAAAATCCGAGCCGAACGGGTCGTGTTAAGAGCATCGTAAACACCCTACCGGTCTAGGCGAAAACATATTTTTTGTTGACAATTTAAGTTTACGTGACGCGCATCGTGCGACGACATTTTATCGGTCCAGGTTAACGCATCCCGTAGAAGCTACTTTCTATTTTGCTTTGGAGCGGCGACGCAAACAACCCAAAAACAAGGTCAAACCAAGGTTGGTACGAGAAGTTTTTGGGATAGCGGTCGATGTCTTTTCAAATTCGTCTTGAGGTGCAATTCGATGAAAGCGTTTGAAGCGACGGACATTTACTTTCAAAAAGCTGCCGATCAGCTAAAAACTCCCCAATGGATGCGCCGACTGCTCATTACCCCCAAGCGCGAGGTGACGGTACAAGTCGCTTGTGAAATGGATGACGGGCGAGTGGAAACATTTATCGGCTATCGCGTCCAGCACGACAATAGCCGTGGTCCGATGAAGGGTGGATTGCGGTATCACCCCGCAGTGGATCTCGACGAAGTACGCGGTTTAGCGGCTTTGATGACTTGGAAAACGGCTGTCGTCAATTTGCCCTACGGTGGCGCCAAGGGCGGAGTTTCTGTTGATCCCCGGAAAATCAGCCGGAAAGAGCTTGAACGTCTCACGCGTGCTTTTGTGGACGTGATCCACGACATTATTGGTCCCGATACGGACATTCCCGCTCCGGACATGGGGACCAATCACGAAGTCATGGCGTGGTTTCGCAACCAATGGGAAAAGTACCACGGATTTAATCCTGCGGTAATAACAGGAAAACCGGTTGAAGAATACGGTGCCAAGGGCCGCGAGGAAGCAACGGGCCGAGGTGTCGGAATTATGGCCATTAAGCTGCTCAAGCGTTTGGGGCGCCGACCCGAAGCCTGTCGAGTGGCGATTCAAGGGTTTGGTAACGTGGGTTCCCATGGGGCAAAATTCTTGAGCGAAGCGTCTTTTCCTATCGTGGCGATCGGCGATTTGAGTGGGACCTATTACGATCCGAACGGTCTAAACATTGCAGACATGCTGCGATACTCGCTTCAGAACCAGGGGCAGTTAAAGGGCTTTACCGGCGCCCAACTGTTGCCCCCAGATGATTTGTTAAGCCTCGACGTCGACATGCTGATTCCGGCCGCACTGGGCAATGTCATTACCGCAGAAAATGTCGATTCCGTGAAAGCCAAAATGATTATTGAGGGAGCCAATGCGCCTATTTCGCCAGAGGCCGATCAGAAGCTTTACGAACGGAATGTAACCATTTTGCCAGATATTCTGGCTAACGCAGGTGGCGTGACGGTCAGCTATTTCGAGTGGGTGCAGAATAGGCAACATTATCGATGGAGCTTGGATCGTGTCCGGCAAGAACTCGAACATACGTTGACGGAGGCCTTTGAAAACGTGTGGCAAGAAGCCCAATCGCACAACGTTTCTTTGAGAACGGCTGCCTTTATGATCGCGATTCGCCGCGTTCAAAGTTCCACGGAATTGGCGGGGATTTAATTTGGTCAGAAAAAAGACCCGTCAGATCACGCACGCTTGCTTATAGCAACCTAGGGTTTTGCTATCCAAACCATCTGGCGAATTCACGCAACCCGTTACGGCTTCACTGTTCGGTAAAGTCCGTAGAACTGTTGCTTTTGAGCTGTGGTTGCATGGATGATCCGTTTGACAACCTCCTCGAATAGGAACACGATAAACGGGATCGTAAATCAGCAAATCTGGCCCGACTTGAGATTTTAAGCCGTACCTTGTCCCTCATGGGGCGTAAGATTTGCTGGTGACTCGATTCCTTCGTCGAATTGATGTCCACACTGTGCTACCAATGTTCGATTCCTGCGTCTCCTTGGGATAAGCTTTTGTCAACCGTTAACGACGAACAGGATCTGATTCGACTTTCCCTCGCCGGGAACAGTTCGGCATTTGGCCAGTTGGTTAGCCGTTATCAGGACCGGTTGTACACGGCCATGATCAGCGTCGTCGGTAGTGCCGAAGAGGCCGAGGATGTGGTCCAGGAGTCGTTCATCCAGGCTTACATAAAACTCGACACATTTCAGATGCAGTCCCGGTTCTTCACCTGGCTGTACCGGATCGCGTTCAACAACGCGTTGTCTCGAAGACGACGGAACCGCGGGCAGGTTTCGCTAGACCATACTCGCGAGACCACGGGAAACGAACCTATTGACGATGGCGATGCGCCGGACTCGGATATGGTTCGAAATGAAAATGTTCGTTTGGTTCAAGAGACCATGCAGCAACTTTCCGATGACCATCGCGTCATCCTCGTCTTGCGTGAAATGCAAGAGATGGCGTACGAGGAAATTGCCGAGGTTTTGCAGATTTCGATCGGGACCGTACGGTCACGTTTGAATCGCGCTCGAAGCCAGTTGCGGGCCTTGTTAGAGCAAACGCCCGACTGGAAGCATTAATCGTTATCGGTGGCAGGGTTACTGCTTTCGTTGCCTTCTTGCATTGCGGGCATTTCGGCAACATCGCTCGATTGCGGGGTCGAAATGAATCGATATCCAGCATCGCGGAAGGTCAGGAAATATTGCGGGTCCGTTGGGTTTTTCTCGAACATTTTCCTAAGTCGCATAACGAATTGATCCACCGAACGAGTCTGCATATCTCCGGGCATGTCCCAGACTTCGCTGAGCAATTCTTGACGGCTGATCACGCGACCTTCATTTTCTACGAAGTAACGCAGCAAACGAAGTTCTTTTTGTGTCAGACGAATAGGCCGTCCCGCGACATGGACTTCGTGCGATTCGAAATCAACGACCGCTTGCCCAAAGCTCACTTCGGAAACCTTTTTGACAATTCGCTTGATCGGCTGCACTTGAGACAAGCCATTGAGGCGAAGCAAATTTTTGACGCGGCTTAGCAATTCGTCCAAGTCGAATGGCTTGGACAAATACTGATTAGCACCCACGTCGAATCCACGGGCGCGATCCTCGGCTAGGTTGCGGGCGCTCAAAATCAGGATTGGCATTTTCACGCCCATCTCGCGCAGCGTCTCGCAAACCGCATAGCCACTCATACCGGGCAGCATTAGATCGAGGATCATCAGATCAAACATGTCAGGATCGCTCTTGACCATTCGCACGGCAGTCGGCCCCTCGTCGATCAAAGTGACACGATATCCCTCGGCTTCCAAGTTGTATTTGATGCCGATGCCGAGATGTTTTTCATCCTCGACGACGACGATATGATTTCGACTGTTCATCGGTTGGGCAGTGTTTGACTAGGTTTGGGAGACTGGTGTTTGCGACATTGGTTGTGTTTGCGATTGTAATACGGGATCGGCTGAAGTGGGCTGGGCGACCTGAGCGGTCGTTTCGATTCGTTCGGCATTCGGTAACCACACGTCGAATCGCGTCCCTTTGCCTTTCGGCCGATCGTCAAGCGTGATTCGGCCTTTTAACTGTCGAACAACCGAACGAACCAAGAACAGCCCGAGGCCGGTCCCGGTCTTCGTCCGTTCCAGCTCGTTGCCCAGTCGCACGAATCGCCCGAAGACTCGCCTCCGCATTTTGCGTGGGATTCCAGGACCGTTATCGCTAATTGTGACGCGAAGCCAACCGGGCTTGCCAGCCATCTCGAGGACAATGCTTACCTCCGGAGGATCCGAAGCGTATTTTGCCGCGTTATCGATGAGATTGCGAAAAAGGATATTAAGATCCAGTTCTCGCCCCTGGAACTGAATAGGCTCTAGCTCAAGCTTGATTGCGTCCGCCGCGAGCCCGTACCGTTGCCGGGTTAGATCCGCCAAGCCGATTAGCAACGTATCCAATCGTATCGCTCCGGTCTCTTCGTTTGAGCTCTTTGATTTTTGATGGTCCAGCCGTGCGACGTCGAGCAGGTGGTTAATGAGCTGATCCAAACGATCGACATCCATCAACATGGAACGGTAAAAGTCTTGGCGTTGCTCTTCGCCAATGTTTCTTCGGCCCAATGTCTGAAGGTAAAGCTTGAGGGAGGCGATGGGACTTTTTAGTTCGTGCGTGACGCTATCAATGAAGTTACTTTGTCGGCGATTAAGGTTGATTTGCTGAATGCTCAGAAGCAGATACGCGACTACACCGAGCACCACGCAAGCGAACATAATCGTGCCGATACTGAGAATAATCCAGTAGACATAGGACGAGCTACTGTCTTTGGCACCAGCTACGTTAAGGAGCACCCAGCCAACCGTCAAGCTGACCAAACACACCAGCATGACGACGGCCAAAGTAATTGGCCATTTCAGCGATTTGCGTTCAATCATGAGCTCCCTTTCTCCAGCGCGTTTCCCACTCGTTGTCCCGCATCGCTCCTCATGACCCGATTGTAACTCGCGGAGCCCACCTAGGAGGTCGCATAGACAATGGGATTGATTCAGCGGATTCATTGCTGCGGACTCGTTGGCCTACTCCGCGGCGATTACCGACCCCTTGAAATAACTAAATGTGACGCGAATCCGCCAGAAAAACCATTCGTGAGAGCGTTTTAGATACGAGTTGCGATCAAACTGTTCATTCGCTTATCTCAATTCGTGTTTTCCGGCTTAAGCCAAATAGTTTACTCAACCGATAGTGAAGTAAAGACCCGCAAACTTTGACGATAAAATTTTTGGTTTATTCTTCAGATACTGAAGATAAAGCCAAAACTGGTAATGACTGCGCTTGACACTCCGCTCTACAATGGATGTAGAGGTGTCACAAGGGTACGGTTTTGGGTGGTGAATCTTTCACTACGGGTTAAAAAGGAGTCCATGGATGACTTCCGAAGCAAGCCATTTAAGTTTCCCACGGCAAATATGGCAAGCTGTGAGTGATCATGCTAGGAAAAGCCTACTTCGAAGGGAATTCTGCCCTGAGCATTCGAAAATTGAAAATCTTCGATGCGTGCACTACAGGGAAGAATTGGACCTTTGTTACGGGCGACAACTTTGGTATTTCGAAGCGATTGGCGTCGATCCAGTAGGTCGTCGGCATATGCTTTACGGGGCACTCGATTTTTCCATTCAATATGGAATGATCGAGGCATCGCAGGCCGCATTATTCGAAGACCCCGAGCATCGACAGCGTTTCTTATTCGCTGCAACTCATGCGTCGCGTGAAGCCGTTTGGCATCAGCCTTTTACGCGCTTCTGGGTTCGCATGGCGGGCGCGGGGGTCATTGTACTCAGCTTGCTCTGGTGCCTTATCCTCATCAAGTCGTTCGTGCAGTGATAATGAACAACTGAGTAAGAATTTAGGTCGTGAATCCGAACAGCTTCGCATCGAAGTCGTCGCTAATGGCATCATGTATTAATGCCAGGAGTCGACCTAAACGCGCTTTCGTCGGTGCAGTACTCTGTCCATATGTTCTGCTCGTGTGATTTTCTCAATGCGAACTTGGGTGGAGCTTATTCGCTTTGCTGGATCGCCGATGAGAGGGCTTTTCTTAGTTCTGCCAACGGGAATGGTTTTTCGAGAAAGCCCGTTAGTCCTTTTCCTGAAAATCGGCTAAGGGATTCGACTTGGCTGAACCCACTCATCAAAATAACCGGCACATCATTCCGAAGATTCCGTAGCTCATCAAATGTCTGTTCACCATCAACGCTCGGCATCGTCAAATCGAGAAGCACTGCAACGAATTTATGGGGATCTGCACGAAAGATTTCAATCGCATCTCCACCCCCCGAAGCGACGATGGGTTGGTATCCCAAAGTACTGATCAAAGCTGCCATCGATTGCCGAATTTGCTCTTCGTCGTCCACAATCAAAACCGCGCCTTCGGCCTGGGGATGGGCGACAGTATCTCGCTCTGAACCCTCCGGTGCTCCGATCCCAGTTTGAGCAGGAAAGTACAGTATGAATGTCGTACCCTGGTTGAGCTGCGACTCGACTTGGATTGCACCGCGATGGCCTCGCATGATTCCGAGTACTGCGGCTAGACCCAGACCACGGCCAGCGAATTTGGTTGTGAAGAATGGGTCGAATATCCTCGCTTTCATATCGTCACTCATTCCACATCCCGTGTCGGTCACGCGAACGACAACGTAGTGGCCTGCGCCGATCCACGATTCCAGTCGCAGTCGTCCAACGTCCTCATCCGACAAGTCGACTTGGTGGGTCGTAACGTCGACGAAACCATTATTCTCGCCGATGGCTTCGGAAGCGTTGATGACCAAATTCATAATCACTTGTTGTATTTGCGTGACGTCCATTTCGATCGAGGGCAATCGTTTCGCCAATTCGATGCACAACTCTACTTTTTTACTAATAGAGACCTTCAGCAGATCAGCGGTTTCGCGAATGAGTTTTCCGATATCATAGGATTCGACAACCAAACGCCCTCGACCTGAATACGCCAACATTTGCTTGCACAATCCAGCCGCCCTCATGGCAGCTTGGTTGACGTACGCCAAGTACTCTTGCGCTTTCGAGCTTGGCGGCAAATTCATCCCGATCAAGTACGCATTTCCAAGAATCGTTGTCAGGATGTTATTAAAATCGTGCGCAATGCCTCCTGCTAAGACCCCTAAACTTTCGAGCTTTTGCGTTTCGAGCATTTTGCGATCGAACTCTTCTCGTTCCAGTTTCGCTCTACGTTGTTCGGTAATATCCTGCACAAACCCATCGACACAGATAACCTTGCCTTCGGAGTCGTAGACGCCTGAAGCGCGCTCGCAAACCCATCGATCGTTACCGTGTCGGTCGATGATCCGATATTCATTTTGGCAAGGAACGCGCGCCGCGAGCGACGCCGAACATTTTTCCCACAACCAATCGCGATCCTCTGGATGCACCAAGTCGCCGTAGGCAACTGAACGATTATTTTCCAGTTCATCGCGTCGATAACTAGTGATCGCTTCGCATCCATCGCTGACGTAGGTCATCGTCCATTGGTGGTCGACTTGGCATCGGTACGCCATCCCGGGCAAATTGCTGACAAGAGTTTCTAAGCGAATTTGGCTTTCAAGCAACGACCTCGATAATTGATATCGCTCGATCGCGATTCTCGAAAAATAGGCACCGCGTTCGAGACCGATAATCTCATTGACAGCCGCAACATGAGGTTTGCGATGGTAAACTGCAATTACGCCTAACACTTGTTCATTGGACGAAATTAAGGGGATGGACCAACAAGCTTGCAAACCGTGAGCCAGCGCCAAATCACGGTAGTCTTCCCACAATGGATCGGTCGCAATATCGCTGCTAGCCGTAAGTTCGCGCGTAAACGCTGCAGTGCCGCAACATCCAACTTTAGGTCCAATCCGAATGCCATCGATGGCTTTGCAATAGTCCTCTGGCAAACCGGCACTCGCAAAATGACGAAGTGACTGGGAGTCTTGTTCCAATAACAAAATGGAACAAAGTAAACCTTCATGCAGATTCACATAGTTTTCTGCAATTCGTGCCAGAACATCTCGCAGCGACGCACCTACAGCCAACATCTCCAGAACGGTACGTTCTCCTGCATTCTGTTCCTCCGTCAGCTTTCGTTCGGTTATATCTCGACAATTGATTACGCTTCCTTCGATTGAAGGAATATGCGGGAGATGGGTAGCCGTTGCTTCGAGGGTTCGCCACCCCTCGGTCTTATGTCGAATGACAATCTCAACTTTCTCAACACTGCCAGGTTTACTTATCAGTTCCGCGAGACTGTTCTTCGCTTCATTCAGCCAATTCGGATGGATAAATTCGAGATTATTTTTGCCAATCATCTCATCCGGTGTGTAACCTAATACGCTTAAAGCAGATGCATTAACGAATCGAATAATGCCTTGAGTGTCAATGATTAACGTCAAGTCATACGATCGCTCCACGATCGCTTGAAAACGCTCGCGACTAGCTAAGGTCTCTATCTCAAGTTTCTTTTGCTTAGTAATGTCGGAGACAATTCCGAGCATGCGGCGAGGACGGCCATCTGGTGTAGACTCAACAATGCGACCCAAAGATAAAATCCATCGCCACTGACCATCACTCGCTTGGGATTGGCACTCAACTCGAAAGTCCTTTTCGCGACCCGACAGACAGTCTCGGAACGCCTGCTCCACAGCGTCGCGATCCTTCGGATGGATTCTCGATGCTAACGATTGCATATTTTCTCGAAAGTCCGCTGCCAGATATCCGAAAACCGATGCATACTCAGGACTCACCACGAAATTACCGCTTAACAAGTCGATGTCGTACAGGCCTTGGTTGGCAGCAAAAAGCGCCAATCGCAATCGTTCTTCGCTCGTCTTGAGAAGCGTTTGAGCAAGCTGCTGATCGGCAATATCTCGCGTAATGCCCAAAGCACCGATGATATTCCCTAGCTCATCGCGATAGGGAACCGCATGCATTTCGACGCGCCGTTTTAAACCTTGGAAACTACGCATCCCAAATTCATACCGTCCCGATTTACCTTGAACTACGCTCTGCATTGTCGAATCAAAGCCGATTCGTTCTTCGGGCTCGACACGCTCGGCAAAATTGATGCCTTGGACTTCGTCGAGCGAAGCTGCCTCCAACATCGCCAGACCCGCAGGATTCATCTGCTGGATGACACCATCGGTGGAGAGGATGCTCACGCACTCGGGTTCCAACTCAATAATCGAACGCAGGTGTTCCCGGCTTTGGAATAGAGCAAGCTCCGCTTGGTGGCGTTCGGTCACATCGCGTTGAACGCCGAGAAATCCAGTCTTCTCTCCTCGCTCATTGCGGACGGGTGAGATCAAAAGCGCGTTCCAAAAAGGTTCACCGGACTTGCGATAGTTCAGAATATCGCCTTCAAAAAAGCCATCTCCTCGAAAGGCCTCTTTAAGCTTTTTAATGGTAGCGGGATCTGTTTTAGGTCCTTGGAGAATACTGCAACTTTTCCCGATGATATCTTCTGGAGAATAACCCGACAGGCGCGTGAATCCATCGTTCGAAAATGTAATTTTTCGGTCCAGCCCAGCTAACAATACGCCTAATGAAACTTCGTGTAGTGCGTTCTCAAGCAAACGCTGCATCTCCATCGCTTGCAATCGCGATGAATGGACGGAACTGATGAGCCAGCCTAATACTGTGCACGTTACCATGTAGGCCCACAGAATCAGCGCACTCATCTCGGGAGGTTCAACCGCGAAAGGCCCTTTCCCATTCGCCGTACCGATCGTCGCGATCGTCGAAAGGAATATGATGGCCAACGATGTCCCTGCAGAACCAAATCGTAGAGCAGCCCAAGCGAGATGAGGCAAAGGAATATAGGCGAGCGAGTAACCTGGGCCATCCTGCGCTGAGTTAACAATAAAAATGGTGCTGGCCGTTGCGGCACAACTTAATAGCCAAATAACAAACTCACTGCCGCGTCCCTTTATTTCTAACAGCTTCGCTCGATTGCAGGTCATGATCAAAGGCGAGACAGAAATGACCCCCATGGTGTCCCCTGCCCACCACAGGAACCAAGCCATCGAGTGCGATTCCCGGATTACACCATCCAGCGTTAACGCCAGTAGACCATTCGAAGCGGAAACGAGCATTCCAAGCCCAGCAGCACCTGACAGAATGAGAATTTCTCGCTGTTGATCAAAGTGCGAATCAAATCGCAATCGCTTGAGCAACCATATGGTCAAGATCGGTCCTGCCGTGTTGCCTACAGCTATCGCCGAACAGGCTAGCCAATCGGTTCCAACGCTTGCGTTTACTGCAAAGGCACCGACCAATACGCCTGGCCAATGCACCCATCCCCAACGGAATAATACGGCGACTGCTATTCCTGTCGGGAACCAAAGCAACGTGATGCTGCTTCCAAACGCGGGCATCATCAAACCAAATCGGCCCAACAAGAAATATGCCGCCGCGAGAACTATCGTGATTAGGATTTGCTTGACTAAGTCCGCTCGCATCAGAAGGTTGGGCCTATTTGCTGAGAGTTATGCTATTTCCAAACCCGGTCCCGCCGTCCCATTTGTGGCTCTTACGCCGACACTATCCTAAAGCATACTAAATCACTTGATGCAAATAGGGGCTTTCAAGTATCAACAACGGATAAAGTGTTGAAACGGTGTTTAAGACTAACAAGTCCTTTTAAGACAAGCATCGCATTATTAGCCTGTTCGATGCTATAAATGGATCGCAACTGCGTCTGGAAACGAGAAAACGCCATCAAGCGATGACGGAGGTTGCGGTATTTGCCGAAACTTACACGGCTTGAAATCGGCCAAGTGAGGGCCGTTCGAGTTTTGGTCTGCTTCGGAGTCACTGCAGTCGGGGTCACCGCAGTCTGGATTACTGTTGAGCTGGGGTAATTGCGGCGGCTTGTTTGCACAACTCAACAAATTCTTCGCGGAGTCCCTGCGGGTCACGGCCGATGTTTTCTTCGGCTGTCTCGACAACCCAATTCCAATTCATGCTGCCCGTGAATTTGCTCTGCCTCAACAACATACCGTAACCGATAACGGATGTAGCAAACGCAAGATCGGACGATGGATCGCTGAGACGCTTCCGAGCATCCACACGAACTTGGAATTCGGACGCAGAATCGTCATCAGGTTGCAGGTATCGCAAATTCACCGTGAGCAAGGTCTTCGAATCCGACTCCGACTTGATCGAAGCTTTCACAAACTCCGAGCCACGATCTTCCCTAATATCCGCGTCGTATTCCGAAGGAACAATTTCGTAGAAGGCGGTTACCGCGTGCCCTGCCCCAATTTCTCCCGCATCCTTCGTATCATCACGAAAATCTTGATCGGCAAGCGAACGATTTTCGTATCCTATCAATCGATAAGATCGCACATGGCGGGGATTGAAGTCGACTTGAATCTTGACGTCCTTGGCTACCGTTACCAACGTACTACTCGCTTGCTCAGTCAGAACTTTTCGGGCTTCGGACAAGCCATCGACATACGCGTAATTCCCGTTGCCCTTATCGGCCAGCTTTTCCATCAAAGAATCATTCAAGTTACCGTCGCCAAATCCCAGAACGGTAAGATAAACTTGGCTCGCTCGTTTTTTTGTGATCAAATCCACCAGCGCACTTTGGCTCGTGGTACCGACGTTAAAATCGCCATCGGTACACAAGATCACTCGATTCACGCCCCGCTCGACGAAGTTCGATTGCGCAATTTCATAAGCAAGCTGTATTCCCGCTCCTCCATTGGTGGAACCGCTCGCTTGCATTTTTTCTATCGCAGAACGTATCTTGCTAGAATTTTTGACGGGAGTGGAATCCAATGCCATCCCCGAGCCACCTGCGTAGATAACGATCGCAATCCGATCCTCTTTTTTCAAACGCTCCACCAAGGATTGCAATGCTGCTTTGACCAGCGGTAATTTATTCTCGCTTTGCATCGAGCCTGAGACATCGATCAAGAATACTAAATTGCATTGCGGTCGTTTTGTATCTTTTAGCGATTTGGCTTTCAATCCAATTCGCACCAGTTGATGATCTTCGTTCCAAGGGCACTGGGCCACTTCGGTTGTAACGGAAAAAGGATGTTTTCCTTCAGGTTCGGGATAATCGTAGCGAAAATAATTGACGAACTCTTCGATCCGCACTGCACCGCTCGGCGGCACTTGGCCCTGATGGATCATCCTGCGAACATTGGAATACGACGCCGTATCCACATCAATCGAAAATGTCGATAGCGGATTACTCAGCGCTGCGACAAAATCGTTTTCTACCGTCGCGTCGTAAGCTTCGGTCTGAAATAGCGGTGATGGCTCAAAGTCGCTTGTATCGCTGCTCATCGACAATTGCTGTGGCTGAGCTTCATGCATCATTTTTTGGTAGTCGCCATTTTTAGGCGATGCCCATCGACGAACTCCTGGTGATCGCGTCGAATTCGTCGAAGGCCTCGAACTCAGATTTTTCCCATCCCCGTCGCAACCACCAAGGACGATCAAGAACGCGAAAATCGCTCCGCCAACTGCGGGAAATTGGAACAAACGAAGATGCCGTCTAAAAAAAGAGTTCATGACTTGCTGCCTATTGGAATGCGATGAAGAACAATCATGGCATCCAATGAGACCTTCGCCATCATCGTTCTATTCCAAGAAAACCTGCCAGGGAGTTGAATTGCTTTTTGAACTGCTGTGCCAGTCGAACTTAAGAACGATATTTCGACCACGCGTTTCGGCCAATTTGCATTGCATGGAAGAATATACCGAGCGTTGGCATTCGCTCCGCGAAAGAAGCGTTAACGACGCTTTTGCAACTCAACGGACGAAACTATTTCGCTGCGGTGTTGGCAGGATTGGCATACCAGACGACGTTATTGCTGGCTCGACCTGCAATTAACAAATCGAGGTCATTGTCTCCGTCCATATCCATCGCCCGAATATCGTAGGATTCTTGACGATGCCCGACGATGTGCGTGACAAAGACACCATGACCATCGTTTTCAAACCAAGCGGCAATTTGGTCGCCATAAGCACATGTCGCAGCATCTAAATCGCCATCGCCATCCATATCGACCACAACCAAAGCATGCGGTTCCTTGAGGGTGGGATGAATGACGTGCTCCTTCCAATTCGGTCCTTCAAACCAGACGACGCCATTGCCATGGCCCCGAGCTGCAACAAAGTCCATTTGACCATCGCGATTCACGTCTGCTGGATGGATATTGGTTGCACCAACTTGGTGATCGGCAATTAATCGTTTGGTCCATGGCATGCGAGGATCGGTGGGAGCTTGCCACCAAGCAAACCATTCTCCTAACCCAGATTTATCTTGCGGACCGCCTTTGGCGCCAGTTGCAGCATCCATTCTGCCATCGCCATTGACATCACCAACTCCGAGATAATGGGTCAAGCCCGGCGCGTCCTCTTTGGCAAACACAAACTTGTCCCATCGCGCTGCACTCTTTGGTTCTTTGGGGATTCGAAACCAAGCAAGGGAATTCGGAAATGGCGGTTTCGGCTGAGCACTGGTCGCGAGCAAATCGAGCTTTCCATCGCCATCCACATCGCCGCGAATGAGGCCGTGTATCCCGTGGACTTGATCGTCGACCAATCGCATGGTCCATGGCATCTCAAGCGGCTTGGCGGGCTGTTCGAACCACACGATCAAGCCGGGATCGTAGCGCGCCCCGACGTAGTCCATATCGCCGTCGCCATCCACGTCAATCACTTCACTATGAATAAAATCGTGCTTGGGGTTTTCATCGATAATTATTTGTCGCCAATCCGGCCCGACAAACAATCTGGTTTTCTGTCCACCGTTGGCGATGATGTCGATCCGACCATCCCCGCTAAAATCAGCCGCGACCGCAGTGAGCGTTGAAACGCCTTCGAACACGACATGTTTTTGCCATTTAGATGAATCGTCAACGACAGAAAAATCTTGCCCGCGAGTGCGACCCAACGACGCCTGAAAAGCTACAACGAACAAGATGATGTAAATCTTTAAGTTCATAGAAAAATTCCGAGCAGCAAGAAGAAAAAACTGGTTAGTCGTCGTAGCGAATGCAAAAGATCAGCGGACTTGGCAAATCATTCTATATAGGCGGGTGACCGAATGCACTGGTCATTTTAGAACAAGTCAGGCGCGAACACACGGATTCATAACCTAAAAACTTTCATTTAAAAGCCTCTTTCGCCATTCTACTCCGAAGCCAATTTTTCAAGTTGCTCAATGCATCCACGCGCCCCACGCCGCGAGGTACGCAACTACGGCAATTAAAACAAGTTGGGCGAGACGTTGTTCTTTGCCTCGGTACTTTACCTGAGCTAACATCCCAACCGCAAAGATTACCGTCACGCCGATGTTGCCCTAAGGAACCAAACTGTAAACAAATTTCCAATCCGAAATCGGCCAAAGTGGCTTGAGCGCCCAATCGCTCAATCCTCGACCACCCGACACAACAGCGTCTGCCGGTATTTGACTCATCGCAGCAATCGTCGCGACCGCTATCCAAACCATCCAGCCCAATCGACTGCGTTCTAGTCGCGGATGAACATGATCGTGAATTTCTTTCAAAGGGCCACGAAGGGTCATCGTGCGGGCAATTCGACTCGTCCAGTCGAATCGATAATCCAGCGAGCCAAGAAGAACTCCTAATAAAGTACAAGCAAAAACATTGTGCCCCCAAACGCGATGACCAGATTCAAATCGAGCCATATTCACCAACATCGGAATGCCATCCCAATCGGGAGCCACTGCCGCAATACCTGCCAGAGCAACAATCTGCCAGCCGTACCGACGATGGATACCCGAAGCTAAAACGCCATTGATTCCCAGCATCGCATGCTCAAACGTCGTCATGGCGAAAACTCTCAAGTAAACGAAGTCTCATTCCCGTCAAATTCTTATTTGCAAAACTCACTCTCAAGCCAAATGACTTAGAAAACGCTTGGTCGTCTCATGCAACGGAACAGCGAAGATTTGCTGCGGAGAACCCGATTCGACAATTTGTCCTTCGCTCAAGACATGGACTTGATGAGCGACTGATTTTGCAAAATTCATGTCATGGGTCACCACAATCATGGTCTGTCCGCTCGTAGCCAAATCGGCCATCACGCTGGTGACTTCTGCTGTCATCTCCGGATCGAGCGCACTGGTAGGTTCGTCAAAAAGAATGACTTCGGGATTCATTGCCAGAGCACGAGCGATTGCAACCCGCTGCTGTTGTCCACCCGATAAAGTGCTCGGACGAACTTGCGCTTTGTCGGACAAACCCACTCGCTTCAATAGTCGATTTGCAACTTCGATCGCATGCTGGCGTGACTCACCCAAAACGTATACAGGACCTTCGATAATGTTTTCTAACACGGATCGGTGCGGAAACAAATGGAATTGCTGGAATACCATTCCGACGCGTCGTCGGATGGCTCGAAGTGATTGCTCCCGCATGGCTCCTGGCTCGGGTCCCAAATGAATGCTGTCAACCAGGATGGCACCCGAATCGAATGTTTCCAATCCATTGATCGTTCTAAGCAGTGTACTTTTGCCTCCTCCTGACGGTCCCATGAGCACGCTGACCTCGCCTTTGGAAACCGACATCGAAACGCCACGAAGGATTTCGTGCTCACCGAACCGTTTGCGCACATCACACAATTGAATCATGCTGGGCCTCTTGCCATTCGCTTTTCCAATCGACTCGCCAACTGCGACATGGGGTAGTTCATGGCCAGATAGAGGACAGCCGTAAGCAGCCCCAGTTCAACAATTGCACCGGTACTGCGCGCATGGATGGAATATACCTTACTCAGCTCGACTACCGTAATAACCGAGCAAACTGCTGTGTCTTTGAACAACGCGATAAAATCGTTGGTCACGGGGGGGATCACAATGCGCGTCGCTTGGGGCAGGATGATTCGCCGAAGCGCTAACACGGGTGACATACCCAGTGCCTTGGCCGCTTCCATTTGCCCGCGAGGGACGGCTTGAATTCCTGCCCGGTAGATTTCTGCTTCATAGGCCGAGTAGTTAATTGCCAATCCCAACACGCCAGCCCAAAATGCATGAATGGAAAGACCTATCTCCGGCAGCAAGAAGAAGATGACGTACAACTGCAGGACAAGCGGGGTTCCGCGAATGATTTCGATGATGATCGTCACCAAGCTCGCTAACCAGCGAGGCCCAAACATCCTCCCCACAGCCATGAGCATTCCCGCCAAGATCGCCAATGGCATCGCGGTCACCGCCAACAAGATCGTGATGCCCGCCGCCTGGAACAATAACAGACCTCTCTGCCTGACCACATTCCATCCGCGCACCGGTTCATACTCCGTGACGTTCGTGCTATTGGACGCCGTCGAACCGGACCGTACTGTCGCGGCCACAAATTGACCGTTAGGCAACATCTCCAGAGCACGCGACGCTTGCACTTCATTCCACAGCCCATATTTTTCCAAAATTGTCCGCATCGTTCCATCGGTGAGCATTTCCAAAATCGCTCGATTCAATTCTCGCAAAAGTTCTTCGTCGTCTCGTCGCGTGAGGACAACGTAATATCCCTTTCCTATTGGCGAGCCAATAGGCGATAGTTCAGTAAAGCCTTTTTCGAAGAAAGTCCAAACGGGCAAATCTTGTAAATTCGCGTCAAGCCCTTCCAAGCCCACCTCGACGCCGCGCATGACTTCTGCAGCTCCCTCAAACTGAATGATATCAACTTGCGCAGCATGATTTTCCGTCAAGTAATCGTGGGCGGCCGATCCACCCAGCACGCCAATTTTTGGTTTGCGATTGCCCGACAATTTGATCAACTCGTCAAGACCCTGCATTGAAGTTTCACCGCGTCGTCCCAACAACTGCAATTGATAAATGTAGTATGGCAGTGAGCATCCAAAACGTTGACTACGATCCTGCGTCCACTCGTAACCATTGAGGACGATATCGATGTCACCACGATTGAGCAAATCAGGCAACTTATCCCATTGGCCCTGTGCGAACTGAGCCGCTACGCCCAGTCGGCTCGCTAACTGCTCGGCGATCTCGACTTCGAAACCGATCAGCTCAGTGGGATCCGCTGCGTCGGGGTAAACGAACGGACCACCGCCTTCTTGGTCAGCTCCCCAGATCAATCGACCGCGTTGACGAACTCGATCAAGTCCTTGACCGCCGAACGATTCCGTCGCAAGAACTGCCGAAATACCAAGAGCAACCATCAGCCATTTCGCTCCACAAGATGGTTGAGACCGATGAATTGGATGGGCGTGTTGCGTGTCGCCTGCCATATTGTTCTTCCTACAGTAGGGAATGGATCTCGCTGTGGAACGTTTCCGAAGCTGGTTTGCGAACAGAGGGGAGTTTCTTCGGCCTCGAATAACTCATGCGATCAGGGCGTCTGGGCTCGTACAATTCGTAAAGCTATCGTTGAATCGGCAGATCGCAAATCGCGTTCGCAGAGGAAAAGCCGAGAATTGATGCCGAATGGATGATTGTTAACCGCAAATCCTTATTGAGCAAATAGGCAGATCGCCCTATATTGACGAATTCGGAATTGCTTTCTTTACCGGCGTTTGCTTGGCCCTAGTACCCACGGCACACTCCGAAATCCATTCATTGCATTTTCAAACTGCCGAACGAACTCGATACGGTCGACGCAAAATACCGGTCAACTGGCAGATTAAAGGTCACGATATGAAAAGCGAAGAGCGACATAAACTGGAAACGAATTACTTGGCAGATCACTTGGGAGATAGTATTTCCAAAGTTAAGCCTTATACGAACTTGATCATCGGTGGAATTGCACTGCTGATCATCGGCGGCGTTGTGTACGCCGTCATCCAAAACTCAAACGCCAACAAGAACGCCGAAGCATGGCACGAAATGTTCCTTGCCAACGGCGATTCCGATATGCTCACCAAAGTCTACGAGGACTATGAGAACACAGCCGCCGCACCTTGGGCTCGGCAGCGTCAAGCAGATAGCCAACTGGCTCGGGCCATTGATCAAGTCTACATCGACAAAGACCAGGCCATGGAACTTGCCAAGCAGGCCAAGGAAAACTACGAAGAGGTTCTCAAAAAATCGTTCGATCCCATGCTGCGATCCAGAGCCACGCTAGGTCTTGCCAAAGCATGCGAAACCGAAGGCGACGCGGAAGGTGCTATCACGCACTACCGCAAATTACTCACCATGGATCTCGAAAACAAAGCGCTCGAAAACGAAGTGACGCGTCGGATCGCTTGGCTTGAAAGCGAAGATAGCAAAGAGTTCTTGGCTTGGTACAAATCGTTCCAACCCACCAAGTCCGCGCCAATCGGTTTGCCTTCGAACTTAAATCAAGTTCCGTCTTCGCCAGATTTGACTTTGCCTGAATACAAACCGACCGGAATAGGTCAGCAGCCACTGTCCGGTCCAGAAGCGATCGCAACGCCTCCCATCGTAAACCCGCCTGCTGCAGGTTCGACAGATCCTAATTCGGCAAACCCAGTTCCCACCACACCACCGGTTGCTGATCCGAATGCACCTATTGAATCGCCCGCCACTCTCGTTGCACCTCCAACCGAGGGCGCTCCTCCAACCGAGGGCGGTGGAACGACTCCGAACGGGGGCGGACAATAATCGCAAACGGAGAAATGTCTAATGACGCGACGGTTGATCCGGTTAAGCACCTTCGTTTTGAAGTCACCGAAGAGCATGCCGGTGCTCGAATTGACTTGTTCCTCTCGCTCCAATGCGACGGGTACAGCCGTGTATTCCTGCGCGGAGTTTTGCAAGCAGGGAACGTTCGCCTGAACGGCCGCGCTGTCAAACCAAGTTTCAAAGTCCAGCCGGGACAAACCGTCGAAATCGACTTGCCGCCTCCTCCCGATGATGGTCCCATTCCGGAAAACATTCCGCTCGATGTGATCTTCGAAGACGAGTCGCTGGCGATTATCAACAAACCGGCAGGCATGGTTGTGCATCCCGCCAAAGGCCATTGGAACGGGACTCTCACCAGCGCGCTGGCTCATCATTTTCAACAGTTAAGCGACGCGGGCGGGCCAACACGACCCGGTATCGTTCACCGTCTCGATCGAGAGACGAGCGGTGTCATCGCTATCGCCAAGACCAACGCGGTACACTTTAAACTGGCTGCCCAATTCGAAGCTCGCGAAGTCAGCAAAGAATACCACGCTATCGTTGTCGGACGCATCGATCTCGACCGCGACTGGATTCGAGCTCCTATTGGGAACCATCCATATCAGCGCGACAAGATGGCCATTCGGAGCGAACACGAATCGAGCCGCGAAGCCGAGACGATGTATGAAGTCATCGAGCGATTCGCCGGATACACGTACCTAAAAGTATTTCCCAAGACGGGTCGCACACATCAAATCCGCGTGCACTTGGCTCATCTCAGCTACCCGGTGCTGTGCGATCGGCTGTACGCAGGCCATACTCGAATCATACGCGGCCAACTGCTTCGCCGACAAGCCCTCCGTCAACCACCGCAACCCGGCGATGACGATGTGATCCTCCAGCGTCAAGCTCTCCATGCTCGCCGCCTGACCCTAGCCCACCCCATTACCGGCGAACAGCTAACCTTCGAAGCCCCAATCCCACCCGATTTCCAAACCGTCCTCGACACCCTACGCAAACAATCACCCTGATCGCCGTCTGCCGCGCCCTTTAATGTCGGACTTTTCGACTTCCGTTTCCGTCACACGCCATGTGACGCGAAACATGAATACTATTGCTTGCCTACAATGGCGGCGGCACGCTTGATCAATTCAAGAGCTTGTTGGCGATATACGTCGGGTTGTTCGCCGACGGCTTCTTGGGCGGACTCGATCAAAGCGTCCCAGTTGCTCTGGCCACGATGAGGGCTGTTACGCAATAACATCCCAAACTGGGCGATACTCGCAGCCCATCGAAAATCGCGATCGCATTCTCGAATGGCCTGGTCTTTGTCAACGAGGGGAAACTCTTGCAAAGCACTTGTCGTTCCGTCCGGTTGCTTGAAACGCATTTTGACAATCATCAACTCGTTCGAAGTTGCCGCATCCGGCTTCAATTCTTTGTCAGCTTGATATCGCAAATCATCGATACTTGCACCCAACTCTCCCGATTGATCTCCGGCAGGAATAATCTCATATAGAGCCGTCACGCAATGCCCTGCCCCGATATCCCCGGCGTCTTTCTTGTCGTTATTAAAATCCTCCGCAGCCAAAATCCGATTCTCATAACCGATCAACCGATAGCCTTGGACTTTGGCAGGATTAAACTCGACTTGGATCTTGACGTCCTTGGCAACCGTCACCAGCGAACCCGTCAATTGCTCGATCATCAACTTGCGAGCTTCCATTTCGTTGTCGATAAACCCGTACACCCCGTTGCCGCGGTCCGAAATCTTTTCCAGCATCTCGTCGTTGGTATTACCCATCCCGAAGCCCAACACCGTCAAGAAAATTTTGCTCTTGGCATTTTCCTCGACCACTTTGACCAACTCATCCGTCCCCGTCACGCCGACATTGAAATCGCCATCCGTACACAAGACCACTCGGTTCGTACCACCAGTAATAAAATGCTCGCGAGCGATTTGATAAGCCAACTGAATTCCTTCGCCGCCATTCGTCGATCCGCCCGCAGTCAACCGATCCAAAGCCGTCATGATCGCGCTCTGTTCGGTACCCAGCGTGCTATCGAGCACCATACCGGCTGCCCCCGCATACACGACCATCGCAACCCGATCATTCTCGCCCAAGTTACTGATCAACATGCGCAAAGCCTGTTGAACCAACGGCAACTTGTTGGGCTCGTTCATCGAGCCGGAAACATCCAGAAGAAAAACGAGGTTCGACAAAGGTCGTTTTTCGACTTCGATTTTTTTTGCTTGGAGCGCCACTCGTACCAATCGATGATCCGCATTCCATGGACACCGCGCGACAGCCAAACTCGACGCAAAAGGTTGATCGTCCGTCGGTCCGGCGTAATCGTAATGAAAGTAGTTAAGTAATTCTTCGATCCGCACACTGTCGGGCGGCGGCAATTGTCCTAACTCCATCAGATATTGACGAACTTTGCTGTACGAGGCGGTATCCACATCGATCGAGAAAGTCGACAAAGGATCTTGGCGTACCAAACGAAACGGGTTATCGACGACCGCAGCAAAACGATCGCCACCCGGCATCGCCACAGATTGCCGCGACAGTACCGAATTAAACTTTGATTCCTCCGCTAAATCGTCGATCGCATCCATTCGGTCAGAAAGCTGTGCGGCTAGATCTAACCCGGACTCCTTTGTAGCCAGTGTTCTCAAGCGAACTTCCCTTTCTTCGCCTGACAAAGCCCTCCCGTACGCTGACGGTGCTGACTCAGCGTATAGATCCATGCTTTGGTTACCAAGACTTCCGCCATAGGGACTGCCCAATCCAGATCCGCCACTCGCTCCACTGACTCCTCCACCTCCGCCGAGACCAGGTAGAACCAAGCCACCCACAGTCGTTTGCGGTAAGCCGTTATAAAAACTCGAGGCGGGACTAGACGGCTGCGCCGCAACGGGGTCGTTGACAGCACTCAACTGACTAAGCCGCTCCTCAACGAATTCCGATTCAGCGAGAGGCTGCGAACTGTCAGAAAGCGACATATCGGAGGCTTTCATTTTTGGCAGGATCGCCAATTTATCTTTCGACAAACTCGAATTAGCTTCTTGCCCCGCCGCCCCTGCACTTTCCGAATCTGTGGGGATAGCAGAGCGATCGACATTCGGCAATGGACCTGAAGTTGGTCGTTCCGCATTGCGCATGCTATTTGTCGGCATTTGTTGCTTTTCAGATTTCGCGAGAGGCACCTTTTGCCCCGGACGGAATGCGACCCAGCTTGACAGCGAAACGGCAACAATGAAACACGCCGCTGTCGCCGCCAGCCCTAGCAACTGAACGCGAGTCCAACCACCCGATGCCTTGAGAGTCGTCGATTGAGCACTCGTATCCGAAATCGCGGCCACTACGGACCGTTTCTGATGTTCACTCAATCCACAGTCGGACTCGGCTTGGTAAGCACTCGATAGTGTCGCCACAGTCGCTCGAATCTCGGCCAACTCGGCTGCAATCGCTGGATCTTTGGCGATCGCAGATTCGATAACTTGCGAACGATCCGATGGCAATTCGCCAAACGCATACGCCGTCAATTCCCATCCCTCAAAATCTTTTTTCATGATATCTATTCCGTACTAATCGGTTTTCGTACTAATTCAGTTTTTGCGCGGGCCCAGTCTTTAGACGAGCCGAGAAATTTCAAAACGACCCGCTATGTCCGTCGCCCTCAACTCACCAACGGATCCTTGAGAACGCACTAACGGATTCCCTTCAGCTTGACTCGCAACTTCATGATGGCTTCGTGAAGCTGCACGCCCACGTTGGAAACACTCAAACCCGTGACTTCGGCAATCTGCTGGTAGGACAAACCTTGCTGCAATCGCAGCCCCAAAATCTCTTGATGCCTATCCGATAATTGCCGAACTGTATCACGAACTCGATCTAAGATTTCCATCTCCTGGCAAGCCACTGCTGGATCGCTTGCAAGCTGATCACTCGCCGCATTCCACGATTCGGTATCTATTTGCTTGTGCATACGATTCTCCCAACGTTTGATTCGGTCCAAGCTTTTGTTTCGGCAAACGCGAAACAACCAAGCTTCGGCTTTACTTTCGATCTCTGGCCAAGGCTCTCTGCACAACTGGACAAAGACTTCTTGCGTGACATCCCTCGCTGCTTCGATATCACCGCGCAGCAAGGAACGTGCGTAAGCGACCAAAGGCCGTTCAAATCGCTCAAACGCCCCGGCCAGCCAAACGCGGTGCAACTCCCGCAATTCAGGCATTTTTCCGTTCATTGCATCCGTCGCACCCAAAAAGAATATCGCTACAGGAAGTAAACGACGACGATGGAAGTGTATTAAGACAATTCTCGAGAAGTTTAAAACATACCCGAAACAAAAACTATTTATGCAAAAATCTCAAACCCAGTAGTTCCCGCTTGCCGAGCCGGAACGGCCGAAGGAATTTGTTGTGGGTAGAGTAAAGAATTGTCCCAATGCGGGAAACGTTTCCGCAAAGTGCGTTTTGTCTGGCCACATAACTTTGCAGCGAACTGGGCGAACTGTTTTCATTCGTAAACAGCCTGGCGATGGCAAATACACGGCTTCGTTGGTTCCCGCCCAGTAGTTCCCGATTGCCGAGCCGGAACGGCCGAAGGAATTTGTTGCAAGCAGAGAAAAGAATTGTCCAATGCGGAGAAAGATCCCGAAACGGGCGTTTTATCTTGCGAAATAACTTTGCAGCGAACTGGGCGAAATCGGTTGCAGACGGATGGGACTTACAACTATGCGTACGACAACGAAGGCAACGTGACTCGGCGGACGAAGATCGTGGGTGGGACGGTGACGGACTATACTTGGGATCATCGGAATCGGTTGACGAGCGTGTTGGAAAAACCTTCGGCGACGGGGGTGGTCACTAAGCGGACGACTTTTGTTTATGGTGCTTTCGATCGTCGGACGGTCAAGCGGTTTGATAGTAATGGGGATGGCTTGGAGGATGAACAGTTGAAAAAGTAGTTCCCGCTTGCCGAGCGGGAACGGTCGAAGGAAATTATTGCGGGCAGAGAAAAGAATTGTCCGATGCGGGAAGAGTTTCCGCACAATGCGTTTTATTTGGCCACGTAACTTTTGATAGGGCCGGGCAAATTGTCTTCGTTGGGAAAGGGTCCGGCCATGGGAAGTACATCGCTTCGTTTGTTCTCGCTCGGCAAGCGGGAACTACTGGCCTCACTCCTGAAATGCTGTGGTTGAATTATTTTTTGCGGGAATAGATACCGCAATTTGCAGGAACACCAAAAGAACGCTTGGCTAAAGACTTGGCGCGTTTGTTTTCATTGGTGAATTATTTGGATAATCAAAGCTATGCGCTTCGTTGGTTCCCGCTCGGCAAGCGGGAACTACTGGCGGGAAACTACTTGCGTTTTCAGTATTGGGGTGGGCGAGTTATACTGGAAGGACTGTCGCGAACGGATGGTTACTCGAGGAGTCCAGGTTCCGATTCATGTCCCACCTTGGCCGCCTTGCTTGGGAGTGGCCGATTCATTCCGCATAAGTTGATTTCATGCCTGCAAAATATTCTCTTTTTCGTATCTCGTTGATCCTCCTGCTTGGCCTCGCATTTGTCCGTTCAACGTCCGCGCCTGCGTTTGCTTGGCAGGACGCTGCGGCTCCTGTTCCGACCGAGGCGGCGAAAACGCCTGAGCCCGCGCCAGCAAAAACGCCGGAAGGGCATTCCTATCACGGCGAAGTTTTCAACGAAGGGCCTCGGCAAGCCGCTTACTTGATGCCGGGCATGGGAAACGTTCACTTTGCGATCACAACAACTAGCCCTATGGCCCAGCGATTCATGAACCAAGGCGTCGCGCAGTTGCATGGGTTTTGGTATTTCGAAGCCGAACGTTCCTTCCGTCAAGCTGCTGCATTCGACTCTCAATGCGCGATGGCGTATTGGGGAATGGCGATGGCCAACCTTCAAAACGAAGATCGCGCTCGCAAATTTGTCGAAAAAGCGATGGCGCTGAAGGATAAGATAGACAAGCGCGAAAAGATGCACATCGAGGCTTTGGACAAACGTCTCAAGAAAGGTCCCGACGGAAAAGAGACTCCTAAGAAAGATCGTCTCGAAGCGTATGTCAAAGACCTTGAACGAATCATCTACGACTACCCAGACGATATCGAAACGCTATCGATGTTAGCTTTGCACATTTGGGACAACGATCGCAACGAAGTTCGCATTCAAAGCCACATAGCAGTCGACGCCATCCTCGAACAAATCTTTCGAGCCAATCCACGGCATCCCGCGCACCACTATCGCATTCACTTGTGGGATTATCAGAAAACGGAGCGAGCGCTCAAGTCGGCTGCTGCTGGCGGTCCAAGCTTGCCCGGCGTCGCGCATATGTGGCATATGCCGGGTCACATCTATTCGCGTTTGCATCGCTACGAAGATGCAGCTTGGCAACAAGAAGCGTCGGCTCGCGTCGATCACGCTTATATGATTCGCGACCATATCATGCCGGATCAAATTCATAATTACGCGCACAACAATGAGTGGCTGATTCGGGATTTGAACTTTGTCGGTCGAGTTCGCGATGCTTTGGATTTGGCCAAGAATATGATCGAGCTTCCTCGGCATCCCAAGAATAACAACTTCGCAAATCGCGGCAGCGCAAGTTACGGCCGCGAGCGTTTGATCGATACTTTGACGAATTATCGACTATGGGACGAGCTACTCCAGTTAGCTGACACGGTTTATCTCGAACCAACCAAAGACGAAGATCGCCAAGACGAACGGTTAGCGCTGATCGCTGTGGCAGGATGGTTGTCGAATCATCCTGACAAAGCGCAACCAGCACACACTGAGCTTGAACAACGTTTAGCGGCCGCCGAGCAAAAGTCGCGAGACCTGACTCAGCAGCTAAAGACATTCATAAAAAGCGGTGACAACAAAGCCAAGCGGCCTCCGCAATTGGACAAACTGCCGGGTTTGGCTGCCGACGGCCAACCTCCCAAGGCTGCTGATTTGTCGCCTTATCAAGAGCCCGAAGAAGCGGCAGATAAAGACTCTGTCGAAATCAAAGAAGCTGACGGCATGACCGAGGAACAAAAAACCCAAGTGCGCGATCGAACCAAAGTCCGCAGCCGTATTCGCAAAATACAATCACATATCGCTTGGTCATCGGCGGCAAAACTGGCTGGCGAAGGTAACTTTGTAAAAGCGCTGCAAGTCGGCAAGAAGGCGGGCCGGTCGTTGAGTGAAATGCTCAAGTTGGAATGGCAGCCCGATAACAAGAAGAACGATACGCTCAAACAGATCGACAAGAAAATCAACGAGTCGCCGGGCGAAGCGATCCCGTTGGCAGTCGGCGCGTTTCTAGCTTGGAAGTATCAAGACCGCGACTTGGCCAAGAAACGTATCGAAGCTCTCGCGTCGATCGTAGCTCATGGCAACAAAGACACGCCGCTACTCGCGCGCTTGACACCGATCATTGCCGAATTGGGGCTAACAGAAACTTGGAATGCCGTTCCTCCTCCTGCAAGCGATTTGGGGGACCGGCCGAACTTGGATACGCTGGGACCGTTTCGATGGTCGCCGAGCGCAGCGCCTTTTTGGGTGCTGCCCGACACGACCGATCAGCCTCGTTCATTGAAAGAGTATCGGGGCAAGCCTTTGATCATGATTTTCTATCTCGGCTTTGGTTGCCTGCATTGCGTGGAACAGATCAAAGCCTTCACCCCAAAAATCGAAGAGCTTCGCAAAGCGGGCTTTGAAGTCGTCGCCGTCAGCACGGAAAAGCCCAACGTGCTGCAAGCGGGATTTAAAGCTTACGATCAACCAATCCCGTTTCCTCTCTTGGCCAATCCGGACCTCGACGTGTTCCGCTCTTATCGCTGTTTCGACGATTTCGAAGGCCAACCACTGCACGGGACCTTTATTATCGATCGACAAGGCGAAGTAGTTTGGCAAGACATCGGATTCGAACCGTTCAAGGACGTGGATTTTCTCCTCGAAGAAGGCACTCGGTTGTTGAACATTCCTCGACCGTGAGTGCCGTATGCTAATTCAGAAGTCGTTGTTTCTGGATAGTCGACTGCGTCGCTTACTGTGTGGTAACGACCTTGTTTGGTAGGATTGTGAATTGCAAGAGCCGGGCAGCGACTGTCGGGATTTGGCCGCGGCGCGTGATAATGACGCTAGCGCCGGATTCGAGATAAACGGAACCGCAGCGGTCAGCATGCTTTGGCAGCCAGACAATTATTGGCAAGTCGGAGTTTGCCTTGCGCACGCTTCGAACTGATTGACACGATTCGACAAAAGACTCCTCTTCACCCGCGACAACGAGAACGCGAATGGATTGGTCGAGTGGACTTGGCAAAGTCGTCGCTGCGTGAATCTCGACCAACAGACTCGTGACTTTTGCTTGCTGACGAATGTGGTACATCCAATAAGCGGTATCTGTGGGCGACAATCCAGCAATAGTCCAACGAGGAACCATTTCTGAGCGCCAAGTTTTGCGACGATTGATTTCGGCGGGCATGTTCATTCCGCGTCTGGCGTTGGCTGGAAATCGATTTCCGTATCGATATCGGGTTCGGGAATGAATTCCACGGGCGTTTCGTCAGTTGACTTGTCTGGTTTATCAGTCACAGCGAACTTGTCGGCCAGTCCTAGTTGTTCCAATCTTCGCAGGAGCCGGCTGCGGGAGATGCCTAACCACTGAGCTGCTGCCGCACGATTGCGGGGGAATTTTTGGATCGCTTGTTCGATCATCTCCTGCTCGAAATCGGTCAACATGGCATCCAAGTCCACAGGTCGTTCCAGTCGATCCGCTTGCAGTTCTTTGCTCGCGAAAGTTCGAATCGCCAGCGGCAGATGTTTTGGCTCAAGAACACTGCCTTCGGATTGGCTGATGGCATACTGCATCGCCTGACGTAATTCCCGAGCGTTGCTTGGCCAAGTGTACGATTGCAGCATCTCCATAGCATCATGGGAAAATCGAACAGGAGTAAGTCGTTTGCATTCCTGAAGCACACGCGGCATCAAGGACTCAATGAGGATTGGGATGTCTCCAGGCCGATCGACTAGCGGGCATATGTCGACGCGCGCAGTAGACATGCTGGTTACAATGTTTCGCCAGGTCTTGCTTGCTGGAAACAAGTTTTGGGGCGCATTATGTCGACTGGTCGCGATCCACACCATCTTGGTCCATTGTCGAATGGCAGCTTGGAGCAAGTCGTGCGATTCTTCGGGCAGCGAGTCGATGCGTTCGAGCAGTACCGTATTTTGTTTCGCTTGTCGGTGACTTTCTTGTATCATTTCCATCATGTTGCGCAGGAGCGATGCATCCATCAAACGGCAGTCGATCGGGTGCAGACGCCCTTCGAGGTCGGTAATGCCTAGCCGCCTCAGTCGCGCTGTGAAGATCGCGCGCGCGGACTCGCTCTTACCTGATCCCACCGGTCCGACGATCAGCAATGGTTGGGTAGAGTCGATCGCTAGTTGACATTGAGCCAAAGCACGCTTGGATTCAGGGCTTGCCCCGACGAGGCTGTGCAATCCGTCAAGCCGACTGTAACTTGCACGCAAGCTGGTCAAAACTTGCTGAACATGCTCTTCGGGAACTTCGGGTTTCGCGAGCTTGGCGTGTTCATCTGGCTGGATGACGACACGACAAAACCAGTCTGTTGGCGTCGAGCCCAGCGCAACGCCCATGCACAGAGCAGGCTCGGAACCTTCGCTGAGTTGAATTGTCTTTTCAAAGAAAGACTCGCGTGAGGGGTGACGCGGCGCAGCTAGGGCTGATGCAATTTGCCGAAGTGGCTGGTTGTCTGCGGATACAGACTGGCTGCAGTCGAGGCCTACGATTTGGTCAAGTTCGATGCCGAGCCAAGCCGCTAAGGCATCGTTGGCAAACGCTAGTCGTCCTTGCGAATCGAGAACGTAGACGGGCTCTGGCGCTTCGCGCAGCGTCTTTGCGATCCATCGTCCGAGATTGGACTGCTGGTTGACTTTCTCTTTTTCCGCCATGCGTAATATCGAAACTACTGTTGGGACATTGATGAACCGAGCAAATGTTGTACGTAACGCCAGAAGGCACGCCGTGCTGGGCATTGATTCAGCACGATCGCATTATGGCACAAAGCGGTACTGATTTCGAATTTGGTTTACGAAATAAAAAACCCCAGCTTGCTACTTGGTTAGCCAACTGGGGTAATTACATTGGATTTTCAGGGTCGAGACAGATCGAGATTTACGATTTGATCGACCGAATTTCACTAGAACACGTCGAGTATGAAGTGGTGTCCCCAGTGATATCGGTGGTTGCTTGGATAAGCGTTGTACCACTGACGGTTGTAAACGGGGATTTGCATCTCGGGTGGGTAGCGATTGTACATGCTGTTGCTGCTGCGATAGTACTCGTTGCCCCAAAAGTTCTGTGGGTAATAGACGTACGGATAATGGTAGAACCGGTTGTAGTCGCGACTGCTCGCGGCACCACCCCATTGCTGTCCGAACGCTTGTGGTTGTTGTGCGTCGCTCGACTGGCTGGTCATGGTCCAGCAAGCCAAACCGCATAACACTCCAAGAATGGTCTTGCGAATCATTTAGGTCTGCCCCCTTCGGTGTACTTTACTGCGAACGATTTTTCTATCAGCCGTCACGCGTCGTGCAGGCGTTGCGAGGTCGATCGCCTTTGCGGTATTTCTTCCTCCTTCATCGTCCTGCGGCAAATTCAGAATTGAAGGAATATTCGGTATAAGTCGTATTCCAAACAAGAAAGTCTGGCGCTGCAGTGTCCAGCCTGCGATTCGCGATTGCTGTCTTTTTTCGTGGATACACTGCCCTGGTTATGCCAAGTTACCCGAGGAAAACCGGCTACAATGTGAGCTTGCGCCGGTTTTTGAAAGTCTTCGTCGAGGATTACACCATGAAACAATTGGCTTGGTTGTCATGCTTGCTAGCATGCGTTTTTTGCTGCTCGGTTTTTGGCCAAGAAGAAAATTATCCCGAACATCCCGATTCGGTTGCCAAGCCGGATGTGCCGCGCGGCGAAGTGCTCGGGCCATTCGATTGGCAAAGCAAGATTTTCCCCGGTACTAATCGCAAGTATTGGCTGTATATCCCTAAGCAGTACGATGCAACTAAGCCCGCTTGTGTGTTTATCGTCCAAGACGGACTGGGCCGGGCCAATGAATGGCGTCTTCCCACCGTGATGGATAACTTGATCGCCGATGGTTCGATGCCAACCACGATTGGTATTTTTATTGAACCGGGCGTTGTTCCACCCCCCAATGAAAAATCGCAAGCTCGCTATAACCGCAGCTACGAATACGATGGGTTAGGAGACCGCTATGCGCGGTTTCTGATCGAGGAAATATTGCCCGAAGTCGGCAAAAAATATTCGCTGAGCCAAGACCCGAATGATCGAGCCCTGGGTGGAGCCAGTTCGGGAGCGATTTGTGCTTTCACGGCCGCTTGGGAAAGACCCGATCAATTTCGACGGGTTTTGAGCACGATAGGTACTTACGTTGGATTGCGGGGCGGGGATATCTATCCGACACTTGTCCGCAAGTGCGAGCCCAAACCCTTGCGTGTGTTCCTGCAGGACGGCGATCATGATCTCAATATTTACGCAGGCGATTGGTGGACTGCCAATCTCGATATGCTGTCGGCTCTGACGTATGCCGGTTACGAAGTCAATCACGTTTGGGGCCAAGGTGGTCACAATGGAAAACAAGGTGCCGCGATCATGCCTGACGCCATGCGCTGGCTTTGGAAAGACTATCCAAAACCCATCCAGGCCGGTACTCCTAACAAACCGCGAATCGACATTATGCTGTCTGGCGAAGACTGGGAGCTAGTCAGCCAAGGTCACAAATTCACGGACGCGCCTGCCGAAGGTCCCGATGGAACTGTGTTTTTTGCTGACGTCGCCGAGAACAAAATATTTCGAGTCATGCCCAACGGCAAAGTTGAGAGTTTCGTCAATGACAGTGGCGGGACCAGCGGACTCATGATGGGTCCCGATGGAAAACTTTACGGTTGCCAGTACACCAAAAAGCAGATCGTGCGTTTTGATATGCAGGGCAAAGTGGAAGTTCTCGTTACCGATGCACCATGCAATGATTTGGTAGTTCTCACGCATGGTCTTTATTACACGGACCCTGCGAACCACAAGATTTGGTACGTCACATTCGACGGCAAAAGAAAAGAAACCGCCTGCGAAGCTGGTTATGCCAACGGGCTGATTTGTTCGGCTGATCAAACGCTGCTGAATGTCGCCGACTCGCATGGGATATTCACATATTCGTATCAGATCCAACCCAATGGATCGCTGCTGCATGGACAAACTTACGGTTATCTCCACTCGCCTGACGGAACGAGTCGAAGCGGCGCGGACGGCATGAAAGTAGACACGAACGGCAACTACTATGTCGCAACGAACTTGGGCGTGCAAGTTCTCGATCAGCTTGGTCGCGTGAATTTGATTCTATCGAAGCCTTCGCCGACAAGTCCGTCGAATTTGGTTTTTGCCGGTGTCGATCGCGATACGATGTATGTTACTTGTGGTGATAAGGTTTTCCGTCGCAAGTTGAAAGTCAAAGGTGTTGCTACTTGGGAACCTGCCATCTTGCCACCGAAACCTGGATTATGATGAGCGAGGTTGTTTGAGATGGTGGCTCATGAAAATCCGTTTGCGACTCGGTTCATTGAGCCCGGTGCTTTGGAATATGCATTCTTTGGAGAGGGTTCTCTCGATAGACTGGTCCAGGAATTTTTTGGAACTTGCCACGGACGAGCGGCCATTGTCGGCCCGCATGGTTCAGGCAAAACGACCCTACTCCATTCGCTCGTTCCTCGCATTGGTAACATCCAGGTTTACCGCGACTTGTCAAATCCAGACACAAATCGCTATTTTCTGAATGAGTCAAAGCCTGCATCCAGCGTAACCAAAAACATTCGGTGGTTTAGGCTTTCTGCCCAAGCGCGCGATTCGCGCCAAGTCCTGAATGATCGACAGCAATGGGACCGCAATACGATTGTCGTTGTCGATGGCTTTGAGCAAATGCCGATTTGGAGGCGGTATGTTGTTCGTTGGCTAACGCGGCGCTGCGGAGCGGGTTTGCTCGTAACGGCTCATTCCAAACCGTTGGGGTTGCCTGTTCTGTGGCAGACAAACGTGACTCCGCAAAGCGCCGAATATGTGGTGCGGACGCTGTTGGCTAATCGGCAGATCGATGTGGAACGCCTCTTAGCCAGCCCCGAGTGGGGTACGATTCGTTGTAAATGGGACGACAATCTGCGGGAAGCTTTGTTTGATTTGTATGATTTGGTAGAGGACAAGCGATTTTCGTAGCGTTCGGCGAATGGCTTCGGATGGATTACAATGTGCCGTGTCGGGAAAATGCATTTTCGAGAATTTTCCGAGAGTAAAAAGAGTAACTTCGCTCGTGCAGTCTTTGAGTTGCACGGCATTCGAGATGGATAGTGGAATATGGCACGAAGGTTATCGGTGGTGATTTCGCAACATGCGCTGCGCGGACAATCTCAAACAGCGATGGAAGAAGCATTTGTAGGTCAGCTCATCTTCATCAATGGACTCGATCCTTCTCTGATCGCTTCGCTCGACAGGATTGAATTGGGTTCGACGGACCATCTTTTTTTAGAAGGCTTGGGATCCGATTTTGTGTTGCTGAATTGGGTCGACCGTGACGCCGTCGCCAAAGAGCTGATACGGATTGGGTTTTCAGGACAACTCGTTACACTCGGCACCACCGAAAAAATTGCTTTCGGGACCGCTTCACCGCGACGCGTTTATCATGTGCAATTGGATTCGTCGCGAACAGTCGATTCGGTCATTCAGTCGCTGCGCGATCTGCTCAAAGATTTAAATACACCAACAGTGGCCATCGGCATTGCCGCTAAACCGAAATCCAACTCCGTTACTTTGCCAGTGATCCCCGGCCCTGCATCCAATACTGCTAAGTCGACCGAATCAAAGCCGATGGTGAACGTTCTTGGACCAATCATTCCCGCCCAGCCGGCCACTTATTTTCTTGATGACGAAGAGGAGTGGGACCATTTGGATCATCTCGTGGACCAGCTCGACGAAAGCGATATTTAATGACCGGCCAGCCTGACTCGCAAAGGTCAGCCATGAATTTGGCTGAGCTAGAACGATTGCAATGCAGTTGCGAGCTTCACGACGGTATCATGCAGTATCTCATCGGCGCTCGCATGCAATTGGAAGCCCTGCGATACCAAGTACGATCGGGAAACGCTGTCACCGAAGAGCAGCTATTATCCGTGGAGGAAATTCTGCAACGGGGTACTCGCGAAGGTAGGAATTGGATCGGCGAATTACGGGGCGATAGTTTTCATCAACACGAATCGATCGCGGGATCCATTAACGGACTAATCCAAGATGCGAAACAGCAATACGAAGTCCCCACTATCGTGGCTCATGTTGATCCCCAGATCGATCATGCCATCGCTGATGCCGAAGTTCGTTTGGCTATTTATCGGATCGTGCAAGAATCCCTGCGCAACGCGTTGCGTCATTCACGGGCCACTCAAATCCAGGTCGATGTGCAAACGGAATCCGACATGGTCAAAGTCCGCATTGCAGATGATGGACGCGGATTTCGTCCCGAAACTGTTCCTCAAGATCATTTCGGCCTGACCGGAATGCGAGCACGGGCTGCCATGACATCGGGAGATTTCCAATTGCAGACTATTCCCGATCAGGGAACGACGATCTCCGTGACTTGGAAAATGCCAACTCACCAAGGCAGTAGGTCTGCCGAGCCATCCGCATGATCAGACGGCGCGGCGCTCGCAGCCGTCTTGATCTGAACAATCGCGTTTAGCTGCCGCTTGTTGGGTTGACGTCAATGTCACGCAACGAACGACCAAGCCGTTTTCGGCTGTTGGCCGGCGCGCTAGTACCAACGTTTGCGGTTCGCGACGAGTTTTCATCGGAACCTTTCATCAAGGCCGCAATGTTCGGATGCATGGCTTTGGGATCGGCTGGCGAACCAAGCGTTTCGATGGCATCGCTGACGCCGAGCAACACCGATTGCTTGACGCCATCTCGAATCCAATTGAAAAAATTTACACTCATGTTTGGGCTCCTTCCCTCACAATATTCCGAGCAACCGGCAATTCGAAAAATCGATTCTCCGGCGTTTTGTTCTGACGAGTGGACTGTAGCAATTTTGAAATAGACGTCCATAGCAGCCGGGTGAAATCGAGTCCGAAGAATCGATCTCGCTGGTGACTATGATCAGCATCCTTGCCGAGATAAGTCTTTTTCGAATTCTTGCTAAGCCGCCAAGCAAGCCGCACGGCGATATTGCCGACGGAATCCGAATTTCTCGAGAGCTTGATAGACTTCCTCAAGCGTTTTTTCACCAAAGTTAGAAATGCTGAGAAGCGTTTCAGGAGTGCTATTGAGAAGATCGCGCACCGTGAAGATGCCCTTCTCTTCTAAACAATTGGTTGTACGTACGGTCAAACCAATCTCGGCAGTGCTCAGTTCCAAACGCTCCTTCATCAAGCGTGCATTTTCGTCGGCGCGGCTTAGTGGAATACGACTCATTCGTAATTGCCTCCCAGGCGGTGAAAAAAACTGGCGATCCCTCGCGGTAATACCGAGCTTTGATTATTCAACCTGCAATCGTGAAAACTCCCAGTTCCCACGTTTGCAGAATCGGTTTGCTCGTCGGATCACCGTATCGAATTTTGCAAGGCGGTGAATATAAACAGACTCAGGGTAAAATATCAAGTGTCTAAATAAAAAAATTATTATGCTAGCACATTATTTGTATTGCTAGCAATCGTTACGGCAGGCACTTGAACGCCAGTCCTTGTCCACGGTAGTAATCCAAAATCTGCGGCAACGCAGACAGTAAGCGCGGTGCAGCTAACTCGCTATCATGCAACAGGACGATGCTGCCTTTCCCTGCATTTTGAACAATAATATCGAATACCTGCTGTCCGTCCAAATCGGCGCGATAGTCCATCGCGGTAATGTCCCACATGGCGATTTTGTACCGTGTCATCAACACGAACATGGCAAGAATTCCGATTCGGCCAAATGGAGGCCGGAACCACCTAATAGGCGAATTTAGTATTTGACTCATGCTTGTTTGTGCGCGATCGACGTCTCTCAAGTACTCACGCGGCGAACAAGTCCAGCCATTGATATGCGAGTAAGTATGATTTCCGAGCGAGTGGCCGGCGGACTCGATCCTGCGAGCCAAGTCCGGAAACTGCTGCACACGCTGGCCGATGCAAAAGAATGTAGCCTTGGCTTTGTACTGATCCAGCAAGTCCAGAATAGGCTCTGTTACACCCGGCGTGGGACCATCGTCGAACGTTAAATATAATTCTTCTCGTGGCCTAAATTTCCAGCGCATCCACGGCACCGACCACCGCAACCACATCGGTGCTTTTATGAAATCGATATCCACGGGCTTTTTTCCTAGTAAACCGCCTAGCTCTGCTTCAAGTCCAAGCCTAGTTTAGCACTCGTATCGAGCAAAGTGCAATTTTGTATGGTTGCTTCAACAATTGGACGAAAACAGTTGCAACCGGTATTGCTAAGCTCTAGAATCGAGCAGGTGCGAATGGAGGATCCGTGTCGACTTTTGCTCCGAAGAAGTGTTGGTGCAGTTCCTTTTGTAGTGCGAAACGCAATTCCCAAGGCATACTTTGTTTGGGTACGATTTTCGAAAGGCATTCTCGCCACTATTTTGCAACTCATAATCCACTTGGCGAATTTGACGACAGTCCAACACTTTTAATCTTTTTATAACTTTCATCTTTTCATTATCTGGAAATGGACCCATCCATGAAATTCGAACTCCTGGCGGCTCGCGGAGGTGCACTCGGTGGAATCGTTCAATGGTTTATCCGAGTTCTCATTTATGACATTATCGTGACCTCGATCGCCGAGTTTTTGGGCGTCTCGCGATTGGTCGCGTTATTCATTTTCCTGGGCGGTTTGATGCTCGTCGGCGCTGTGGGTTACTTTATGAAACAACGCATGAGTCCCGGCGTTGACGACCCCAGTTAAGTCATGCAGCATACCATTTGCCATGGCCCCAGCCATGCAACTTTGGACTTCGTTCTGAACGAAGGCGAAGAAGTGCTTGCCCAACCCGATTCGATGTTAGCCATGTCGACTAGCATCGAAATTTCGGCGCGAGTAGGTGCGCAAACGACTTCGAAATGGTTGGGTGGCTTCCGTAACCTCGCGTCTGGCGAAAGTATGTTCACGGCCGTCTTTCGCGCGAAACGCGACGAAGCTTTTCTCAGCTTAGCCCCTAGGTATTTGGGAGATATCATCCACCTTCATGCGACCGAAGAATCCAACTTCTTCCTAACGCAAGGAAGCTACCTAGCGAGTACCGGCGGCTTGTCCATCAATTTCAAATACGCGGGCGTCCAAGGTATGTTGGCCAAGAAAGGTCTCTTCCTGATGCAGACATCGGGCGCCGGCGATGTGTTTTGTGCCAGCTACGGAGCCATCATCCGCAAGCAGTTAGCGGACGGAGAAAAATTTGTTGTCGATAATCGCTTTGTTATCGCATTCAGCAACACGGTAAACTTCCAACTAGTCAAAGCATCGAAAGATGTTGTGGGATCGTATTTTTCCGGCGGTGGATTGGTCAATCGATACACGGGTCCCGGTGAAGTCATCTACCAAACTCGCGGCAAAGTAACCGGCGGACTCATGTCGCGTATGTTCGATCTCGTCACTTAATTCAATTATTTATTGCAAGCATTCATGGGCCCATTCATGGGTACATTGAAACTTCTATTCCCGTTTTCCCAGCAAAGACGCGACAAATACTTGGGTTGCTTTGCCTCGATCGAGTCGTTCGGAGAATCGCTATCTTAGAAATTCGGCTTGACCCCGAATTTTGCCTGCCACTACATTCACGCTCGCCCAGCTCTGACAAGCATGAGCTTACTGCCTACCTTCGTTTCCTATCCCGAACAATTGGATACGAAGTCTTGGGGGCAAACACGTTACAGCCATGGATTTTGGTGATTAAGGAAGGAACCTAACATGACCCTACAATGCCGCTTTCTAATTTGCGCGCGCATAGCGTCGCTCGGATTCTTGGTCGTTGGAATGACGAGTGTGGCCAACGCACAAGCTACCAAACCCGGGCTTTCAAACCCTAAAACACCAGTCCCCGCAGCTCGCACTACCGCGTCAATGGCTGCCCCAAACAAAAACTCTGCAAGCCCACCGGGAGTCCAAGCCGTCCCTTCGGTTGTTGCAACCGTCAACGGACACGCCATCAGTCGCGACGAACTTGGCCGAGAATGCTTGGTCCGTTATGGCGATTCGATTCTTGAAAACATGCTCAACAAGTTCTTGATCCAACAAGCTTGCCAAGCACAAAACATTCAAATCACTCAACAGATGGTTGACGACGAGATCGGTCGCATCGCTTCGAAGTTTAGTTTGAATGTCAAAATGTATTTGAAACTCATCGAAGATGAACGGAATATTACACCGGAACAATATGCAAGCGACATCGTTTGGCCGATGTTGGCCCTCCGAGAGTTATCTCGCGACAAGATCCAGATAACCGATGCCGAAATCAATCGAGTTTACGAAAGCCAATACGGTCCCAAAGTTCAGGTCCGTATGATCGAGGTTAAGGAGTTGTCCAAAGCACAACAACTGCTGCAGCAAGTCAAAGCCGATCCGAATAGCTTCCGACGCTTGGCCAAGGAACACAGTGAAGACGCTGCCAGTGCAAGCGTCGAAGGCATGCTGCCCCCGATTCGCAGATTTTCTGGTGATGACGAACTAGAGAAAGTGGCTTTCTCGCTCAAACAAGATCAGGTCTCCGATATCATCGCGGTCGGTGAAATGCATTTATTTTTGCAATGCGTTCGACATCTTCCTGCGACTCCGCCCGCGCCCGATGCGATTGCCATGGTCCAACAAACGATTCGCCTTGATCTCGAAGACGCCAAATTGCGAGACATGGCCGAGACCATGTTTGGTACGCTTCGCGAAAATAGCAGCGTCCAAAAAGTGCTCGGTAATCCGGAACTTGAAAAACAAAATCCCGGGGTCGCCGCAGTCATTAATCGCCAACCCATTCCGTTGAACTTGGTATACGACGAAGCTATCAAGCGAAACGGCGTCAAAGTTCTCGAAGGCGAAATCAATCGCAAATTGCTCGAAGGAGCCTTGGTGGGCATCAAAGAAACCGTCACCCAAGCCGAGATCGACAACGAAATCCAGCGTGCCGCTGAATATTATGGCTGTATCAATAAAGACGGAACGCCGAATGTTCAAGAGTGGCTCAAAATGGTTCTCGAAGAAGACGGCGCGACGTATGAGCTGTACGTTCGAGATGCCGTTTGGCCCACGGTCGCGCTGAAGAAACTCGTTGCCAAGAAAGTTCAAGTCTCTGACGAAGATCTTGCCAAAGGTTTCGAATCCAGTTATGGGCCACGAGCCGAAATTCTGGCGATCGTATTGAGCAATCAACGAACCGCCCAAGAAGTCTGGCAGATGGCTCGCGCGAATCCCACCGAACAATTCTTCGGTGAATTGGCTACGCAGTATTCGGTTGAGCCCACCTCGCGAAGCAATTTCGGCAAAGTCCCGCCACTGCGACGTCATGGCGGTCAACCAACTTTGGAAAAAGTCGCTTTTGATTTAAAACCTGGTGACATGAGCGGAATCGTCGAAGTAAGCGATCAGTACGTTATCCTTCGTAGCCAGGGCTTAACCAATCCTGTCGTCAAGGATTTTAATGTCGTCAAGGACGTTTTGTACAAGGATATCCTCGAAAAGAAAACTCGCACCGCAATGGAAAAGGAACTCGAACAACTCCTCGCGGCAGCCATGATCGAGAACTACCTTGAGAACAAAGCCCAGCTAGGCACCGACGCAACCAAAGCGTCGCTCGGAGCCCTCAAGCAAAACGCGGCCGCACCTAAGCGATAGTCCGCGCGGCGAAATCTCAATTTCCACTTCGCCCGCTCGAAACGTTTCGCAGGACGGGGCGAAGTACTTCCTTGAGGACGATCGACGAACTCTCATGAATGCAGAAATGCTCCGCGCGCTCCAAGCTCCTCTTAAAGAGAAATATCGTGAGGAACCCAATTCGGCTATCGTAACATTTCACGCTTCGGGAACTGTTCTCCCTGACAGACTTGCCTGCGAAGTTCCATCGCACGCTGGTTCAGTTACAGCCGGACTGCACGCGGCAGCGGGAGGAGATGGGCTGCAAGGTTGCTCGGGCGACATGTTGCTTGAGTCACTCATCGCTTGCGCGGGCGTGACCTTTTCTGCCGTTGCCACAGCCCTGGCAATTACCATTCAGTCTGCCCAAATTCACGCCGAAGCCGACCTCGACTTCCGCGGCACACTCGGCGTTGACCGCTCGGTTCCCGTCGGCGTCCAGCAAGTTCGACTTCGTTTCGAGATTCAATCCGAAGCAGAACCGGCCGCCATCAAAAAGCTTATCGAACTGACTGAGCGATACTGCGTCATTTATCAGACGCTCAAGAACTCGCCAATAATCGAGACAATTGTAGAGTAGTCTACTTAGCGATATAGCCGTATTCGATCAACCATTTTACGGCGTCTTGGATCGTCTCGTCGGCGTTGCGGGATTGGTATCCCAGCTCATCTGCGGCCCGACGAAACGAGTAGTAATGAAATTGACTGCTCATCATCATCGCTGCAGTATTAAGATCCGACTCTCCTTGGCGAAAGCGACTTGTAAAATCAGCCCAGCGACTTCCGATAAATTGACCGAGGGCGCGGACGTGAATAATGGGAGGACGTTTGCCAAGCACTTTTGCAAAGCGCGACCATAGGTCGAAATACGTCATGTTCTCACCAGCCAAGATATAGGGGCGTCCGGGTTTGCCTCGTTCGAGTACGGTTAGAATTCCATCGGCCACATCGCGTGCATCACAAACGCTGCAACCACCAGCAGGACTAATTGGAGTCCATCGCTGCGCGAGTTCCACCACCATGCGCCCGCTGCTCGGTTTCCAATCCCACGGACCAAGAACATATCCAGGGTGAACCATATAAGCTGTCAGCCCTCGTTCCATCGCAGCGTAAACAGCTTTCTCCGCTGCACGTTTGCTGACAACGTACGTGCAGGGAACTTGTTCAGAACCTTCACTCGTCTCGTCGATTACCATTTCTGACGTCGCAACGGGTAATGTATTTACGGTCGAGATATGGACCATCGGTTTGCTGTGCTGCAATGCCGCAGCAATCACGTTCTCCGTGCCCGTCAAATTGACTTGCATCGCTTCGTCGAGAAATTTCCAACCGAGATGGATGTGTGCTGCTGCGTGGATAACAGCATCTGCTTGACTGACGCCTGCGAGCAAAGCTTGCTGTTCATTCAAATCGCCTTGGATCAGTTCGACGTCTAATCCTGAAAGACTCTTCGGTGTCGAACGATCGCGCACCAAAGCCGTCACCGACCAACCCCGTTCGAGGCTTTGCCGAATAATGTTATTTCCGAGAAGTCCCGTTCCACCCGTTAAAAATATTCGCACGATGCTTATCCCATAATCCGACAAACTGCCGAGGAGCGAAACTACCTTTGCCAAGCTTTTCATATGCCCGGCAACGAAATCAGGTCATACCGATACAGTGACCTGTAGGCTTGGCAGGTAAGCCATTATCTTCTCACGCCGCGCCCAAGGTTGACGCCGCTAGCTTCACAGTCAATCATGATAGAAAGTCCATCCTAATTCCATCCCACCAAAAATGCCTCTATTCCGTGCTTTCGACTACCCGTTCATCCTGATGGTCGATTCACTGGAGCTTATTATGATTGCCAACCTGCCTCCCAAAGCAAGACGCTTTGGCCCTCTCTCCATCGCCCTACTATTCGTTGGGACATTAGTCAACTCGTGCAACCCAACCTGGGCTGACGAAACGGGCTTCGCACAACTTGAAAAATCCTTCCAATCGACCGCGATCCCCATCGTCAAACAATATTGTGCGGAATGCCATTCACCCGAGTTGGCCGAAGCAGAAATCGATTTGGTCTCGATTCAAACTTTCGCCGAAGTTCGCCGATCTCCGGCCGTCTGGCAGCGAGTGGCAGAAATGCTCCACTCTGGACAAATGCCTCCTAAAGACTCGCATCAGCCGACGGATGACGAACGAGCAAAATTGAAACAATGGGTCGAGCACTACTTGAAACTCGAAGCTCGAACATCCGCTGGCGATCCTGGTCGCGTTGTGCTCCGCCGATTGAACAATGCTGAATACACTTACACGCTGCGGGACCTCACTGGCATTGCGTCATTGCAACCTGCTCGCGAGTTTCCGGGCGAAGGGGCCGCTGGCGAAGGATTTACGAATACCGGAAACGCGTTGGTCATGTCGCCTGCTCTCGTGACAAAGTATCTCGACGCGGCCAAACAAGTTGCCGAGCACGCGGTGCTCTTGCCCGATGGATTTCGATTTTCACCAGGCACGTCGCGAAGCGATTGGTCGAACGAAATCCTCGCCGACATCCGCTCCTTCTACAGTCGCTACACCGTTCCGACTGAGAACGCCCAAGTTACCCTTCAAGGATTGACTTGGGAGACCAACGACGGCGGCATGATCCCGCTGGAAAAATATTTGCAAGCGACCATTGCGGAACGACAAGCCGTCTCGGCAGGAACCAAAACATGGGACACGGTCGCGAGTGAACGTGGTCTGAGCGCCAAGTATTTTCATCTCCTTTGGCTGGCTTTGAACAACGACGAACCATCGCCGCTATTTGCTTCGCTTCGAAACGAATGGCAACGCGCGAAACCGGAAGATGCGGCAGGACTGACTGCTCGGATTGCACGCTGGCAGCAGACGCTTTGGAAATTTCATCCGGTGGGTCATATCGGCAAAGTCGGTGGTCCAAAATCTTGGCAAGAACTTGTTAGCCCTCTGCAATCCCGACAAGAAATTCGAGTGGCCATTCCAGCAACGAGCGATTCCAACGAAGTAACACTCTATCTCGCTGCTGACGATGCTGGCGATGGGAACATGGGTGATCAAGTCGTTTTTGACGAGCCGCGCTTCATTGCACCGGGGCGCCCCGATCTGTTGCTTCGCGATGTTCGGCCACTGGCCACTGAACTATATCGCCGTCGATTGAAGATGTTTCACGAAACCGCCAAATGCCTCGACGCAGCTATGGAAGTTCAGAAGACTCCGACGCCTGCCGACATTCCGTCGCTGGCGGCCAGTTACCAAGTCGATGCGGACTCCTTGGCCGCTTGGCTGCAATATCTGGGAATCGGAGCGAGTGCCTCGATCGATATTCGCGATCACTTTACCAATAAAATCGAAAGCTCGTCCGGTTATGATTTCGCCAAAGGCTGGGGCAGCGCCGAAACACCGAACATGGTCGCCAACTCGTCCGATCAACATGTTCGCATTCCTGGCAATCTCAAACCCCATAGCATTGCCGTCCATCCGTCCCCGACACTAAATGTTGTTCTGGGTTGGCAAAGCCCTGTCAAAGCAGCGACCAAAATTTCCGGCGTCGTTCAACATGCTCATCCGGAATGTGGCAATGGTGTTACTTGGACTGTCGAGTTGCGGCGAGGGCGAACCCGGCAGCGATTGGCGTCCGGCATTTCGCAGGGAGCAGCCGAAGTCCCCTTCGGTCCGATCGATAATATCAACGTCCTACCAGGCGATGTTGTTGCGTTGATCGTCGGCCCGCGCGATGGCAACCATGCCTGCGACTTGACTGCCGTTAACATCAGCTTAACGGATTCGGCAGACGCATCGCACGTTTGGGATTTAGCTGCCGACGTTTCGCCCGATGTTCTGGCCGGGAACCCTCATGCGGACCGACTGGACAACCGTGGCGTTTGGCATTTCTTTACTGAGCCAATAACCGGCTCGCAAACAGGTCCTGTCATCCCCGTCGGATCGCTTTTGGACAAGTGGCTTGGTGCAGGAGCGGATACGGACCGTCAACAAATCGCGACGCAAATGCAATCTCTCCTAACCGAACAAACGTCCACAGCAACCGATTCACCCGACGCACAACTGATTCGACAACTGAACAGTCTCGGGGGACCACTCTTCCGAGCAGCGCGCGCCGCAGTCGATGCAGCCCGCAAGTCTGGCAGTCAAACTGCTCACGTCATTCCAAAAGACTCGCCGGTGTGGGGATTACCGGACGAAACCTTCGGTCGAACAACGGACGGCCATTCGCTTCCGGCGACCAGTTTATGTATCCAAGCTCCTCAAGCACTTGCGATCACAGTCCCGTTCGACCTAGTTGCAGGCACCGAGTTTGTAACCAACGGTTCGCTGTGGAGGCCAACCGATCCGACCAGCGATGTTTCCCAACAAGGCAGTGTGCAGTTGCGTGCCCAGCTTGCTAAGCTTGAAACAACCCAATCGCTTCAGCACGATCTACCGATTATTGCTCCAGAAAATAGCCTGGCCAGTCAGAGTTTCGCAAAGTCCATCGGAGAATTTGCCGAACTGTTCCCTGCTGCGACATGTTATACGCGAATTGTTCCGGTCGATGAAGTCGTCACGTTGACGCTGTATTATCGCGAAGACGATCGGCTGAGTCGGCTGATGCTGACCGAAGATCAAAAATCGCAACTCGATCGTTTGTGGGACGAACTGCACTATGTCAGTCACGACGCTGTCGCGTTGGTCGATGCATTTGAACAATTGATGCAATACGCAACCCAAGACGCCGACCCAACAGTTTTCGCACCGCTGCGAAAGCCGATTCAAGATCGCGCTGCGGCTTTCAAAGAACGACTCGTGGCAACTGAACCGGCGCAAGTTGATGCCCTGATCGATTTTGCATTCCGAGCTTTCCGTCGGCCGCTATCTGACACAGAAAAAACCGAGTTGCGAAAGCTATATCAACGACTTCGCAGCCAAGAAATGCCGCATGAAGAGGCGTTTCGATTAACACTGGCTCGCATCTTTGTCGCGCCTGCATTTCTGTACCGCTTGGAACAGCCGCAGGACTCCGACCAAGCAACGCCTGTTTCCGATTGGGAGCTGGCTAGTCGGTTGAGCTATTTCCTGTGGTCCTCAATGCCGGATGACGAATTGATGCAATTAGCGGCTCAAGGCCGATTGCACGAGCGCGATGTTTTGCTTGAGCAGATGCGTCGCATGGTTCGCGATCCCCGTTCGCGTCGCTTGGCCACAGAGTTCGCTTGTCAGTGGGCGCATATCTATGACTTTGATCAGCTTAACGAAAAGAGTGAAACGCACTTCCCAAATTTTGTTTCTTTGCGTTCCGAAATGTACGAAGAATCCATTCAGTTCTTTGCGAGCCTATTTCAAAACAACGAGTCGGTTCTCGATTTGCTGGACGCCAAGCACACGTTTCTCAACGAATCGCTGGCCAAGTATTACGGCATTCCCAACGTGACAGGCAACGATTGGCGACGCGTCGACAATGTGCGGCAATATTCGCGGGGCGGAATTTTGACGCAAGCCTCAACGCTTGCCAAGCAATCCGGCGCGTCGAGAACCAGCCCGATTTTGCGTGGAAACTGGATTTGCGAAGTGTTGCTCGGCGACAAGCTTCCCAAGCCTCCGAAGAATGTGCCTGTATTGCCCGAAACGCCTCCAGATGGACTTACCGAGCGCGAGTTGATCGAGCAGCATACGTCCGATCCCGCTTGTGCCAAGTGCCATGCGCGAATCGATCCACTCGGATTCTCGCTTGAAAACTTTGATGCTATCGGGGGCTTCCGCGACAAGAGCAACAATTCACCAATCAATGCTAAAGCAGTCTTGATGGACGGAACAAATCTTGATGGCGTCGACGGATTGCGACAGTATCTAATGACCCAACGACGGGATGATTTCCTTCGCCAGTTTTGCAAAAAGTTGCTTGGTTATTCGCTGGCGCGTTCCGTACAATTGTCAGATGAACCTTTGCTGGACAAGATGCAAGACGAACTTGCCAAGAACGATTACCGGATTGGGACGCTTTTGGAAACGATCGTCACCAGCGACCAATTCCTCAAAATCCGGGGCTCGCAAGTTCAATAACCCATTCGCATTTCGATCTCTCATCCGAAAGGACGAACCATGAACGATTTTTCACGACGAGTTTTCCTGCGAGGCGCGGGCGTATCGATGGCGTTGCCTTGGATGGAATCGCTGCGCGTGTGGGGTGACCAATCGCCGACGAATGCTGCTAGTCCAGCTAGCGAAGCTCCCGTTCGAATGGCGGTACTCTTTTCGGGAAACGGTTTTCACGGTCGCGAGTGGTGGGCCAAAGGCGAAGGATCTCAGATGGAGCTAGGCCAAGTCCTCGCACCGCTTAACGACTTTCGTGAGAAGATGCTCTTTATCAAAGGGCTCTACAACGCCGAAGCGCAAAAGGGAAACATCCATAGCTCGCAAACGGGAAACTTGTTGTCCGGTGCACCACTCGCTTCGGGTGGAGAGATCCGATCTGGTACGAGTGTTGATCAAGTGCTTGCCAAAACGTACGGAGCTTCTTCGAAGGTGTCGAGCCTCGTGCTTGGCTGCGAGCCGCCCAACCCGTCGGTCCACAAGAACTATTCGATGCTCTACAGCTCGCACATTTCGTGGAGTTCTCCAACGACGCCAACACCGCTTGAATTGTATCCGGCATTGGCATTTGATCGATTGTTTAAGGACGAAGTTCAAAAAGGCGACAAGAGCGTTCTAGATGCGGTGATAGAAGACGCATCGGACATCCGCCGAAAAATCAGCCAAGCGGACCAACAGAAGCTGGACGAGTACCTCGACTCGGTGCGCGATGTAGAAATGCGAATCGAGCGAGCCGGCAAACGCGGAGAATTGCAAGGCTGGAAGCCAACGCTCGACAAGCCCAACATTCCACGGCCCAAGGACGGCATTCCGCAAGATATCGCCGAGCACATGCGGTTGATGTGCGATATTCTCGTGCTTGCTTTCCAAACGGATACGACGCGCATCAGTACTCTGAAGCTGAACAATGACCATTCGTCGCTACGATTCCCAAACCTGGGCGTCGATTACATGATTCATCACTTGTTGTCCCACTCCGATACAGCCGATTGGCTCAAAGTGAATCAGTTTTTCATCGAACAGTTGGCTTACATCGCACGCAAGCTGGATGCGATTCAAGAGGGCGAGCGAACGGCGCTCGACAACAGCATGATCATGTACTGTTCGAGCATGATGACCGGCAGCCACGACAATTCGCAATTACCCGTCGTCATGGTCGGTCGCGGCGGTGGCAAGATTCAAACCGGACGCATCCTCGATTACCGCGAATCCCCCAACCGCCAAATGTGCCGCTTGTACATGTCCATGATGCAAAAGATGAACCTCCCCCTAAAACAATTCGGCGACGCCACCGAAGCGCTCCCGGAAGTTTAACAGTTCACTCTAATACACCACAACCAAGTTGCCGGAGACAAGCTGCCAAAGACAAGCTCCGGTCAACTTTTTCGAGTGCTCGGACCTTGCGTCCGATGCTCGGCGTTTTGGCGTCCTAAAACAAGTTGCTCCTTCCCAACGTACCCAAATCCTGATTGCTTGATTTCTCGCTCGACTCACAAACCCGAAAAATGATGATTTGTGCTGCAACTTATTTGCCTAACTTATTCTTTGGCAAAAGCAGCTACTTCTTTTTTGAGGATTTTCGCCCAGCCTTTCGATTGTTTTTGAAGGAAATTCGAAAAGGTTTGCCCTGGTTGCAACTCTCCTCGTAACTCCAAGTAATGTTTCAATTGATCGATAGATAGTTCACTCCATAGCTTTGCCGTTGCGAGTCGCATCGGAGCCAATACGGCATCGGAAATTGTGTCAGATTTAGAAATGTTTTCGGGAACAGGTATTTTTGAAATCGTATGCGATAGGTCATTCGTGCGCTTTCTCAATTGCTGTCGTTTCGGTTCCTCGATACTCAACGACTTTGCTACGATGGAATGCCAAAGGCCAAAGTCGTTTGCCGTTTGCAAAAAATCGGCAGCTAACGAGTCTATTTCTTCGGGGTCAAAAATGTCTACGATTTTTGATGCGTATTTTTCTTCTGATTGTTCGTAGAGTTCGACTGCTTTTTGAAACACTACGTCATCGTTCTCATTCGATTGCTTGGGATTGTCAGCCTCGTTTCTCGTCAACTCATTCAGAATCTTCCAATGGGTATCGGAGGTTTCCTTAGTCAACTTAATGAACTCTGACTGTGCTGGTTTGGACAGCTTGTTGAACCAATCCCGCTTCTTGACTTGCTCAACGCTAATGGACAATGCAACGCTTGGATTGAAAAAAAGAAAACGCGAAAACCGTTCAGACAGATTCAAATTCTGTTCGCTTTCACGCAAGACATCTTTCGCGCTGAGTTCGACGACGTCGCCAATGGTCGAAGTATCCTGCCCTGCGCCTTCACGCGAATTGTCCTGCCCGAAAATTTGAATTTGCAAAATTGACAAAACAAGGACTGACAAGAAACTCTTCATCAGCTTGCTCCCTATTTGGTGGCCTTTACGAATTCCATGAACTCAAGACTTCAAAGAGTTCTATATTACCGTAGAGCATAACCTGACCACGAACTGGGTACGAAAAAAATGAAAAACCGATAGTCCATCCGCCGTTCAAACTAGGCATTGTGGTCTGCCTTTTCACGCTTACCGTTCCATTCCAATTGAGCCAGCCTAACTCTCCGCTGCGAACTAACTGCCCAATGTGCCAGTGAGGCGGTGCCCAAAACTCAAGTTCTTGAAAATTGCTCTGCATATCTTGACCGACGAGCGTAAAGGCATCGCGCCAACTTTCAAAATGCGTCACGATTGCGACTGGCAGGCTCCAAGAACCGCCAACCTTAAAGGCCCCATAATCGCCGACCATGTAGGCGAATTCATAAAGTTGATCTGAGTGGTCTGCAGCGGCGATTGTTTCGACTCGATAACTTATAGGCGGAATTGGCTCAACATCGCGGAGAATGTAAGTAGCGCCGATTGAAGGACTGCTTGGTGTCGCAATTCCACCGCCATTTTCACTCGTTTCACCTGCTGTTTGGGCGAGTATGATATTGGACGGAACGACCCAAAACGGGAGTACAAGTCAAAGAGATATTATCAACGGAAAAAAACTCAGGTTGATCATGGCGGAAGCCGCAATAAATGTTCTTAAAAACAGTATTCTAACGAACTTTTTCAGAATATTCGTGTCAAACCAGATTTGGTAGGTGGAGGGGTTGTTTATCAGGGACATTTCCTATAATTTTTTGCGTCGGCCTAACAGCGTCTCTCGCATTCAAATTGTTGCGTTTTCAGACCAATCCACTGCAAGCTGTTCTAAAATCAAGAGTCGAAGCGTGCCGTTGGGTTGGCGTCTACCCCCTACACACCCTTGCACCGATCAATCTTCGTCGGCTCATGTCCAGTTAGCATCCGCATGGCCTGCTCCTAGCCGCCGCAAATCGCGATGCTAAGCTCCTGACGGCATTCGCTCCATGGTGCAAAAAAAATCTCCCTAAGACAATTCGGCGACGCAACCGAAGCGCTCCCGGAAGTTTAACAGTTCACTCAAACACACTCCGGAGACAAGCTCCGGTCAACTTTTCGTGCTGTTCAATTGTCTTCCTAACAAACTAGGCGTTGCTACGTGTAAGAAGAAAACTTTGGCCCTACTTGTTGGAAAGATTCTTTTCTACAGACAAAAACATCGGCAGGATCCAAAGGTTGCCGAGCAAGCCGCCTAGCATCGTGAGGGCGGCGGTGGTTCCGAAGACGACGGTCGGAAGAAAACTGCTCGTGGCCAAAGAACCAAAGCCGAGAACGAGAGCGAATGTCGAGATCAACATGGCGATACCGACCTCCGACTGGCAGGCTTGCAGCGCTTCGCGCTGGGTCTTACCGGCATCCAACTCACGCTTGTAGCGAATCAAGTAGTGCAGCGACGAATCCACTGACAACCCGACGGAAACAGCCGCGATCAGGGCACCGCCCAAGTTCATTCGTATGCCAAGAAGTCCCATGACGCCCAGCACCACAGCGGCTGGCAATATGTTAGGCAGCAGGGCTGCCAGCACACATCGCCAGTCGCCTACCGCCAACCAAATCGCTACCGCTATTCCGATGCCTGCGACCAAGAAACAAATCCATTGGTCTGATATGACGCTGTCAACAAGTTGCGTAAGCAACACGTAGAAACCCGTCACTTCGGAGGCTGGCGTCTGGGCCGAAAAGAGCTCGCGCCATACCGCCGTCCGCGATGCCTCCTCGACAGTCGCTCGGACGCGGCTGATCAAATCCGTCTTGCTTTCGGCGTCGACTTGTTCGGGTGATCGCAGCATGATCCGCAGCCAGCGGCTTTGGGTATCATCGTTCGCCTTCGACACGGGCGTCAGCATCGTATCCATCATGGCAGGCATCGCTTGCCGCATACCCAGTAGCCGAGCCTCAAGCGGCAGAGCAGCAACAAACGGCGAGGCTTGCGAAGCTAAATCGAGATCGGCCAAACTTAACACTTTGCTCAGACGCAACGACTGCGAGCCGATATCTGTCGGCACTTCAATGCTTCGAAGTGACTCCTCGAGCAACCGCACTTGTTGAAAATATTCCTTGGTAATCTTTTCCGGGACGGGCAAGATAATATCCCAGACACCAGCTCCCCCAAAATTTCGTTCGACCACTTGGTAATGCTTGACCAAGTCCGAGTCGGAATGAAAATTCTTGATGAAGTTCGTTTCGACACGAATACGCAGACCACCAATCACCGCTACCGCACACAACAAAGCGACGACGATGATTCCCAGCCAACGATACCCAATCGCTGCGTCCAACATCCAGGACAATCGCCGCTGCAACCACGCTTGCCCTGGAACTGCGTCGATTCGATGCCAGAAGTTTCCGGCGACAGCTAATCCCGGCACCAGGAGCAGTACTCCTGCCAGTACCACTAGCGACGCTACCGCCATCATCAAACCATAATCGTGCACGGGTCCGACCTTGGAAAGCATCAGCGAACCAAATCCAATCGCATCCGTCACGCAGGCCCATACGATCGGTCCAATCAATCCGGTGAGCGATAAAGTGATTGCGTCGATGGGCTGGTGACCTTTGGCTCGTTCCTTCTGATAACCGGACATCCAGTGAATGGTCGTGGCGACGCCGATCACGGTAACAATCGAAGTAAGCATGGACGATACCATCGTCATATGCAATTGCATCCAGCCAAGTAACCCTTGCGTTACGATCAGCGACCATTGCACGACAAGCACACAGATCAGCGTCCAGCGAATGGACTTGACGCCAATCAGTAGCAGACCCGCTAAGACCAAAGTGGCGACCCAACCAAGCCTTCGTCCATCGGCTTCGACCATTTGAAAACCTTCGCGAACCATGACGGGCTCGCCCACCAGAAAAGATTGTGCCCGCTGATCCGTGGCCGCATTGATCTGATCGACCACTACGTTAAGTTGTGTCAGCGTCGCATCGCGATTTGCCACATCCTGTTGGCTTGGGTTTAACATGCACGCCGCAGCGATCCATTTTCGATCTTCAGAATGGGTGTAGCCAACGAACAAATCCAACATGGCCCTCGCTAGCGGATCATCTTGCTTGAGAATGGGATGATTCGGCTTGCCGGAAAGCCATGAAATGGGGTTTGCGGACTTTGCCAACATCGCGTCAAGCTGTGAGAGGTCCATGACAGCTTGAACGCCTTCGACCTTTGCCAACTGGTCCCGAATCTTTTGCAATCGGACTAAGCCAGAGCCGTCGTCGGCAAAGGCAGCTTCGTCGCGAAATACAAAAAGGACGACTTCGTTACCTCCGAAATAACTTTTCAGCCTTTGATAAGCGGCCAAGTTAGGATCATCGGTCGTAAACATCGCTTCGATACTACGATTGGAAATCAGCCTTGATTGTCCTATCCAGCCGGCAACGCCCAACACGATTGCAATCAGCAGCAATACCATCCGTGACCGTATCAGCCCATCGGCAATACGATCCCATCGAGTCGGAGAAACGGTGAGTTGATCGACGTTGGAAACATTTGCCATAGGAGTTGCGGTGACTTAGGGAATACGTTGTTTTTGCTCGAATGCGAGTGCACTGCCTCAGAACGAAGACCTCGCATTGTCGCAAAATCACAGTTCACTATATACTGCAAATCAATGACTTGAATCACCGAATGGCTTTCACGATAGAAAACGCACTATGGACCTTGGATTGCGCGACGAAGTGGTATTGATTATTGGCGGCAGCAGTGGCATCGGTCGAGCGGCGGCGGATATCTTTGCACAGGAGCACGCCAAGGTCGTCGTATGGGATCAAACGCCTCCTCGCGCGAGCGCTGATGTCGACGCAGGTCCTGCGAGCGAAAAATTTCCCTTCGTTTTTCATCAAGTCGACATCACGGATCGGGCTTCTCTCGAAATGGCTTTTCAGAAGACGCTAAGTCAGTTTGGGCATGTCGATCACGTAGCCCACACGGCCGCGATTGGCTCGGGCAAGTTTGGATTTCCTTACACGAACTTGACGCCCGATGATTGGCCTCGTCTATTACAAGTCAACGTGATGGGGATGGTCAACGTCGCGCATCTGGTTGGCCCGCATTTGCGCGATCGCAAGTCGGGAACCATGACGTTTATCGCGTCGGTAGCCGGTCAGATTGGATCGCAGACCGACCCACCTTACAGCGCCAGCAAAGCCGCCAATATTAATTTTGCGCAGTGCTTGGCCAAGGATCTTGCGCCGCACAATGTTCGGGTCAACATCGTCAATCCCGGCATGGTGAAGACGCCTTTGAATCGAAGCGTTTGGCAAGCTTGGTATGATCAGCAACCCGAATCGGAACGCTTGAGTTACGACGAGTGGTCGGAAGAAAAGATCCGCAAAGTCGTACCGCTTCGCCGCTGGCAGACGACCGAGGACATCGCCAACGCCATCGTCTTTCTAGCCAGCCAACGAGCTTCCGGCATCACCGGCCAATGCCTCAACGTCGACGGCGGTTTCGTAATGCATTGGTAAGTATAGGTAGTAGTTCCCGCGAGCCGAGCGGGAACAGGGCTGCCTGGGTGATTCTCAATTGCCGATCGTGGTCGAACAAGATGAGACGACAGCCGAAGCTGCATAAAGAAGTTGCTGAAATGACGTCAATGGTTTTGGTTCAGGTTCAAATTTGGTTAGTAACGCTTGTTCCTGCCCGGCAGGCAGGAACTACTTTGACAATTACAGATTGATTCCGGCGGTGTGGCCGGTGCTCCAGGCGCATTGGAAGTTGTAGCCGCCGATGGGGCCGTCGAGGTCGAGGATTTCTCCGGCGAAAAATAGTCCGGGTACGAGCCTACTTTGCATGTCCTGAAAGTTAACTTCGGATAACGTTACGCCGCCAGCTGTCACCTCGGCCTTGGGATAGCCGCGAGTTCCGTGGATTGGAACACGCAGGGTCTTCAAATTTTGCAACAAGGCATGGCGATGCTTTTTCGATAGCTCGGCAAGCTTGATTTCACTGGCAATCCCCGACTGCACAAGCACTGCGGCGGCAATCCGCTTGGGAATGATCTCTGCTAAGCGTGTGCCGATCGTTCGAGCACCCTGAGATGCCGATTCCGCCAACCAGGCTTCGAGTTGAGGCGATGATCGTTCGGGTAACAAGTCGATCAATAAATCGGTATTCGCGAATTCCGCCAAGTCCGATACGCATCGAGAAACGTTCATGGCTGTTGGTCCGCTGAATCCAAAGTGTGTCCATAACAAACCGCCTTGAGAACTATCGCGTTCGATCGATTTGGCTTGCTGCCGATTGGGCACTGCGGTCACGCGAGCGTTATCCAGCGTCAGCCCGGAGAGCTCTTGCACCCACGCGGCATTGGATAGCAGCGGGGTCAATGCTGGTCGTGTCGGAGTAACGACATGCCCAAAATTGCGAGCCCAGGCGTATCCGTCGCCGGTCGTTCCGCATCCGCTAAAGCTTAGCCCTCCCGAAGTGATCAATAAATGTTGACAATGGAAAGTTGTGTCAGCGGTTGTAACGTCAAAGCCGGTATTGCTCGCCGATTGCTTGGCATCCAAGACAGCTTGGCCGGTTGCAACCACTCCACCGTGTCGCGTCAAACGATTGACTAAGGCGTCGCGAACATCGAGCGCTCGATCGCTGAGAGGAAATATCTTTCCGGTATCCTCAACCTTGGTCGCAACGCCTTCGGACTCAAAGATTCGCACGACATCTTGCGGTGACATACGGCTGAGCGGCGAAAGCAGTACTCGACCTTGCTTGCCAAACGCTTCGGCAATTTTGCGCGAGTCGCACGACTGCGTGATGTTACAGCGGGTGCCGCCGGACATCAGGATCTTGACGCCGGCTTTGTTGTTTTTCTCCAAAACGAGAACACGCCGACCTCGCTCGGCTGCCGTTCCAGCCGCCCACAGACCAGCCGCTCCTCCGCCGATAATGATTGCATCCCAGTTTGTACCGATATTTGAAATCGTGATCACTCCGCACGTAGAAAGAGAATAGCCGGTTTGTTTTTGAAATTCTGTGAATCTGTCAGTTTACATCAAGTTCGTAACTCTTGCCCCAAGAACTGGTTTATTCAACGGCGTGTCGATGCGTTCGCTTGTGTTATAATCGAAATTCCGATTGGTCGAGAATTATATGGTTCATCGTGAGGTGCAAAGCATGCGGAAGTTTATTGGTTTGGCGTTGATGGCGTTGGCGTTGGTTCGAATTTCGCCCGCCTTGGCTCAGGAGAAGACCGACGAGCCCATTACGAAGTTCTTTGAACCGCGCGAGTACATCGTCAAGGACGTAGGCACGCTCAAATATCGGCTTCTCAAGCCTGTCGATTACAATCCGAATCATACTTATCCGCTGGTGATATTTTTGCACGGTGCCGGTGAACGCGGTGACGACAATATTGCACAATTGAAGCACGGCATGAAAGATTTTCTAGAGCCAGAGCGCCGCAAGAAATATCCGTGCTACGTTTTGGCACCACAATGCCCCAATGGCAAGAAATGGGTCGAAGTCGATTGGTCGGCTGAGTCTCACGAGCAGCCTTCGGAGCCAAGTGTGTCGATGCGCCTGACGCACGATCTTGTTTTGGAGATGATCGAGACTGCAAACGTCAACAAGAATCGCGTTTACATCACGGGCTTGTCGATGGGTGGTTATGGAACTTGGGATGCGATAGGCCGCTATCCCAACTTGTTTGCTGCCGCCGTCCCAATCTGTGGTGGTGGCGATCCGGCAACGGTTGAGAAATTTACCAAGCTACCGGTTTGGGCATTCCATGGCGATAAAGACACTGCAGTACCCGTCGAGCGTTCCCGCATGATGATCGAGGCACTCAAGAAAGCCGGCGGGGAACCGAAGTACACCGAGTACCCAGGCGTAGGTCACGATAGCTGGTCTGCAACGTTCGCAAACCCCGAGCTTTATGATTGGTTGTTCACACAGCTTCGTCGCGAAGAAATCGATCCAAAAGACCTCAAGAATTGAAATTCCGGTCATCGAATCAGGTGGGCAAAAAAATAAAGCTTGGGAGGTGATCTTCGGGGCGGACAATCCGTCAAGCTAAGATCAACTCGCAACATCTTACCGATTCGATTTCACGCTGCTCCTAGTTTTTTCCAGTCATTTTTTTGCGAATAGTCTTTTTGCCATGCATTCGTTGATCATGCCCTAGTGGTTGCTTAAGCGGCCGAAAATTTGTTTGAGCGTGCGAGCGGAATCAGTTCGTAGAAGGCTTGCTCGGTAGATGCGGCCTGCGAAGAACACGACCAATGCAGTCGAAGCCAACAAAAGAATGGCTGCGGCGGGTGGTTGCCAAGCGGGAATGGTCTGACCGCTTGCCAATCGCAATATCATCATGAGCGGGGCCGACGGCGGGAAAAAACTGAGTGTCGTCGCTACGATTCCATTCGGATCACGCAACGCGACGAGCCAAATCATCATGGGCATCATCAAGACCAACCAAATCGGCATCAGCAAACTTTGTGCTTCTTTCAATTCTGAAATCGAGGCTCCCACGGTCAGGAATATCGAGCTAAAAAACAATACGCCCAACAGTTGGAATACGATAAACCACGGAATCAAATTCCACGGCAAGTTCGCGTTCCAGCCGTTTTGATCCACGATTAACCAACCGCCGATTCCGTAAATCGCAAAGATCATTAACGACCCGCAAACGTTGCCGATCAATTTGCCCGCCATCATTTGTGTTGGCGTCACGGACCCAAGCAACACCTCGGCGATGCGTTGGCTTTTCTCCTCCATGCCGCTTTCGAGCATAGGCTGGGCCGCCAAGAAAATGACCATGAACATGAGCATCATCACACCAAAGGGCAGGAATAGCGCGACCAACGTATCCCCCGACTTGGCAGCGTTTGCCGATCCATCTTCCTTTGCTGTATAAGGCATTGTCGGATCAACTGCCAGCGGCGCGTTGGCTTTGGCCACTAACTGGGGATCGAGATTGAGTCGCTCGAGGCGAATCGTGTTTACGCGATCTTGTAAGACAGCAGCCATCCATTGCCGAGCACTGCTGAGCATGGCATCTTGGCTTACAAAAGAAATCTTTGCCGGTGTGGTTTGTTCCGCTTCGCTGAGCACGGCCGCGGGAATTTCAACGAATGCATACAATGTCCCGCTGCGTATTTCATCGCTTAACTTGAGTCGCGCGGCATCATTGAGTTCGGGAGATTCGGCTGCGATCAGTTCGTAGATGTCGGGCTGTTCTTCAAAGCCTCTTCTCTCGTCGCTTCCATTAACAAGTTTTTTGGTGTCAGCCGAGTTGTTTTCTTTTTTCTCGACAGATGCTTGAATCCACTTGTTGCGATCGTCGGCGGATGTTTTCAGGCTGTCCAGCAGTTTTCCTGTTCCGTCCGCGACGACGATGCGTTGGGTCTTGCCGCCGCTGAGTGTACTGAGCTTGGGCATCAAGAACAGTCCACCGAACATTAGGATCGGCATCATGATCAACGTGAATAGGAACGCTTTGGTTGCGACCATCGCAGCGTATTCACGGTGGGCGATGACTAATAACTTGCGCATTTGGTGGCTCGAGGGAACGTGTTGTGTTGATTGATTCTGAGTGGACTAAATCAGCAAATTATTCTGTGAAGCAATTCTTAGATGCGAGCGATCCGAACAAAAATATCGTGTAGGGACGGTCGCACGGTTTCAAAATGCTCGACGTCACCCACTGCGGCGAGATTTCTTAGGACGGTGGATCGCATGGATTCTGATTCCAATTGCAGATCGACAAAGCGGCCGGATTGGATTTGGTCATTGACTCCGGGAATGGTTTCGGGCAAAGGAGACCCATCTGCCATACGTACCCTTAGGACGTTTGCACCGTAGCCGGATTTTATTTCGTCTAGTGTCCCGTCAAGAACTTTTTTGCCTTTGTAGATCATAAAGACGCGGTCGCACATTTTTTCAGCCATCTCCATATCGTGGGTGCTGAAGATCACGGTTGTGCCGTTTTTCTTAAGTTCCAAGACCGCGTCGCGCAGCATTTCCATGTTGACCGGGTCGAGACCGCTGAAGGGTTCATCGAGGATGATTAACTGCGGTTTGGAAATGACGGCTACGATAAATTGAATCTTCTGAGCCATACCTTTGGAAAGCTGCTCGATTTTCTTGTTACCCCAATCCTGAGCGCCCATTCGTTCGAGGTGTTCTGTGATCACTGCATCTGGTCGTTTGACACCTTTGAGTCGAGCGAAGTATCGGAGCACTCGACGGACGGTCATGCGGCGATAGAGACCGCGTTCTTCGGGCAGATAGCCGACCCGATCATCGGCCACATCGCCGACAGTATCGCCCAGCACGGTGACTTGGCCGGCGTCCGGTTTGTAGATGCGCAAAATCATCCGCATCGTCGTCGTTTTACCGGATCCGTTTGGTCCGATGAAACCAAAAATGGTGCCTTTGGGAACTGCCAAGTCGAGATTGTCGACCGCAATCTGCGATCCGAAAATCTTTCGAACGCCGTCTAAATGGACAGCAATGTTATTGTCTATCATGTAAGCCTTTCGGGAAGCTGTTGCAAATTGCCTTTGACAAATCACTTGGCCCAGGGTGCTTCTCCAAAAAGGCACCAATAGATCACATAGAACCAGCTAAACACGCCGTGGATGATAGCCCAGATAACTGAATGATTGACGCTCCACGAAATTGTAATCGCCAGCGCCGTTCCAAATCCGATGCCTGCGGTGACAACTCGCGTGGATCGCCGGGAAGACTGTACAACAATTTCTTGACTCATAGTTTACTTCCGTCCTGATTCGATACATTCATAAAATGCTCGCGTTAGCTTTTTCGATTTTTTTCGCTGAACAAGTTACACCTTACGGTCCATCTCCCCCACGAGATCGAGAATTTCGCTGGAATGCCTAAATAGGATCAAAGGTATTGCGCCTGTTCTTCGCTGAATTTTCCGCAATCGGCGAGGGTCGATCGGATTTTCTACCAGATCGCGAATGACGACCGCTGTGACTCGATCGTCAAAACGGCGCGCGAGTTTTGCGTAAATTTCTGGATCACGTTCGCCGCTGTCGCCAACCAATACGAACCGTCGCCCCGGCATTCGTTTGATCATGTCGGCGATCAGGCCGCCTTTGCTCTTGCGGCGAATGACTTGCCAACGTTTAAACATTTCGTCGCGAAGTCGAAACCAACGCAGATGCATACTGCCTTGGGGAAATCCGGCCGCTTCAATAAAGTCGGCTAGATGGTGATAGATCTGCCATGGGCTGCTGGAGACATAATGGAACATTGCGTTGTGCGATGCCCAGTTGCGATACACTTCGGCCATACCGTCCATGGTGGTAAATGGTAGCGCGAAGGTATGTGCCAGCATATCGCGGCGACTGGTTACGCGTGTTAGTTTGATCGTGTCGTCGATGTCGCTAATGACGCTCAGACCAAACTGTGGAGCCAAGTAAAGTTTGCCTTGAGCCGTCTGAGGCTCGCCGACGATGTGAGCTTGAAATGGCAATGGTTCATCGGGTGCGACTTGGTTTTTTAATCGCCATGATTCGACAATTGTTTTTGGGATATCGATCTTGCCAGTGAATAGTCCGCTTCGGCGTGAGCGGCGGCGCACACGAAAAACGCGCCCAGCGATTTCGACTCGGATGCGACGTCCAGGTTCGGGTGAAACGAGAAATCCTTTTACGCGTTCTTGGAAGATCAATGAATCGGTGGCGGGCTTTTGCACTTTCATTGCCCGCTGCAGGCCCTTGAGCATCAGACGTTTGCCGAGCGGCACCGGCGAGTCTTGAAACAACCTGCCTTGGATTTGCGCGCGCCAACAATCTTTCTCGGCGTGTGGGTATCCTAAGGAAGCATAAACGACAATTTCAGCCGGTGCCGATTTGCCGTTTTGCCCGATGTTACCTTGAAGCATATATTGCGATCCAAACTATTCTTTAAATTAACTGTCATCACGCGGTGCCAAGCAATGCTACCGCTCACTTTGGAAATTGACGCGCGCCCTGATTTGACCGAGGCACTTTCTAATTCGATGGAACGCTTTTTTAATGGGTCATCGCGTATGTAACTATGTTAATCCCCATCGGATAAGCTTTCTTCACAGAAAACTCCTCAAAGTACCACTGATTCTCCCCCTCGCGTTCCCATCCGTCGCCCAGATCAGAATTATGGCAAATGAAAACCATGATGCGACCCCGATCGTCTTTGATCGCCTTGTAATAGGCGATGCTCGTATCGGAGTCGTAGCGTGGTTCCCAAGTGATGTTATAAGGTCGTCCGGCTTCTGCGGCGCGAATCGAAGGAATCTGCGGTTTTTCCTTCATATCGTAGACGCAATGGAATATTTCATGTTCCAGCGGGACTTCGGTTGGTTTGCGATCGGGAAATACGCGACTTATTTCTCTTTCGAAATTGTCCCATTCTTCTTGGCCCCAAAAATCGTCAACCATCAAAAATCCGCCATTCAGGCAATACTTCCTGAGGGCTTTGACTTCGTCATCGTCGAAAACGAGTCCGCCGGGCTCAATGATATAGATAAATGGATAATCGAAAAGCTTGGGATCGGTCAGTTCGAGCACAACTGGCTCGGGATTAACTTTGAGAGAAGTCATTTGTTGCAATCGAAGTGAGAAGTTGAGATCGCTATCGCGGAAATCCGTATCCCACCCCCCACCGCGACGACGCCCGTACGAGCTGTACTTGATGCGTGCAAATGTAAAGACGTCTTTGTTGAATGCTGGCTCAATGTTCCACATCGGTACATCACCGCGACCGACGGTCTGCCAATCGCGACCTCGCCAGCCCCTGCCCCATCCCGGCGGCTGCGCTAAAGCGGCGACGCCAAGTATCACGATCATCAAGCAGAAACTGGTTCGCATGATTTTCATGGCAGTGACTCCCCGGGAGTTTCGGCTGGCGGACTATTTTGCGGTTTGGTGCGATCTTGAATGGCAAGGAGCAATTCAAGTGCCTCTTGATAGCGAGGGCTTTCTTCGAGCGCCATCAGGACGTGTCGTCGGGCTTTTTCGATTTCATCAAGGGACAAATAGGACTTGGCTAGATGGTAATGAACCGCTGAGGGATCGACAGGTTGCAAAGCCAACTGTGCTTGAAAGGCTCGCTGAGCTGATTTGGCGTCGCCAGTTTTCTCGGCGGCTTCGGCTGCTACGGATTGGATGCTTGGCAAAAGCGGATTGACTTGCAGAACCCGATTGCACCACTGAGCAACACTCGTCCAATCATTACGGTCGCGGTCCAATTGAATCAGTCTTTCCAAAGCGTCCAGACAATCGCTGTTTCGCGAAGCGAGCTCCTTTAGAAAAGCTCGCTCTGCATCGAATTTTTCCTGTGCGCGGCTCACAGCGGCCAGCATGCCGTAAAGACCGCTTTCGCGTCCGTCGTCTGGGTTCAGTTTTTGCATGCGCTCGAGGATACCGGTCGCTTTGTCCCACGCTTTTTCAGAAATCCAATGGGCTGCTGTTTGTTCGAGGGCTTGGTAATGATTGGGATGCTCCGCCAACCAGGACTCAAGATTCTCGATGTTGGGCCGCTCAGGAAAATCTTCTTCGGTGTAATCGATATCGGGTGCGAAGGATTCGGCTTTGCGACGCGCGTACTGAGCAAACTCGGCGTCGAGTGCTTCGAGCGAATTGGTGTATCGCTTAAGCGATTCGTTGATCGGCATCCCCACAGCCAAATCGTCGAGTATGCGTTTTAAGACGTCCAATCCGTACTTCTCTATCAAGTACTCGATGACCATCGACGATTCAAAGTACGCAAACTGAAGATGCATCGGCGTTTTCGCATTCAGGAAAGCCGAGCTGAGTTTGCTGACGGGCGTTAGATCTTCGCTCAAGATCATCTGCCGATACATCGTATCCATACTTTGACCCCAAGTCGGATCGCGTTGTCGTTCTTCGTAAACGGAAATGCCTTCGCTCAACCAACGCGGCATCTTGTTCTTCGTCTTTTGCAATGTCACTACGTGGCAGTATTCGTGCCATAAAACACCGTGCAAGTTAGAGGGTGTTGTCCCCTGGGATGCGGGCGAGTTGGCAGTGATGAGTTGGCCAAAGCAAACGCCCAAGAATCCTTGGCCCCCGGGCATTCCAAAAGTACGAATCGCAAAATCTTTTTGTTTCGGAAAGATCTCGACGTACACGGGCTCTTGCAACTCAATCGCGTATTTTTTCGTCAACACCGAACGCACCTGCGTCAATAGCTCTACGACGGAGTCACCGTAAATGGTAGCTTCGGTCGGGTCCATGCGAATCACAAAGCCTAGTATCTCAATCGTGTGAAACTTTTTCAGTTCCTCCTCCAGTCGTCTCAAGTTGAACGTAGCAACATCGTAAGGATCCCTCGCTCGAACTTCTTCGATCAATCGCCAGCCATTTTCGGTATTCCCTGATCGCAGCATATCCTGAGCTAGTTGGGATTTTGCAGGCAAGTAATCCGCATCCATTTTGAGAGCCCGGACTTGATATTGAATGGACTCGGCAAAACGGTAGTGTTGGGAGAGCTTTCTTCCGATCGTAAAGTCCACTTCGGGATTGAGCGACCAGGGTTGAAGAGCGCTATGGCGTGCTTTGCCTTCATCTTCATAGCGACCTTGAAGATGCGCAATGCTGGCTCGCAAAGCCCATGCGATTGGGTTGTTTGGATTCACTCCGAGCGCGACGTCGAGCGTCTTGTTTGCTTCGTCGAAGTCCTCGCTATCGATTTCCATATCGGCTTTGAAAAGCAAACTTGGCACGTGACGATCGTTGAGTTCAAACGCCCGTTGCAAGTGCTGGGATGCTTTCTCCGAATCCGACGCAATCCAAGCTTTGGCTTGAAGGAACGCGATCTGCGGATCGTTTGGATCGAGTTTGGCAGCCTTTTCCAGCGTCTGCGTGGCAACTTTGTCGTCGCGTTTTTCGATCGCTAATTCGGCGCTCGCGACGTAGGCTTCGACCATGTCTGGATCTTCCTTGATCGCTTCATCGAAACAGATCTCCAAAACTTTGCGGGCATCTTCTCCCGTCATCAAAAAATACTTGCCCAGCGGCACCAACTCGTCGCGCCCCGTGTATCGAGCAGGCATTCGATCGAGCAGGTCGGGAATGACGGATTGTTGTTTCGAGGCCTCGATTGTATTGTCATTCATCCGATAGGTTTCGATTCCCAACAGTCGCAATCGTAAGCTTAACGAGTATCGCTCGATGGCTTCTTCGTAAACACTCTGGGCTTCGACGTACTGCCCGGTCGTCAAATACGTTTCTATTAGCAACCGGCTCCACGATTCATACCACACGCCCCGCTCAACTTCAGTTTTGCAGATTTCAATACATTCGTCATACCGTCCGGTACGATACAATTTTTTCGCATCGTCAAAATCAGCGGCATTGCTTGTCGGAATGAACCAGCCGAACGTGACGAGCAATTGCGCGACAACTAGTAACCGAATGAGCTTCTCTCCGTGCAGGCAATTGGGAAGCATAGTGGTGATGTCAATTCGTGTTGATGGCAAACAAACTGCAATTGATCGTCCAAGGGAAGCGTTCAACTGCGTTGAGACTATTTATAAAATAACTAGTTCGTCAACCAGTTTGACGCTTCGCGAATCGAATCGCGAGAAATTCCGGGGTCGAATCGTCGTTGTTCCTCCTTAAATTCCCGAATTCGCGAAATTTGGGATAGCTCGCGTGTGATATCATCAGTCCGAAAGAGCTCGTAACAGTTGTTGCGACGCGATGGATCGCTTAAAAAGGAGCGTAACCAGCATTGGATTTTGTTCAACCGGAGACTGCCGCCCTTGAATCTTTCAACAAACTCGCTTGATGATGAAGAGCAACTTGTCCATCAAATTCGAGAGGGCAAGGCGAAGATAGACGCCGAGCTTTCCAAAACGATTGTCGGCCAACGCGATGTGATCGAGCAACTCTTGGTGTGCTTGTTTTCGGGTTCGCACTGTTTGATTACCGGAGCACCGGGCTTGGCCAAGACTTTGTTGGTCCGCAGTGTCGCGCAAGTATTCCATCTTGAGTTTCGCCGAATTCAATTCACGCCCGATCTGATGCCTGCCGATATCACGGGCACGGAAATTTTGGAAGATCAAGTCGGTGGTCGGCGATCGTTGCAATTTGTAAAAGGTCCCATTTTTGCCAACGTGATTTTGGCCGACGAAATCAATCGAACACCTCCCAAGACGCAAGCCGCCCTTCTCGAAGCGATGCAGGAACATCAAGTCACGGCGGCTGGCCAACGCTATGCTTTGCCGGAACCATTCTTTGTTTTGGCGACGCAGAATCCAATCGAGATGGAAGGCACGTATCCTCTGCCCGAAGCGCAGCTCGATCGATTCATGTTCAATGTTCAAATCGATTACTTGCCGTATGCCGATGAATTAAAAGTCGTCCTCGATACGACTAGCCGACGTCCAGAACCAATCCAACCGTTGTTCACGGGCGAAGACATATTGCGATTTCACGAAGTCGTACGGCGCATGCCAATTGCTGAGGAGACGGCAGGCTATGCCGTTCGGCTAGTCGCCGCCAGTCGTCCGGGCGGAGGAACCGCGCCGGATTTCATCAAACAATGGGTCAGTTGGGGCGCTGGATTGCGAGCAGCACAGATGTTGGTATTGGGTGCAAAAGCTCGAGCCTTATTGCGCGGTCAGGTTCACGTTACCATCGACGATATTCGCGCTCTCGCTCACCCTGCCCTTCGCCATCGCATTTTGCTTGGGTATAAAGCCGAAGCCGAAGGTGTTGCGGTCGACAACGTTATCGAGCGATTGATGGACACCATTCCAGCTAATATTCGTGCTTAGAAAACTGCTGTATTTTCGACAAACTTTTTGAACTTTTTTGACTCAGGGCACAGTAAAGTGCATTCGAACTCCTCAATGGATGAGCTCTGACAACAACCGCGGACGACGGATGATCGTGCGTGGTTCCACCCGATTGTCATGCAGGGATATTTGGGTGAAACTACACAACTCGCTGATTCGTGTGTTTCAGGAAGAAATGAACTTGTCCGATCAAAATAGCAAAACTACAAAATCGCACTCGACTGGAGTAAATAATGGTTAAACGAATTGTGACCGCCTTCGGTTGGGCGATGTGTTGGTGTACCTTTATGGACTTGACCGCGATGGCTCAAGGAGAAAAAGTAGTGAGTCGACAGAACGAAGGAAAATGGGCGATCGCCATCCACGGCGGTGCGGGTGCTGATCCGGCGCGATGGACCGAAGAACAAATCAACATTCGTTTGGAAGGTCTGCGGACGGCGCTTCAAATTGGTGTCGACAAATTGAAGTCGGATGGCCAAGCGATGGACGTTGTCGAAAACGTGATTCGCTCATTGGAGGACAATCCGTACTTTAACGCGGGCCGCGGCGCGGTGTTGAACGAAGATGGCAAATGTGCCCTCGATGCCTCGATCATGGACGGCCGCGATTTGGCTTGCGGAGCCGTTGCCGGAGTCAAACGCGTTAAGAATCCTATCACGCTCTCGCGTCGAGTTATTACGGATACTGTCCATGCGTTCCTGATTGGCGACGGCGCGGATCGGTTGGCAGAAAAGTTGGGGCTGGATCTAGAAGAACCGGAATACTTCATTACGGACGAACAAATCAAGAGCTGGGAAAAGTGGAAAGAGCGCGAAGCGACCAAAAGCTCGACGACTTGGACAGGTCCTGTTGGCGTTGACGATCCGTTGTTCTATCTCGGTACTGTTGGCTGCGCGGTGCTCGACAGCCAAGGCAACTTGGCCGCAGGAACCAGCACGGGTGGGCTGCTCGGCAAGCGTTGGGGACGCATTGGTGACTCGCCGATTATCGGAGCGGGCACGTATGCCAAGAACGCGACCTGTGCCGTCAGTTGCACTGGTATTGGTGAACTGTATATCCGCCATGCGATCGCAATCAGTTTGTCCATGAAAATGGAACTGGCCAAACAGTCGCTTGAGCAAGTAGCCAACGAAGCTATTCAGAAAGTATTGCCTGAAGACTCTGGCGGATTGATTGCCGTCGATCACGAGGGCAACATCAGCATGCCTTTCAACACTCCCGGCATGGCGCGCGGAGCCGCAACATCCGCCGGTCGCTTTGAAGTCCGGCTAGGCAAAGACGGTCAGCCATAAAGATTACCAATCGTGTCGTCTAAGATAAACGGGGCGGGTAGTATGGACCGCGATCGCGCAACTCAAACTGCCATCGTAGTCATAGCTTTAACCGTCAGGGTCGTTTAGCAACTCCTCCAGTCGTAATCGTAAATGCTCTGGATATTTAGACAGCCAGGTGTGGTCGATCATTCCCAACGAAATCATATCAAGCAGATGCACCTGATCTTTACGACGAAAAGCATTAAGCTTCATTCGTACGAGAGTATCTAGCACAACAGTCTGAAAGTCGTTGGTTCGTGCGGCCGGTTCGATATCTGGGTTGGGCTCTCCGCCTCTCTCGATTTTGCCTACCAAGAGAACATGTACAGCATCACGAGCGGAGGCTTCCGGATGTTCGACGAACATGTCTAGCCCCGAAGTATTGCGGTGATGCAATCCAGCCGCAGTCATCGCATGAATCAGAGCGGGAAGATCGGCGGGGCGAACGAGAATATCGACATCCTGAGTCGTACGTAGCGCAGCTTCGTCAACTTGTGCTACCCAAGCACGTACTGCTTGGCCACCAATAACCGCGTACGGAACCTTGGCGTCCTCCAGGATTTTAACTGTCCTTCTGAGCCGTTCATTGACTTTTTCCACCGCACGCTCCATCCGGTTCCAAAGCTCTTCGCCCGTAATCGTAAACTCAACCATAGCTCACCTCTCACCTTAGTTTACCAGAATTCTTGGTGCTGACCAACTTGACCTTCGTCGATCATGTCCTGCACCTTCGAATGCCATCAACTCACCTATGCCCTTGTTCTGGAGGTCGTACACACCCGCTGCGCCTTTGGCAATGACCAACCTCGACAAGGGCTGAGTGAGCGTCTTCATAAACCAGCGCAGCGAAGTAAACCGCTTGCGCGTGTCGTCCAGCCATCGACGGTCTAGCAAGCGTTGTTCCTTAAGCTGCCGAAATCGGACCGTTTTGAGTGGCCGACGATGGGTGACTTTGGCTGGATACAGCCGAAACGATCGCCGGATAATCTTCTCATCCGACCAAGTCACCGCATCGCGAGGATCAACCCGCAAGTGCAAGTGATTATCGAAGATCGCATAGTTACCTACCAAAAAAAACGAAAATCGCATCGAGCTCCGGCAGCCGATTTTTCGAACCAAGCTTTACGTTGCCCAGCCTTTTCGCCTTCAACGAGTAAAATACCCTTTAAACGCATCGCGAAATGCAGTGATACCAGCGTGGCACTTCCGAGCTATCGTCATCTCCTTTTTTCTGCAACCGCCTCCATTCGCTAACACTCCCAAAACGCCCGTTTCAAGCATTCGAGTACCTATCCCTTTATTTATTTATTCGAATATTGAAAGCTCTTTAGAAAAAATTCCACTTGACGACGCATCGTCTACTGCAGTAAAACTACTTCAGTAAACGAAAGGAGAATGGCATGGTAGAAGCGAAAAAAATGGGGCAAGTGCAGTTAAAGATTATGCAATTGCTCTGGAGGATGAAGCGAGCTACGGCCCGCGAATTGACAGAGGAACTGAACAAGAACGAGCCGATCGCGCACAGTACTGTCCAGACTTTGTTGCGGCAATTGGAGGGAAAAGGCTCAGTGGGTCATGAGCTTGACGGACGAACGTTCTTCTTCTTTCCTGTGGTCGAACAAGACAAGGTTAAGAAATCTGCAACTCGTGAATTGTTACAAAGTGTGTTTGAGGGTCGAGTCGGAAACTTGGTATCCCACCTACTGGAGAATGAGAAACTAAGCCCCGATGAACTCGCTGAAATCCGCAAGTTGCTTGAAAAAAAATGGAAGAGTGGAAAGTCAAGATAGTCGGAGTCTGTTCTTTAAGTTAGGACCAGAAGATGAACGCAAACAAGATAGACGTATGGCGGCTTGGGCTTGAACTGTTAGTAACTTGGTGGCTGCAAGCTTCCGTGTTGTTAGTGATCGGTTTGATTGCAACTGTAATCTTTCGAAGGCCTGCTCATCGGTCAGTCGTCTTGCGTACGACTCTGGTGGCAGTATTGTTGTGTCCAATTTTCTCGCAATTGACTTCATCCTGCGAGCTAACACTGCTGAGCTTGAATTGGTACAAGTCTACAGATGCAGTCTTAGAAATGGTGGTTGCTGATCGAAAAGGCGAGTTGGCCGATTCCAGTGAACCAACCGATATACAAATCGCAACCAATCCGGAATACAAGGTTGCAGCGCACCGTGCGGACGCAAGCCTATCAAGCCCAAACAACTCCTCAACTGCGGAGAGCGTTTCGAGCCTCTCTTCCGCTACTGCCATCCCCAATCAACCCAACTCTAGATTATCATTGAGTACGTATTTTGTTGCCATCTGGATGATCGTAGCTTCCGTGTTGCTGATTAGACTTAGCTGGCAACTTTGGAACAATCACCGCTTGTTGATGCAGTCTGTGCTAGCTGATCCGGCGTGTGAATTAGCCTGTCGTGAAGCGGCGAAGCGGTTGAATGTTAAGGCGACGCCCAAAGTGCTGGTCAATCCGTTCGTCTCTAGCCCTTGCCTGATCGGACATTTCAGGCCTGCTATTGTGCTTCCAGAAGAACTTGATTCAAGAACCTATGAGCAGGTCTTTATACACGAGTTGGCTCATCTACAGCGAAGTGATTGGCTATGGTGTGTTATCGGTCGCACCGCGACTGCACTCCTATGGTTTCAGCCTCTCATCTGGTGGCTTCATCGTCAAAACCTTTGCGTGGCAGAAGACATTTGCGACGACGTTGTCATCCTGCAAGGCTGTAGTCGCGCAACCTATCTGACGCAGTTGGTCGAAATTGCTGACCGTTCGATTCCACAAGCTTACTCGCTGGGTCTGTCCATGGTTGGATTTCGAAGCAAACTCGGCAAACGAGCATTACGCATTCTTGATACACAACGAATCCTCTCGACAAAAGCAGGTCGGGGATTTGCCGTGATGGTGATTTCAAGCATGCTTCTCGTAACCTCGAGCCTTGGCGTAGTCTCCCTCGGTCATGCACAGACAGCTATTACAGGTGAATCCCCAGCCGTCTCGACCAGGAACGATGCGACCATCGCAATCGAAGAGGAGTCTGCGTCGCAGGAGCCTGTAGCTTCGAATTCGGCCAAGTCTAATGACGTCCCAGTTTTGCAGATCACAGGTCGCGCAATCGACCAGTCGGGGAGGCCGGTTCCGAATGCCGTCGCTTCGCTTGAATCCGTCTTCACCAAAAGAGCCTTCCTTTCGACGAACTGCGATGAGGCTGGCCGATTCCAAATCGACTTGCCTTTGGAGACTCAGGATGCAATAGAATACCTCGACAAATACCTCTGGATATCTGCACCCAATTTCAACTTGAAATGTGTAAGGCCTCAGATTGAAGCGGGAAAGTTATTGCCCTGTGAAGTTATTCTTAAAGAGTCAGACCGGATTGGAATCAGAGTGCTCGAAGCCGGAGGGAAACCTTGTAGCCGAGCGACTATTGAACCACATCACTATGATGTTCCGAATGGAATTTACTATTCCGATAAACCCACTGGCCTAATCAGAATTGTGCCAAACGATGTGGCAGAAACGTTGCGCACCACGACGGATGCCAATGGGGATGCCGAACTACATCGACTTCCACTTAACAAGCTTAAAAGTGTACTTTGCGGCACGGATGAAATTATTCCTCAAGAGTTTGGCCTGTCAGAGAAGAGACCAAATATAATTAGACTTAGACCCACCGGAAAGCTAGTTGGTAGAGTTGTCTGCAACGAGGCGGGTGCTGAAAAACCTGATTGGAAGAACTACACCCTTTCGGTAAGATCGTCAGCGAAGAAAGTGACCGCTGTTCTGGACGATCCGTTTAGAGGCATAGAAGAGGTTAGTTGTTTCAAGAAAATAGCACTCGACGATGACGGAACTTTTGAGCTGGATGGATTGCTCAGTGGCGATTTGACAATTCGGTTGACCACAGACGAGCATTCCAACTTGCGTCCCAAGCCGATATCTACCAAGGAGCTTGCTTCGGGAGCAACCTTGTCGATCGAAATCGAATTGGCTAAAGCAATTCGTGTGCAGGGGAGAATACTCACTGAAGACACCCGACAGCCTGTTGTCTTCACGCGAGTATCAATTTCAAACTCCGGCTTCAACGCTTCTGAATCTGTTCTAACAGACGAGTCCGGCAACTACGAAGCCTTTCGCCACCCCGGCCCTTACTCAGTTCAGGTATTCGATATGCGTCGATCGAAGTTGACGGATTATCACTACCCCAAAATGACCGATATCGTGGTGACTGCAAATTCAACTACGTTACCTGAAATGCTCTGCCCACCTCGCTCGCCTCTTGAACCCGGGGTTGGAATACTGCTAGACTCGCATGGCAGTCCACTGGCAAATCGAATGGTAGCATTGATTTCTCAGGAATCGCACCGTCCACTTAAGACAGGAAGCTCCGATGGAAATGGAAACCTTGACATACGCAGTCACATGCAGGATCAACAAACTTCCAGACAGAACCAATTTTGGGTACTTTATCCAGTCAACTACAAATCGATCGAGGGAGACGTTCGTGACTATCCAATCTTAAAAATCCAGTCGGGTTCACCGTTGACACTCGTTGCTGATGAATAAACCAAGGCGCATGCGCATCTGAAACGCACTAATCGCTAAACGGCGTGGGTCTCAATGGAAATTGATAAAGGTAAGAGCGTCGTTGAGATGTTCGGCTGGCTTTGTCACAAGATCGTTCGAATGGAGTCTCAACGATTCCTACTCCGCTTGCTGTCATGGAACGTGGAAAGATATCACAGATGCGGATCAACAAAGGACAGGCAATGTGCAGGGGGCAATGACGAGCAGTTGGTGAACTTGTATTTAGATCGGTTTGCCGAAAATGTAGATTGCGCCGCGAAGTTTGAAACTGTCTCGACCATGACGTTGAGGCGACAAATATTCCCTAATCGCAGTTCCGCCTTGTTTCCGGTTCCGCCGATGGTCGAGAACCTCGCTTTCGTCGAAGCGTCCTCATTTATGAGTATTTCTCAATTTCAAGGAATTCTTGGCGGATCGGGCGGGCGGTTGCTACTCATCTTTTCGTAGGAACAAAAATCTTATGAAAAGGGGAATAGCCATGAAAAGCCCGCGTTCGAACCGAAATCGTCCAACCAGAAAGCTCTTTCCGGAAACACTCGAGGCACGGCAGCTCATGGCCAGCGACTTGGCCCATAATTTTCTGCTGCCGCACGACGTCAATGACGATCACCGCGTGACACCGAGCGACGCGTTGATGGTGATCAATAAACTCAACCGGCGTGGAATGGACGACACGCCACAAACTTCTCGATCGCATTTCGAAGACGTCAACGATGACTCGCGTTTAACGCCGTCCGATGCGTTGACCGTTATCAATCGGATCAATTCCCAGGCCGCCGTTGCCGGACAACCTGCAGCCAAGGAAGCTTGGGTGAGTTCCGCCGCAAACTCGGCGATAGCTCGCTTCGAATTCGAAACCTCGGGCAGTGAAATTGAAATGAGCATCAAAGTGATCGGAGCCGCAGCCTCCACATCTTATGCTGTCTCCTTAAATGATTTCGCTCTTGGCCAAATAACCACCGACGATCGAGGTCGGGGTAAATTGGTACTCAGCCAAGGCGACGATAACCGCGAACATTTGCCTTTGCCAAATGACTTGCCTCCCATCACACCGGATACAGAACTAATCATTGGAGACATTGTTCGCGGACGATTGTCGAGTTTAGCGGGTAACGATGACAACGGCGGGCACAGCGTTGGCAATCATTCAAACAGCAACACGGGCAGTACGGGTGGATCATCGAACTCCAGCAGCGGTGGAAATTCGAGCAACTCCAATCAGTCTGAATCGGAGTGGCTAGCGACATTTACTAACGTTGGGAAATTCCGCCGCAAAGCTGAATTCGAAACTGAGACAGAGCGTGGAATAACCAAGAGCAAGTTCAAAGCCCAGGTCGAAGGCGGCGCTGCCAACACGACTTATGAAGTAACCGTCGGTGGAATTTCGGTCGGCCATGTTAAAACCGACTCTCGGGGCAAAGCCAAGTTGATACTCTCCACATCGCACAAACAAGGCGAATTGGCCCTGCCAGCCAACTTCCCGACAGTTGATGCAACAACGGTCGTGACGATTGGTGATGCGTCGGCAACATTTGTTCGAATTCGCTAGTTCGAATCGATCTCGGAATCCGCTGAATCGAGCGACTACTCAGAAACAGAGGATTTCTATAAGGAAAAAGCAGGAAAGGAAGCCACTCTGGTTCGGGGTGGCTTTCTGCCATTTGACAGACTTTCGCATTATCGATCATCATGAATGTTTGCCATGATTCAAAACCAAAGTGAAAACGATCATATGATGGATCAACAACCTGACAACTCAAGCGACCGAACTTTGATTCGTCAGCTTCAGCAAGGTCAGGATGACGCCGCGCTCCAGATCTACATGCGATACGCGGAACGGCTAATTCGGCTGGCCCGCCGGCAGACGCCGCAAGACATGGCGAGTCGTTTTGATCCGGAAGATATCGTCCAATCCGTATTCCGCACATTCTTCCGGCGAGCTTCTTCCGGCCAGTATGCACTGCCTGAAGGCGACGAACTGTGGAAATTGTTGTTAGTGATCGCGCTCAATAAAGTCCGTGCGCAAGGCGCGTATCATCGGGCCAAGAAACGCGACGTCCGCCGGACCACCTCCTTGCCACATGACCGCGATGATCTGGTAGGCCAAGCTGATGAAGACGCGGCCCGCTGGATTCTCGAATCATCGATCGATGACGTGATCAAACGGCAGCCCGAAACGAATCGAGAGATTATTCGACTGCGTATCGAAGGCCACGAAGTCCAGTCGATCGCCGAGCAAACGCAACGCAGCAAACGAACGATCGAACGCGTGCTGCAAAACTTCCGTACCGAACTACTCAAAGAAATTTCCATAGGCGAAGACGGCGAGAGCGCCGCTGATGAACAATGAACGCAGCACGGACGATGCCCAATAGCGAATCGGCTTCAGTGCAAGCCACGATCGACGTCGACTTGATAATCGATGCTTTTGAAAAGGATATTGCTCGCAACGGTATTCAAGCGGTGGACGTGCGCGCACACGGCAGCCCATTCCTGTCCGACACGAATTCCGAACTTGGCAAGCAGGCGGCCATCGAACTACTGCGGGTTTGGATGGAACACCGCTGGCATCAATTCTTGCCTACGACCGTCGACCAGTGCAAAGCCTGTTTTCCTGAGCTCGAATTCTCCGTCGAACAGCTTTCACTGCTTCTCTTTGAAGAGAAACGCTTGCGAGCGCAATCGATGTCGCAATCGCTTCGCAATCAGGGCAAACACATCCCACTCGATCAATTACCCGTTCCCGGAGAATCGTGGTGCGATTTTGAATTGCTTGAGTTGTTGGGCGAAGGTGCCTTTGCTCGCGTCTACTTGGCAAGGCAGAAATCCATGGCGAGTAGGCTTGTCGCGCTCAAGCTTACTTATCGAAATACATCCGAATCGCATTGGCTTGCCAAGCTTCAGCACTCGGCGATCGTTCCGATTTATTCTATCCATCAATCCGAACGCATTTACGGCATCTGTATGCCGTATCTCGGAAACACGACGCTTGCAGATATTTTCCACGACATTTCTCGCGACCCCAAAAAGCTGATCGCCAAAATATCGGCAAAGAATTCGCACAGCGGCAAATCCCTTCTTAGTACCTTGGCCGCCCGCAATCATCGTTTGACGACCGTCGTTTCGTCACGCTCGACCTTGGATGGCACATCGAATCTTACTAGCAACCTTCGTCCTATTATTTCCGACGATGTGATTGCGGCCCCATCGGCTACGGATTTAACTAAAACGCTACCTAGTTTCAGTGCATTTCAAGACGTTTCAATCGCCAGTTCTCCCGTTGCTCATCTGCTGGCCAAGTTTGACTATGTTCAATCGCTCTTGTGGATTTTTGCCCAACTAGCAGACGCGCTAGCGTGCGCTCATCGCGCAGGCATTCTGCACTCGGACATCAAGCCAGCGAATATCTTGCTTGCCGCCGACGGACAACCACGACTCTTGGACTTCAATGTCGCATTACTCGCATCGACGGAGTCCGGATCGCAGGCCTCGCAGCAACTTGGCGGTACAATTGCTTATATGTCGCCTGAGCACCTGCGAGCTGTTCATGACCCAAGTGTGTTGATCGACGAGCGCAGCGATATCTACTCGCTCGGACTTGTTCTGTTTCAAATGCTGACTGGAAAATTACCAACCACCGAAGATACAGCAATCCACAATTCGTTAGGCCGTGCGTCAGCAACATCTATTCCTTCGTTACGCGAGTTTAACCCAAGCCTCTCTCCGGCATTGGTCGCCATTGTGGATCGATGCCTGCACTCTGAACCCGCTCGGCGATATCAAACTGCCCGCGATCTTTACGACGATTTGATGGCGCAGCTTGAATACAAGCCTCTCGTTCATCAACCTGAGCCGAGTGGTGCAGAGCGAATTCGGAAATGGTTTCATCGGCATCCTCGACTCTCGTCGGCGGGAACGATTGCTTCGATCGCAGGCGTTTTGCTTGTCGCAACCGCTTTGGCACTGGTCGCTCGCGGCCGCCAGTTGTTAACGGCCGATTGGCAGCGGCGCTGGACGCAGATTGAATTGCTTGAACCGGAAACGATTAGCTACCTTACAGCGACCGATCTTGCGCCGGAATTGATCCCGGAAGCCACGGGCAAGCTCCATCAACTACTGGGGTTAGTCGCGAAGATTAATCGGCCTGATGAAGTCGATCAAGCTTTCTTGAATTCCAATGGACCCAAAGAACGCGAACTCCTCGAGACGCGATTGAGCTTGCTGCTCGCACTTGGTGCCGGCGTCGATACGACTCCTCGTGATCGTGCCGCGCCAGGATTGATTTTCAATTTGAAGAAGCAATTGCAATCGACCCCTTCGTCGCAGTCGACGCCGGATACATCCGCCACTGACAGTTACTTGAAAGGTGATTTCACCGGAGCAAGTGTAGCATTACAGACACAACTGCAAGCTTCCCAGCAAGATTACGCCTCCTGGCTGATGCTTGGCAATTGTTATGCTGGATTGCAAGACCACGCCGCGGCTCAGCAATGCTACACGGCGTGCATGGCACTACGTCCGACAATCGCTGTCCCGCAGTTCTTTCGTGGAATTTCTCGATTGCAATCCGGTCATTTCGAAGCGGCAATTCAAGATTTTGATGCTGTAGCCAAGCGGCAAACCGGCTGGACATCGGCTTACTTTAATCGAGCGTTAGCCGAACAAGCTTTGGGACGATTTGAAGACGCGATTTCGTCGCTCAATTTGGCCATCGAGCGCGGTGACCGATCGGTTCAGGCTTATTCCGTTCGAGCGCAAATTCATGCTGCGTTAGGACATGTGAGCGAGCAGCAAGCAGACATTGCACGCGCGCTTGCGGCAAAACCTCGTACGGAAGAAGACTGGATCGTCCATGCGCTATTGAATTTGGATGCAGGCAAAACGGACGCTGCGGTTGAAGAACTTGGCCAAGCTCTTGTGCGGTTTCCTAATTCTCTCGATGCTCGGCAGAATTTAGCTCACATTTATTCGGATGTTGCAAATCAACCAACTCTCGCAATGCAGCAAATGAAGGCTTTAATTCAAGCCGATCCGGGAAATCCCATGCGATTGGCGGGTCGAGCTGTTTTGCTTGCTCGACAAGGGCAAATTGAGCCTGCACTCGAAGACTTGCGACAAGCGACCGCAGGCGATCCCAAGCTTCCGATCATACAATATCAAATAGCGTCCTGTTATTCGCTAATTGCGGACCATCAGGAACGAAAAGGTGTGAACGATGAGCGACAACGTGCTGAATTGGACCATACTAAGAAATACGCTCAGTCATGGTTTGCCAAATCCATTTTGCATGATCCCCAACTAATGGCCATCATCGAGACGGACGCGGATTTTGTTTGGTTTCGAAAACAGCCCGAGTACTCCGTTATTCGTAACGCGATTGCGGTGCTGACCAAAGCCGAACAACGTGAGCCCAGCCCGATTGAGAATTTACAAGAATAGGTCACTGTGTTTGCAGCGACGCCCAAAGAAAGAAATGCCATGCGTACTTCATCCAAATCGACTAGTCACTTAGCTAACTTTATCCAATCTGCAAGGAGTTGGGTGTTGGGTACAGGGAAGTCGTTTCGCGCAACCGCCAGAGGGCATGGGTTGGAACGCCGTTTACGAAAACCGCAATTCGAAGGATTGGAATTGCGGCAGATGATGTCGACAACCGAATTACTGAGCTTTGGGAGTTCGACGTTTAGCTTTGCACCCGATCATACGATGATTGGACGTAGGCAAAGCGACTGGATTCAGACTTTGGATTCATCGCTCAGTCGTAGCGCATGGGAAATGGCTTTTGCCCGCGCGCTGCAGCGTTGGTCTTTGTATTCGGAAATCAATTTTGGTTTTGTCGATGATAATGGAGCTGCCACTGGCGTATATGGACCATCGGAGGGCGACCAGCGGTTCGGTGACGTTCGTATCTCGGGATTCAGTTTGCCACAGAGCGTGTGGGCGGAAGCAATTTCTGAAGACGCTCGTAACGCAGGAAACTGGGCGGGGGACATTGTTTTTAACTCCCAAGTGAGTTGGAACGATCCGGTCATGCTGGAGTCGGTCGCCGTGCATGAAATTGGGCACGTGCTTGGTCTTGAGCATAGCACTGATCCTAATTCGCCGATGTTCGCACATGGTCCCAACACACATCTACAGCCCACTTCGGCGGACTATGCTGCCCTCCGAAATATTCACGGATTGCGACGACCAGATGCTAATGAAGAAAATGGCGGCAACGATACGCTGAATCGGGCTACTCGAATCAAAGGAAATTTGGATGACTTGACTGCGAATGAAAAATTTTATGGTTCGCAAATTTGGATTCAGTTCGGCAGTTTGCTGAACGCGGCGGATATCGATATTTTTCAAGTCAATACCGATCTCAACTACACAGGCCCCCTGTCAATCGAAGTCCGCACCAAAGGCCTCAGTCTCGCACGCTTGAAGGCTGAATTGCTGGATTCGGCGGGCAACATCCTTTCTACAACCAGTATTGATGGAACGTTTGGTAGCTTTGCGACTTTGAATCTGACATCTTCGCTCGCCAATTCGCGTTACTATGTTCGTATCAAATCCGGCTTGCATCCATTTTGGGCGGTTGGCGATTATTCGGTTACCGTTGCCCATCCTGATACTTTTGTGGTCGACCGGCAGCGAATTGCGGATTGGTCTCGAAACGCGCACCAATGGTACTTCGATAGCGAGGGAGCCGAACGCGGCTTCACTTGGCTGAAGACCATGCAGACCACCGATCAGCCCATACTGGATGGCGAACAGAACTTGAATGATACCATTCAAACAGCTATGAATCTTCAACCCTCGGTAGTCACGCCGCTTCGCACAGTTCATAGGATTGTGGGTACTTCGGTTTCGGCAACGGATCGCGATTACTATCGCGTTCAATCGCCGACCAACTTGAGCGGTCCGATTGAGTTAACCATCGATATCGAGTCTCTCAAATTGAATGGGCTGATACCAGACGCCGTGATCTTTAATGCCAACCAACAACGAATTCCGTTCGAAGTTCGAGCACGCGGATTTGGCAATGTGCAATTAGTCGTGCCTGGAATTCAAGCTGGAAAAGACTACTACGTTCAAGTTCGACCGGCTCAGAGTTCCGTTCAGAGCTATCGCCACGGGAACTATGCGTTGACGCTGACTTGGGGAGCGCCGTCGATTGCTCCCGAAGTCTATGCATCAGGACGCTTGACCGCAGCAGCCCCCATTTTCGAATCGCGGTTATATGTCGCTCAGCCACAGTTATTTGCTATGGCGCTCGATAACGTCTCAACGAATCCGCTGATTACAAATGGACAAGTCTGGGTCACGTTGTACGATTCGCTGCTACGGGTTGTGACCAAGATTGCGTCGCCTATCAGCCAGTTGCGATCGCTGCCAGCCGTTCTTTTGAATCCGGGGACGTATTACATTCAAGTCACCTCAGCGCTTACATCGGGCGGCACGCCCCCTGACATCGACTTCCGGCTGGTGGGAAATCGTCCATCGCGCCCCATAGGTCCAGTCATTGCCAATCCCGGCACGAATCCCAAATTCGTTTGCCCTGGAACGACGGATCGCTATTGCTATCCAAGCAAGCCATCTACACCAACCACCTACGGCACAGGCGGCAGACCCGCAGTCGCTCTCCCGACGCCAAAAGTCCCCGCCCGCCCCGCCGATCAATGGTTCTGGACACCACCGGCATAAACTATGGGGCGTCAGCGAAAAATGAAAATACATGCCTTCAAGCAGCCCGCTAAATGCGAATTGCATAAAGTATTTTGAACTATCCCAGGACGGGCAGGCTTGGAGCGGCGCCGGATTTGGCGACTTGATCGGCGAGGTTCCGGACGACGGCACGTGTATAGGCTACGATCGGACCGCGGCATTCGGGGCGATTGAGCACTTCGGCAAGCTGTCCTGCATCAGATTCTTGCCGCATGCTGATGTTGATTGGAATTTCCCCTAAGCACGGGATGCCCAATTCAACCGCTTTTTCGCGAGCACCGCCGCGACCGAAAATATCGTACGTCTTGTGACAATCGGGGCAAGTGAATCCGCTCATGTTCTCCACGATGCCCAGGATTGGAATCTTTGTCTTGCGGAACATGGCGACAGCTTTTACTGCGTCAAGTAGCGCGACTTCTTGCGGTGTGCAAACGACCACGGCACCCGACAACGAAATCGACTGGGATAGAGTCAATACAACGTCTCCCGTTCCGGGCGGGAGATCGATTATCAAGTAATCGAGCTCACCCCAATTCGTGTCGCGCAAGAATTGAATGATCGAGCCATGCAACATGGGGCCACGAAAAATAACGGCTTGATCTTTTTCGACCAAGAAGCCCATCGACATGACCGGCATTTGACCGTGTCGAATGGGATCAATCTTGCCGTCGACGATCGCGGGACGACCGCTGATCCCGAGCAAGTGCGGGATGCTGGGACCATAAACGTCGGCGTCCATCAAGCCTACCTTGGCGCCGAGGCCTTCGAGCGTCAACGCTAACGAAGCGGCCAATGTGCTTTTACCAACACCGCCTTTGCCTGACCCCACTGCGATGATGCTTTTGATTTTTAGTCCGAACTGACCTGAAGTTGCGGGGGGGCGATGGAACGAGCCAAGCTCGACCGCAACGTCTTGAATGCCATCGGACTGAGCCATGATGAACTGACGGAACGCTTCGGCGGTTTCTTCGGCGATCGCGCTCGAGTGCGACGTGAGAGCCAATTTGCAGCTTACGTGACCACCAGTCACACTCCAATCGGTGACTTGGCCTGTCTTGGAAATAGGCCGACCTGTTTCCGGATCGCGAAAATCTTTGAGTGCTGCAGTGATACGTTGATGAATTTCTGCGTCGTTGGCCATTTTCGATAGTTCTCAAGGAAAGTGATTTGTTCCAGTCACCGATTGTACCCGGAACACAAAACGTGACGAGTCGCCTTCGAAGGGTTACAACTCGTCCAGCGACTTGGGCCAATCGTCTTTTAGTAGACGCGACAGCGAGCGATCCGCCAGTGTCTTTCTATCTGTTTGGCAACCCGGGCAGTAATTGCACTCGTTATCCGCATATCGAATACGCTGGATCGGAGCTTGGCAGACGGGACACGATTGTCCAAACTTGCCATGAACGGCCATTTCGGGGCGAAACGCTGTCACACGCTCGGGGAAGTTATTTCCAGTTTGTTGGGACAGGATTCCGATCCATTTGCTGAGTGTCTCTCGGGTACTGCGATACAGTCGTTCTTGTTCTGGAAAATCTAGTTGCAAAGTGCGTTTGAGTGGCGAAAGGTGTGCAGCATGGAGAATCTCGTCGCTGTAGGCGTTTCCAATGCCATCGAATAAACGAGGATCGGTTAAAGCTCGTTTCAGTGTATGGTTTTCTGAAAGCAATCGTCCTTGAAAAGTTGCGAAGTCGACTTGTAGTACGTCTACGCCGCCCGCAGCCAAACTTTGTACTTCATCGAGAGATCGAAACAGCCAAAGGCCAGCGCGCTTCTTGGAGCTTGCCTCGGTCAGCATCATGGTGCCCGAAGGAGTCTGAATCGCCAGCAAGTCGTTCTTGCCGGTCGGCGATTTGACTTTCTGTGACCAATGAAATCGGCCTGCGATCATGAGGTGGAACACAAGAAAAAATCCACCCTCAAGGTGCCATACGACTCGCTTGCCGCATCGCGAGAATCCTTTAATCCTGAGTCCGCGAATTGAGTCGATATTCGGCTCAAACGTTTTCAGGATAGATGGACTTCGAACGATTATTCCATCGACCGTCTGCCCCGTGAGCAACCGATCGAGCGATTGAACATAAACGACCACATCCGGCAATTCAGGCATCGGCCTAACCAATTTTTCGTGACATAAATCCTTGTTTAGCCGCGAAGCGCGCTTTGGGGCGGCTTTTATTTCGGTACTGGGCGGGTGCGCCTAGGGGGCTAAACATCGGATTGTGAACACGCTTGCGGCGGCTAAACATTTGATACGTTGCGGTTAGTATCCGACGGTCGACGCGACTTTGTCACCGATTGGATCCAATCCCAATTGCTTTCGAGCCGCTTCGAGGATTTCGGATGTGCGGCTTGAGCCTATGCGTGTGACACCCATGGCTTTGACTTGCACAAACGTTTCCAAATCGCGGACGCCGCCGGCGGCTTTGACTTGAATGCCAGGCCCGACGCTATCCAGCATAAGTTGCAAATCGGCAATGGTCGCGCCTCCCGTTCCGTAGCCTGTACTAGTTTTGACCCAATCGGCTTTCAGTTTTGTGCAGATCTCACAAAGCCTCTTTTTCTGATCGTCGTTCAAGTAGCAGTTCTCGAAGATCACTTTCACTTTGCGACCGGCTGAATGAGCAACTTCGACAACGGCCCGAATATCGGCGGTGACATAATCCCATTTGCCGGACAATACTTGGCTGATATTGACAACCATATCCAATTCTTGGCAACCATCTGCAATGGCTTGTTCGGCTTCGTTTCGTTTGATCTTCGTGGTGTGGCCACCGTGTGGAAAACCGATCGTTGTGCTGGGCATAACCGTACTTGCAGACAATATCTCGGTGCATCGTTTCATGTAATACGGCATGATGCAAACGCTTGCGACGTTGTAATCAATTGCCAGCTGGCATCCAGCCTCGAGTTGCTCCACGGTCATTGTTGGCATGAGCAAAGAATGGTCGATTGTCTTTGCCAATTGTTCGTAGGTAAATTGCATCATATCTTCTCTGTTTATTGCCAATTCAAAATCGTTATTACGTGCCGGTCAAGTTGATGTTGGAACAGTTTAACATTTTTCCGCTTGTAGCGAAATCAGCTTCGCGCAGTCGGCCTCATGCCGAATGCATTCGAGGGAAAACGCATTTCCCCAAGCCGCCCAAGAAATGAAAGTTGGTACCGGTAACAGGGACCTACTCTTTCGGAGTCAGAATAATTTGATCGCCTTCGATAACAAGGCTTTCGAATTGACCAAGTCTTTTTGCGACATCGGGGTCTTTGTACATGTCCTTGGCAAGATTTTCTTTTCTCATGGGCCCCATAAATTCTTCCGGCACCTTCTCTCCATTTACTTCAGCATCTGCCAAAGTAATGATCAGAACGCCATTTTCAAGCGACGCGTTTGCAGAAACCGAACCATTGAAATAGCGTCCTTTGCCGAGTGGGAATGCGTCGGTTGGGAGGCTCACGTCCGCACTAACTTTTCCGTTCTCTATTCGGACAAAGATTTTGCCCTGTAACTGTTCGTTCTGACTTATTAATGCGTTGATATCGTCGGCACTAAGGACAAGTTTTTCAGGCTTCTCGCCTTTTTCGAGCGTGGTCTTGAATGCTTCGAATCGTTTTGTAACCTCTTCGACTTGCTGGGGCGAGTATTCTACTATTGGCAATTGTTTGGGCGCGTCCGAAGTGTATTTTGTGACTTGGCCTTTGACGAAGAAATATCCAAAAATACTGGAACCGACCACGGCCAAGATCATCAACAAGAACACCGTTCCGCATCCGCCCAGCAAACATCCCCAAGGGAATTTTTTCTCAGGAGGGGCTGAGAAATTGGTCGGTGAAAAAGGTTGATTTATTTGGTTGGACATATGTGTAGCTTTCTACTCAGTGATTTTTTCTCAGTGATTTTTTCTCAGTGTTTTTCGCTCAGTGATTGTCTGGCGGATCGATACCATGGAACAATATCCGGGTACGGGAACACGGCCCCGGTCTAGTTCTTATTTCGTCGAAGCAGAAGATTTATTTCCCATGAACTTGCTGCATTAGTTCGATTAGCCCCGAGACCATTTTGGGCTCGGCTTGTTCCTCCAAGCAACTGCTGCGAGCGCGCCAAGTGGTATAACCACCAAGCTGAAAATGTTCGGGCGGCGGGATGTAGCCAGCGTGACCGTTTGCCAGACCAATGTTCATCGTTAATGCAAAAGGGCTGGCTTGACGAAGCTTAAGGCCCGTTTCGCCATAGGACTCGCAGGGATTTGCGACGATTCCCAAGTCACCAATTCGAAAGACTTGCAATCTTAAGTCGCGGGTCGCGGGCATCTCGCTTAGGAGCACCGTTTCCCTGGCATAGTTTTCGATCAACGACGTTGGCAACCGATCGGGGAAGTGCGTCTGCATGTACTTTTTCGCTTCCTCGACGTCTTCTTTTGGCGGCACGCGAGCAGCGACGGTCAGCGTCGTAAGGTCTCCGGCGAAGCTGACTTGGGATTGGTACTGGATGTCGGGGACAACGGAGAGAATTTTTTCTGCAATGTAACGGCCGACTTCGATATGCGTAAACGGCTGGCTGGGCTTGCTAAAGTCGATGCAGTTCGCGTCACCACTGGTTGCGTTGGCCATCAAACCCAAAAAGGCTGTGGGGTCTTCGGGCCGAAGCTTCTCGCCCAAAGTGTTGCAAACGACCGCAAAATAATCGGCTGACAGGCTGGGAGCCCCTGCGTAATGCGTGCTGAAACTGGCAAGCAATGACAGCGGTTTTCCGTCTGAGGTTTGGATCGAAAGGATCGGAATCAGCGTATCGACCGGTCCGACTTGCGCGAGGCGATTTGGGTTATCGTAGCCCGGATTCATGTTGACTTGATTGGACGTTCGCCCCGTGAAAGGACTTGTGTCGGCCGTTCCTGGTTTCATCATCCATCGCCGACAATAAACATACTTGTCGCAAACGACGCTGGTTGTGCCCAAACGAGCTGGCGTCAAATTCTTGGTGGCTTGCTCGATGCCTTCGGCGATCCATGTCGGCAGAGCGGCCGCGTAGTCTTCTTGCACTGGAGTTCCATGAGCACCTGCGACGGAAACGGCCGAGTGCGTATGAGTTGAGCTAATCAGGATATGAGCGGGATCGATGCCGGTTCGTTTGGCAGTCAGCGCGCGAGCCTCGTCTATTAGTTCGATTGGGATGATACAGCTATCCACCACGCAAATAGCGAGCTTGATCTTGCCATCATCGAGAACCAAACAGCGAGCGTTCAAGGGGTCGTGGATGCGATCGGATTTGACTCCCGCGATATTGCCATTCACCCAGACTGGCATTGTCTTGGGATTGATATTTTTCAAATAAACGCCCGCCTTAAGTTGGGCATAGGCATTTGGTATCCCCACTGCAAGGAATGACAATGCGAATACGAGTATTCCGATGTATCGAGACCAAGGTTGAGTTCTCATGAATTTGTACTCTGCAAAGTCGTGACGAGTTTCTTAGGAAGGATTCGAGGAACGGAAAGTTGTTGATCGAAAACGAGATCGGTCAGCGGAGTCCCACTGGCGCTGGTGGCCAGCGATTCAAATACTCAGGTGACGCGCCGCGAATCCAAACGTAGTTCTTAGTGATTTTAGCTGGTGAGACGATCGCGGAGAACATAGCGCCGGTAATTGCAAAGACGAATATCGACACCAATGCGAATAAGAAAACGATGATCATAAAACTGCCGCGTTCCATTTCGATTGCTGCGGCGATGGTGCCGACAATACTGCAAATGGATCCCAACCATCCAATGCCAATCCACTTCCATCGCTTTCGATAAACTTCGTCGGTAATGGGAACGGAAATATTGGCTGTCTGACGAACAATGAGGGCGACTATGACATAGAGCAGTAAAGCGACTGGAGCCAATAAGTAATACAGCGGACTATGCCAGTACATTTTTCGGCGAAGACGCCGAGTTGTAGGTATATTTGTCTTGACGCAGATGTCCGGTAATACCGCGCGCTTATGCATGACCAATTGGCCACCGTTGCGGTAGATGCTGCTGGCAATGTCGGGTTCTACGAAATTGGACGCCACAGATGGTGCTGCGTACGGATTGCCGAATTCAGTGGACATAGGTGCGCTTCGCCAAATTGCCAGCATCGCGAAAAAGAAGATGTACTTCTTCGTGAATATAGCCACTGACTGTTTCCGAGGACATCAGTTTAAATTGATTCACGATAGCACCTGCCCGATTTATAACCGGTTTCTTTTAAGGACCCAGAATCCCGAGGGCAATGAAAACGGTCCGGCGTGAATCTAATCTGGAACTATTTCTTCCCCGACTCGTCTTGATTCTTGGGGTTCTTCATCGCGCTTTCAAGCGAAATATGGCTGGGTTTTTCGGACTCTTGACGGTGAAAAAACTCTCGCAAATACTGCATCGCTTCGTCAACCACGTCGGCTTGAATGAGGACGAGATCGCCGGCTTGGATCTGATGCAATGTGTCGTCGACGGCATTGTTCCAACCTTGGCAACCAACAATGTCCCGCACTCGTTTCGATTGAGCCATCCCATCGCGGAACAACTGAATTATCTCGCCTGGTTGTCGGCCTCGCATGTATGCGTCTTCGTAGATGACGACTTTATCAAATGCATCACCCAGCAATTCCGCTTGTCGAATCAGATCGATATCGCGTCGATCGCCTGCCGCAGAGTAGATGGCTGTTCTGCGTGCGTGTGGAAACAACTTCATCGCTTCGAGGATTGCCTGTAGCGATGACGTATTGTGTCCGTAATCGACGATGACTGTAGCACCTTTGATTTCCAGCAGATTAAAGCGGCCCGGAATTTTGTCGATCTGCGTCGTAAAACTTTCCAAGCCGACGCGTATTTGTTCGCAAGGCAATCCAAGCCCCCAGCAAGCAGCGGTGGCAGCCAAGACATTTTCGATTTGGAATCCAATTTTCCCATTGTGTGTCAGAGGGATACGTTCAAGCGATAGCAAAGGAAACTCGCTTGCACCTTCAGCCAACACGATGGAATGATCGCGAACGAAAGCCACCCGACCACCCTTGGTGCGATGTTCAACAATTAACGGGAATTGACCGTCTTGAGCAAAGAACACGATGGACCCACGGCAATGATCGGCCATGGCAGCGACGAGGGGATCATCCGCCTTCAGCACGGCAGTGCCGTTGGGGCTGACGTTTTCGACGACGATTCTTTTGACACGAGCCAACTTTTCGATTGTGTCGACGTCGCCGATTCCCAGATGGTCGCCTTCTCCGATGTTGGTCACAACACCCACATCGCAGAAATCGAATCCAAGCCCTTCGCGGAGCATACCGCCTCGCGCGGTCTCAAATACGGCCGCATCCACCATGGGATTCATTAAAACTGATCGAGCGCTTTGTGGTCCGCTGCAATCGCCAGTGTCGATGCGTCGGCCGTCGACATAGATACCATCGGTGCAGGTCATCCCGATGTGACGTCCTGTGCACGATAGGATATGTGCTACTAACCGCGTCGTTGTGGTCTTGCCGTTCACGCCGGTAATAGACACGATCGGTATACGACCATTTTCCCCGTTAGGAAAAATCATGTCGACGATCGCGTCACCCACGGCTCGCGGCGTTCCATGCGAAGGTTGCAAATGCATCCGTAATCCGGGGCCCGCGTTGACTTCGACAACTACGCCATGCTGTCCATGCAAGGGCTGCGAAATATCTAAAGCGACCATGTCGATACCTGCAATATCTAGGCCGATCACCCTCGCTGCATCGACCGCTTGTCGCGCGACGTCTGGATGAACGAGATCTGTGACGTCCATAGCTGTTCCGCCGGTGCTCAAATTAGCATTTCGGCGAATCAAAACCCGCTGGCCCGCTGGCGGCACGCTTTCAAGGGAAAAACCTTGTTCTTGAATGACTGCGAGAGAAACTGCGTCAAGGGGAATTCGACTAAGGGAAGTTGCGTGACCGTCGCTGCGACGTGGATCTTGGTTGACCAAGTTTACCAACTGCTCCACAGTCGACTCGCCATCTCCAACAACATTCGCCGATTCGCGTCGTGCGGCCGCAACTAGTTTTCCCCCAACGACTAGCAAACGGTAATCGTCGCCCGGAGCAAATTTCTCCACGATGATGGTTGGCTCTTCTTCGCGTGCGGCATGGTAGGCAGCGATAACTTGTTCACGCGTTACGAGGTTGGTTGCAACGCCACGACCGTGATTCCCGTACTGCGGTTTGACGACGACAGGAACGCCGATCTCTTGCGCAACTTCCCAAGCTTCCTCCGCGCTATGAACTGTTTCACCTTCGGGAACAGGCACGCCAACAACGCGTAGCAGTGATCGAGTCAGTTCTTTGTCTTGTGCGATGGATTCGGCAATCGCGCTCGTGTTTCCGGTTTCTGCGGTGCAAATGCGACGCTGTTTTGCTCCATATCCAAACTGAACTAAGCTGCCGGTGTTGAGGCGACGCCAAGGGATTTGTCGTTTGCGTGCAGCATCGACGATCGCACCGGTACTTGGACCCAAGCACACGTCGTGAGCCAAGTCCCGCAAGGCTTCGATTTCGGCAGGCAAGTTAAACGAACCTGCTTGAATCGCAGCCGACAATAACTCAATCGCTTTGTCTAAGCATTTGAGTCCTACGGTTTCATCGCAATACTCAACGATCGCTTTGAAAACATTTGGACTGGTGCTGATGGCAATGGTTCGAAATTCGACTTTGGGGCCAACCATTGATTGAAACTGGATCGCAATTTCGGACAACATCTCGACAGCCCATTGTCGAGCACACGGCGAGGCACACTCGGTCGACGAGTGAACCTTGCTATTTAGCTGCGAGGGACCTTCGAGAGTGGGCATCCACTGAAAAAGCCGTTGCATGAACGTCGGTATATCGGCAATCGCGATTTCGTGTTCGTCGATTTCGATCCATGCTTCGAGTAGAGGATGTTTTCTCCAAATGTTCGGGCCACGTAATTTATTGACCTTAACAGTGCGCATTTCTTTTACGCTCGTGCTTATTGCAGGGTGTGTGGGTGAGATAGAATGGAACGAAGTAATAGGGTCCTGGTGCTTCGCAATATCAACACATTGGTGTTCGGATTCCATTCCTCGGTAGGCAATTTCAAGCGACCAACGTCGCAAGTCGATACCGCTAGCATATATGAAATTTTGCCAATCGCTGGAACAAAATTCCTGGACCTACAAATTCTGCTAGCCGACGAATACCGCATTTCTCAATTCGTAATCGAATTTTCGGCTAGGCAAACTTGAACGGGACAGCCGAGGACCTCAACAAAGGCACCCCGAGAATTTACGGTCTCTCGTGATTTGCCGCTTCCTTTCGGACGCTCCCCATGTCGACAACTCCGTGGCGAATTCCAGCTTCGGAATAATACGCAGTCGATTCACAAAAAAATAGGATTCACAAAATCGATTTCTAATGGCTCGATAGGCAACTTTAAAGCATAAACTACGGCACACTAGGCAACATTTGCGTTTCTGGGTGATCTATTCGCTTTCGTCGCGAAACAGTCTACTAGCAAATGAAATTGATTCCGCACGATTTTGTAACTTGTCATTTCCATAGTTTTCAACCTAAGTTGGATTGATTTGTTCTTTAAAATTCCTGACGAATCCCGGGAAATTCATCCGAGATCCTGCTTATCGAACTTAATTCCCACGATCCGGACGTAGTTAGCTTGGAAAAGAATTCAGAAACTAAAACCCTCTCAATTCCTGAAAATTGGGCGAACCAAGTCGAAAAAAGCCTGGGGCCGAATGATGCACCTCAGGCACATTTCGTCGGAAATCTCAACGGGCAGCTTCACTACCAAGAGTCGTTATTGGTACTGACCAACCAGTCGCTATTAAGCTTTGGCAACTCGCCGGACCTGGATGGAATAAATAACCGTGCCCGCGCGGCAGCAGAGGGAAAATGGCCCTTGCAAGCTGGTTTGAAACTGGTCGTTTCGGAACAACGCGGTCTGGGGTCCATTCAGCTCATCGACGCCGAATCTCGAATCGCCGTATGGAGATTTACCGCAGGTAAGCTTGCCGATGCCAAGCGGTTTGTTCAGCAATTTGAGTCACGGCAAGGCAACTCCGACGACCGACCGCTTGTCCACGAAGCGATGAGCGAAGTATGTCCGATCTGCGGCGGTCCCATGAAGCCGGACGAATCCGCTTGTCAAAACTGTAGCCCGGAAGCCGCGCCGCCGCCGAGCCGATCGCTTTGGCTTTTAATTCGTTTTGCCAAGCCACGTGCTTGGAGTATTTTTCTCGGCTTCGCGCTGACTCTGTCCAGCACAGCGGCTGGCCTAATACCGCCTTATCTGACAATGCCGCTTGTGGACAAACTGTTGATACCGTACCAAACGGGACAATCGACCAGTTTGGCCGCCCTGCCCTGGTATCTATTGGGACTGTTTCTAGCAGCGGTGTTGGCATGGTTGTTGAGTTGGGCCAAGACCTATGTATTGGCCAGCGTGGGGGAAAACATCGCGGCCGATCTTCGCACGCAAACGTACGCGCATCTCCAAAAACTGTCGCTTGAATTTTTCGGAGGCAAACGTACGGGCGATTTGATTTCGCGAGTCAGCGACGACACGCAACGGATATGCGATTTCTTGTCCGTCCAAGTTTTGGATTTTGCGACTGACTTGATCATGATCGTGCTGACCTCTGTCGTGCTATTCTCGATCAATCCCATGATGGCTTTCATCACGTTGCTGCCATTCCCTTTGATCGCCTGGGCAATACAAAGAGTGCGAGCCCAGCTTCGACATGGATTCGCTCGAGGCTATGCGGCTTGGGCGGAACTGATGAATGTTCTGGCCGATACGTTGCCAGGAATTCGCGTCGTTAAGGCGTTTGCTCAGGAACATCGCGAAGTCAATCGATTTATCGTTCGCAACCAACATGTGCTTGAAGCCAACAACCGCGTTAACCGGTTGTGGGCCACGTTCGCTCCGGTTATTACGTTCTTGACCGACATCGGATTGCTCATCGCATGGGGTTTTGGTGCTTGGCAAGTTGCTCAAGGCAACGTGACGATTGGGGCACTAACCGTTTTTATTACTTACATTGGACGGCTTTTCGCGCGTCTGGATTCGATGAGTCGCATGCTAGCGGCGACTCAACGCGCGGCTGCTTCGACGCATCGCATTTTTGAGATTCTTGATCGCGTACCGAGCGTTGCGGAACCGGTTCGTCCAACTCATCCCGGTCGACTCCAAGGCAAGATCGAGCTTCGAGATATTTCTTTTCGCTACGGTTCTCGCCAAGTTCTGTTCAACGTGAATTTGGACATTCAACCAGGAGAAATGATTGGGCTGGTCGGGCCGAGCGGATCGGGCAAAAGCACATTGGTCAACTTAGTTTGCCGCTTTTTCGATCCTCATGAAGGCTCTATCTTGGCGGACAATCAGGACATCCGATCGTTCTCGATATCGGAGTACCGTTCAAACATTGGCATTGTTCTGCAAGATCCGTTTTTGTTCTTTGGCAGCATCGCAGACAACATTTCCTATGGACGTCCCAATGCAACACGACAGGAGATCATTGCCGCCGCCAAAGCCGCACGCGCCCATCAGTTTATTTTGCGTTTAGCGGATGGTTACGATTCGATGGTCGGCGAACGTGGGCAGTCATTGTCCGGGGGCGAGCGGCAACGCATTTCGATTGCCCGTGCACTGTTAACCGATCCTCGGATCTTGATCCTCGACGAAGCCACCTCGTCGGTCGACTCCGAGACGGAGAGAGAAATCCAAGCGGCACTCGACTACTTGATCCAAGGACGCACGACAATCGCTATCGCGCACCGGATCAGCACGCTTCGCAAAGCCGACCGCATTGTTGTCTTGGAATATGGTCACATTACCGAGATCGGTCGCCATGAGTCGTTGATAGAAAAAGACGGAACGTACGCGCGTTTGGTTCGTGCACAACAGCAAATGGCCCAAGATGGCATTCTCGACATCTAGGAAATGCAACATGAACGCAACCAACACATCGCACGACTGGCCAGCAGGTTTTCAACTTTTACGCGACCCGATGGGACAAATTGTTTTGGTCGACGATCAAGGCAAAAGGACGGTTGGCATTCAAGTGATTCCCCTTTTCCCCGTTTCCTGTCCAGATCAGTGGATTTCGTTAGCCGACTCACGCGGGGAAGAATTGGTGTGCTTAGAATTGTTGCAAAGTGCACCAGATCAAGTTCAAGAGCTAATTCACGAAGAGTTAGCTTTCCGCGAATTCATGCCGCGCATTCTGAAAGTCCACTCGGTTTCTGGTACTAGTGAACCCTGCGAATGGCGAGTCATGACGGATCGCGGCGAGACGAATTTTGTTCTTAAAAGCGAAGACGATATCCGCCGATTGAGTGCCAACGCCGTACAAATCATCGATGCCGTCGGCGTCCGCTACCGAGTCGACGACACCCGCAAACTAGACCCCCACAGCCTTCGCTTCATCGAATGGTACGTGTAGCGTTCATCGAGCAAGAACGAAAAGTAGTTCCCGCTTGCCGAGCGGGAACTCGAAGGGAAGTATTCATGTGCTGCCAATTCACGGTCCAATGCGAACACTATTGGTTAGACTTTAATTGGACATTTGCATGCGGCGGGTCTGCGGACTATTGGTTTCCGTTGGAAAAAGATTGATAGATTAAGGATGTTTCGCTTCGGCCGCCCCCGCGCGGCAAGCGGGAACTACTGGGAGACGATTTCGGAATGAAAGAAAAAAGCTGCTTGGTACTGGAAAATGGGACTGACGAGTCTTACTATTTACCTTCGGCGGTTCCCGCTCGGCAAGCGGGAACTACTTTGTAATTGCTTTGTTTACTGATTCGATTCTTGTCCCTCTTCGAGCAGAGCTATGTCGCGCAAACCAAGAACGATTGGTTTTTGGCGAGGGCAGTTGCCGCATTGGGAAGTGGAAGATGGTCGTTACTTTATTACGATCCACTTGGCGGGTGCGATTCCTCCCGAAGGCCAATCGCAGATCAAATCTACCGCAGACATGCTTTACAATATCGTTTCGCTTGATTCACCTGCTTGGCTGAAAATTCACCGACAAATCTTTGCCAACATGGAACGCTGGCTGGACGTGCAACCAAATACGAATTGGTTGGGTATCCCATCGGTTGCGGAATTGGTAATGGAAGCTGTTGACTTTCGTCGGTCGCGCTTTGAATGGGAAGTTTATGAATATACGATCATGCCTTCGCACTTGCACATCTTCTGCAGTGTGGGACGTCAGGGGCTGAAGTCGACTCTGGAGGAATTTAAGCGATGGACCGGTCATCAAGCTTTGAAAATCCTCCACGGAAAAACAGACCGGTTTTGGCAGGATGAATGGTTTGACCATTGGTCGCGTTCCGACGAGCAAGATGACCGCATTGTCAACTATATTCGCAACAACCCCGTAAAAGCCCGCCTAACCGCAGATTATCAAAGCTGGCCCTATCGCTTTGGCACCAAGTAAATGCCCTGATGAAAAACCAAGTAGTTCCCGCTTGCCGAGCGGGAACTTGAAGGGGAGTATTCAAGTGCAGCAGGTGCACGCTCAAATGCGAATACTGGTTCTATTGTTTAGCGCGAGTATGAAACGCCGTGTTTAGGTTTGTGGACTATGCGTTGCCATTGGAAAGTAAATTGATTGATCGAAAAGGGTTCGCTTCGGCGGTTCCCGCTCGGCAAGCGGGAACTACTTGGGATAAACTTGCAGCCAATGCGAACATTTATGGTTGGACTGCAAATGCACGCTGCAGGCGGTGGGTCTGGGGACTATCGGTTGCCGTTGGAAAGTAAATTGATTGATCGAAAAGGGTTCGCTTCGGCGGTTCCCGCTCGGCAAGCGGGAACTACTCTTTTGGATTCAGAAAACTTTCTAGGAGCTTCAGGGGGTTGGGAGTTGGTTTTCGACTGCTGCGGGTGAGGTCCCAGGCGACGAGCCAGGATTGATCGGATTTCTTCAATCCAAAATCTGATAGGAGATGTTGTTCAAAGTCCGGCAAATGCGCTGCACCGTAAAAAATGCCGATCTTTTTCTTGCCTGCGGCGATTTGTTTTTGAAGCTGCTTCAAGGCTTCGGCATTGCGATCGACAACCAGCATCTGATTTAACGTCTTTCCAAGCCCCTGATCGAGCATGCCGGATTCCGTAAACTGCCAAGCCAGAACTTGCTTGGCTTTGACAGGGTCCTCAAGTAAATCGAATATTCCAAGATCCTCTAATGGATTTTCCATCCCTTCCAATCGTTTCGCAGCCATATTCTGCTCGCGTAGGATATCGGCAAACGCGGACAAGGCCACGGTCAAGGCGGTGTCGCCTCGCTGCTCCATCTTGTCGCCAATCTGCTCGGGCGTCATATCCGCTCGAACAAGATTAGCTTTGGTGTAATCGACTAGCTCAAGCTGGGATTCAAGCCCTAAGAAAGTCTTCATCGAATCTTGTAAAAAAGCAACGGGATTCGTCCCTTCACGATGACCTCCTCGGGGAATGACGGTACCTTCTGGCGCGACAAGCTCGTACAACAACACATCGTACTGTTCAAACTGTTTGTTCAATTTGCTGTAGTACGATCGTTCGCCGACGTGAACGGCACCAATGAGATCGACCGTCACACCCTCGGTAGATTCGGCTCGATAAGTCGTTACGGCCGTGTCTAAGGATTTCGGTTGATCGTTTTCTTTCGTGATGCGAATGAACTTCGTTGCAGAGTTATTGGTGGCTAGCGAGTCGGAGTCGCTGGGCTTTGGCTTTTCTAATTGCGCGACTGCGGAACTGCGTAATAGTGCCAAGATCGTCAAGCAAATTGCGATGCGAAATAAAAACGGCGACTTCATAGCGGCTGCTCAATTCTAAAATCGATCGGAAACGGAACTCCAAAGAGCATATTCTGTCTGTCATCTGCAATTATTGGGAAGACCTGGCGAAAAAGGCAAATTCCTTTCAGCTTTGCTTAGGATCTGGACCAAGCCTCGCCTGATATCGTTCACGGTTCTTCATTACAGTGAGGGATGACTCAAGACAGTGCTGCCTGAATGAAACACAAAACATGCCATCAAGAACGACCGATTTGGATGCGTCTTTGCCAAAGAAACAATTGCCTGCAAATGTGCGATTGCTGGGCTGGGCGAGTTTGCTCAACGACATAGCGAGCGAAGCTGTCTATCCGCTGCTACCAAAATTCCTACTGAGCCTGGGCGGTGGCCAAGCGATCCTCGGCTTACTAGAAGGCACGGCCGATTCGCTGGCCAGTTTGCTCAAGCTGTTCGCAGGGAAATGGTCGGATCGATCTGGCAAACGCAAATGGTTTATTATCGTCGGGTACGCGCTGGCTGCTTTATCGCGACCGTTGATCGGTTTTGCCACCCATGTCAGCCATGTTTTCGGATTGCGATTGGTCGACCGGGTCGGAAAAGGACTTCGCACGGCCCCACGTGATGCGATGATTGCCGAATCAACCCACGAAAGTCAACGCGGCGCGGCGTTCGGATACCATCGAGCGATGGATCATCTCGGTGCTGCCATCGGACCACTACTAGCTGCTGCGTACTTGTGGTTCTATGTCGATCAAGTCCGGTCGCTCATGTTCCTGACCTTGATACCGGGAATTGCGGTTGTCGCTTTACAAATTTGGGGACTCAAGGAAACGGCCCGAGCACCCAAGCCGTCACTTGATTCTGATGTCACGCCGCCGGTAACGGAGTTTCAACAAAGTTCGGAAACTAAGAAAGCAGCCGAAACACAAACTCACTCAAAGAAGGGCTTCCCGCTGTTCTTGTTCGCGATCTTGATTTTCACGCTGGCCAATTCAAGCGATGCGTTCCTGTTGGTTCGTGCGAGCGAAGTCGGCGTCGCAACTGTTTGGCTGCCGGTGCTATGGTCGTTTCATCAACTGACGAAAAGCGCGGGCAATCGATTGTTCGGCGGATTGGCGGATCGATTTGCTCCAAAACGTTTGATCTTGCTGGGTTGGTTGCTGTATGGTGTGACATATGCGGCGTTTGGAGTTGCCAATCAGTCGTGGCACATTTGGGCACTCTTTGGTTTGTATGCTGTGTTCTTTGCATTGACCGAACCTGCGGAGAAAAAGCTGGTCGCTCAATTTGCAAAGGATGGAAAAGCTGGCTCGGCGTTCGGTTGGTTCCATACGATGATGGGCTTGGCCAATCTTCCGTCAAGTTTAATATTTGGCCTGCTCTATCAAGCATACGGCCCGTTAGCTGCATTTCTCTGGGGTGCATCTGCCGCCATCGCTGCCTGTTGCATTCTCTTTTTTGTAAGCGTGCAAGCTTCTCCGGCATCGATTCGTTAGGCAGGGACGAAAGCAGGAAATCTGGATCAGAAAAAATTCTGCGGAAAAATCTCTTGACAGCCATCAGCACTTGTGTACTATTTCACTAGTACACTTAACGAGGTGAGCCGCCATGCAATTTCGGATCGATGTAGACAATGGAATTTCGATTTACGAGCAGATCGTTCGGCAGATTAAATTCTCGGTAGCCGAGGGATCGCTCGTCCCTGGCCAGATCGTGCCCAGCGTTCGCGAGTTGGCCAAACAATTGGCGCTCAATCCCAACACGGTCCAACGCGCTTACATGGAGCTCCAAAACGAAAATGTTTTGGAGACATTGCGTGGCCGTGGAATGGCAGTCTGTACCGGGGCCAAACGCCGATGCATTGGCGATCGTCAAATCCTCTTGCGTGACCGGCTGGCGGGAGTCGTTTCCGAAGCCATTCGCAGCGGTCTCGAGCCCGATCAGTTACGCGAAATGTTCGACAAAGCGATCGAACAAGCAACAAAAAACAAGGAGCCAAGCTGATGCAACCTGCGATTTGTGTGAAAGACGTTTCGAAGCGTTTTGGCCGTAAAACGGTTCTTGATCACGTGTCGTTCGATGTCCCGCAAGGCGTGGTCTTTGCATTGCTGGGCGAGAACGGCGCGGGCAAATCGACTTTGATTCGATCCATGCTGGGCTATCATCGATTGGATCGAGGGACGATCGAAGTCCTCGGTCTTGACGCGGCAAAAAAACCGCTCGAAATTCGAAGGCAGATCGGTTACGTCTCGGACGCGCCTGCCATGTACGAGTGGATGAAGGTTTCTGAGATTGGCTGGTTCGCATCGGGCTTTTATCCCAAAGGATTCTTGGAACGATTCCAACAACTCGCGCAAGAGTTTGAACTGCCCTCACAAACCAAGATCCGCGATCTTTCCAAAGGCATGCGATCCAAGGTCGCGCTGGCATTGGCGATGGCTTCTGAGCCAGCATTGCTCATTCTCGACGAGCCGACCTCGGGTTTAGATCCGCTTGTCCGCCGTCAATTTTTGGAAAGCATGATCGACCGGGCGGCGTCTGGCCAAACCGTGTTTTTGAGCAGTCATCAAATCCACGAAGTCGAGCGAGTCGCAGATTGGGTTGGTTTCCTGCATGAGGGAAAACTACGAGTCGTCGCGCCTCTGGACCAGATTAAGACAGCGCTGACCGTATTAACATTTTCTCAGCACGATACAGTTCTGCCTCTCCCAAACGTCCTTGCCGCCGACCACATTTTGTATCAAACACAAAGTGGGCGAAGCTGGCGAGTAATTATCGCCGGATGGAGCCCGTTGCTCGAAGCGGAGCTTACTCGCGATGCTAATATTTTCGACGTCGGAACCATGCGCCCAAGCTTAGAAGACCTCTTTGTAGCTTTCACACGTGGCAACGAATCGTTGGAGTTGTCACCTCAGTTGTTAGCAACTTGTTCATCGACGAATACTACCCAACCAGTAACTTTTTGATCTTTCGTACTCGCACTTTGCCCGTTTTTTCAAATCGATTGTTGCCGATCATGAATACGAAGACGCTCTGGTTCCATTTGATCTGGAAAGAGGCAAGACAGGTGTTGCCGTTAATTTTGGCGCTCACTTGTTTTGCGTTGTTCGTGTTGGGCATTAATTACTGGATCGAATTGAGCGGTACAAGCACGATCGAGATGCGAAATTATGTTGCGCTCGTTCTTCCTTGGTTTGCGATCCTCACTGGTATTGGTGTGTTGATCGGCCAAGAGCGGTCAAGCGGATTTTGGCAATGGTCCAGCTCCGTGCCCATACCTTGGTTTCCATCCCTCGTTATCAAACTAACTCTGACTTCCCTTTTGGCGGTTGGGTTACTCGCCCTCGTTGCAGCTATCGAGTGGGCCGTTGGTAAGGGAATCGTCATGGAGAAAATAGCAATCGTCAAATCGCAAAACGCGGAGCTTCTTTTTTTCGCGATTCATGGTTTGTTGGTGATTTCACTTACTGTTTTAATGGGTAGAAACCTAATCGTATCCATGCTGGTTGGCATCTTCTTTTCGGTCGTCATATTCGGCGGACTAATGTTCCTAGTAATGAAATTCTCTGATCCATCGAAGGTTTCAACCTATCCATTGACCGTTATGATGCTTGTTCACTCGACTGCGGTCGTGATTGAATTAATCGTGTTGTCGTTTGTCTATCGCTGGCGTTGGTACCAAGGTCAATTTTCTACATGGGGAATGCCGCTCGCCAGATTTTGGCCAGCCTCTGCTACTAAATCATTAGTTCAGGGATGGGGTTACGACCTGCAATCCACGCCGAATCTTTGGGTCGCATTAGGTTGGCAGGCCGCGAGAAGCCAGGTGGGGCTGAGAATTGCAGCAGTTGTTTTGCCGTTCGTTCTTTTGATATATCGGAGAGGGTTCTACGGCGTTTGGTTATTGAATTCGTTCGAAGGCTTGCTGATGATGTGCGGTGTTTCTGGGACTCTGCTGGGGTTGAGTGCCTTTCAAGGCGAGCAAAGCCGGCAGCAGTATCGATTCTTGGCCGACCGAGGAATCTCACCGAAGAGCATCTTTTGGAGCCACATTTTGCCGCCGTTAATGATTTGCATTCTCATCGGCGGTACGTTTGAAGCGATACGATTTTCCGTCGCGCCGACCATCGGTCCAAATGATCAAATCAATTCTGCGTTGCCAGCCGACATCAGCCCCTCCTTAGGGCCGTTGTTGACATCATTGGCGGGCTTTGGTTTGGGACAGATAGTCATGCTGTGTATTCCCAGTCTAACCATAGCCGTCGCGGTAAGCGTTCTCGTTCTAATTTCGGCCATTTGTTACACCGGTTTCTTACAAATCTTCTTGAATATGCACCGCTTCAGTCCGCGCGAGATCGACTGGCTATTTCGCGCGTCCTTGTTTGCTTTCGCGATTTCTCTAGTGTTCGGGCATTTTTATATCTCGCGGCGATGGATCATTCAACATCATCCTAAGTTTGCGCGGGTATTGATCGCGTGGGTCAGCTTGTCTTTCATCGGTATATGGCTCCTGAGCGGGTTTGGGGTTCTTGAAACTCCGTCGGTACCTTGGCAGGGATTTGATCTGGACCAGGCAGGCCGGACAATCGATGACAAGGTCGCTACAGATATTCGCGTTGCACGGCAGGCTTCACCCACCTTGTCGCGTGATGATTCCGACAAACTACTTGCGATCCAAAACCTAAACGCGAATCTTTTTGCCCGCAACAACTTGCCAGGGGGGCTATGGCGGGTCCTGGATAAGGTTCGCGTGGAGCATCCTGAACGCGTCGACGGATTTTTGGTGGGAGGGCGCGAGCTAGTAGCCGAGCTTTCCGCGCTCCCTGCTGGCTGGGACAATTGCTGGTCCTATTCGACCGTCGGACTTCGCCAACAGCAGGAACTTAGTTGGCTCATAAGTCAGATAAAACAAAGTTGTGTACAAATAGCTATTCTTGCCGCCGTCTTAGACGACAAAGCCACGGCTGATGCGGCCTTAAAATTAGCGGAACCTGCCCTTGATCAAAACCAGAGCTCTACCATGGCCTACTTGGATCCATCAGATAATCCCGGGCTCTACCTCTTGGATTATTTGTCGGATGACGAGTTAGTGAAGATCGGTATCGATCCACTACTTGCCCTGTATCGAGAGCCGGCTAATCCAACACAACACTTGAAGATGATGGCTTCGGCTACGCGACTTCTTGCGGATGGTCATTACGAAGCTATCCGAGAGGAAACCTGTTTATTGCTTGGGGTGGACCGACAGCAATATATATCGTCGAACGCTTTGGATCGATTCATGACGTACTGGGCGAAAGAATCTCACAAACGTCGAATCTCGCAAGCCCTGGGAATAGCACTGGAAGTGGCTTCGAAGCAAATTGCAGGTCGGACCGATTGGGATATCGAACAAGAATACAAACGTGCCATAGAAATAATCGGTCGCACCCACTTGGGACACGATCGAGCATACGACTTACTTGGAATCGCCATCAACTATCAACACAATCTCGCCGCATATCGCCGCCTCGTCGACCGCTTGCAGCGTTTAAAGGAACGGGAAGCAGCCAAATAGGCATGCGACTCGTTTACACATTGAACGTCCTCAAGATTTTTCGGCCTTTGTAGAGGCAGTAGACTTCGATGGGGCCTAGGGGGCGGGAGCGGCCGGCGGTGGGGTGCCAGACGATTTCTAGTCCATCGGTGACAGCGATACCAGGGGTTTGGTTTAACTCGGTGCGGGCAACCAGGGCGCGTTCGCCGATGAAGAAACCAAGAAACAACGGCTCGACGGATTCGTGACCTTCTTCCTCAAGATGACGGGCTAATTTTTTTGCTTCGACTTGTTGGGGTCGGTTAAAGTACGCTGCATCGACTTCGTAGATATCCGGGTGCTCCGCATGCCAGCCAGCGAAAATCGCGTAGATATCATCGACAGGTAAATCGGCCAAGTCAGCCGAGACGGCGTGAACCAAAGGCCCCGAGATCCCGATGTTACTGAGCTCACCCGCGGGAAATTTATACGTGTAGCGATACAGAAAGCAAGTTTGTGGTTCTTCGTAACCGGGCCAGAACATAACGCGTTCGTCCACAAACTCCATCTCCGAAGGCGGTATTCCCATCTGCTGTGGTTGGCTAAGCCAGAGAGCCAATTCCGCTTCTCCGCGTGCTTGAGGTGTTGTGAATTGTTCGTCGATCTCATTCATGACATTCAGCTCTTCGGCATAAGCCAGGACTCTTAATCGCGTGACGGGCTCGGTTACCAATTCCAACAATCGTTGATGCCCTGCCTTGTCACCCATCCGTGCCAACGCCGCCGCCGCTTCGGCCTGCACGCGGCGATGCGTTAGTTCAAGAGCTTGATTCAGTTTGCCGACGGCCGCTTGATCGCCGATCATCCCTAAGGCGTCGCATAACGACACGCACAGCGCGACCGACTCGGCCAAGACGTGTTGAACTTCTTGAACTGTGTCGCCAAATCGTTTGGGGTCTTCTTCAAGCAAGCTCAAACGGCTAACGACGTGCCCCAAAAGCGATATCAATTCTTCGCGACGCGCGTAAGCTGGGTGGCGTTGGACTCGACCGTGACGTGTGATCAAATTGGACAGATCCAAAATCGGCGAAATAGTTGTCGGGTGCAGCAGACCATCGAGCAGTCTCGGAAAGACGGCTTCGACGGGCCAGTCGTGGCTTCTCACCAACGGACTGATCCCCATCGCAGTTACAGCCCAATCGATGGGAGGGCGCTCGACGATATTTTCTGTCAAACACTCCAAGGACTCCTCGCGACGATTCCAAGCGATCGATTGCAGCAGCATGCCTGCTGCCTCGGGCATCGGGAATCGGTAGGTGGCTTGATAGAGCCTGTCCGCGGTGGCCACGACGGCCAGATCGAGAGCTTCGTCGTCCTCTTGGGCTGCTTCGTGGGAGGATTGCAAAAGCCATTTTGCCGTTTGATGCAAGAGTATCTTGGTGGATGGCCTGATCGCGTAATCGTCTTCTTGGCTAGCAATGTGATTTGACAATTGGTCGGCCAGTGGCAGAACCCAGAGAGGCGATTCGGGATTGGCAAGCTCGTCGTCGTCGCCCGCTCTTGGCTCATCCGAGTCGAGCCAATCCAATGTCGATTCGAGCCATTTTCTGGCTTGCGGGTCGTCAACCCAGTCAAAATGAGAAGGGTGTTGCATGGAAAAGTCCGCTTTCTTTCGAAACATAGCGACATCGGCACCGTAAAGGTTTGACCCGCCGCGTCTGCAAGGATAGTGTAAGGCTTGCTACAAAACCGTTTGGTGCGGCAAAATGAACATAACAGACACTGGGGCATTGTTTCCCAGGTCGCTGCCGTTGGCCACTCAACGAAACATGCTCCCCCATTTTTCGTCGTTTTCAATTCCTATCAATCGCAATTGACAATTTTCCATGGACTCGGACGTAACTAGTTTTTCTGACATGGATCTCTCTCCCGTGATGCGACGATCGTTGCAGCGCGTTGGCTATGAGACTCCTAGTCCCGTTCAAAGCAAAGTTATCCCGCTTGCACTGGAAGGTTTTGACGTTATCGGTCAAGCTCGAACCGGCACCGGCAAGACAGCTTCTTTTGGCATCCCGATCTTGGAACAGCTCGATCCGATGGCCGAGAATCCTTTGCCACAAGCTTTGATCTTGGTCCCAACTCGCGAGTTGGCAGGCCAAGTTCACGATGAGATCGTCAAGCTCGCTTATGGTTGCCCGACGGAATGTTTGGTCGTGAGCGGCGGCAAGGACATGCATCGGCAGTTGAAGGCTCTCAAGGCTGGCGTTCAGATTGTTGTTGGAACGCCCGGTCGTGTCTTGGATCACATTCAACGTGGAACGTTCAAGACGAGCAATCTATGGTGCGTTGTCTTGGACGAAGCGGACCGAATGCTCGACATTGGTTTTCGGCCCGACATCGAACGCATTCTCAGACGCTGTCCCGATGATCGACAAACATTATTGCTTAGCGCGACGTTGGCCCCCGAAATTCAAGAACTGGCTGGAAAGTATTTATTTGAGCCAGTCGTCGTCGATTGTTCCCTGAACAACGTCTCTGTCGAAACGATCGAGCAACGGTATATCAGTGTCGATCGTCACCACAAGGTCGACACATTGATCAAGCTTCTCAAACGAGAGCATCCGCCTCAAGCAATTATTTTTTGCCGTACGAAAATTGGTACAGCGAAATTGCACCGCCGATTGGACGAAGCTTTGGCAGATGATCCGATTCTTTCTAAGTTTCAAGTGGAAACGATTCACGGCAACATGAATCAGCGACAGCGCGATCGAGTTTTTCAAATGCTTCGCGACGGCAAGATTCGCATCTTGGTTGCAACGGACGTGGTCGGGCGCGGCATCGATGTTTCCACCATTTCTCACATCATCAATTTTGACGTTCCTCAGGATTGCGACGACTACGTGCATCGCGTCGGCCGAACGGGTCGAATGGGTCGCGAGGGTATCGCGTTTACGTTCATTTGCAAAGATGAAGGCGATATTTTGACGTCGATCGAATCCCGAATCAATTGCTTGTTGCTGCGAGATTCTTTGAACGATGACATCGAAGCCGCCGTCAAATCCGAGTCCGAGGATTCAGCTCCGGAAACTCCAGCGGCTCCGGCAAAACGCCGCCTGAACATGTCGCGTCGGCCCCCCTCTCGCAGCTCGCGACTGAAGACGCGTTAATCCTCAAATTAGCCAACGATGTTCCAACGGTACAGACGCTGACTTGACGGGTCCGCTGTTCGGATCGGCGCTTTTGCCAAGCTGTCCTGTCGTAGAACTTGTCAGGATCAGATCAACCCTTTTCATCGCTTCGAGCCAGTTCGGCTTTGAACACCGTTGATCAGTCTGCTAAGCTCTAGGCAAAGTCACAAATCCATGCCTGGAGCATATTCCCCCTTTACTATTTGCCCCAGCTCGGTGACTCATCGCATCCGCTAACGGAATTCTTTTGCTAAATAGCCACGATTTAGAATCCAATTTCGGAAGCCGGAAAATGTTGAAGCTTGAAAAATTCATTAGCGATCCTTTTAGAGATTAAATCCGTATGGCCGAAGCCATGAGCGAACAGTCGTCACGCACCGAAGAAGAACTGCGACGCCAGTATCATGAACTGGCCGAATTGGCTGGGTCGTTGGCGCATGAAATCAAGAACCCGCTGTCGGTCATTCACATGAATGTGGACTTGCTCAGCGAGGAACTAACCGACAGTGAATGGCCGGGTAAACGCAGGGCCTTGAGCAAAGTCGACATGGTTCGCCAACAGTGCGATCGCATGGAAAACATGCTTCGAGATTTTTTACGCTTTGCCCGGATGCGTGACTTGGAAATGACTCCAGGGAACTTGAACGATCAAATCAACACGGTGCTGCGTCTCTATCAAGCTCAAGCGGATAAGAACGCCGTCGAAATTGTTCGTTATCTCGACCCAGACTTGCCCGGAATCCTGCTGCATTCCGATTCGCTCCAAGCTGCTTTAATCAACTTGGTCAAGAACGCGCTCGAAGCTATGCCGGATGGCGGCCAACTGGTGGTCCACACGTATTCGGTACATGGCGGTGTGGCGTTAGACTTGATCGACACGGGGTGCGGCATTGATGAAAACACCGCGATGAAAATGTTTGAGCCATTCTTTTCAACCAAACATGGTGGGACTGGCTTGGGATTGCCGACGGCTCGCAAAATTATCGAAGCCCACGGCGGTCGGATTAGCGTCCAAAGCGAACAAGGGACCGGTACCAAATTCGTCCTCGAATTCCCAACGCCGGTACGATTAACCTAACTCCACGACCAAACAATGCTCGTGTTGGCCTTGTATCACGCAATCAGCATTTAGAAGCGACAGCCCAAAACATGCTTGCTCGGTTTGTTGCGAGTTGCCGTAAGACTGCAGTAGATTACCTGCGCTGAAAAGCGGGATTGTGTGATATACTTTTACCAATTCTTGGTTTGGCGAGTACCATGAACCGTTTAGTCACTGATCCTGCTATTGAGTGCTGCGATGAATTCGTTGGATGCACCTACATTTGACCCAGACGGCACACGACGTCCACAATTGATCCCGGAATCGCTCTTTGGCAGTTTCGGTAAGTACGTAATCGTCGATAAACTTGGCCAAGGTGGGATGGGTGCCGTTTACTTGGCGCGCGACACTTTGTTGGACCGGAAAGTCGCGATCAAAGTCCCTTTGCTTGACGGCGAAGATCGCCAAGCCATCTTGAATCGATTTGAACGCGAAGCGAAAGCGGCGGCCTCGCTAAGACACAATAATATCTGCCCCATTTTTGAGTTTGGTGAGTTCCAAGGGATTCCCTTTATGGTCTCCCCGTTTCTCGAAGGTCGCTCACTGCAGGATCATCTCGATGTGGAAGGGACATGGCCCCTCAGCAAGGCCCTGGACGTTGCAGCAGTCTTGGCAGATGCCCTTGGCTATGCCCACGTGCAAAACATCATTCATCGCGACGTCAAACCGTCTAACGTCTTGATCGAACCCAACGGTGTTCCTCAGATATTAGATCTTGGGCTTGCTAAGTTTCATACCTCATCGAAGCAGCAACTGACACATTCTGGTGATGCCATCGGAACGCCATCTTACATGCCGCCAGAACAAATCGACGCAACTTACGGTGATATTGGTCCTGCTGTGGATATTTATGCGCTAGGAATGACTTTGTATCGCATGGCGGTGGGACGATTGCCGTTTGAGGGTGACGTCATTTGTATGATTCCGCAAATCCTCCACGACCCGGCCATGCGACCTTCAGTTGCAAGACCCGATATCAAGTGCCTCAAGCAAATCGATGAAGTGATTTTGCGAGCCCTTGAAAAGCGTCCGGAAAATCGCTTTTCTAGCATGGCTGATTTCGGCTCCGCGCTGCGCACTGTCCGCTCAAGAATAGAATCCCAATTCGCCGAATCAGAATCCATGTTGCCGGACCTAATTGTCACTGGTGCAGGCGTACGATATCATCCAGCTTCCTACCAGCCTTCGATCCGCATTGGTCGCCAGCGTGCCAGTGCAACTAACCCATCGCAGTTGAGCAACGATGTGATCATTAGGATTCTGGGAGACAATGAAAAGAGCTTGCGGATTAGCCGACAGCATTTGGAGATAAGCTCGACGGAAAAAGGGCTTGGGTTGCTCGATCGAAGCCAGGCGGGTGTTACTATCAATGGCCAGCCCGCGAAGAAAGGCGAGATTGTATCGGTCCAGTTAGGCGATATCTTGAACGTTGCTGGCGTTATTGAGATCCAACTTGTGCCACCCCTTCTAGCTTCACAATTCGATGCTCGGCAGCGTGTTAATAGCGGAGTATGTCCCATCGAAGCGACGGTCGGTGAAGTGTTTCAGGAGCCCTCGTTGTGATCGGCTCAACCCTCAAAGACTACGTTGTCGAGCGCGAAATTGGTAAGGGCGCGTTTGGTATCGTATATCAAGGTCGCCATCGCAAGAACACGAACGAGACCGTCGCGATCAAGGTCCTTGAAATGGGCGGTCAGGCCGTCCAACAAATGACCGAACCGGAAATCCTTGCCAAGCTCTCGCATCCCAACATCGTGAGACTGCGGGATTATTTCGTCGATTCAGGTCGCTTGATCATCATCCTCGATTACATTTCCGGCGGTGACCTCAAGCAAGCACTTGAACGTGGCCAGCGTTTCGATCAGGAAGCAATCTACGAATTGCTGCGGTCGATGGGTTCGGCATTGGCCTATGCACACGAACGCAACATCGTGCATCGAGATATCAAACTGGCCAACATCATGATCGATAACTCGGGTGATAAAACTCGTTTCGTATTGACGGATTTTGGAATCGGGCGCGTTGCGGATGGCGTGCAGCAGCGCCCCAATACGGGCGGCACATTCGTATTTATGGCGCCCGAACAATTTCGGGGACGGCCGGTTGCCCAATCTGACCTTTGGGCGCTTGGCGTTGTTGTATACCGGTTGATAACCGGCAAAATGCCTTTCGCGGGAGAATCGCTCGATCAATTAAGTCGCGCGATCCTCTACGCCAATCCCGACATACCAAGCCGAGCTGCGGAAACCGCAGTCGATGAAAAACTGGACTTGGTCGTAATGCAACTGTTAGAGAAATCGTTGAACGAGCGGACTTCTTCGGCTAAGGAATTGTTGCGAACCCTCGGTGAGACTCCTCGTTATCATACACAAGTTATTACTGCCATCATGAACGCAACGAGCGAGGATACTGGGCTGGTGCGTTTTGCTAAACGGTTGAAACGCCTTCGCTATTTCGCGATTGGCGGAGCGGTTTTGCTGGGATTTTTAATCTTATTTCAACTGGGTTACATTCGCGGTGGTCTATTGCTAACCGGTTTGGCCATGTTTTATCGATCGCAAAATTTCGAAAGTGCCAAGAGTCGCTTCTGGTTGCTCGGTGCGCTCGCATTCTTCGCTTTGGCATGGTTCTCCGCAACGATTGGGTTCGATGGTCGAAGGAGTACAAAGACGACAACCGTCCAGACCGGCCCGGACACGCGTACCGTCAATATATCGAAAGACTCATCTGGTTCTTTCGCGGTTTTTAGCTATCCGTTGTTTGCGATATGCTTAGCTGCTAGTCGCAGAATTGGGCGAAGGTTGGCGAACTGTTCATTGTTGATCGATAACCCCAAGTCCAATCCTGACTTGATCGACAAGTTTCGGGAGTCGGTTGCGTCACGGCCAAATGATATTTTATACCGACTGAAATTTGTCGAAGCCATGTTGGCCAACGGCATGTTGGAAGACGTGGCAATTGAGTGCCGACTAATCTTGGAAATCGATCCATACAACTTCAATGCGAATCTGCTTTTGGCTAATACGCTGGTTGAACTGGGCTTGTTGGATGATGCCGTAGCGGTCTGTCGCAATTATCTCGCCGTTAGCGGTTATTGTTTTGAATTTCAAATGTTGCTCGATCGATGCCAACGACGAGGAGCCATTTCATGAGGCTTGTCGTCCAATCCATCCCCGTATCGTGGAAAAAATATCGCGATCGACTTCAGTTCTTTGGCCGCACAACGGTATTGCAAATTCACGAGACTGGTTTCACCGTGGAAGGATTTGTCCCAGACGTTTGGTTTCCGTTGATTATGCGATTTATTTATCGCACGGTTAGCGAGTGGACGATGCGATCCATTCCTTTTTCGCGAATCCAAAACTGCGAAGTCGTAAGTCGCGCTTTCATCCGATTCATGATTGCTTTCCCGTTGTTTGTTTTTTTTTCCGTTGTTGGCTTGTGGTTATGGTCTTCGCAGCCCATTCTTTCCGTCGCGCTCTTCATATGCGGAACAGGCGTAAGCTACTTGCTATTGAAACGTGCCCTAAACGATTACGTGTTGATCGAATTCGTTCAAGCGAACGGTCGCCCTTGTGCCATTCGGTTCCGTTTCAAGAAGTCAGGGCATTCGCTTCAACTCTTCGAAGAGATCAGTCGCCACCGTTTGCAATCGTCAGCACCTGCCCTCGCGCGGCTGGCGGACAAGGTTACTAGCAAAAAACCTAGATTGATCGATAGGCTTTGGCATCGAGGGTCAAGGTCATGATGTATCTGGCAATGGCTGTCATGTTCGCATTGATTGCGATCCATACGTGCTTGGCTTACTACGTTGCGTTCCAAGCCAAGCAGCGAGGCTACAGTTTTTGGGCTTGGTTCCTTGCTGGTTCGCTTGCCAACGTTTTGTTTTTCGTTGTCATGCTGGCATTGATGCCCGATCGATCGTTGGCTCGACGGCGTTCGGCACTGCGGCGCGAGTTGGTTGCAAAACTCCAGGGACGCCGGTTGGTCGCCGGGGTCGCGACGGGAGCCGTCGCAAAAACATCGCTCGGCGACATGGCCACGTATGATCCTGAAAAGGTTCGTGGCTCGGGCAACGCGGATTCCATGGATGACCAAGCGACATATTTCCCCAATGCCAATCAATCCGTTGGTGATCAAGCGACATTCATGCGACCGAGCAACGATGCACTTGACGATCAAGCCACACGAATGCCGGAATGACAACCGGCGAAGCTCAATATTTGGATCCTCTATTTCTTGATGGTCAGTCCTTGATACTTGCCGACTCGTTCTAACTCTTCGAGTAACAGCGATGGATTGGCGAAACGATCCTCGGGACGCTTGCAGAGCATCCGAAGCACGACGGCTTGGAACTGTTCGTTGATGGCCAATTGATATTTTTTAGGTGGAACGGGTTCTGATTCGCGAATCATTCGAATCAGCTCGCCCGTCGAATCGGATTCAAACGGGGGCTTTCCCGCCAGCAACGCATACATCGTCGCGCCCAGCCCGTAGATATCTGAGCGGATATCGACAGATTGCCCATCGCGTGTTCGCTCGGGTGGGATGTACGGTAGTTCGCCAAGCAATCGGCCTGGACTAGTCACTTGTTTCGCCAAGGTTCCTTCGAGTGCCTTGGCCAGCATCAAATCTCCCAATAAGCAAACTTTATCGGATCGCCGTCGAAGGATATTTGCTGGCGTTACGTTGCGATGGATGACCTTTTGTTCAAACGCTTTTTCCAAAGCACTTGCGATGTCGACTCCAACACGCCAGACGTCACGCCAGTCCAACATATCGTTTACACCGATGCGATGGATCACTTCAGTCAAACTCTCGCCATCGATAAACTCCATTGCCGCCCAGCAGAATGGACCATTTTTGCCCGCATTCCAAAGCGCGACGATATTCGGGTGCCGGATCGGCAACATCGTTTTCATAGCGCGAACAAAGCGTTCTTTTTCTTCGTCGCTAGCCATTCTCTCGGGATAGAGAATTTTCACTGCGGCAGTTCGATTCTTTTCGGTATCGGTTGCTTTGAAAACGTAGCCCGAGCCACCGACCGCTAAGACGCTGTCCAGGTGAAAATTTGCGAATGTTTGACCAACGAGTTCTTTCATGGCTGGTGTGCGAGGTTTTGGAACGGGAGCCGCGCCCGCATTTGTACCGGTCGGAGCATGCCACGTTTTGTCGTCCGCCGACGTGCCTAACGAGTAGCGAAATACAGTATTGCCCGCTTGGAATTCGTCACCCGGTTGCAACTCGTGTCGATCAACAGGCGCACCCTTGACGAGAGTATTTTTTCCACCACTGTCGATGAGGATGGCCTTGGAATTTTCTACTTCAACCTCGCAATGCATGCGTGACATGTACGGGTCATTTATCTTGGTGTGGCTGCTCTGCCCTCGCCCGATGACCAAGGATTGTCCTTCCTCTAACGGAAATACGCGTCCCTTGTCGGGCCCGGCGATGATGAGAATCTGACTGATCATAGATGCATTCCGCCAAAATGAGAAACTAGTGAGCAAGTCGGGACCAGCATAACAGGACCAACGACCTGAGATCTGACCTGGGAAGTTCAAATTATCGTAGCCGCCATGCAATACTGCAAGTAAGCGAGTGGCTTTCTTGACACAGCAAAGTTATGGCTTCGTAGCGTCCAGTTTTCCCCTCAAGTACTGCATGGCTCGTTCAAGTTGCGGGTCGGTGGCCGGAATCACGTTGGACGTCGTTTCGGACTCTCCGTTTGACGCAACCGTGGGTTGATCTTCAGGTTTTTGTTTTGATTTGCGCGGATCGCTGCGATCTCGCCATTGCTGGAACACAGCGCGACGCTGGGCATCGTCGAGCGTGATTTCAAGTCCAGCATCAGGCTGCACGCCCCAGATATCTTCAGGTTTAGATTCCGTCGTGCGATGGATATTGCGACCGCTTGGCGGGTAATATTTGGCGGTGGTAAGTTTCAAACCCGAGCGACCTGAATCGAGTTCGACGACGTTTTGAACGGAGCCTTTGCCGAAGGACCGTTGGCCGACAACTGCCGCTCGACCGCGATCTTGCAGACAGGCCGCAACGATTTCGCTAGCGCTCGCCGATTCGTCGTTGATGATAACAACCATCGGCACCGAGTTGTCGACTTCCGTACCCGGCTTCGCTTTGATTTCTTCGTACAAAACGCCATCCCGCCCGCGGGTCGTGACAATTGTTCCTTCGTTGAGGAACATATCGCAAATTTCAGCCGCCGAGGTCAGCAACCCACCTGCGTTGTCGCGAAGATCGAGAATGACGGCCTTCATGTCTGGTTTGACGGTAGCCAAAGCTGCTCGCAATTCGTTGACGGTTTTTTCACCGAATGTATTGATCCGAAAGTAGCCGATGCGGGGGTCGGACTCGATCGAAAAATTCCAACGAGCATTGAGATTGCGTCGGTCGCCTACGACCGATTCCAATTCGATTGCCGCGCGCTTAACTTCGAAAGTCAATTTCTCAGGTTGCCCTTCGCGTTCGATCTCCAAACGAACGGCTGAGCCCTCAGGACCTCGGAGCATTTGGCTGACAGCACTTATGTCGAGACCAGCAGTTGTTTTGCCATCGATGGACACGATCGCGTCGCCCGGTTCAAGCCCCGCATCGTAGGCTGGCGTGCCGTACAGCGGCGTTACGATGACCAATTTTTCCGATTGTGGCGGGCCATCAATGATGATTCCCAGTCCGCCGAACTCTTGGGTGATGATGTTCTGAAACTGCGTGAACTCTTCGGGCGGGATGTAGCTCGAGTATCGGTCGAGCGATTCGACCATGCCCGTCATGGCAGCTTGATAAAGTTTTTCGCGATCCGTTTTTTCTACATAAACTTGATCGATCAAGTCCATTGCAAATCCAATTTCACTGACCCACCGATACCGACGCGCCTGAAGATAACAAATCAAGCAGACAACGATCGATATCCAGATGATTCTTCGATTGCGGATCGGCACGATTAGGAGACCTTGGGAAAAACTGGTTTATTGCGTGTGGGATGGAGGTAACGGACTGAAGTTGGAGGTAACGGACTGAAGTCCGTTCTACGGGTGGGTTATTCGGTTAGTTGAATGGGCACGACTGGAGTTTGGCCGGAGCGTCGTAACTGACCGCAGGCTGCTTGGATTTGGTCGCCTTTTCGCTGACGGAACATGACGTTGATTCCGCCATCGAGCAACTCTTGCCGAAAACGACGGATCACTTGAGGTGTTGGCGTTCGATAAGGCAATCCTGCGACGGGGTTGTAAGGGATCACGTTGAGCATCGAGGTTTTGCCACGCAATAATCGAACAAGTTGTCGAGCGCATTCAAGCGAGTCGTTTATGTCCGCCAGCAGAACGTACTCGAAAGTCAATCGCCGACCGGTCTTTTCAAAATACCTGTCAGCCGCTGCCATAATTTTTTCAATCCCGATATTACTGTTTACAGGAACTAATCGGCTGCGAAGCTCATCGTTGGGGGCGTGAAGACTGATTGCCAGATGATAGGGTGAGTTGGCTTCGGCTAGTTTGTCAATGCTCGGTGGAAGTCCGACGGTGCTGATTGTGATTCGTCGTGGGCTGATACCCAAGCCCTGTTCGGATTTGGCAACTTCGAGGGCTTCCATCACGCGATGGAGATTAGCCAACGGTTCGCCCATGCCCATCATCACGATATGGCTGAGGCGCTCTTCAATGGGCAACAATCGTTGTAGTCGCAACATTTGTTCGACAATCTCGGCCCGAGTCAAATTGCGATCGACGCCATCCAAACCGCTAGCACAAAAGACGCAGCCCATCGCACAGCCAACTTGACTGCTAACGCAAATCGAGCGGCGGACACCGTCGCGAAGCAACACGCACTCGATCAGCCCGCCGTCGGCAAGTTTCAAAAGCAGTTTCTCTGTTCCGTCGTCGGATTGCTGATGCTTGGTGACTTCGGATTGAAAGATGTCGAAGGCTTCGGCAAGCACGCTGCGCAACGATTTTGGTAGATCGGTCATGTCGTCAAACGAACTGGCACGACCTTGGTAAATGCCGTGCAAGATCTGTTTGGCCCGATAGACAGGCTGGTCGTGTTCTTTCAACCAGTCTTGGAGCTTTTCAAGACTGAGCTCCAAGATGGTTGGTTTTGTTGGGTTAGTGGGATCCATGAATTCCTCGACCAAGACGTTCGAAACATGATAGTATGATCGCATGAATTGTCGTTTTCCGTAAGTTGCTGATATTTCCGTGGAAAAAACATGCTGCCCGACGATGAACTTTGTCTGTGTTTTCACGTCAGTTGGCGAAAAGTCATCAATTACCTTCGCGTCCACAAACCTCGACGAGCTAGCCAGTTGAGCGAGTGTGGGGGGGCCGGAACTGGTTGCGGTTGGTGCCGGAAGCAATTGGAACGCATGGCTCAGGCAGTCCAAGAAGACCCGCCTTCGGGACCCGAAATAGATCAATGGCTGGGGGACCATTCCCCTGCCAAACAAGCCTATTCCGAAGGTCGCCAAACCTACATCGCCGCAGGCAAAGGAATGCCACCAAGCAAGTAGTCAATTCATGTAGCGTGCAAAAGGCGTGTCCCCGAATAACGTTTCACCAATGTTAATTCTCTGCCGATAAATGTCTCGGACTGCAACAGTGCGTCCATGTGCATCCTCGGGTAATGCGCCTCGTTCAACAAAGGTTGGTTTTGCTGGCTAAAGGTTTAGCGGACGCGAAGGACTTTCGCTATTTACCCAAATGCCTCGTGTGTGTTAGGCTCTGGAATGACCCATCTTTTTTAATTGAAAAAGGATTTTCCAGGAAAGGCACGGAGGAGCCGACGAATGCGCTTAGTTCATCTCGATATCGATCGTTTCGACGCAAACAATTCTATTCATCTTGGGCCACTAGCTGCGGGCTTGAACGCCGTTTGCGGACCCCAATCGTCGGGTAAGTCCACGATTTCACGATTCGTTCGTGCGATGATGTATCCGAGCGAATCGACTAGCCTCGATCGACTGCCAGATGAATTGCGATCATCCAAAGGCTCGATGGCTTGGGTGGACCAAGCCGGTATTCATCGGACCTATTCACACAATTCACCCGACGAACCGAATGGCACAACATCGCCCTACCAAGGCTACTGGGCGGATCGAACTGCTTATGTCGGATCGGAGCACCGAGCTTGGGATAATATTCCCGTCGACGCATACGACGCAATTTATTCGGGAAGACTGGGCGAAATCTCTATCGATCGACTATGGAACGCTGCCAAACGAATCGGTGTCCAAGGTCACATTTTCGCCCAAGAAGAATTGACAAACGACTGGTCCGACATGCATCGCGATCCTGCGAGCGACTCGGAACAAAGCAAGCTGTATTGGCAAAATGAACGACAACGGTTGCTGTCGCGATTAGCCGATCTCGACGTCGCCTATTCGTATCGAACGACACACACAACCGTTCACTCCGGTCCTGTTCGACAACGTTTGGATTCCGTGCGTTCCGAAATCACCGCGCTTCGCATCCGAGAATCCGAGTTAGTTGACGCATTGGCGTCCGAATCCCGTGTATCGAGTCACACATCGATAGAGACCCTGTCCAGCCGACCTCAGAATTTGCATGAACTCGATCGACATCTCACTCGCTGGCGACAAACGCTGGAAGAAATTCGTTCGCAACGTGAACAGCTTGAGCGAACAACTCACGACATCGAAACCGATTTACGAATGGGCCAGGATCGCCGTGTTTCGCCCGCGATCCGGATGAGCCTGGAAAGACTCGAAGAGCAAGTCGTTGCCGCTCGTCAGCAGTTGACGGATGCTAACTCACGACTAGGAACTCACGTCTACACGCATCCCCTGGACCAATCGTTGCCGTTCACATTACGTAAATTGCAGGAAGATCTCTATCACGTTGCAGACCAGCTTTCTCGCAGCGAATCGCAATCGGCCGTGGAATTATTGGCTCGTCAAGTCGCACAGCTCAAGCGTTGTGAAGCCGAATTAGCTCGATCGATCGAACATCAATTCCAAGATCGTTCTCGAACGACCTCGTATGTCTCGAGCGATAAGCATCGATCGTATCATTCGGAGTCACATGATCAACTGCAAGGGGAATTAGCTCGAATTCGGGCGCGACTATCGGACGCCCATGACGAATACCGTCGCTTGGAGAATGATGTTCGCGTGCCCACAACTGCTAACAGCCATCGCATCGATCTGGCCGCCGAACGAGCCGATGTGTTACGCCAATTGCAAGAAGTCGAAACCACACTCTCGGAATTGAACCGCGATCCGCGTTTAGTTCGGAAAGCCATAACGGTTTCTACACGCGAAACGCTGGAAGGGACTCTAATTCCGCGTGCCGATCGCTACTTGCGGGATTTGACTGGCGGTTCTTTACAGCGATTGCCGACTTGGGCCATTGCCAAAGGCATCGTCCGAAACTCGATCGGATGCGCTGTATGTAGCCCGCACATCGAACACAACCTCATTCGAAACTCTTCGCATGAAGAACGGCAACTCGTCGAATTGGCACTACGTTTGGCGATCATCGAATCGGCTCGTGAAAGTCATGTTTGCGATCTGCCGTTGATTCTCGATAACGCTTTTGAATCCTATGACGGCGATTTACTGGATCGAGTCATTCACGTGCTCGATCAATTTGCGCAACGCGGCCACCAAGTCGTCTTGTTGACACGCGATGAAATGGTAGCAAGCCGGGTCCAATCCACGCACGGCTGCGTCTGTCAATTGCGACCCTATCAAACGCTGAATCCCGTGCGATACGCTCGTCAATCGATGGTGGAACACGTTGCACCTCGGCGGCAAATGCAGGTTTCCTTTGATGAGTCCGAAATCAATCGTCGATTATCGGCACTCGCCAATGAATACGAACAGTTCCGATATCCGACCAACGAGCCGCGCCGACGGGAAACCGTCCGTGTTCCCAAGATTGCAAGCCAGTTTTGCTTAGCTATCAGCAGTCCGATTGAGGACGCTCCTAGCTTGACGCCAGCGGTCATCGATCATCTTAAGAGAAACGGTATATTGGAAGTCGGCCAATTCATGGAAACCGAACCAAGTCACTTGGTTTCCATTCTCGTCAATTTGGGTGTTCGAAACGAAGACGTTCTTCGCTGGCAGTCTGAGTGCGATCTTATGTGCCACGTACCGCAGGTGCGAGCGTTTGATGCTCGGGTCTTGGTGGGCTGTGGCATCACTTCACCGAAGATGCTTCGCGTAACACAACCCAACGATCTCGTCGCGCGTGTCGACGCTTTCCTATCGACGCCTCGCGGCCGAGACATCTTGGGAACAGCTAGCCGCGGTGAGCTGTCCAAACTAACGAATTGGCTTGCGTCTGCGGGTCGAGACCGAGCAAAAGTTTTGCGATCTCCCTCAGTGGATGAGTTCGTGGATCGGCGCGATAATCGCGACGGTTATCGTTCGTCGGATCGTGAGTCTCGGCGCGAAGATAGCCGTCGACGGGATCGACAACTGGATCGCCCGCCGGTATCACTCGAGAACGCGAACCGTTTTGACTACGACCGGAATCGCAATAACGGCTCGACTCACGCTTCAGGAAATAGCGATGCGAAAGCCAATAGCAGCCGGGCCCCTCGTTCCGCAGAATCGACTCGACGCAAAAAGAAACGGGCGACGCAATCTTCGAACGTAGTCCGAATGCAAACACAATCGGTCGCTCAATCAGCGAGCGGTTCGCTTCGCTTCTACCTTGATCTCGATCGACCCATTTGCGATGCCCCGAGCATTGGTGATTCGATGGCCGAACACTTGGGTACAGTAGGAATTCGAACGGTACAGCAATTACTGGTCGCCGACGCCACGGATATTGCTAATCGATTGAACATTCCGCGAGTCACAGCGTCCGATATTTTGCAATGGCAACAACAAGCGACGCTTGTCTGTCGAGTACCCAATTTGCGAGGCCACGATGCCCAGCTCTTGGTTGCCGCCAACGTAACCAATGCCGAGCAATTGTCGCAGGCCGTGGCTAGCGAGTTGCTAGCTGCCGTTTCCAAGATCGCCAATTCAAAGGTCGGTCAACGAATTCTTCGCAATAGCCGTCCACCGGATCTGGCGGAAGTGACCGATTGGATTACTTGGTCCAAGAGCAGCCGCATCATTCGTGCTGCTTGAATGAACGGTCAAGAATAGTAACCGGTCAAGAAGAGTAACAACGCGCTGAGTTGAAGGCTACTTCGCTCAGCGTTTGTTTATGATCGCGATTAGGTCGCTGGCGTTCGTCCATTTCGTTTTCGAGCTGGACATTTCACGTGGACGCCGAGCGGCGATTGCGACTGTCTAAGAAGCTAAGTTGCCGCCAGAGCATACTAAGTAGTGGAGCCGGGTGATTCGCTTTTCTTGCTACTTCGAGCGGTGCTTCGAAGATCGCCGCCAGTTCCATTGGACGACGGGCGCGGTAATCGACACGCATCGAACTGTCGTACGGCACCATGGTCTCGGTCTCGCGAATCAGTCTGTCGACAACGGAGTCTTCGATTTCAAAGCCCGCATGCCGTGCGATCCCTTGCACCTCCTGCATGAGTTGCCTAACAAGCCCCGAGGCTGCCGGATCGGATGTTAGTTGATCGGTACTTGCGTCGAGGACGACCGACAAGCCATTGAAGGGAATGTTCCAAAGCAACTTTTTCCAACGATCCTTGGTCAAATTCTCTGACAAGCCGACTTCAATTTTCGCCTGTCCGAAATCGCTTGCAAGGCGATTTAACCAATTTGCGTCGATCGGAAGTTCAGAACCGCTCAGACCGCGATAAGCACCCAGCACAACACGCCCGCAGTCGATGTGCTTTATTTGCCCTGGACCAACCTTGGTACAACACAAAAAAACGCAACCGCCAACTACTCGATTCGATCCCACAACTTGTGCAGCATGGTCTTCTACAAACAATCCGTTTTGCAGGATCACGACGATCGACTCGGGATGCAACAAAGGTTCTATTAATGAACGGATTTGGTCGTTTGCCGTTGTTTTAACGCAAACCACAATCACATCGCATCGAGGCATTTGATTCGGCGAGCTGTACACATTTGCCGATGGAATCACATAATCCCCATCTCGGCTTTCAATACGTAGTCCGTGTTCTCGGATGGCATTTGCATCGGAACGAGACAAGAAGTGAACGTCCATACCACTTCGCGCCAGCAGTCCCCCGTAGTATCCACCCACCGCGCCCGTTCCCACGATAGCGTATCGAAGAGAAGGTTCAGTGGACATGGCATTTGTCTTTCGAGTACTGATAGTACGAAGCTACCGTTAGCGATTATTAATTGCGACGGTCGCATGTAACAACCTGTTACATGGGACAGAGGAACATTAGGGTCAGAGCATCCGTATTCCGGTCAGTTGTTGGGCGCGGTTGCTGGTAGCAAATAGTTGTTTGTCACTAAGCGCTGCCAGATTTTCATAGCCGCAGATCTTAAGTGTATCGGTAAGCTCGCTTACGAAACGAGTCAACACATCGACCGCCGTTTCTGAAGGGACCGGTGGATTGGTCACAGCAAAGCCGCTAGTGATATCGCTGAGCCTGCTGTAGGACATAGGATCCACAGTCGCGGTTTTGGTCGGCGATTGGGGCGAGGCCAACCCATCCACAACAAATCCATTCACTCCTAACGCAACCAACTTCGCAATATCAAGACCATTGCGAATTGAACCAGCCAGGAATATTGGAAGATTGGGATTACCAGCCTGTTTGGCTGCGTTGCGAGCTGTAACTGCGATCCACGGGTCAGGCAAAGCGGGCGATGCGATAGCATCCGATCGATTGACAATGGTAACAAAGTCCGCTCCACACCGGATGAGCAAGGTCACGTCGTCTCGCACGGCACCGGCCGGAATGGCAACACCAACCGGAATCGTCGCCCCTGCCAGTTGCCGTAGGACTTCGATTTTCTTCGCCAATCGTTCTGCATCAAGCACATCCCAAGGCCACTGAGCGATGCGAGGATTCAACTGTAGCGATGCGTTGTCTTTGGCGAACAACTGCAGTTCTACGATATCGGCAGACTCCAATTCGGCTGTGTCGGGACACGAATCAACGAAAACGGGACAACTACGAAAGGGAATATTGTTGATTGCAACTCGGCTAAGAATCTTTGATTCCGCGACGACCGCTCCGCCGACCGCTCGCATTGCGCCACACAGTTCATCGATTTGGTCGGGATGCCACGGTGAGTTTATGAGAGACCGCAGCAAGAAAGGGCTTGTGATTCGGGTTTTAGCGTGTTTTTCTGCTGCTGAGAAACGGCTTGTCAAATCGATTTTTTTGAACTCCTTCAATCGAGAGTCCAAGCTTGCTGGAATAAAACAGAGTTCATCCAGAACATTTGCGGTGATCGATTGTTGCGGTGATTGTTCGTTGATGGAGGTCATTTACTTGGCAACCTTGTAGACGCGAAAATCGGCGCCAGAAGTTTTGATGCCTGCTTTTAACATTAACAAACTAATTCGGAATCGATCCGGTTCTTTCATGCGAACAGACTCTAAATGCTCTGCCACGGATTCGGCTTCGCCTCGCATAAAGATTGTACCGCCTGTCATCCCGAGGCCGAGATCTTTACCTGCCGAGCCACCGATAACAAGAGTGCCTGACCGCATGTTCATAGCAGCCTGCGACGCAACATTTCCTCGAACGACGACGTCCGCGCCTTGGAGAGCGACCGCGCATCGTGGACCAGCCGATCCGTACACGGCGACTAACCCTCCAAAGCCAAAAGCACCGAGCGCTTCGCCTGCGTGTTCCCGGACCACGATCGAACCCCCCCGAACGCCTTCTCCTGCTGCTGAGCCAACGTTGCCGCTGACTTGGATATCTGCTCGCTCATTCGCTACGATGCAGTAATCCCCCAGCGAGCCTTCGATCCTTATCTTTATCGCGTGTCGTAATCCCGGAAGCACCAAATCATCGCGACTTGCGTTGACGATTATGATTTCTTCGGCGTTGGATTCCAAATCGCGAATCTGGCGATTCACTTCATCGACACCAATGTTACGAATGTCCAGTTCCATATAAACCTAAAGTGAGTGATTGGAAGCTAATAATTAATATGTTAAGGAACGGTTGACAGTCGATTGATTGGTGTAGCGAAGAATACGCTTGTAACAGACTTCGTGTTTTGGAAATAGTCGCAGAAAGCTACACTTTTCAACTGTAGCTAATGGCCCAGTCATCGCAACTGGAAAGCTCGACGGTCACAGCAAACGTCGTGCGAAAAGACCGAAATTGCGCAATTCTTTGACTTATGGAAATCGAATGCCTATATTAACGGCCACCCCTTAAAAGCAGGGTTCCGTTGTGGTTAGAGTTTTCGGTTTTCAGCCTCTCCAAGGAAGCATCAATCATGCTAAGTCAGCTTCGAAATCGGTTACTTCGCGACAAGAAAATCGTAAAGCTAGGGAAGGGTCTACAAGCGAGACGAATGCTCATAGAGCGAATGGAATCTCGTCATTTGATGGCGGTACTTTTCTTCGATAATTTTGATCCGCTCAATTCTGCAAACTTTAGTTCGATATCTGGGGGACAAGCTTTTGGTGCTAGCAATCCTACTAATTTTCACGATGGCAATGCACTCTATTTCAATGGAAACGGAGTACGCTCTGCCACCACCGTTCCCATGAGTGTGGGAACCGCACGGCTTGAGTTCCGCTTGCGGTTGGGCGATGTGTCTGCTCCGTTTGAGAACATCGACCCTGGGGAAGAACTTGTCGTCGAGTGGACGGTCGACGCAGGAAGTAATTGGACTCTACTCAACCAATTCAGTGCAAACGACTCCACCTTCATTCAGAGAGATACTTGGGCCTTGGCAACATTTGATGTTCCGTTAGCTGCTCAATCTCAACAAACACAATTTCGCTGGCGACAGAAGTCGCACTCAGGAAGTTCTTTTGATCACTGGGGAATTGATGAAGTCAAAGTAGAAGGTAGCGGGTTCTTTCTTAATCTTGGTGCCATTGCCCCCAACCCACGAAATACACCGGTCGATGTAGTTGACGCGTTGTTCATTGAACCCATTCAGGAGGCAAGCTTTACCATAGACGACGTCCGATTATCTCGCGATGGAATCGATATTCCTTTGACAAGTCCAGCGGCGATCCAGTTGGTAATTGGAAATAATTTTCAAATAACTGGCCTGTCAAGCTTCACTGGATTAGCGGGTCACTACGAGTTAATTGTTGATGGTCAGGTTCTGAATAGCGGGGGGATTGCAAAAGATGTGCGTGCCTCCACTCATTGGGATGTTGATCTCGAATTACCGGTGTTGCGAGACGTTGTGGATGTCACACCCGACCCTCGCACAGGAACTGTAAAATCGGTTGCTTCGATCGATGTTGTCTTTTCGGAGGAAATCGATCTAACAACTTTTGATTTCAACGATTTAACTCTAACTCGCGACAATGGGCCGGATCTCATCGACTCTTCGGTCACGATTATTAAACTGACCAACAGGACTTATAGAGTCGAAAACCTTGGGGCGTTGACTGCCTTAGGTGGCAAGTATGCATTCATCGTGGATGGGGACTTTGCTGATCTCAGCGGGAACCCAGGTGGAAATGTGCTCAGAGACTTTTGGCTGGCAAACGACCCACCAATTCTCAAGTTTAGTGGTACTTTAATTTTTCCAGAGGACTCACGAGCCCTGGGGCTGACCGGCCCTGCGATCGTAACTGATGTTGATTCGCCTGATTTGCGCGGTGGTTCGCTAACCGTAACGATCACGCAAAACGGAAGAGCGGGTGATCAACTGGGAATTTACCATCGTCCGCAGGCCATAACGAGAATTGGTACCAGGGGGTCGCAAGTTCTTCATCAGGGGCTTGTTATTGGTACTTTCGCTGGGGGCGACGGCCTCAATCCGTTGGTTGTGACATTAAATTCCCGCGCCACGCCAGTCGCGGTGCAAGCTTTGGTGCGGAATCTCAATTATCAATTCGTTGGCGAAGTTCCTCTGCAACAGACCAGACGTATTGAAACAGTTCTTACAGACGGTGAAGGCGGGACAAGCCGATCGGCAGTCAAAAAGGTTATCTTGAATCCAGTAAATGACAATTCGATTTTGACGCTCAATAACACAAGTTTGAATTACACTCGCGACGCAGCAGCAGTTGTGATGGCACCCGCCGCAACTGTAACGGATATAGACAATCCCGCGTTCTACAATGGCACCCTGGTCGTTCAAACAACTTCAGGCAGGGACAATTCGGAGCAAATTGGCTTAAGCGGCGATTTTAGTGTGGTGGGTCAAGAACTTTTACATCGAGGCAGCTTGATAGGGCTCATGAACTCGAACGGGACGGCAGGACGATCGTTAATTCTTCGATTCAACGAGTTTGCAACCCAATCGATTGTCGAGAGTTTGGTACGATCCATTACGTTCCGAACCATCGCGAGCACTGCAACGAATGCGAGAACTGTGGGTTTCACGTTGCGCGATGGCCGAGGGGGCGTTAGTGCTACGGAGAATTTGACGATCAATTTTGTCTGACAGTGAACTTTGTTTCATAAACAAACAGTCACACGAAATTCTAGATGATCGACGTGTTAGAATAGTGGTTGACGCAACCATGAGAATAACACGTCGGTCATTGACGAAAGGCATATTGTGACGGCAGGATTGGAGGAAGATAACGCATATCACGAGGCGACTCGGTTTTTGATCGATCGCATCAATTATGAAAAGGCTACCAATCAGCCATATACCAAGCAGTACTATCGGCTCAATCGCATGCGGCGTTTGTTGTCCGAGCTTAGTGACCCGCATTTGCGATGCCCCGTAATACATATAGCTGGCACCAAAGGCAAGGGCTCGACGGCTTGGCTCCTTTCCGAAACGCTACGACTTGCCGGCTATTGTACGGGTCGATACACATCGCCCCACCTCATTCGTTTGGAGGAGCGATTTTCTGTTAACGGATCAAATCCGACGCGTCCAGAATTCATCGCGATGGTCGATCAGATTCGAAATGCTGTCGAGCGAATGAATGAACCCGGCGGTGAGTCGCCCACATTTTTTGAGCTGACGACGGCTCTCGCGTGGCTTTACTTCGCTGGCAAGAACACAGACTTTGCTGTAGTCGAAGTGGGTCTTGGCGGGCGTTTAGATTCAACGAATGTGTGCTCGCCAGTCCTCACTGTCATCACTTCGATCAGTTTCGACCACGAGCAGCAACTGGGAAATACACTTGCCTTGATTGCTTCGGAAAAGGCGGGCATTATCAAGTCGCCGGTTCCGGTTGTTAGTGGAGTTACGGCACCAGAAGCTGCGGATGTCATCGCAGATGTCTCAAAAAACCATTCTGCACCCTTGCGATTGATCCACAAGGATTTTCGATATCGCTGGAAAGCCCCGAGCGATGGCCAGGCAGGGGCATCGTTTAGTTATGAAGCCGATCCTCGCGTCTTCAGACTATCTCGCACGCTAACCAATATTCCCCTATTGGTCATGGGAAGCCATCAAGCGCATAACGCGGCTGTGGTTTGTGCTTGCACCGACTGGCTTCGTGAAATGGGATACTCCATCCCGGAAGGAGCCACCCGGGATGCGTTCGCCACGACACAGATTCCGGCTCGTTTGGAGATTGTGTGCCAAAAACCCGTTGTCATAATTGACTCGGCGCATAACGAAGCATCGGTGGCCGCGCTGATTGAGACGCTGGGCGAGTACTTTCCCGCCAAGAAGAAAACGCTTGTCTTTGCCGTCAGCCGCGATAAGAATTATCTGGCCATCCTTAGGCAACTAGTACGTTCCTTTGACTCGATCATTGTCACGCAGTTTCAAAGCAACCCGCGTGCCGTCGAACACTCGCAGCTTTATCGGGCAACTCTGGACGCGATTGCCGAAGTAAAACCTGTGTCCGTGCCGAAGGTTTCTGTGCACGCTCTGCCCGATGATGCGCTGCGATCGGCGATTCGTGATTCGTCGGAGCAGGATTTGATCGTGGTCGCTGGCTCGTTCTTTTTGGCTGCCGAGCTCCTCCCGTCTTTTCGAAAAAACTAGAAGTAGCCAAAACGGTTCCAACTCTGGCGAGCGGTCAGGTACAATAGGGTTCTGACAACGGCGTGTACCGAGTCTTGATAGCCGTTCGATTGTTAAGCTTCGAGCAAATGAGTATGAACTACTGGCGTGGATGAGATAGTGTTCGATAGCAACGAGCTCTTGAGAAAATCGATTTTGAACGATGTGACAGCTTTTGGCGAGTTGTTGGAGCACTATCGACCTTATCTTACTTTCCTCGCGCTTCGCTATCTCGACACGCGTTTGCAATCGCGATTCGATGCTGCGGACTTGGTCCAAGTCACTTTCTTGGAAGCCCATCGCGATCTGCCAAATTTTCGTGGGAATGATGTTGCATCGCTGTTAGCTTGGCTGCGCAATATGCTCCGCAATAACATTGCTTCGACGCATCAAGCGCACCTGTATTCCTTAAAGCGAAATGCCGCTCTCGAAGTCCATTTTGCGGGAACGAATGCTTCCTCCGATCCGCAACCGCTCGTGGAATTGGTTCCCTCGGAAACGACGTCACCAAGCCAGCGGGTCATGCGCGACGAAGTAGCCGCTTCGCTAGCGATCAGCATTGATCGGTTGCCCGAAACACAAGCCGAAGCAATCCGACTGCGATACTTGGAAGGATGTTCGCTGCGCGAGATCGCGGAACGAATGGAGAAGACCGAGTTGGCAGTAGCTGGGCTTTTGAAGCGCGGGCTACGATCTTTGCGAGATGATCTCGATGTCGGAACCGATTCTAGCGCGGCAAACAGTTAGGCAATGCACAAAAAGGGGCCCGGATTGGACCCCTTTTTCTGATTTTGTGAAAACGGCAGCAAACCGCACACGCGTTGCTGCGCTGACGAATGACGATTATTTGTCGTTGTCTTTCTTGTCCTTGCCACCCTTTTCTTTTTCTTCCTTGAGTTCTTCGAGGAACGATTCTATGTCATCTTTGAATTGTTCGTCTGCTAACTTCACGGCTTTGGTTTGGGTTTCGATAGCCTTATCCAGATCACCGTTCATGTGTTGCAAGTGTGCCAAGGTATCGAGGACAGCGCCGTTATCAGAATCGGCTTTGATTGCCATCTCAGCGGCTTCGATCGCAACTTCGATAAGTCCTTTGTCGATTTTCTTGTCTTCTTCGCGTTCCTTGATTTGCACTACAAACCAAGCGAGTTGGTTGAGAACTTCTGGATTATCTTTATTTTGAGCGATCATTTCTTTGAGGGGTTCGATTGCCCGTTCATCGCCGGTCTGCATTAACAGTTGTGTTCGCATTCCTTTGAGCTGCGCTTTGGCACTTTCCGACTTGAGTGTTGCTAGGACTTCATCGAGCTTCTTGATGGCCCCATCCACGTCGCCTTTGCGAAACAGTCGGACGATACCCGATTGAATTTGCGCGATTTCTTGCGTCTCTTTAAATTCTGCGGCAAAGCTCTCGCGATCCCATTTATCCGTCACGACTTGTTCAAGCGTCTCGTCCATCGACATGGGGTGACCGATCCACTCAATCAATCCCTTTTTGCCGACGATAAATGCTGTAGGAATACCGTTTTGTTTGGCGGCTTGCATGTACGCTTCGTGAACTGATTTATCTGGATCCGTTGTCAAACAATAGTTTTTGGTAAGCTCTCCGTAGGTTTTGTCGTCGTCCTCAGTTTTCCTTTCCAAAAACTCCCGGACGGTTTCGATGTCTTCGTCGCTGACGCTAATAACGGTCACACCGCGTTTGGCGTAATCATCCTGTAACTTGCTGATGTGAGGCATGCTGGCGATGCAGGGACCACACCAAGTTGCCCAGAATTCGACAACGTAGACTTTGCCTTTTTCGAAATCCTTAATGTGCTTGAACTTTCCATCGCCGTCACTCATCCAGTGTTCGATATCGAGACTGGGGGCTTTGGAGCCAATGGTCAGCATGTCCTTGTCATCGGCGGAAACGGAGGTGGCCGAAACCATCGCAGCGAGTCCAAGAAAGCCTATTCGGAATAGATGCTTCGACATAAATCTTCCTCTCAAGAAAACGCGTTTGACTTCGCCCACCGTAAGTTCAATTACGGCATTGATGAAGCAATGGAACGAAACGACTTTGTATTTTTTGATTTGCTAGGGCCGTGGTACCACTTTTCGAAAGCGACGGCTACGTATTAGTAGAGCCCATGCCCTCGCTATTTGCCAAGTACGTAAGCAAAGATTAAAGGTGCTACGATGGTAGCATCGCTGTGGATCATGAACTTAGGGGTATCGACGCTTAATTTCTTCCAAGTAATCTTCTCATTTGGAACAGCGCCCGAGTATCCGCCGTAGCTCGTTTCTGCGTCCCCAATTTGGGCAAAATACGCCCAAAGCGGCGTCTTTTCAGCCAAATCTTGGATTAAAAGCGGAACGACACAAATAGCAAAATCACCGGCAATCCCACCACCAATTTGGAAAAAACCGATGGGATTCTTTTTGCTTGTCTCGCGATACCACTCCGCTAACTTTGCAAGCTGCTCAGTACCACTCTTCAAAGCACGATGCGATTTAACCGTTCCGTCCATGACGCGAGCGGTGAACATATTTCCTAAAGTGCTATCTTCAATCCCGGGTGAGAAAATGGGGAGTTTCTTTTTCTTGGCGGCCATGACCCAACTATTTTCAGGCGGGATCTGATAGTGTTTTTTTAGGTCTGGTTCGTCAAGCAACTTGTAAAAATATTCGTACGGGAAAAGTCCCTCGTCTTTCTCACCTTGCTCGATCCAAAACTTGGTCAGTCGCGCCTGCATGTGCGTCATGACAGTTTCTGGAATGCACGTATCGGTAACTCGATTAAAACCTTTACGAACCAATTCCACTTCGTCTTTGACACTCAATGCCCGCCAGTTTTCGATAACGCGGTATTCATCGTGTGCGAACAAGTTAAACAAGTCTTCTTCCAGGTTTGCGGCCGTACAACTGATCGCATGTACCTTGTCTTTGCGAATCATTTCCGCTAGCGAAATTCCCAGTTCTGCAGTACTCATTGCTCCGGCCAATGAAACCATCATCTTTCCGTTTTCTTCATTTACAAAGCTTTTGAAACCCTTGGCTGCAGCCAAAGTCTCCCGTGCGTTGAAATGACGAAAATTAAGTTCCATAAAGGCCGAAATGTTCATCGAGGTGGGTTCTCCAGGTTATCAAAATTGTAAAAGCTATCGATCGCGGGCCATCGGCATGACAACATACGCATATCCGTCGTCCGTCAAGAAAAGCGCTGGATCGGAACCACCGCTAATTTCTAAATGGAACGTCGCATCGAGGTCCAATGCTCGAAGGAAATCGGAAACGTAACGATGATCCATCGTCATCTTAATTAGTTCGCCTGTGTAGCTGATCGGCATTTCGATACGAGATTGCCCCACATCTGCCGTTCGAGCGGCTACGACCATCGTTCCTTGCCCGAATTGGAAATCAATACCACGACTTTCAGGATCGGCCACCACGGCAGCTTGGCGAATCGCTGCGTAAAAGGGGCCAACCGAACCGCTGATTCGAATCGCATTATCGCGATTTGGAATGACTTGCCGCCAATTGGGATAGCGACCTTCGACCAATCGCGAATAGATCATGCTTCGACTGGTGCGGACGAGGACATCGTTTTGTCGTGCAGCGACATGGACAACTTCGTCTTTATCACTAATGGATCGTTCCATCAAACTCAAGGTCTTGCTCGGAATGATCGTTGTGGGACCCGATGTCTTGTGATCTCCCACCGATTTGCCCGTGCCCTGCATGCGAGCCAATCGTCGCCCGTCGGTGGCAACGGCGAGCACTTCGGTATCGTTCATTTCCAAGAGAACACCGCCCAGTGCGTACCGACTGCTTTCCGCATCCGTCGCGAAAATCGTTCTGCGGATCATTTCGCGAAAAAGTCGCGCGGAGATCTCGTGGTAACTCTTTTCCTCAAAATTCACGACGGTTGGGAATTCGTCCGGATTGCCGCTTGGCAAACTAAACTCGGATTGCAGGCCACGGACGACAAGCGACGATCCGTTGACTTCGAAATAAAGCTGCTCATCGCTCGACTCGCGTAAAATGCTTCCGATGCGTTGAACGCTCAAGAGTGCCTTGCCCGGCGTTTGCACATCGACACCTTCGACATCGATCCTGATCCCCGCATCCATGTCGGTGGCCATTAGCGTGACTGCGTCTTCACTAGCGGTCAACTTGATATTCTGAAGAATCTCCTTAGGGCTGCGAGCCGAAGCCACCGAAGCAGCCAATTGAAATGCTCCAAAAAGTTTTTCTCGATTACAAGAAATTTTCATTCCAGTAAATTCCCGTTCCTAATTCAAAGTCGGGGAGAATCACCCCAACAGCATAAAAAGTCTCAAAATGCAGTTCTGACTGACCCCATGTTGTAACCTCGAATCCGATTTCTAGCGAGTCACAACGCTATTTTCCTTCGAGTTTTGGGGCCAATGCCAAAACGCTACTATGACCAATCGTATGACGGTAACTGAACACCATTGGTCAACTTCTTTTCTTTTAGATTAATTTAATGTTGTTGTTGTATTGTCGAGGAAGTTCGATGAAGATTGAACTTAGTTTGTAGTAGCAAGTCCTTACCAGTATTGTATTTGCGTCGACGCCGACAACTCAGACTGGCGTGGAAAACACGTTGCTGGCTAGTTGATTTCCGGACTTGCAACGGATGATTGCGACGCCAAGTCAGAGCCCGCAATGAACAGTCTTTGGAAACGTCGAAATTGATGAACAAGTGTGAACAAAACGCTAACACGTTTTACACAATAATAAGTATCAACCGAGTATCACAGTTTGTGTCGCTTGTAGGGAATAACTAAGTTAAAGCATATCTTACAAACGGTGGTCAAACTCGACTCTTTGGCGTGAGTTCCGACCGACAAGAACTAAAACCATTCGCGCCTTGATATCCCACCAAGCAACTTCAAAGCAAATTGATTTCCTTCCCAAAACTTCCTTCCTAAAACTCCAAGATCGAGAAACTCCGTTTCACCGTAAGCTAAGAGTTCTCAGGGTAACCTCAATGAATCCATTATCTTGCCCGATGCCATTATCTTGTCCGATGACTGCGCCGTACATCGGAGTATTTGCTGCTTTGTTATGTGTCGTTCAAGCAGCGATAGTGCCCACCGAATTGCTTGGACAAGTTGACGCCTCCTCCCAGTCAGAGCAAGTTATTGCAAAAGATCAGTTGGACTTTTTTGAAACGAAGATTCGGCCCGTGCTCATAGCGGAGTGTTACGAATGCCATTCAGAAGAGGCTTCGGGAAAAGGCAAACTTCGCGCTAACTTATGGTTGGATTCACGGCAAGGAATCCGAAAAGGTGGCGAATCCGGCCCCGCCGTCGTACCAAACAACGTCGAAGAAAGTTTGCTCATTTCGGCTTTGAAACACGAATCGTTTGAAATGCCGCCGAAAGGTAAATTGACGGAGGATGTCATCACGGGGTTCGTCAAGTGGATTGAGATGGGAGCGCCCGATCCACGCGATGGCGTGCCTAAACCAATTTCGAAAGGAATTGACTTGGAAAAAGGCAAACAGTTTTGGGCCTTTCAACCGCTGCGAGATCAGTTTCCAAGCCCTCTTAAAAACGCGCCCCAATTAAACAACCCGGTCGATCGATTCATCGTTGGTCAACAATTTGAAAAAGGGTTGACACCCAGTCCCACGGCCGATTCCCGCGTCTTGATTAGACGAGCATGGTTTGACTTGCTGGGTATCCCACCCACTCCCCAAGAGATGAATGAATGGACCAAGCGGCTAGGACAGAGGGGCCAAATCGATCAAAATGCTTGGGAATCCTTGATTGATATGCTTCTTAAACGGCCGCAATACGGAGAGCGTTGGGCTCGTCATTGGATGGACATTGCACGCTTTGCTGAATCGTATGGGTACGAGCAAGATTACGATCGTCCTACTGCTTATCACTATCGTGATTTCTTGATACGGGCATTCAACGGCGACATGCCCTTTGATCAGTTTGTTCAATGGCAAATCGCTGGCGACGAGATAGCACCTCAAGAACCCTTGGCTTGGATGGCAACAGGTTTGTTATGCGGGGGAGCATTTCCAACCCAGCTAACAGAGTCCGAGTTTGAATCCACACGGTACGATGAACTCGACGACATGGTGACGACGACCAGTTTGGCTTTCATGGGAATTTCCGTCGGCTGCGCACGCTGTCACGATCATAAATTCGACCCGATCGCTTCCAAAGACTATTACCAATATGCAGCTTGTTTTACGACCGCGATTCGAGCGGAACGCGAATTTGATTTAAACCCTGTAGAAAACGAGACCAAACGGCAAGCGTACGCTCAACAACTCGCTGCCGCGAGGGACACGCTCGCTCAAATTGAATCGGGTGAAACTTCTACGGCTTTGTTCAACTTCCTCCAAAGTCCAGATAGCACTGATGAGAGACTGCAACCGTGGACTGTCTTGACAGGTGAAATCTCGTCGACGGGAGGTAGCCAGTTCAAATTGCAAAATGACGGCTCGTATTTGGCTGTCGGCCCTGCTCCTGCCAGCGACATACTGAATGTGACGGATTCAACCGGCAATCAATCTATATCGGCGATTCGCGTGGAAGCCTTGGCAGATCCATCGCTGCCGAATCAAGGACCTGGCCGAGCTCCTAACGGCAATTTCGCTCTTAGCCACTTTGAGCTGTACCATTTTCCTGCTGGAGCCACCGAGTCCGTCAAAGTGCCAATTGAGGTTGCAAAGGCAACCCATCAACAAAATGAATCGTCACTGTCGATCGTTGCGTCCTTGGACGAAGATCCAGCGACTGGGTGGGCAATTGATGGACAAATAGGTAAGAGTCAAGCCGCTGTTTTCCATTTACCAACGGCCATTCAAGCCCGCGAGGGCGACCGCCTGAAAGCGGTCCTCGTGTTCCATCATCCCAATCCACAACATGCAATTGGCAGATTGCGGATTTCTGTGACTTCGCAACTCGATGCAAAACCAGAAGTGGGTCAAACGGGTCCTTCGCAACAGGTCGTTGCGGCAATCGAAAGGTTGCGGTCTCTCGCAAAAAGTGGAGCCGATATGGCGGGAATGCGGCAACGTACGCCCGGTGACTGGCAAACAGCTTTAGATTGGTTCAAACTCCAATCGAGCAAATGGAAAGAACAATCGGATCGGGTCGTTGAATCAGAAAAAACTGGACCCGGCGTGACCCTGACCAAAGTACTTGTAACGAGCGAAGGTTTGCCCCACCTCAGCCATCATGCAAACGATCGCGGCTATCCTCATTTTTACCCCGAAACGTATTTATTAAGGCGCGGTGATGTCCACCAAAAAGTCGAGGTCGTAACGTCGGGGTTCCCAAAAGTATTGACAGCCGAAAATGCAGACTTTGGTCGCTGGCAACCACCGGCAGGAGCGGACAACGAATCGACCGGCGCAGGCAAAACCAGTATGCGCCGAAGCGCATTGGCTCGCTGGATGACAGATACCGAACAAGGGGCTGGCAACCTTGTTGCGCGAGTCATCGTCAATCGTTTGTGGCAACATCACCTCGGGCGAGGAATTGTCTCCACACCGAATGATTTTGGTGCTTCTGGTGACAGACCTACGCATCCGGAACTGCTTGACTGGTTAGCTGCGCGACTTGTCGAGCGCGGTTGGCGTTTATCGGAAATTCATCGGCTGATCATGACCAGCAGGACGTATCAGCAATCCAATAAAGTGGCCAATGACCCACGATCCATTGTCGATCCCGAAAATATTCAATTCTGGCATTGTCCGCCACGTCGTCTCGAAGCCGAACCAATTCGCGATTCGATGTTATTCGTCTCGGGGTTGTTAGATTCGACGATGTACGGGCCGGGAACGCTTGACTCGAATATGCGCAGACGGAGCATTTATTTCTTTATCAAACGCAGTCAGTTGATTCCAGAAATGATGTTGTTTGATTGGCCCGAGCATTTGGTGAGCATTGGCCAAAGGTCCAGCACCACCATCGCTCCTCAAGCGTTGATGTTTATCAATAGCCCGCAAGGTCGGACTTACGCGGAAGCTTTCGCAAAACGGGTGCAATCTCCCGAGCCAAATGCCTCCATTGTCCAAGCCTATACGATCGCTTTTGGGCGAGCGCCGACCACAGCGGAACTTGAAATCGCTGAAGAATTTCTGAAAAAACAGACCCAAACACGGCAACAATCCGGTGACGCCGATTCAGAATTCCAGTCATTGGCTGATCTTTGCCAAGCCATCTTGAGCATGAACGAATTTGTTTACATCGACTAAGCCAAAGACATCGCGCATGATTGCTTCGCCTAGGGACGACCACTAACAGAAATTGAACTTCGATCGCAACCGAGACAACGAAAATGAAAAGTCAACCATCAGCGACACGACAGAACTTACTCGGTCGAAGACAATTCTTGCGAGACAGCGGTTGTGGATTTGGACTGCTTGGTTTGGCCTCTTTGCTATCCGACGAAGGACTACTTCCCAATTTGGTTGCTGCCGATGGTCTTGGTAGCCGAGCACTTCATCCGCTAGATCCACAACCGAGTCATTTCCCAGCGAAAGCAAATCGCGTCATTTGGATTTTCGTCAATGGCGGACCAAGCCATGTCGACACGTGGGACTACAAACCTGCTTTAGAAAAAGCTCACGGCAAATCGATCAAGGAGTACGCGCCCGAGTTTACCAACACGACCGGATTTTTCAAAGATTCCGTCGGCAATTTGATGAAGTCGCCCTTTGAATTCACGCCTCGTGGAAGCTGCGGGAAAATGGTTTCGTCAATCTTTCCCTACCTAGGCGAACATGTCGACAAGATGGCGTTCATTCATTCGGGGTTTACTGAATCCAATAACCACTCCCCTGCTCTGTTCGCCATGAATACGGGATTTCCCAGAATGGGTTTTCCATGCGTGGGATCATGGGTCACGTATGGCTTGGGAAGCGAGAGCAAGGACTTGCCTGGGTTTGTCGTAATGAGCGATCCGAAAGGCCGAGGTTTGCCCAAAGGGCATGCCGCGAACTGGAGTGCGGGATTTCTTCCAGGCGTGTTTCAAGGCACGCATTTGCGACCCACGGGCGATGCAATTGATAATTTGAAACTAGCGCCGCATATGTCGCCGGAGACTCAGCGAGGTCAACTTGATTTACTCAATCGATTCAATCAAATGCACCTTGAGCAACACGCTGCTGAATCGGATCTCGCGGCCCGCATCGAGAGTTTTGAGTTGGCTTATCGAATGCAATCCGCCGCGCCCGAGACGATCGAATTGGCCGACGAACCGGAGCATATTCATCAACTGTACGGCATGGACGATCCGAGGTGTAGTCATTTCGCTCGCCAATGTTTGATGGCGCGTCGACTGGTCGAACGCGGTGTTCGTTTTGTTCAGATTTATTCAGGCGGAATGGAGAACGAACGTTCTTGGGATGGCCACAGCGATATTCAAGGCAATCACCAGCAATTCGCAGACGAAACCGATAAACCAGTGGCGGCTTTGTTAGCAGACCTCGATCAACGCGGTTTGTTGGATGATACGCTCGTGATTTGGTGTGGAGAGTTTGGTAGGCTGCCCGTGGCACAACTGGGCGGCAAACCGGGACGCGATCACAACCCGCATTGCTTTACGGCCTGGATGGCGGGGGGTGGGATTAAAGGTGGTGTGTCGTACGGCGAATCGGACGAAATCGGCTTTAAAGCGTCCGTGAATCGCGTTCACTTGAACGACTTACACGCCACGATACTTCAGCTACTTGGGTTGGATCACAAGCGGTTAACGTATCTTTACAACGGCCGTAACTTCCGCTTGACAGACGTCGCCGGCAACGTAATTGAAAGCATTATTGCTTGATAAGTATTGGTAAAGCCCGCATTGGCTTGTACCCAGCAACTCCCTGACATTCCGAACAAGGTGATGCGCAAAAGCCTGTCTTTCTCGTAAAGAAGCTGATTCTCGGGAGTGAACAATATCCTGTGAAACGCAACCCATGGTAAAAAAAGCTTGGGCCTAATAAAATTCTCCCCAATGCAGGTAGAAAACTGCGAGAAATTGTTAGATGGGGGTAACATCGAAAGATCTCTATCTAAGTGCGGCTTACCCACGTTTCAAATCTTGTTTGGAGTCAAACATGAACCGACATTTCATAGGCCTAGTTGCCATCGTATTGGCATTTGGTTGGAGTACCTCAGTGATGGCAGCAGATCCCGTTGTAGCGGTTATTAAAACCACTAAGGGCGATATCAAAGTGGAATTGGATGCCGAGAAGGCTCCGATCACCGTGGAGAACTTTGTTAAGTACGTGAAGGACGGTCACTACGAAGGCGTGATTTTCCATCGCGTGATCGATGGTTTCATGATTCAGACCGGTGGTTTCACTCCCGACATGAAGGAAAAGAAGACTCGCGATCCGATCAAAAACGAATCCAGCAACGGACTTCCCAATGTCAAATACACACTTGCAATGGCTCGAACACCCGCTCCGAACAGCGCTAGCTCTCAGTTCTTTATTAACACTGCGGACAATGATTTCTTGGATCGCAAGAACGCCCAAGATCGTGTGGGATATGCAGTGTTCGGCAAAGTCATCGACGGCCAAAAGGTGGTCGACGAAATTGGTAAAGCCAAGACCGGACGCAAAGCTGGTATGGACGACGTGCCCGTCGAACCTATCCTCATCGAAAAAGTGATCATCGAAGAAAAGGCAAAGAAGTAGAATATGGTAACAATCAAGACGACTCTGGGCGACATTAAACTACAACTGGATGAAAAGCTGGCTCCGATTTCTTCAGCCAATTTCCTTCAGTACGCACGAGATGGGCATTACAACGGAAGTATTTTTCACCGCGTCATCGAGACCTTTATGATTCAAGGCGGTGGTATGGACAAAAACCTCGCGAGTCTCAAGACTCGTTCGCCGATCAAGAACGAATCTTCAAACGGTCTATCCAACAAAAAATATTCCGTTGCTATGGCTCGCACCAGCGTCGCCGATAGTGCGACCAGCCAGTTTTTTATCAATACCAGTGACAATGGCTTTTTGGATAAGTCCCAATCGCGCGATGGCGTCGGCTATGCTGTGTTCGGGCATGTCGTCGAAGGGCAAGATGTTGTGGATGCAATAGCCAAGGTAAAAACAACCACGCGATCGCATCACTCGGACGTCCCGGTAGATACCATTGAGATTATCTCCGTGGAAGTCGAGTAAAAGACGTCCAGATAAAATGTCGCTGGAATAGAAACTTTCTCAGGGGTTAACCAACTCGGAATTGTTTGGTCATTGCGTTGACAATGTCCAAACAACGGAACTCGAAGACTTAGGCGAATTCCATGCAACCACAGCAATCCGAATCGTTGCCCCCACTTGAGCCCGGTCGTCCCCCTCTTCAGTTTCGTCGCCAGTTGTTCCTTCGCGGCCCGAATATTTGGTCTCGGCATCCGATTCTGGAAGTTTGGGTCGATCTAGGCAATCTGAAAGAATGGTCTAGCGAGCTTATACCGGGATTTAACAAACGATATAAAGCATGGCTGCCTTCGGTCATTGAACATCGATGTAGCGAAGGGGTTCGTGGCGGATTCTTTATCCGGCTTGACCGGGGAACGTATCTGGCCCACATTCTGGAACACACGACTCTCGAACTGCAAAGCTTGGCGGGTTGTAGTTTAGGTTATGGTCGTGCACGAGAAATGAGCGAAGAAGGTGTCTACAAAGTCGCCGTACGTTATGAAGACGAAACGGTGGTCGAGGAGTGCCTCAAGTCCGCTCGCGCGCTGCTGATCGCTTGTGTATACGATCTGCCCTTTGACGTCAAAGCGGAAATCGAAAGGCTCCATGACTTAGCCGAGCGAAAATGCCTTGGTCCCAGCAGCAAAGCGATTCTCGCAGCGGCTCAAGCGAGAAATATCCCGTTTCGTCGTTTAAATACAGGCAGCCTTGTTCAACTCGGTCAGGGAGCCAAACAGCACCGAATTTGGACTGCTGAGACTGATCAAACCAGCGCCATTGCAGAAACCATCGCCAGCGACAAACAGTTGACGAAGCAATTGTTGGCCGCGTCCAATATTCCCGTTCCGCGCGGGCGTTTGGTAATCGACGAAGTGGATGCTTGGAAGGCCGCTCGTGAAATTCGCGGTAGCGCTGTCGTCAAGCCACGCGACGGAAATCACGGACGAGGTGTGTTTCCGAATCTGACCCAGGAACACGAAGTCATTCGCGCTTTTCAACAAGCCGCAAATGAAGGCAGTGGCGTCATCGTCGAACAGTTCATTCCGGGGGTCGAACATCGCGTCCTCGTCGTTGGCAATCGAGTCTCTGCCGCATCTCGGGGTGATCCAGTTTCTGTCGAAGGCGACGGACGACGCACAGTCGCTCAGTTGGTCGAAGAAGATGTCAATTCCGATCCCCGTCGCGGTTCCGACGAATCCCATCCACTGTGCTTTGTGCGATTTAACGAAGTCGTTCGAGTCAACTTGGCCAAACAAGGTTTCACCGAAGAATCGATCCCAAACGTCGGCCAGAAGGTGATCGTCAAACAATATGACAACTTGTCGGTCGATGTGACGGACTTTGTTCATCCTCTTATAGCCCATCATTGCGTACTAGCCGCTCAAGTTGTCGGACTGGATATCGCAGGAATCGATATGGTGCTCACCGATATTGCACGACCCATGGAGGAGCAAGGCGGCGCAATTGTAGAAGTCAATGCAGGACCGGGTTTGCTAATGCACCTCAAACCGTCGGAGGGCAAACCACGGCCAGTCGGCGAAGACATTTTAAATTTGCTCTATAGTCCGAGTGACGACGGTCGTATTCCTATCGTATCGGTTACGGGAACAGCGGGCAAAACGACCGTAACCCGGTTGGTCCGAGGCGTTTTGGCAGAATCGGGTTTCGTTGTGGGGTTGGCCGATAGCGACGGGAAATCGGTTGGGGACTGGGACGCCGTTGTAGGTAATAGCGATCACGCGAGTGCCGCCCGCGATGTACTGCTCAATCCCAATGTCACCGCCGCAGTTTTCGAAGCGGGATTGGAAGGTATCTTGCGTGAGGGTTTGGGTTACGACAAGTGCACGGTCGCCATCGTTACGAATTTCGAGAAACCCGATCATCTTGCCGGTGAGTTCGACTTGTACGACGAGGAAAAAATATTTTCCGTCAAACGCACGCCGGTCGATGTCGTATTGGAGTCGGGAACGACCGTTCTCAACGCATCCGAGTCTGTCGCACTTCGGTTGAAACCACTTAGCAAAGGGTCCGTCATTTTATTCGCGCGCGAAGCGAGTTGTAACGCCGTCATCGATCACCTTGCCGAATCTGGCCACGCGGTCGTTGTGGATGAATCGCAAATCTGGCTTTGCAAATCGCAGGACCGCGAGCTTTTTGCAACCATTGCTGACTTGATGCCCGGTGCCTTGAGCCAATGCTCGTTCTTGATCGATAATTTGCTTGCCGCGATTGCTGCGTGTTGGCATTTGGAAATTCCCAAGAGCACCATCATCGCCGGACTTAAAAATGCGTTGACCAGCCCCTCCGTTCATCGACGACTTTATATAGAAACGATCGACGGTCAAACGCACCTCTATTGCGAAGCGGCCAACTTGGCCGGATTGCACACACTCGTCGAATGGATTAATTGTGCGTTCCATGTTCCTGTAGAATCGCGTTCCATTGCGTTTCAACTGCCTCACGACCGTCGCAGCGAAGACTACGCGGCACTAGGCGACTTTTTGGCGGACCATTTCGGTTCCGTTCACCTTGTGAAGCCAACAAAACCATCGAAAACGATCGAACCAATCGAGGTCATGAAAACACGTTGGCAGGGGAAATCCCAACAATATGAGGTTTTTAACAAGTTCAACTTGGCTGCAAAAGCCGCGAAAGCAGTGCGTGCACAGATTGTTGTGATGGCTCGGCATGATCATCATGACTGAAAATATTTTTGGTTGTGAATTAGGAAGTCTGAAGACTCGCCCATTCGCTTTTTGACTTTTCAAAGATATCCCTATGCGACTGGACTTGTTGCCGTTAACGGTCGATGATCAGAAACCTCTGCTCGCCGAGTGCGAACAACTGATCCAATACGCGGAAAGCGTTTTGCAAGTGTTCTGGGATCGTTGGCATCGCAAGCCGATTGAACAATATGTTGCCTGCGATTTTCGTTACGTTGCCGCATGTATATCCGAAATCGTCAAGCAGGAACTATTGGATGGCAAGACGTTCTGCGAATGGGGCTGTGGATTTGGAATCGTTACCGGACTCGCGTGGCTGTACGGCCTCGATGCAGTCGGGATCGAAGCAGAACCATTCTTAGTTCAACAAGCGCGGGACCTCCTGAAAAAGCAGAATATCCAAGCTGAGATTTGGCAGGGAAATTTCTTACCACGGGGTGCGGAGAATCTAGCAACCAAACAAGCCGATCATCCTTCGCTCTTTCACGAAATGCCATCGGCTTACGACGAGCACGATTTAGCGATGGATGATTTTGCCATGATCTTCGCTTATCCTTGGCCCGGCGAAGAGCATTTTTTGCGCGAAGTTTTTTATCGATATGCGAGGCACGGAACCGTGATGCTCATGTTCCGAGGTCCGTATCAAATCGAAGTCTATCGCAAAGTCGCCTAATCGTCCTGAAGGCTGGTCGCTCGCCTGCTCACTGCTCCGGGGAGCCCAAGGCGAAATTAAGTGCCCGGAAACCGAGGTAGCCGTTTCTCAACAAACGCCTGCAGTCCTTCGGCAGCCGATTCGGTCGTGCAAGCTGCTGCTGTGGCCGACGCGCCGATAGTCATCAGGGAAATCGCGGACTCGCCGATCATCTCATTAATAAGCCGCTTGGTGAGTTGGATCGCTTCGGCTGCGGTCGGTTCGATATTTTGTGCAAGTTGGTGCGACTGAGCCCAAATTTGTTCTGACGATACGATGTGATGGACCAACCCCAGAGCATGCATCTGCTGGGAAGTCAGTGTTTCGCAACCCAACAATAATCGAGCGGCCGTAGCGGCACCGCTTCGAAAATAGAGCAACGGAGCAACCAGGCCCGACACTAAACCCAATCGAGCGGAGGGTGCCGAAAACGTTGCCGTTGTGCTGGCGACCACTAAATCACAAGCCAATGCAAGGGCCAGTCCGCCAGCGATCACGGGACCATCGATTGCGGCGATGATCGGCTTTGGGAATCGCAGCATTTGTTCGAGTAGCGATTGAAATTCGGATACGTCGTCTTGCCATGTTGCGTTGGCTTCGTCGCTGCCAACCACCTCGTGCCATTGTTTGACGTCGAGTCCTGCGCAGTACACTGGTCCGCTGGCAGCAAGGATCACTGCGCGGACCTTTTTTTCTTGATGTAGATCCGAGAATGCCTGACTGAGATCTTGCACCATCTGTCGATCGAGTGCATTACGTTGATCTGCTCTTTTCAGAATGATCGTGCCGCTTGGCAATGTCTTCTTGATCTCAATCACGTTCGGAACGACCCTTGTTGAATTTGCATAAAATTACCGCTTCTCCAACTTCGCAACCAGCGTAAATTGGTTAAGGAAAAGTCTTGGGATGCTCAGTTCTGACACTGGGCATCGATTCTATACATTCAAACGCGTTCTGGAAAAAAAGAAAGGCGTTTGGAAGCTTGCGATTCCAAACGCCTGAAGAACGAAGTAATAGGGGACTAGCAATTATCGGGACGAGATAAGCTACTTCGTTCTTTTGATCAAAAACTGGGAAAGCGCAAAATTGTGCGCTTTCCCAGCAACCTTGTCCTTCCAGCCCCACACACCTTGCCGGAAAGACTCGGAGTTTTATTTGTATTATTTCAACTTTCGAGAAAGTTCATTGCTATTCTGGAGTAGTCAACATTTGATACTAAACGCGAGTTGGATGTCGAAGCAACTTTGTCTTCGGGTTCAAAACGTTGTTCAGCTCAAGCTGCGAAATCTACGTTGCTATATTACTATCGCAACCGTCGTGCCAATCAGTAACAATGTGGATAAGCGATTGGATTAATCTGAGTTTCACCTTCAAACTACATTCGTTTCCAAGACTCTTCGTCGAGCCATAGCAATCCCACAAGAATCGAACAGGTTGTTTATCGCGGCTCATCGGTTAAGAATAGGCTTAGACACAAACCATTCTGAGACGACCAATCTCAGTCTGAGATGAATCGATGGCTGCTACGACGTTCCGTTATTAATAGGTCTCGAAAAGCCGAAATGGTAAATTCGCCGCTCAAACTTAGCGACCGCATCACGGTCTTGCCGGTTGTCCACGGAAGCATCGAAAGTGCCTTGGTGGTTCGGCGATGGATGTTGGAAAACAAATGCGATTTGTTAGCCGTTCCCTTGCCGCCATCATTTTCAGAACAGGTAGTACGTGGAACTTCGTTATTGCCAGAGCCGGGGCTCGTTATCCAGCCAGCCGGCTCCCGTTTTCAAAAGTCGGAGGAAGATGAATCCCCGGAGGACGCAGAACGGTGGAGTTACGTTCCCATCGACCCTTGCCAGCCTGTCATCATGGGAATTCGTGCGGCACTTGGAGAGCGTGTTCCCATCGAATTTATCGATTTGGAATCGGATCCGTTTGAGCCACTTATCACGGATTTGCCCGATCCTTACGCGCTTCGAAAAGTCGCTCCCGAGCGGTACGCTGCAGCGGTCCTTACCAGCCTCGATCGGCCCATTCACTCCCGGATCATCGACGAGTTGCGGCACATGGGTGCGAGACTCAGGGAATTAGAACAAAATCATCGACATATTCTGTGCCTATGTTCGATCCAGCAATGGCCTTGGCTTCGCGAAGCTTACCGAGAACCGTCCAAAGAAATTCCCGAGCCGGACTTGGTTACCGCTCCAGAATATTATGCGGTCGACTCGCGATCCCTGGCATTCCTGTTTAGCGAATTACCATTTGTTGCGGCGCTGTATGAACGGGCTCGTCGCGAATTTTCGGTGGACGACAATCTTTCGATCGACGCCATCAAAAGGTTGCTTATGTACGCCCGGACATGTTACGTACGAACGTTTGGCCCTCGTGCTCGACATATCACGCCTCTCATGTTATCGCAGTGCCTCAAGTACATGCGCAATCTGAGCTTGATCCAGCGACGAATGTCTCCCGATCTGTACACAATTGTCGTCGCATGCCAACAAATCCTTGGCGATCAATTTGCCATCGAAGTTGTCGAATGCGCCAAACAGTATCCAATGTTGGAAGAGCCTCGAGCAGAAGTAGTCAGTTTAAGCATCGACCGATGTCGACTTCCCGATGGTCGTACCGTCCGCCTCGTCAATCGATTGCCGGGTTCGCCTGTGACATGGCGCACGTTGCGACTAAATCGACGTCCTACCAAAATGGAAACCCAAGATTGGCGCATGAAGTGGAATCCCATGCGTCAGTGTTCTTGGCCTCCAGAAGACAAAATGGTGGAGAGTTTTCGATCTCGCGTCTTTGATCGCGCGCGAGCCATTATGGGGGCCGAATTGGCTCGAAGCGAAAAATTCTCCACAAGTATTCGGGATGGCATTGATATCCGAGAGACGCTGCGCCATTGGTATGACAAAGAAATCTACGTCAAGATTATGCCGCCCAGCATCGGCACATTGGATGCCTGCGTCATGCTCTTCGACAGTCCGGCAGAACCCCAGGATTACACGTGGAGATCGACATGGTATGCCGAACATTCCGAAGAGTCGACGATCGCATTCTACGCGACGGACTTTCGCAAAGAGATAATCGGGCCAGGACTCGCTGCTTCGAATTACGGTGGCGTCATGTTCCTGTTTCCCCCGCGCCCAATTCCCGATATCTGGACGGACAAGCGTCTGGACTTTACGGAATCGATGGAAGAACGGTTGATCGCCGCCGTTTGCTTACACGCTCAGTCGCGTCAAGTCGCACTCGTCAGTTGGTTGCCACCCGGATCGGGTTGGCGACGGCTGGCCAAGCGCTTTCGAAAAACGCTGGTCCATGTGCCCATGGGTGGATTCAACGAAGCGATGATTCAGCAACTGCGAACGTTCCATGTTCTCAACGGACAAGAAGTTCGTAGCTTTGCTGCCGACTTTATCCGCAAACCATAATTCGTAACGAAAACCTTGGCTCACTATTTCTCGGATATTCAGAAATGCTCAGGCCGTATTGCCTCATAGAGCCATTTCCTGGTTCTGCTGATAACCAAGGAAGCTGATAGCCGAGGAAATCGACAATGACACCGCTAGAGCAAGAATTCCTGACTTCGATCGAGGTACATTCGGTTGAACAATTGGAAAAAGTAATCGAGCTTGGGTTGGATGTGCTGCAGCCTATCGACGGCAAAATGCCTATCGAATGGTTGACGGAAATGTACTTTCGTTCAGATCGTTTCCCCGACTGCTTTCGACTTCTTCAACGACAGGGAGTATCGTGGGAAGATCCGTTGGTCGTGCCGGTCTTGTTAAACGACGAAGCAGCACTAAAAACTCTTCTAGATGAGAAGCCCGAGGTGGTTCATCATCGAACAAACATGGTTTCGTGCTTTACACCACTCCAAGGAGCAACTTTACTACACGTTGCCGCAGAATACGGTCATTTGCAGGTTGCTCGAATGCTGATTGAACGAGGCGCGGAGGTCAACGCGACAGCAGAAATCGACGAGTTTGGCCTCAATGGTCATTCGCCCGTGTTTCATACGGTAAATTCTTGGAGCAATCGATCATTGCCAATTTTGGAGTTGTTGGTTCAATCGGGAGCGCGCTGCGATCTACGACTAGCGGGAATAACATGGGGAAAAGGGTTCGAATGGGAAACGACAGTCTTTGACGTTACCCCGATTTCCTATTGTCAATTTGGATTGCTACCGCAAGTGCACCGCCAAGAACGCGATATCTATCACAATATCCGATACATGTTGCATGCTTTGGGGCGTGGAGCTACGCCGATAACCAACGTGCCAAACCGTTACTTATTTCCTTGATGAACAAGTACTAGCCGAATCTGCTTTTGTCATTCGACGATTCCTTTTAAAGGGCGCTTGATCCCCAAGTCGCGCCCCCGAATATATACGGTCGATTTCTTGCCGACAGATACTCGCCGCGCGACCATCGAAAAACCTAAGTCGAGCAATTCGTTATCGCGCGAGTCTTCGTCGTCCAGACCAACCCCATCAGCGATGTCTTCTTCATCAAGAATATCCTCATCGGTGTAATCTTCGTCTTCATTTGTGTCCGCAAAGTCAACATCGGCCCGCGAAAATTTGATCTCCGATTTTGGTGCGTAGATGATACCGGACATTTGATAGCTGCCGCTTTTCGCAAACTGGACCTTTCCCTTTTTCGTCGGATTGAAATACATGCTAACGCCCTTCAGCGGTCCGCTCGTCGACGGTGACATCTGGATGCGGCCACTTGTTTTGAACTTCACTGTTTTTTTAGAATTGGAATAGATTGTGACTCCGGGAGCGAGCAGTGACGAAGAACCGCTAAACGAAATCTCGCCTCCGTCGACGTAGTAGATGCCCGGCTGCATATTCACAATATCGTCGGAATCGAACTTGAGCTCTGGGTACGTTCCGGGTTGAAGGTCGTAGGTTTCCTGCTTGTTCTTTGTATTGACAAAATCTTTTTGCTTACGAGAGACTCCCTTGGCAGGGGCCGACAAAACCGTGGCTAGGGGATCAGAGGTCGGGGCTGCGCCAGTCGTAACTTTCGCGTCAATGTACCCGCGTTTCTTTTGATCGATTCCGCCAGACGTTGTCAGGTGATTGGCTTTGATGCTGCCCTTTTTGCCGACCGAAACGGACTTTTTCGAAACCGAGTTGACCACAATATCGGCGGTCACATCGAGAAACGACGATTTGCCTTTGATTTTTAGCGACCCTTTTTTCTTTGACGGTTCGGTGACAAGTAGGCCAGCTTGAGAGTCGATCATCGTTCCGGCACCCACTGCCCTTGCTTTTGCATTCAATTTGAATGCTCCAAAGATCGAGCTAAAAGTGCCATCAATTTGGGAATTGATGAGGACTTCGGCATACCCCGGCTTCGCACGGTTGCGTCCGGTTTGGGGTGGAATATGCACGGTCACGCGATCTGCGGCGTAGCCATTCTCTAGCGCAAGCGCCAAGGCGCTTGCGCGGGCAGAGCCATCGGTATCTAGCCCGTTATCGACGTTCATCTTTTCGTGAAGAGCCAATCCAGCAGCATCCGCTGCAGCATCTGCCGCAAACTGTAGCTTGGCTCGTTCCTGGTGCAGGCGACCCAAGTCAACTGAGAGGGCGGCGCAACCAAAAATGGCAACTAAGAAAATCGCCAATAAAGCCAATACAGCTCCTCGGCGATTTTTGTGTCTTCGCGTTGTTCGTAATGAGTTCATTGTTGATACCCAATCAGAAAGAAATGAGCATGTGGGAAGTACACGTGACGGTAATGGGGGCGATTGACCCCACTTTGATCAAACTATAACGGACGGTCACATTCACACTGGTTTTCGAATCGTCCCACACAGCTTCGCATGTCAATTTGTCGCGATTCAATCGTTCGGCCCGCGGAATAATTGCGTTCTGCAAGATGTCGTTGGACGTAACTGGCCGATCGATGGTGGCTTCGTATTCGGGTCCGTGAACGGCTGCCCAACGAGCGCCTTCGCGAGCCAAGGCGGAAACGTTATGAAAGTGAAAAACCACCGATTGCAAGAACATCAGACCACCGATGATCAATAATGCCAAGGATCCGGCAATGGCAAATTCAACTGCGGCCGCGCCTCGCCGATTCTTGATCGAACGGCACTTGCGCGCCCCGAAACGTGCTTTTGTAAATCGTTCGCATGATTGGAACCAAGCCTGCTTAGTCATCGTCGAGCCCCGATGGAAATACCCGCATGCTACACTTGGATTCCATCTGAATTTCACGCTGTACGAACAGTGGAAACATTCTCGCGAACTTGTATTTTACTGTGACTACTGCCATGTCCCGCCCTGTACGGTCGCGCACAATTTGGGCTGTGACGGTGGGTTTGGGATTCAAGTTGGTGGTGCCTGCCAAGGCGGCTTCTTCTGCGGATTCGAAAGCCGAATGCTCTCGCAAATCGATGTGACTTGCATACATGGCGCCGTTGCGGGCGCAATCGGCAACAATCTGCGTGTAATAGTACACTCGTCCAAAATCGATGGTAAACGCGAAAACAACGAGCAGAATAGGCAATGCAAATGCTAATTCAGCAATTGCTGCTCCTTGCCGATCGCAACGTTTTTGTTCGATTTGAGAGCGGGACAGAATCATTGTTTTTCAAAGATGTTTATCGGGTTTGTACTCAATTCGATAGTTAAACCCTACCTTTATTTTTCACGGGGGTAAGAAAGTAATATCCGCGTCCATGCTAGAAATACTGTCGCGATGAACACGCAAAACAGTTGTTGTTGTCACAGTGGTTACAACGCAACTCTGGTACAGAACTCGTTTCACCTAAAGTGAATGCTTGGGAATCGGTTTCTCGTGAGATGGAGAATAGGGGAGAAACCTAGTTTGTCTAACCATCACCGGAGATGATGCTTTTTTGCAACGTCAGAGCATCCCGCGACACAGTATTGTCGAAAGGAACCAGTCGACCTTCGCATTCGGAGCAACTAGCCAGTATTCAAAATGAAGTATTAGCTGACTACTCTACAACACCGCGCAGCGGGCGTTTCACTTTTAGGTCCGAGCCGCGAATGATCACCGTTGACTTGTTCCCGATAGAGACGCGTCGTGCGACCAGCGAAAATCCGAATTCCAGCAAATCGTTATTTCGCGAATCTTCATCATCGAAACTGGCTAAGTTGGCTATATCTTCTTCGTCGGGGATGTCATCGATTGTAAAGTCTTCATCGTCTTTGGTATCAGCAAAGTCAACGTCAGCTCGCGAAAATTTCACTTCGCATTTCGGAGCGTAAACGATCCCCGATATCTGATAGCCTCCGCCTTTCGCGAATTGAACCTTTCCTTTCTTCGACGGATCAAAATACAAACTGACACCTTTGTATTTTCCGCTCGTGGGTGGTGAGATACGAATGCTGCCGGTCGTCTTGAATTTAATCGTCTTCTTGGAATTGGAATAAATCATAACGCCGGATGCGTTGAGCGATGACGACTGGTTAAAGGACACCTCCCCACCATCAATGTAATATTCACCTGCTTCCATATTAACGATATCGTCCGAATCGAATTTTAGTTCGGAATAGTTTCCCGGCTTGAGGTTGTACGTTTCGGTCTTTCCGGTGGTAGTCAAGAAATCTTTTTGCTTCCGTGAACTTCCTTTGGCGGGTGGAGAGAGGACGCTTGCCAAGGGATCGGGGGTAGCGGGGGCACCAGTGGTGACTTTTGCATTAATGTATCCGCGAGACTTTTGGTCGATGCCGCCCGAGGTTGTGAGATGGGCGGCCTTGATGCTACCTTTCTTGCCGACCTTAACGGATTTGGACGATATCGAGTTCACGACGATATCGGACGAAACATCGAGCAAGGACGATTTTCCTTTAATGGCCAACGCTGCTTTTTTCTTCGATTGTTCCAGTACCAAGAGACCGGCGTTGGAATCCACCAGCGTCCCCGCGCCAACGGCTCTCGCTTTTGCAGTGAGTTGACGGGCACCAAAGACCGCGCTAAACGTGCCGTTGATTTGCGACGAAATATAAACTTCAGCGTAACCCGGCTGGTTTGCATTGGGACCGCTCGTCGGCGGGATGTTGATGGTCACGTCTTTCGAAGCAAAGCCGTTCGCCAAGGCGAGGGAAATCGCACTCGCGCGAGCGGAACCATCGAAGTCATAGCCACCGTTCGTTGACATCTTCTCGTTCAATTTCAGCCCAGCAGCATCGGCAGCGGCGTCGGCGGCCGACTGCGCGCGTACCTTTTCCTGGTTCAGCCGCCCCAAGTCCACTGACAACGCGGCGCATCCGATAATGGCTACCATGAATAGTGCCACTAAGATCAACACCGCGCCACGACGATCGGGGATTCGATTGGATATTCTAGGGCAACACATACTTGAGAGCTCAATCAATAGGAAACGAGCATATGTGAAGTACACGATATGGTGATCGGACTCATCGATCCAAGAGTGATCAGTCGATAGCTGACCGTCACGTTAATTCGCGTTTTGGAATCATCCCACACGGCATTGCACGCGAGTCTTTGCAGATTCATCTGCTGAGCGCGTGGTCGAATTGCATTCTCGAGTATGTCGGCCGACGTCACTTGTTGATCGTATATGTCTTGGTAGTCGGCACCATGCACCGAAGCCCATCTCGCGCCCTCATGCGCTAGCGCGGCGATATGGTGATAGTGAAATACTACCGACTGCAAGAACATCAGTCCGCCGATGATCACGAGTCCCAACGATCCGGCTACCGCGAATTCAACCGCTGCTGCACCTTGGCGATTGGGTTTGCGGCCATGTCGATTCGTTTGTTTTTTGGATCGACTGGGAGTTAGAGAGGTTTTAGCGAGGAGTACTTTAGTCATCTTCGACTCCGGCAGGGCAAACGCGCATTCGGCTAGTCGATTCGATATTCAAGTCCCCTTTGATGATGAGCGGGAACAGTCGATTAAATGGAAATTTGACCGTAACGACCGCCAATTCTGTTTCCGCTGTGTCTTTGATCGTCTGACTGGTAACCGTTGGCTTAGGAGCCAAATTATCTGCGCCAGCCAAAGCTGCTTGTTCAGCCGTCTCGTAAGGGGACAGCTCACGAAGGTCCGGGTGGCTCGCATACATCGCACCATTCCGAGCACAGTCACTAACAATTTGCGTGAAGTAATACACTCGAGCGAAGTCGACCGTGAAAGCGAATACGACAAGCAAAATAGGCAAGGCCATCGCAAGTTCGGCGATTGCCGCTCCGGCGCGTATCCTGTCTTTGCTCCGATGTGTCGATAATCGATTTTTCATTTCGGCTCGCACGACAATACCTGAACAATTTGTAAACCAACCTTAAAAAGTATGTCGTCGAATCCGGTGAGAATCAGTCCCGTGCTAAATAGCGTATTTACGCCAGGCGATGGCGTGGAAAGCTCTCCTTCAGCATCTCATACGCGTCATAGACGGACCCGGCTGCGCTGATGGAGAGTGGGCGCGAAGACACCGCGGCGCGAAGATACTACGGCGCGAAGATACCGGGGAACTCGAGGTAAAGCGGAAGAGTTTATTGCTTCGTTAGGAGAGGCTCAAGATTTGGCGCGATGGCCAGCAATTGCTCGTTAAGCAATCGATTGATTTTCTTGGTTGTTGTTTCCTTGAGTGCTTTCTTCAAAATGGTTTGCGAGCGTTCGATCGTCAAGTGTGAAGCGAGTTCCTTGATAGAAGGAATGAACGCCGGGCTCATGCTGAACCGGCGCAGGCCCATGCCGAGAAGCAGCGTGAAAGCGGCCGGCTGTCCTGCCATCTCGCCGCACAAGGTAACCGGGCGATTGGCAACGCGGCAGATACGAATGACGCTCTCGAGTACACGCAATACGGCCGGTGACAAGGGTTGGCACAAATGGCTTACTTTGGGATTATCGCGATCGGCTGCCATGAGGTATTGAACCAAGTCATTGGAGCCGATGGATACATAATCGACGGCACCTAACAAGCGGTCCATCATGACGGCTGCTGCAGGGACTTCGACCATCATTCCAAAGTCGACTTTACCAAAAGCCTTGCGTTCTTTTCGAAGTTGCGTTTGTGCACGCGTGACCATCGTCCGGAGTTTTCGCAACTCTTCGAGGTTTGTTACCATCGGAAACAAAATCTGAACGTCGCATTTCGGCGAAGTCTTGACTGCCGCAGATCGCAGAATCGCACGAATTTGTGTCATGAAAAATTCTGGGTGCTCGAACGATAAACGAATACTGCGCCATCCCATAAAGGGATTCATTTCGTGTTGATGGCGACCTAGAAACGGTATCGTTTTGTCTCCGCCGATATCCAAAGTGCGGATGGTCGCTCGGTGATTCGGACTCGCTTCGATGACTTGGCGGTACACGTCAATTTGCTCGTCTTCGTCGGGTACATCGGGGTGAGTCAAGTACAGATACTCGGTCCGATATAATCCGACCCCGGAGGCACCCATGGCTACGGCTGTCTTGGCGTCGGCTACACCGTTGATATTGGCCAACAGTTCCAGCTCAATCCCGTCAGCGGTCTTTGCGGGTTGATCTCGATTGTGCGCTAACTGATCGCGTAAGTTAAAAAATTCGCGTTCCAGTTTCCGATAGGCAGCCAAGCTTTCGGGGTCGGGGTTGATCAAGATATGGCCGTCTCGGCCGTCGACAACGATCACGTCCCCTGTTTTGGTCGATCGCAGAATGCCCGGTATTCCCGATACGGCAGGGATGCCGCGCGAGCGGGCAATGATCGCCGCATGCGATGTCTGGCTACCGGCTTGAGTGACGATCCCATGAACGGGTCGATCTCCCAGCATGACGACTTGGCTTGGTAACAATTCATCGGCGACCACGATCAGCGGACCAGGCAAGACACCCGTATCTTCGTCAAGGGCTTCGCTAAGGTGACTTGTCAGTCGCATGACGATATCGCGAATGTCGCCCAAGCGATCCTTCAAGAAATCATCATGCGAACGGTCAAGCAATCGCCCGTAGTGCTCAAGCATCTGAGCCAACGCGGCTTGTGCAGGCAAATGTTCGTTCTGAATCCACTGTTTGACTTTGCCGACAAAGATCGGGTCATTCAAAATCGATTCGTGGACTGCAAAGACCGCAGCGGCGTCTTTGCCGACTTGTCGCTCGACTTTGTTTTGGAGCGAGCGAATTTCTTGGATCGACTCTTTTCGCGCGGCCTCGAAACGAGCTATCTCGCCCGCGACTTCGCCCGGATTAAGATTCGGTTTGTCCGGATCCACGTAGACTTCATGAATGCAATATGCCGTCCCGATAGCGACGCCAGGCGAGACTGGAATTCCTTTACGCATCATGTCTCCTACTGTAGCAAGGCACGAAGTGCGTCACAATTTGCAGTGGCAGTATCTGTGCATCAACCTCATTATTTTCGAAAATTCTTTGCACTGCGAGGAAAACTTGATTCGATCAGCAATTCTTATACTTGGGCGGAATTTTTGGTCGAGTGCATTTGTGGTTGATTCTTGGCGAGCTTGTAATCAGATTATCCAGGAAACCTGAATTACAGCGGTTCGACGTTTTAGCCTATGATTGGGCACGTTCGAATTTGGCTGGAAGCCATAAACGAGTGATTTGATTTACTAGCGAGCGAAGGCGGGAAACTGTGGAAAGCAAGACGATGCGGTTTCGACAAATCGACAGAATTGTCGAACTCGAACCAGGCAAGAAAATTGTCGCGACACGATTGTTGAGCGGCAAAGAAGATTATTTGCGCGATCACTTCCCACTTTTTCCGGTAATGCCAGGGGTTTTGATGCTCGAAGCGGCATTTCAGACTGCAAGTTGGCTTGTCAGGGCGACTGAGAATTTTGCCAATACGACCTGTGTTTTGAAGGAAATTCGGAATGCGAAGTTTGCGGATTTCGTTCAACCCGGGCAAATACTCGAAGTTCATGGAGAAATTCAAAAAGTCGACGGCAACCTCTACACCATAAGAGTATCGGGTCAAAAAGGCGAAGCTACTTCATTTTCAGCCCGTTTATTGATTGAAACCCAGAATTTACAGGATATTGACAGCCGTATGGGAAATCTAAACAACTTCACGAAAGCATGCATGCAGGGGCAATTGGCCGAGTTGATGGCTGATTAAACTGAACTTTCCGGGCAAAATGCAGCAAAGGGCCTTTAGATCTTCCAAAATCTGGCTCAAATTGCTAGAAAACAGGGCTATTCAATCGGAGCCAAACAAGTTATTTACGTACAGATAAGTTGGATTTGGTGAACCCGAATCGGGTTTTAGGATACGGCATCCAAGACGCCGAGAAGCGATTAAACGAGACATATTAGGAAACAAACAACAATGGCAGCCACGTCGGAAGAAATATTCCAAAAGGTTCAAAACGCTCTAGTGGACGCTCTGGGTGTCGACGAAGAAGAAGTTAAGCCAGAATCCACCATGGTCGGTGATTTAGGAGCCGAGTCCATAGACTTTTTGGACATCGTGTTCAAGTTGGAAAAAGCTTTTGGTATCAAGATTCCGCGCGAAGAGTTGTTCCCCGAAGACATCCTTACCAATTCCCAATTCGTGAAGGATGGCAAGGTTGTCGAAGAAGGATTGGCACAATTGCGAAGCCGGATGCCTTGGGCAGACCTGTCCAAGTTTGAAAAGAATCCACGCGTTCAGGACTTCGGCGATTTGTTGACCGTCAAGGACTTGTGCAGCTACGTGCAATCGAAAATTGGCGCCTAAGAAAGACTCGGTGCTTTGAAACTGCCAAGATTAGGATCACGGAATATTACCTCAACCCGTTGGCGTTGAGGTATTCGTTTCGCCAAGTGGGTGATATTACGCTCTGGCCGATCCTGAGATTACCGAGCAGGGTTCTTCTTATAAGAACGGCAACAGTTGTTCGCGGAGCAATTTTCTGAGTATCGAGCTTTTGCTGAATTGTTTCGTGACGTCCACAACTTGATACCACTCTTGAGAACTGCTTGATACCATGCGATGGTTTTGGATAGATCGATTCGTAGAATTTGTACACGCGGATCGTGCCTCAGCGATAAAGAACGTGACTTTGGCCGAGGAACCGCTGGACGATTATTTGCCGGGATACCCACATTATCCGCATTCGTTGATTGTCGAAGGCGTTGCTCAGACGGGCGGCCTGCTGGTAGCGGAAATCGACGAGTATCTCCAGCGTGTCGTGCTAGCAAAAATTAACAAGGCAAGCTTTGAAAAACTGATCATTGCAGGTGATCAGTTAAAAATCAGCGTGGTAATCCAAGATATTCAACCTGCTGGTGCCATTGTCTCGGCAACCGTAACTTGCGATGGCCAGCCGCAAGCGGAACTGGAGATGGCGTTTGCCTTCCTTGGTGAAAAGTTCGGTTCGACCCCTTTGTTCCCGCCTCAGGATTTGTTGCGCACCCTGAGGACTTTACGTCTATACGATGTCGCGGTTGATAAAGAAGGACGTCGATTGACTCCACCCAAGCGACTGTTAGACGCTGAGGCTGCTATAACTAAATTGTAAAATGTGGCGAGTCCCACGTTGTTTGCGAAGAGCTTGAGAGTTGCACTATGCGTCGACGAGTTGTTGTAACGGGAATGGGAGTCGTCAATCCTCTGGGTACCGAGGTTGAGACCATGTGGAGTGCGCTAAAACAAGCGCGTTCTGCAGTTGGCTACATTTCTATTTTTGACGCTACGAATTATCCCACTCGCATCGCTGCGGAAATTCGAGATTACGATCTTTCGCAATATGGTCTTGACGAGAAAGAATGGAGTCGCCGCGGACGGCATACGCGATTTGCAATTGGAGCTGGAATAAAAGCAATTCGTAGCTCTGGCATTTTGGATTCCAAGATGGATCCAACTCGATTGGGCGTCTACATGGGTGCTGGCGAGGGCAATCAAGACTTCTATAACTTTACCAGCATGATGGCCAAAGCAGTCGCCGGCGGCGAATTCGATTTGGCTACGTACATTCAGAGCGGCATGACCACGTTGGATGCAGAATTCGAACTCGAACAAGAACCCAACATGCCAGCCGCGCACTTGGCCACCATGTTTGATGCCCAAGGTCCTAACGTCAATTGCCTGACTGCCTGTGCGGCCAGCAGCCAAGCCGTTGGCGAGGCAGCCGAACTGATTCGACGCGGCGAAGTTGATGCGATGATCGCTGGCGGGGCACATAGCATGATTCATCCATTCGGCGTCACAGGGTTTAGTCTGTTGACGGCCTTGTCCACTCGTAACGATGAACCCACCAAGGCGTCTCGACCTTTTGATCGATTGCGCGATGGATTTGTGCTCGGCGAAGGTGCGGCTATCGTCATATTAGAAGAACTTGAACAGGCCAAACGTCGCGGAGCACAGATTTTTGGCGAGATCCTCGGATACGGATCGACCGCCGACGCGTACCGAATTACCGATATCCATCCCGAAGGCCGCGGTGCCATCGGCTGCATGCGACAGGCGCTCAACGATGCGAAACTGAATCTGTCGGAAGTTGGTTATGTTAATGCCCATGGTACGAGCACAACCGTCAACGACAAAGTGGAAACGACGGCTTGCAAAAGCGTCTTCGGTGAATTGGCTCCTCGCGTACCTATCTCAAGCACAAAAAGTATGATGGGACATTTGATCGCCGCTGCGGGCGTTACCGAAATGATCGTCTGTCTATTGGCCATTCGCGACGGTATTTTGCCCCCGACGATTAACCTAGAAAATCCCGATCCCGATTGCGATTTGGATTATATTCCCAATAAAGCCCGAGAATCCAAAATCAACATTGCCCTGAATAACAGCTTCGGTTTTGGCGGACAGAATGTGACCTTGGCCGTTGGGGCTTATCGATAAAACCAGCGTTCCGGCAACATCCCAGCAACATTTGCCAAATAATTTCGCGTCGACTTTGTCTTTTCCAACGCAACTAGCCCAATAACTTGGCGTTCCAATAGAATAGAAAAGCGTTACCCCTGCTCTATTGACCGGATCGTTATGGCAATTCACGTATCTGACCAAACTCTACAAGCTTACCTCGACGAGAGCCTTTCGCCCGAGCACATGGCCGCAATTGAGCAGCGACTTCGTAGCGACCCGGCACTTCTTCGTCGTCTGTCCGACCTTACTGGGCAGCGTGACGCAGGCGTCCACACTCTCGGCGAAATATGGCGCCGCCATCGCCTGAGCTGTCCCAGTCGCCAGCAGATCGGTAGTTTTTTGTTGGGGGCACTCATGCAGGAAGAACGAGAGTACATCGACTTCCATTTGCGAGATGTAGGCTGCAGGATTTGTCAGTCCAACTTGTCAGACCTAATGACAGCCCAAAAAGAAGCGGCCCCTCAGGTCACCTCGCGCCGACAACGATATTTTCAAAGCAGCGTGGGTATCCTCAAGCGGAAAGATTAATCCGCGAACCGTTGATCTCGATAATTCAAAATAGATCAACTTCGTTTATCAGCAGGGCTGACCCTGAAAATGCTCGATCCACATGAACCCCACGATGAACCGTCAGTCGACCGACTGTCCCCTACCCTTCGCCCGAATCGCAAGTCCGCAGGATTTCAAAAATGGCGTGAGCTGCTGTTTCTGCACTGGGCGGTTCCCGTCGAAGTACTTCGTCAAGTTGTGCCTGGGTCGCTTGAAATCGACACGTTTCATAACCAAGCTTATCTGGGAATCGTTCCCTTTGCGATGCAATCGATTCGTCCTTCATGGTGGAAGCTCACTCGCGGTTTCGATTTTCTTGAATCAAATCTTCGAACGTACGTCCATTATCAAGGTCGACCAGGTGTTTATTTCTTTTCACTCGATGCAGCCAACTGGTTAGCCGTTCAAGTTGCTCGATGGGGCTGGAGCTTGCCATATTTTCATGCAAGGATGGCTGTGAACAAACAAGGCGGGAAAGTGAACTATCAAAGCCATCGGTTCGGCCAATCCGCTGATCTCGAGATCACCTACGATACCGGTAGGCGCCTCGGTCCATCTCGGACCAACACAATCGAGTTCTTCCTTCTCGAACGATACTTGCTCCTTGTCAAACGAAACGGTTTTGTCCATGTGGGACAAGTTCATCATGCGCCCTACGAGGCTCACGAAGCGACCTTGCTTCACTGCGAAGAATCCATCTGCCAAGCGGCCGGATTGCCCCCAGTCACCCGACCGCCTGACTTGGTTCACTATTGCCCCGGAGTAAACGTTGAGGTCTTTGCACTCCAGAAACAGGTGTAGATCTACTTAGGCCAGTCGACTCGCGGGATTCGATTGCTGGCAGAGTTTGGCGAGCATGAATTGAACTCGAATCGAAAAGCACTCTATTGGGTGATAAATAGACGAAATATCCTTAGAAACCTCGCCCTAATCTAAAATTCGACGAACTCCGATTGCAATTGACACTCCGGCTAAAGAGAATGTGATCAAATGCCGAGTCGTCCTTGGAGGACTGGGTTCACCATGATTTGGCAAATCCCACCAAACCTTCCTACCTTTAACATCCTACCTACCTCGCAATGAATTCCACCGCCGCAAGACGCGACGGTCGTGATTGGTATGTCGCCCACCAACGTAGCCGATTCATTTTGGCACTTTGTGCGTTGGTCGTCGGAGGCGGGCTGCTGAACGCGACAGTCGCACACGCACAAACGCTTCACGAGCGTATCGATCAGTTCCTCGGTCAAGCGAACGATCCGTTAATAACGGGCCCCGCAGAAGATTCGATTTTCCTGCGCCGGTTGTCACTCGATCTGCGCAATTCGGTACCCACGTCTACCGAAATTCGCGAGTTCTTGAACGATAACTCCCCTTCGAAAAAAGAAGTCTGGATCGACAAATTCCTGTCGGACCCTCTCTTCGAAGAAAGAATGGTGTCTTGGCTAGACTTGACACTCATGGAACGTCGAGCACCGAAGCGTGTCGACCGGCAAAAATGGATCGATTACCTTCGCTCGATTGTCGACAGTTCCACGACCATCGATCAATGGACTCGCGACATGATCATCGCGCCATGGTGGGAATTGGACAAGCAGCCTTCGCAACGTTTTTTCCTCGATCGCGATGGCGATCCGCATCTCGTGACCCGTGATTTCGGCCGCATCTTTCTCGGCCGCGACATGCAGTGCGCCCAATGCCATGATCATCCCAACATCGACGACTATTTGCAGCAAGACTACCAAGGTCTACTCAGTTTTTTCTCCCCTAGTTCCGTGCAAGAAGTGCCTTACAAAGACGCCGAAGGCAAAGATCAAAAAGCCAATCTCTATGTCGAACGCCCGGCTTCCGAAAGTTCTTTTGAGTCCGTTTTCGACAAAGGCAAATTGCGCCTGATTGGTGCCAAAGCGCCGCATTTAATTTCCGTCTGGGATACTTATCTCGTTCCACGTGATCGCGTTCAACCAACCCCGGCTTCCGCACAATTCGGAGAAGTAACAAAACTACCTCTGTCCAGCCGACGCAAACAATTGGCGGAAATGATCACAAGCCCAACGTACCGGCCCTTTGCCGAGAACTGGTCCAATCGACTATGGGCGATGATGTTCGCCAAGGGTGTCGTCGATCCTGTCGACATGCACCATGCCGATAATCCAGCAACAAATCGACAGCTCTTGGCATTGCTTGCGGATGGACTGGTTGAACTCAAATTCGATGCCAAAAGCTTTCTGAGCGAAATCGCACGGACCCAAGCCTATCAACGGGCACATTGGCTTCCCTTTGAGTCCAATCCGTCGCTCCTTACGACTGTGGATCTCGCGACCCTCGAAAAGAACATGAACGACGTGGCAACGCAGATCGAAGCGATCAGCAAGGAAGAAGAATCGGCATTAAAGCTTCGAGAGGAAAGCACGGCGACGTTACAAAGCAAGGAAGCGGAATTGATAGTCGTCGTCAATGAACTGAAAGCAGTCGATGCCAAGCTTGCGGAACTGACCAAAAAGACAAACGAAGCGACAGTAGCTCGCGACTCGGCTTCCAAGTTGCTGGAAAATGAGCGAAACAAAGTGCAGCTGTTGACTGAGGCGACCGCTAAGTTGGAACAGGTGAAAACACTCCAAGGCAAAGACGACCCTGAACTGGCAATGGCGATTCAAACGGCTGTTCAACGAAGGGATGCGTCCATCGCGGAAGTGCCAAAACTGGAAGCGGCGCTTGCAACAAATCAGACGAACCTCGACGCCAGCAGCAAATCGGAACAAGAACTTGCTTCGTCGGCGATGTCTTCAGCACAAAAAGTCGATGGATTTCGCTCGGATTTGGAACTGCTCCGCAATCAGGAATTAGCCCTACGACAAGCTTGGCGGACCAAGCGAGAAACCGTACTGTCTTTGCAAAGCGAAAAATATTACAGGCAGAATCTGCATGACTTGATAGCGCTGCAAGGCGATTTACCGAAAATGGAAATGCAAATAGCGGCGATAGATGCGCAAGTCGTCGCAAACAATCAAGGAGTCACAACGGCAAAGGATGCAGCGACGGCGGCCGCTCAGGCCCGAGACCAAGCGTCTCAATTGCGGGAGGAGGCAGCTACGGTTCAAAAGGCAATTCAGAATCGTGTTGTTCAACTTGAGACCGAGATCAAGCAACTTGATGCCGCTCGAATGCAATTGGTCGACGCTTCAAAATTGGTTTCCGCAGCGGGCAGTCTCGATGCCGCAATTAACGAGTTATCCCAATCGGCACAATCTCGCCAGTCGAACATGATGCAGGTGCAGCTTGAAATGCAAAAGGCAACGGAAGATTTGACCTCCAAAGATCAAGCTCTCGTTCTGGCTTCCCAAGAACTCGAAAAACAAACCCTAGCTGTACAGGCAGCGCAAACGATGCTTGACCAAGCAACTGCGAGCGCAACCATGGTTCGGCGATCGTTCGAGGATGCACAAGTCAAACTTGTGGAAAAGCAATCCAGTGTGATGGAACATCACTGGCGAACTGCTTCTGCGGCAAACTTGAAACCCCTGACGCCCGAGCAATTCTGCTGGAGCCTATTACGAGTCATGGGGCACATGGATTCGTCGATTGCCAATGAGCAAGTTGAGCTCGACAAACAACAACCGCTGCCAGTCGAGCCACCTCCGACGCAACAGCAATTGACGGATCGCAAACGGCTCGCGGTTCGTCGCGCTCTCGACAAGCTGAGAGGAAACACTGACACGTTTGCGAATTTGTTCGCACCTGGCGCCGGTCAAGCTGACGCATTCTTTGCAAGTGCCGAGCAAGCTTTATACATGTCCAATGGCGGTGTCATCCATAGCTGGAGCGCTGCAGGCAATAACAACATCACAGAGCGCCTCGCAAAAGCAACCGACTTGACGTCAGCGGCGCACGACCTCTACGAAACAATTCTGTGTCGGAAACCGAGCGACGCGGAAATTGCCGTTGTTTCTAAGAGTCTTGATTGCGCCCCCGAACAACGTGGTCCACGAGCCCAAGAGCTTGTCTGGGCCATCCTATGTGGTGTCGAGTTTCGTTTCGTTCAATAGTTTTCCAAGTTGAATTTGGTGCATCCAATCCATTCGGGAGTTGAGTCCGCTATGAAACCACCAATCGCTAAATATGCTTGTCGATCGACTGAACATCTTCAAGCTCGCCGACAGTTCCTTGGCTCTGTTGCCGGTGGAGCTATGGCGGGCACCCTCGGTTTGATAACGCGAGGCGCTGCGGCGGAACAAACAAAGCAAAAAGACATGCGGGTCGTTGTCTTCAACCTCCACGGGGGCCTGAGTCAAATAGAAAGTTGGGATCCGAAACCAGGGCGCAGTACGGGGGGGCCCTGCAGAGCCATTCCCACCAGTGTTCCAGGAATCCACATAAGCGAGCTGTTGCCCTACACCGCGCAACAAATGCATCATCTTTGTCTGATGCGTGGCGTCAATACATCCGAAGACGATCACGGCAAAGGTGCCTACTTGATGATGACCGGCCGTCGTCAGTCACCAGCCGCGGACTATCCACAAATCGGGGCAGTGGCTTCGCGAATGTTGACGCCCCAGCAATTGGAACTGCCTGGGCACATCATGATCACGCCTTCCGGTGGCGGTGGTCGGAACTCCGATTCAGCCTACTTGGGACCAAAATATGCAAGTGTCGTGCTGGGCGGAGGTAGTCCTCCAAACTACTCCGTTCGACCCGACAATATCCCCGAAGACGTGGAAGCACATCGACATGAGTTAAGAAGGCAAATCAACGAACAGTTTTTGTCGAAACGCCGAACGGCCATTACCGAAGCGTACACGCATTCCTACGAGCAGGCACTGCGGCTAATGCAACGTCGCGACACCTTTGACGTTTCCAAAGAGTCCGAAAAAGACCAAGAGCGGTACGGCAAGAATGACTTTGGTCGCCATTGTTTGTTAGCACGTCGTTTGCTGGAATCGGGCGTACCTTTTATTCAAGTCGTCCATTCCAACTACGATACGCACAACGAAAATTTCGGATTCCACTTGGAGCAGCTTGGTGAATTCGACCAGCCGTTCGCAACATTTGTCGCCGACCTTTCGGAACGCGGCCTGCTCGATCAGACTCTGATTGTGGTTCTCAGCGAATTTGGACGCACACCCAACATCAACCTTTACTACGGACGCGACCACTGGTCGCGCGCTTGGAGCGTGCTGATGGGAGGTGCCAAAGTGAAGCGAGGAATCGCTTATGGTAAGACCAACGAGGATGGAACCGAAGTCACCGAAGGCCAAGTCGACCACGGGGCCTTGTTTCACACTTACCTCCAAGCTGTCGGCGTCGATTCCACGCAGTCGATCGACGTGAATGGTCGCGACATGCCCTTGGCCGACCCTGCTGCCAAGCCCGTTTGGGATGTGATTGCCTAAGACTTTGCGGAAAACGAGCGAATCCCCATGACGTTAGAAACTATGGACATCACGAAAGCTCGCGTCGTCACGGAGTGGAAATACACACGACCCCTTCTTGCTTGCCGATTCGACCCAAACGGAAAATTCGCCGTCACTTCGTCCGAAGACTTCACGCTCCAACGATGGGAAATGGCAGCAGAGAAACCGTCCCCCGTCGTCATGAAAGCCCACGATAGCTGGGTGCATGCGCTGGCTTTCTCACCAGACGGTACGACTCTCATCTCCGGTGGATGCGATGGCAAATTGATTTGGTGGTCCATGATTGACGCAGAACCAAAGCCCATACGAATTGTCGAAGGGCATCGCGGTTGGATTCGCAATATCGCATTCTCTCCAGATGGCAAATCATTCGCTTCCTGCGGCAATGACAGAACGATCGCGACCTGGGATCTAGCCGAAGGCAAAGAATTGAGTCGCTTGGCGGGCCATGAACGCGATGTCTATTCGGTTCTTTTCCATCCGAATGGCCGTGAGTTGATCAGCGGTGATCTGATGGGCAAATTACACGTGTGGGATATCGGTACGCGGGCGATTGCTCGATCCATGGACGCCGCACCGTTGCATACTTATGAAGCCGGGCAGCGCGTCGATTTCGGCGGCGTACGATGCTTGGCGCTTAATCAAGACGGAACGGTTTTGGCAGCAGGAGGTCTGCATAAAGCCTCGAATCCTCTTGGTGCGGTCCATGAACCGCTGTGTCTGCGATTTGATTACGCATCGGGACAGCTTCAGAAATCTCACGTCGCCGAAGGCATCACAGGTGGCGTCGTATGGAGTTGCCGGTTCCTACAGGATGGCACGTTGGCTGGTGTTAGCGGTGGCTCAACCGGGGGTTTCTTGCTGTTTTGGAATTCTGAATCGGACAAGAACATCCACCGTCTTCAGTTACCGAACATAGCACGCGATATGGACGTGCATCTCGACGGACTTCGAATCGGTACTTCACACCACGATTCCCAATTCCGAATCACCGCGCTTTTTGCTGCCGTATGATCGAACCATATTCCAGACCCCGGCGATTAACGCGACGATGACGAAGGGTTCAAGCGGCATGCGGTAGCGATAGTTCGGTATTTCCAGAAAAGCAGTTAGGCCCGTCGAAACGGAAAGCATGTACAACAAAATTAGTCCGATGCCTCGCGTCGATTTCTTTAAGACCAACCAAATAACGCAAACCCACGTGGTGATCGACAAACCCCAAGTCATCCAAGGAATCCATTCGGGAGTCCATCGGAGACGTGAAACGATGGCTTGGCTCCAAGCTAATCCAGGGATGCCAGTTTGTTGACGCATGATCGTTTGATGGGTCGTAGGTGCCTCATCCGGCGGCCAATTCCAGCAATACCAAAACGTCATGTTACGCGCTAGGAAACGAACGGTGACTCGAACCGGCTCCCGTCGAATAGCTTGCCAAGCGACGGTCGCCATTAAATGGTCGATATCCGCATCGCGCATTCCTCGCTTGGCGAGCGATGATGACACGCTCCAATTGCGTCGTATCTCAAGTGTCCTATCGTCCTTCAATTTAGACAGCAACTCAGCCCCCGCGCCGTCTTGAGGTAACTCCAAACCAGCGCCTGGCCAAGGACTGAAGGTCGTCGTCCAAAGCTCGCGACCTTGAAAAGTCACAAGTTGCATCCGACCAAACAAATAATAATTGCGGACGTAACATGGTGATAACATGATGGTCAAAACCGCAACAGCAACCAGCATGACTTTGAGTTTAGGACCTTGTGAGTACCAGACAAACGCCATCAACAATGGAAGCAAGATAAGTGAGGATGGGCGAAGCAAAATTGCCAAACCGGCCAAGATGCTCGCTTCGACAATAGGTCGAAGGGTCTTGGCTCCCCACTGCGACCAGATAAAGAAGCAGAAGGCCAACATGAGAAATGTCGTAAAGGTCTCTGTCAGAACCCAGTTGGCATGTACCGCGCGCGATGTGTTCAAAATGGCAAGACTGTAACCAATGGCACCCGTTAATGGAGAGCCAGTCAAACGCGTCAACCAATACGCGATCATTCCATTGGTCGCCAACGCAGCCGCTTGCTGAAACAACACGAGAAGCAACAGCCCGTTTTTTTGCCCCAGCATTTGGCAAATGCCAACGATCCAAGGATACCCTAGAGTGCGATAACCAATCTCAGACTGCAACATGGCGATGTCGCCAGCGGCGATGTCTCGCCCAAGATTCCAATACGCGATCGCATCACCCCAAGGCTGATCCAGTCCGCTGGCCAACACCAAGGCATGCTTGGCAACGTCGAATCCCGCCAGCATCAAAAAGATACAAATCAAGACATGCTTTGAAAGCTGCATAGATTTTATTGCCGCAGGTGGAGATGATTGAATGTCGAATTATTCCTGCGGAGCGAGCGGCAATCGCAAGCGTACCGGCCCGTTAAAAACTTCGCCGTCAACGACTTCGCCTCTTTGAACGATTTCGATTAGGCCGTCGATAGCCATATGATTGGCCACATCGCGAATCAAATCCATGTGCTCACGCCATGGGTCGGCAATGGCCCGCCCCACATCGGTTGGGCAAATCGTATGACCTGGCCCACCACAAAAGAGTTGCCGTAAAATTTCTCCGCGAATTATATCTTCGCTGGGCTCTTTTTCCCGCATCCAAGCCGTACGCATCGAGACTGCCTTCTTAAACTGTAGACCGCATAACGCTAATCGCTCAGAGGCAAGAATGCCATCGCGACTAGAATCGTTCCATGATAACTCCAATTCTGTGAATTTCGTACAGCAAAACCAGTTAAGCTCAGTACGCGTCGCAAAAATCGAAATAGAATTATCACGCAAGAAGCCGAAAAAACGATGTGCCGCATGGAGCGATTTATTACAAGGCTTCGAGAACTTCCCGAAAACGACTAGTAGAAAGTCGGTCGTAGCAAATTTGCACCGCTTCATCCGTTTCATCATCAACCGCATTGCGATAGCCTTACCAAATCGGACCCCCTATGTTACCTGATCTCGTATTGAATGACATTCGTTGGTCCGAATTGGTGTCCCGTTACCTCGTGCCTTTCCATCCAAAACGAGTTGAACATTATTTTACGGATGTCCTCATCATTGGTGGCGGGTTAGCCGGATTGCGTGCCGCGCACGAAGTCGACTCGGCCTTGAATGCGGTCGTGGTCACCAAGGACGTCCTCGAGGAATCCAACTCCGCATACGCGCAAGGCGGAATCGCAAGCGTGTGGGACCCCGAGGACCGATTCGATAATCATGTACAAGACACACTCGTCGCTGGTGGCTCACTGTGCGACCCAAGTGTCGTGGAAACCGTCGTTCACGAAGCGCCCGCACGCGTGGCCGAGCTGATCCAGCGGGGCACCCGATTTGACGCTCAAGACGGAAGCCTGATTCTAGGACGAGAAGGCGGCCATTCGCATCAGAGAATCATTCACGCTCTGGGCGACGCAACCGGCAAAGAGATCATGCGTGCCATGATGCAACACACTCGTAACATGCCGAACGTAGAAATCTGGGAAGAAACCTTTACGATCGATTTGCTGACCGAAGATGGAGTTTGTTGCGGTGCGCTCGTCTCGCGTAAAGAACAACCTCCCATGATGGTCTGGGCCAAACAGACAATCTTATGCACAGGCGGATGCGGGCAAGTCTTTCGCGAGACGACGAATCCGCGCGTTGCAACCGGCGACGGTCATGCCCTCGCGTTTCGCGCGGGAGCCAAGATGCGCGATATGGAGTTCATGCAGTTCCATCCCACAGTCTTGTACATTGCCGGCAGTTCGAGAACGCTGATCACCGAAGCCATTCGTGGCGAAGGTGCGTATTTGATCGACAATACAGGGTATCGCTTTATGGGCGATTATGACCCTCGACTAGAACTTGCACCACGCGACGTCGTCAGCCACTCGATTGTTCAGCAAATGGAAAAGACTCGTCATCCTTGCGTTTACTTGGACATGAAACACTTGGATGCCCATTTTGTTCGAAGCCGTTTCCCAGGGATCGCACAAGTCTGCAAAAATTTCGGCTTGGACATCGCAACCGACCGCATCCCAGTACGCCCCGGCGCGCACTACATGATTGGTGGCGTGACAGTGGACATGGATGGTCGAACAACATTGCCCGGTTTGTGGGCAGCAGGCGAAGTCACCAGTTCCGGATTGCACGGCGCCAATCGTTTGGCATCCAATAGTTTGTTAGAAGGATTAGTCTACGGCAAACGATGCGGCGAAGGTGCCAGCCACGCCGCAAAGAATACAATGGACGATTTTCGAGTCGCGAGAATTTCATCGGCGCCTCGAGAACGATCAACCGATTCATTCGACTTGGCAGACATTCGTAACGCCGTTCAGAGTTTGATGTGGCGGCAAGTCGGTGTGCAAAGGACCGAAGAACGTCTCGACGATGCGTTTCACGCTATATCAAACTACGCTCGTTATGTTTTGGTGCACACATTCGAAACAAAAGAAGGCTGGGAACTTCAAAATTTGCTCACGGTTGCAATGTTGATGGCCTACTCAGCACTTCACCGTCGAGAATCGCGAGGCGTTCATTTGCGAAATGACTTCCCGAAAGTAGACGAAGAAAACTGGTGCCGTCATTTAGCGGTAACACGAACTTAGCAGGCAAGTGACCCATGCGGACACTAGATAAATCAGCCGCGTCGAACTAATTGCCGATTCCGAAGTGCAATCAGATGGGAACGCGAGAGCTTGGCCAAAGCCGTCCATTGACTGGCTTCTGCGGATTCAACCAGTCCATCGAAAATCGTCTCGAAACGATTCCATTGCTGGCACCCGACGTCCCACCCCGCTCGCATCCAGTTTTGATACGCCGCTTCCGAATCAATAGACTGAAGGGCTTTCGATTGCCAATAGTCGGTGACTTGTTGGGAAACAGTCGTCGACGGATCCGAAGACCAGAGGACGTTCAAGTAATCGTCGACTCGAATGGATGCTGGTAGCGAATCCCTTAGTTCATAAAGTTGGGCAGCACTGAATTTTCCGAATCGATCTTCGAACCAATGCGTCCGCATTCGGACCGATTGGTCCGAGAAAACGCTCGCGCCAAGTCCTTGATAGTAGTTGTGTGCGGCACCGGCCGCATTGCCTTGAACTTGTTCGGCATAACCGGCAATGTGCCAAGCCCAAGCCAAATCGCTTCGAGTCTGTGTGATGCGCCGGGCGAACTCGTGAGCTAAAGCCCAGTTTTGGGATGACCAGTCACGAAAAGGCATATCCAGCAACTGGCTGATGCGGTCTCTCGATGATTCGGGTGTCAACTTGGCGTCGAATTTCCATCGCGTTATTTCAGCATGACTACCAATTCGACCCAATCCCGGATCGGAACATATTCGCAAAGGTCCGGCCAATGCCATTTCCACGAGGTCCCGGTGAACGACAACTTGACACCACTCGCACTCCAAGAGCATTTGAAGACCGTCGAAAATGAGACCGTCATGAAATAGCCCCCAGACAGCTTCGATTTCCTTGGGGTCAGAGTTCAAATGTTCCGCCAACCAAAGACCGAATTCGAATGGAAGTCGACCCAGCTTGCCGTTCAAAGCGTTGGGTACGGCAGCTTGGCAAGCATCATACAGCAGCGCCTCGGCAAAAGATTTGCCGTACGGAATCCAGTCGCCGCCGCCATGATACCAATGCAAAACTTCGACGATCGTTCCCGCTCGATCCACTCTCCCGCACAACCAGTCACCGTATCGATTGGATACGATCGGCAGAACATTCGGTAACATCATGCCCGGTAGCAAAAGTCGCGGGGCTTCCGAAAGTAAATCGTCCATGTCGGCGATCTGGTCGAATTCACCAGCCAACTCAATCGCCTGTGGTAGATTATCCAACAAGCTTCGAACGTCATCGGGAAGACGAACGTGATAGCGATCGAAAATTGCTTGGGACCAAGAGTGTGACATACGGATTCAGTTCAATTCTCTTCCTTGGCAGGCAAAGTACATTTATTACCTGAAACAAATCCTAATCGGTCCAACCGCTCGTCCGCCAGTTGTATTGCACATTTTTCACATCAACAGCATGCCTGCGAATTCTCATTGCACGATGATTTTTACGTCCATCGCCGCAACCAATGTTCTAGGATAAAAAGATTCCAAAGCCGATAACCTTGGTTGTTTCGGCCCGTCATGTGTTCCTTGACGAGTTGTTCGAGGGCTTCACGACGAAAGTAGGCGTGGCAGCGGGCGTCGGGCGAAAGCAGAGTCGACTCGGTAATCGCCTTCAACGGTCCTTTGAACCATTCTGCAATAGGAACGCCAAATCCCATTTTCTTGCGGTGCCAAATGGCTTCCGGCAATAGATCGCGAAAAGCATCACGCAGCAGCAGTTTACCTTGCCCTCGACGGAATTTAAGTTCGGTCGGCAACGACGCGGCTAATTCAATCAAACGATAATCGAGTAACGGTTGCCGCACTTCCAATGAATGGGCCATCGAAGCAATGTCGACTTTGGTCATGAGGTCGCAAGGGAGATACGTCTGCAAATCCGACATAGACGCGCGAGCCACGACGTCCCGATTCCCGGACTTTTTCCAAGCGGACTCCAGGAAGTTCACCGGATCGCGATTCGGTAATTGTTCGATGAAATCTTCGCGGTAAAGTGCCGTCCGCTGCGCTTCGCCAAATATCTGAATCCAGTTCATGTAGCGTCGGACGGGCGACTGACCAAGCGCTTCGCCAAATCGTTTTACGCGACGAACAAACGAACGCTGGCGATCCGATGACGGTAGGCCTTGAATCAATGGGCTATTGAGAATCGCGTGCAAAGGCAGCATCTTGTGCGTTAATTGACTCAACCACAAAGCGCGATATCGGTCATAGCCCGCAAACAACTCGTCTCCGCCGTCGCCGCTCAAGGCCACGGTGACTTGCTGCCGAGTATGTTCCGCCAAATACCATGTTGGAATAGCCGATGAATCGCTGAACGGTTCGTCGTAATGATAGATGAGTTTTTCCAAAACGCTGATTGCGTCGGGCGTTACCTCGAATCGCCGATGTTCGCTGCCGACATGATCGGCGACCATCTGTGCGTAATGGGTTTCATCGTAGTCCTTGACGGGAAAGCCAATCGAAAATGTCTTGATCGGCTGTTGCATGTGCTTTTGAGCGAGCGCAACAATTAACGACGAATCGATCCCTCCCGATAGAAAAGCGCCTAAAGGTACATCGCTCTGCAGCCGAATGCGGACCGAATCGTCCAGCAAGTGACGGACCTTGTCGATCGCATCGTCGCGCGAAATCGGCATTTGTTGCGACCAGTCGATATTCCAGAAACTGTTGGATTCGAATCGATCGTGCCGATATGTGGCAACATGGCCCGGTGCGAGTTTATTGATGCCTTTGTAGATCGTGTGCGGATGGGGTACATACTGATAAGTCAAATAGAGATCGATGGCACCAGGATCGACTTGGCGAGGCAAGTCCGTCAAACAAGCGAGTGCCTTGAGCTCGCTGGCGAATACCAACTGACCGGCGCGTCGAGCGTAATACAAGGGCTTTTTACCCATGCGATCACGGGCAAGGACCAGTTGCTGTTGACGGTCATCCCAAATCGCAATGGAAAACATCCCGTTGAGATGTTCAAAGCACTCGAGCCCGAGGTCTTCGTATAAATGCACGATGGTTTCGGTATCTGACTCCGTTCGGAACTGGTGTCCCGAACCTTCCAGCCTTCTGCGTAGGTCGCGGTAATTGTAGATCTCACCGTTGAATACGATTTGGATGGAACCGTCTTCGTTGCACAAAGGTTGATGGCCGGTGGACAAGTCGATAATCGATAAACGTCGAAAACCTAAGCCAACTCCAGGGATGATTTTTCCCAAGCCATCGTGAGACCATTCGCGATAATACGTTCCTCGATCATCTGGGCCGCGATGAACAAGCGAATCCGTCATGCGATCCAAAACCTCACGGTCGATCGATCGCCTAGGATCGGTCCAAACTCCACCCGTGATTCCACACATGAAAACAATTCCTAACCGGATCGAACGGAAAAAAGTGACTCGGAGAAACCGTCAACTAAGTAAATGGTGCTTCTCTAACAGTGTAACCTAACTCGGTGAGCTTTCCGTTCAAAACTTGCTTGGCAGTTGCTTCCCCGTGAACCAAGCGAATTTCTTTCGGAGGTTGTTTGATACCTTGAACAAAACGAATCAAATCGGACTGATCGGCGTGAGCCGAATATCCAGATAAACTATGGACTTTTGCATGAACAGGGTAGGACTTGCCATCGATGCGAACAGTCGGTGCGCCGTCTTGAATGATTCGTCCATTCGTACCGATCGCCTGATAGCCAATAAAGACGATGTCCGTTAGCGGGTTGCCAATAAAATTCTTCAACCAGTCCAGCACGCGGCCTCCGGTACACATCCCGCTTCCTGCAATCACGACTGCGGGTCGTTTGTGGCTCTTCAGGTAGTCAATCGTACCTTGATGCTGACCGTGCTTGTCAATTTCAAACAAGTTCTTAAAGACAAGCGGCTGTTTGTCGATCTTCATGACCTCATGAGCTTCTTCGTCCCAGTAGTCCTGCATCTGATTGTAAATTTCCGTCAAGCGGAACGACAGCGGCGAATCAACGATGACATCGACGGCTTTGAGCAAGGAAACGCATTGACACTTTTCAATATTTTCGAAGATATGATTCATCTCGTACAACAGTTCTTGCGTGCGACCCAAACTGAACGCAGGGATAATCGTGATACCGCGGTTTTCTAAAGTCCGGCATAAGATCGCTTCGAGGTTTTTTACGCGCTGATCGCGCCCTTCGTGATTCCGGTCCCCGTAGGTGCTTTCCATGACCAACAGATCGGCGCGTTCTGGGCTGATCGGTTCGTTCAGAATAGGCGTTAAACGAGAGCCTATGTCGCCGCTAAAGACATACCGCTCATCACCGAATTCCGTTTCGATATAAGCAGAACCAAGAACATGGCCCGCCGGTTGAAATCGAATCCGAAGGCCACCATCAAGTTTCTCCCATTGATCGTAGGCAACAGGTCGTAACAACCGACCTAGGTCCGACAGAATTCCCGTCACGACACTCGTCTTGCGCGTCATTCCGAGCTTGATCGCGTCTTCCAGCATCAAAGGAATCAATTTGGCGGTTGGTCGCGTGCAATAAATCGGCTTGTTAAAACCAGCTTGCAGCAAATACGGGATACGACCAATGTGATCGATATGAACGTGCGTCACCAGCAACGCATCGACATCGTCCAACGGAAAATCAATTTCAGGGTTCGGATGATTCCGCGCATCAAGTCCCTGGAAAAGTCCACAATCAACTAATACCGATCGCTTTTCCGTGAAGTGCAATTCATGACAAGATCCCGTAACGCCTTCATGGGCGCCATGATGAGTGATTCGCATTGTTTCCGCCAAGAAAAAAGATTACTTGTAGCTGAGCCGAACATTGAAAATCCAACGAGCTCTTTTCCAAAAATCGATCAAGAATGCATTAACAGTATGCTTGCAATTGATTCGCGTTCAAAGCAAACAATGCCAGCATTTGGTCGAAAGATTACGTCCTTTGATGATATTGTTCAAAATCACTGTGGATTGCTCAGCCTTGCTTTTACTAAACTCCAATCGACCATTGCGACCGATTATTTTGTGCCCGTCAGGCTATATCGAAAAATTCGTCAGGCAAAAACGAAAGCACAGTATCGCATGATTCGGCACACAAGAACGATAACAACGACAGAAAAACAAATCCCTTCAGCAAATTGTTGTAGGGTGGTTAACTAAATACGGGTGGTTGGCTGATTTTAGCTAATACATCGTTGCGGCTATCCATTTCAGATTCACGACCAAGGGATATCGCATTTTTCGCGGCATAAAATGAACGGGCAAACTGGCCCCAAAGACTGGATTGGTAGTTCCGTTTCGCTCGGTATGGGCGAAACGCTTCGATCGCTGCTGCGCGTTGGATTGATCACGCTCCTTTTAGCTGCCCTGAATATTCAGGCCTCTGCAGACGAATCCGTGAACATTGTGGCGAGGGTCATCTTGGGAGGCGGACAAGCCCGTCGCTATCGAGGTCAAGTCCGTATCGATCAGGGACAGCTTCGGATTATTCGGCCCCTAGGAACCCTTCCGCACAGTATTGCGTCGGTATTCAGCGTGAATTCGAATTCCTTGGCGTTTGACTCACTGACCGAAACTGGGTTCGAAGGATTCGATATCGAAATCGTCGGCGACCGTACGAGCCAAGTTGCGATCGAACTCAAACAAGACTCGTCGCGCGAACCTTACAAGGTTCAAACAATCACGTTGGAAACGCTGATCGAGAAAAAGCATGTTCATCAAGTCGACTCAACCGGCAATCGCTTGCTCATCGAACGAGCGCCCGGTGATCGGCTGCGCGTCGACCCCGCTCGCACACAATTGGTTTTCAGCCCAGGTGAGATTTGGAATCCAACCGTCGAAGGAGTTCACACCGGCTTTTCGGAAACAAGTTTGCGTTTGCAAATCCAAGTAACGGGAACTGCGGCGTCAAAAAACTTGATTCACGATACTCGAAATATCGAAATTGACTCAGCAGGAAATTTCGGTCCGCTCCAAGTTGGACCAATGCAAATTCCGTTAGTCGAAGGCGTTTATCAATTGCGATTGCGCCTCGAACCTCGTCGGTTGCTCGGAAATCTAGTTACTGGCCTAACGCATACGGAACGATCCGTTCAGTTTGTGGTAATCGATCCCTCCCCGCGCCGTCATGACGCAAGTGCTTGGCGAGCGATACGATCGATCCAACCAAGTGGCGATAGCAAACCGCAAAAACCATGGGCCGATTTTAATCGCTTCACCGATTTCAAAAAGAGAGCTTGGGAAGAGGACTTTTCTGCGAGTAATCGCGAAGGTGCCCAAACACCCCTGTCGATCGCACCTCAAAATTGGACAACCTGTGACATCGGTGAAATCGACGTTGGTCGCCCTTATCAAATCGCGGTGCATTGTATGGCGGGGCATCCAATGCGGCTTGCTATGTCGATTCTTGATCCCGATTCCGTTGGTAATGTCCGGCCTCTCAACTTGGATACCGGAATACTCGTTCCAGCCCAACAGGCGGCGAGCGGCGATGCGATCGATCACCAGTTTGTTTTCTGGCCAAAGACAACCCATCCCCAGCTTTTGCTTTACAATCCCGATGGACGACTATCAGCCCATGTGAAGAGTATCGAACTGCTTGCAGGCCCGCAGCAATTAGAGGGTCCGCAAAGCCGTCTCTCTAACATCGAAACGCAATTCTCCCAACGCTTAGTCGCAGTGCATCTAGATCGACCATTCCTCAACAAGCTTTTTGGCGCTGCCGATGCCCGAGACGAATTTACGCGGCAGTCGTTCGATGACTGGCAAACATTTTATCAAATGGCAAATCGACTAGCCGAGTATTGCCATTGGGCGGGCTACAACGGTGCGATCGTTACAGTGGCATCCGAAGGCGGAACCCTGTTCCCGTCGAAAATCATCCAGTCCACGCCGCGTTACGACAACGGCGCGTTCTTTTCGGACGCCCGCGATCCAATGCCCAAAGACGTGATCGAATTATTGCTTCGCGTATTTGATCGAGAAGGCCTGCAATTAGTCACGAGTTTTGACTTGAACAGCCCGATTCCGATTTTAGATGACCAGATACGGCATGGGATACCGGGCTTGTTGCAAGAAGCCGCTGACTTACCCAATCGCAAATTCGATAGTCGACCGGAGGTCAAAGGCGAACGTTATCAACCGATCAATTCCCAAGTCCAAACCTGTTTTGCATCGCTGTTCGACGAAATGACGGAACGATACCGCGAGCACCCTTCGTGGAAAGGCATTGCCTTGCGATTGGGGCCGCAAAGTCATTTTTGTTTCGCCGGCGACGCGTGGGGTTATGACGATGTTTCGATCGCAGAATTCTCAGAAACGCTCGAAAAAATGACTTCACAGAATCTATCGAGTCGAACAATCGCCTCGGATCGAAATCTGAGAAATCAATGGTTGCAGTGGAGGTCTGCCAAGCTTGCTGATCACTACGAGGCGCTCGCTCAGCGACTAGGAGGTAGCAATCGAAAGCTGTTTCTCCTGACGAGCGGATTTTTCCAAAGCGCGCCATCGAGCGCAGACTTTGTCGATCCAGTCGCCGCCTTTGCCGACCCCTTGATTATCTTGAATGGCCATGGTGCCGATCTGCAGCGGATTACAAATCATTCAATGATCGTTGCCCTCCGCGGCGAAAGTTGGCAACCGCTGCATTCGTTCAGCGAAGGCCGCTGGTCCTGGCAATCCGCGTTCAACACGAGGCTCGACGAAGCGTTCGCGTATCCACCCGTTTCAGGAGCGCAGTTGAATCAACAACCTCAGCCGATTCGATTGGATGTTTCCGATCGATCAGGTCCTTTTGCCGAAGGTAAATGGGATCCCTTGATTTTTCCCCAACTCAGTTTCACCGGCAATGCAGCGCGGTCGCGATTGACTCGTCGATTTGCAGCCGATGACTGTTTGGTTTTGGCCGAGGGCGGCTGGCAAGCCAACGTTGGTCAAGAAAACCAATGCCGTGATTTGCTGGCTGCATGGACAAAATTACCGCCCACCAAATTGAAAACGCTCAAGTCATCGAGCGACGGGGGCGAATTGTCCAACGCCGTCGTTCGATCCGGCGATTATCAAGGCCACAGTTACTTTGTCTTGATCAATCAAGCTCCGTGGCAAGAAACGTTCCGTCTCCAATGGCAGGGCACGTCAAAACAAGGAGTAGAATGGCTTTCGCCGATGCCCGCTAATCAGACAGAAGCGTCGCTCGATATCTTGCCAGTGCCGCCGTACAGCATCAGGGCATTTCGTATGCCGATAGGTTCGTTGCGCCTCGCTGATTGGGTCCATTTTCCTGAGCCGCAGACACCCGCTAACCTCGACCGAAAATTGCAACAGCTCACCTTGCAGTTGAATACGGCCGCGCAGCCAAGCGTTGCGGAAACAGAGTTGTTGAACGGTGATTTTGAACTCCGTCAAAAGAATCAAATCCTCCCGGTTGGCTGGACAAGCTCGATGTTGCCAAGTGGCAGTGTGACGCTAGATCCCGACGTCCATTACTTGGGTGATCATAGCTTGCGAATCGAAAATCGCGGCCAAGTTCCTATTTGGATTCAAAGCGACGTGGTCCCCTCCCCGCTTTCTGGAAGACTGGCAGTCGCTGCTTATGTTCGCATCGACGCTACTCGCCCATTACAGAATATCCAGTTTTCCGTCGTCGGCAAAAATCAGAATGACGAGCGGTTCGAGCGCCATGTCGCGTTCCAACCTGTTCTCCAAACAGATACCAATGGCTGGTACCCAGTTTTCTTGCCCTTGATCCTGGATGTGCCGCCCGATCAAGTCCGACAGTTGCGACTGTCCATCGATGTTACGGGAACCGGCGTCGTTTGGGTGGACAACGTTCGACTCTATGACACGTTCATTACCGAGGACGAACGACGGTCTCTGCGAGCAGAGATGTTCTTGGCCAAGACCGAGTTAGACCAAGGTCGCCTGCTTGCTTGCCAACGCTTATTGGAAAGCTATTGGGCGGACTACCTAGCGCAATTCGCCAGCCCCGACGATTCCAATGGAGCGGGTGGCGACGCGTACATCACAGAACGCAACAACGTCCAAAATCCAGATACCGACTCCGCTTTTTCACAGCGAGGCTGGCTGCAACGCATCCGAGAAGGCGTTCGCCGCAAGCGATAGTTTGTTGCATCAAACTTCTTGCCGCTGGTGACGGGATTGCTCCAGTGCCGCCGCCGCCCAATCCCTGACTCAACCAGTTGATAATATCCCGGCCTCTGCGAGCCGTGCCCAAAGTCCACACCTCCGTTTTCAAGAAAAGCGGTTCGCATTTTACGATGATTGTAAGCCAGTAGTTTTTTCTGCGATTGCAGGCTTCTTTTGAAGCCCGGCTAACGTCAGGCCTGTGATGGTAAACAGCAACCCAATAATCAAGTTGGACGTCAGCGGTTCCGCAAAGACGAGATAGCCCGCAATAGACGCCAATGTCGCTTGAGTTGCATTGACCATTTGAGCGAACACCAGATGCAAATTTCGCAGTGCAATGCCAAGCAAAATAAACGATAAACCGTTGAGCACACCTGCGACAATCATCAACGTCCACTGCTGCGACGTAACTTGCTCGACTTGATCCCAACTGATCCGAAAACAGCATATGCCGAAAAGCAAGATCACCGCGATTGTGGACAGAATCAGGATCGCAGTTTCGATCGGCATTCCAGCTTGAAATGCCCGACGCATACTCAAACCAAGAAACGCATAAGACAAACCACCTAACATGTTGCCAGCGATTGCCAACCAAAGAATCGATGCGTCTCCAGGGGTTGGAACACTTACCGGATTGATCTGCATCTGTGCTTGCCGTGCACCTAGCGAAAAAAATACAAGCGCAACGATTAACAATACCATCCCAAACTGCGTTTTGACACCGACTCGTTCGCCAAGTACCAGCCATCCAATCACCGCACCCGAAACGATCATCGTGCTCAGTACTAACGGAACTGCGATCGCAACGCCGACGACGCCGAGCGATGCTTGGAAGAAAACGTTGCCACAGATTTGGGCTATGATGCCGGTCACTAACAGAGTTCCAACGTGTTGCATACCATTAAGTACTCGGCTGCCTCGCATCAACCTTCTGGCAATCAACGGTAGAACAATAAGAACCGACGGTATAGCCCGAATAGCCGAAACAAAGAAAGGATCCAAACTGGATACTTGTCGCAGGCAGACGTTGGTGGCCGTATATCCGATGGCGGCAGTCAATCCGCAAGCTGCCCCTACAAAGAACTTTTTCCGATCGTGATACACTTAGGCTCCGGATATCAAACTTGGCCGCATTCGGACCAAGATGCCCGCTGCGAGAATTCATAATCTTAAGACGGATAGGAACAATTATTGGGAAAGCTTGACGCCAAGTTGCTCTTCTAGGAATGCGATTCTTTCGGACAACCGTTCGACGGTTTGCTTAAGTTCCGACACCTGGGCTGAAAGTCCTGAAGATGTTCCGCTGGCCCCAGAAACAGCTTGAACGGGAGTATCGTCATCTTCGTCAGATTGAATCGAAATACCGCCCGCAGCGACAACCTTTTTCAAAGCTTCCAATTCCCACTCCGGATAAATGTTGTGGGTTACCAGTTGCCCACGTCCCGGTGGAGTCAGTTCGACAACTAAACCCCGTTCCTTGAGTCCATCCAGTAGCGTTTTCAATTGGTCCAAGTCCGGAATAGGTTCCATGCGGGATGCACGAGTGCGAAGCTCACCCAAAGTTTGCTCGCCTCGCAGCAGCAATTCGGTCATTACGGCTGCCTCGACCTTGTTCAGCCCCAGCCATTGGTACCCGTTATGCCGAATCTTATCGACTCGCCCGGAGCCTTGGACCAAAGTAACCGATCCAAACAAACGCATCTGGTGGACAGTCTCTTCGACTTGCTCTTGCGTCAAGTTCATGATGGGCGCACGATTGCTTTTCTGGTTACAGCCAGTAGTGAGTCCCGCGAACGACATGGGGTAAGCGTCTGGCGTCGTCTTAGATTTTTCCATCAAGGTCCCAAGAACGCGTCGCTGCCGTGCATTGAGGGGCTTCCAAGTTTGTTGCGTCGCGTTGTCCGGTTCAGTCTGATCGCTCATCAAAAATTCCTTCATTCCATTTTGTTAGTTTGCGCCAGCTCGAACAGTCTTTCTGCCGCCCCTTTTCCAACGACCCAATCATATCATAGGCATCGCGAAGACTACCAGCGTCATGTAAAGGGCGAACACATTGGGAGCTTGCCTAGTAGGCATTTGTTCAGGAGCCAGCTATAAAGAAAACCAAGGATTATTTTTTGGAAGAAAAAGGTGAGATTATGGCGACTGACATGAATGACGGCGGTGCTGGCAACTTCAGCCCTAATTTTCAACAGCCCGTTCCACCAAAGAAATCGAGTGGATTGAAAATCGTTCTCATCGTTTTGGGTATCTTCGGTGGGCTCGGATTGTTGTGCTGTGGCGGTTTTGTCGCAATGGGAGTTTGGGGTGTTGGCCAAGCCAAAACAGCGCTGGCCGGACAAGTACGTAGCATGGTCGAGACAAATCCGGATTTCATGTCCGAGATCGGCACTGTCCAATCTTTTGAAACGAACTTGATGGCATCGGGACAGGAAAGCCAAAAAGGCAATGCAGGAGCGATCGTGTTCGATGTCGTTGGCAGCAACGGCAAAGGTCGCTTGATCGTGCAACAGGAGCCAGGTGGCAAGGAAATGCAGAGCATTATCCTTCGCACGGAGAATGGAAATGAGATCGATCTCATTTCCACAGAGCTTGAGGTAAGCCCACCATCGTCCGGAAATTAGCTAATCGCGGCTGGATGATAAAAAAACCAGCTTGGATATGACCAAGCTGGCTTTGAAAATTGAGCTCTCAATTTTGCGACAGGCTAGGCGTCTTTCTCCTAAGCACTCGTCACTTTCGCACGCGACTCACGCAAACCGCGACTCAGGATATCCCTGAGCAGAGGCGAGTAGTCTTCGTACTTTGCCTTGTCTGCCGCCCCGTCCGAGTATTGGAAAATCGCATCGCGAGGCTTGTTGCCAAGTGCAATGAGCGAACTGCTAACCGTTCCGTAATCCGCGCCTCGGATAACCATGCTGGCTCGGCCCGGCGCCGTTGGCGATCGAGCGAATACCTTGCTGGCAACGGCCAAGAATTTGACCGGTGAATCCAGCGTTTGCAAAGTCAACAATCGTCGGGCCATGGCAACGCGTTCATCCTTGGAGTCGTTCATGTTGTTCGCTCCAATAATGTTCAAACCGGGATGCATGTCCACGATTTCTGGTTCGCCATCAAAATGGATCACAAAGCCAGCTTCACGGTCGGCAATGACCATGTTGAAGGCCTCGAACTGATGGCGACCAAGATCTTCCAAAGCCTTTTCTAAACCTTTACGAGCCGTAATCGTTCGTAGAACTTCTTTGCACAACAATCCCCGCGAACGCGTCCCGATAAGGGATTTCGCAGATCGACGATTACACAAGCCTACAAACATTCCATGCTGATTGACTCCCAACCAAGTTCCACCTGCACGTTGATCCGTTGGACACAACACGCGAGGTTTGCCTGATTGAATTGTCGGTGCATGACTTGGACGATCAAAAAACTCCTCTCTATTCGACGCAACGAGAATGGGACAGTCCTGAACCAATCGATACTGAATGGCCAGCAAGCACATTGGCGGCTACTCTTTCTAATGCTACGGGAAATAAATTAGAAACGGTTGGAGGTCCATGAAAGGGTCGAACCAACCGTCAGGAAAGTTCTATCCTATAGCTGTAGATTTCTTCCGACACCCTCTTAAGGGGGTGCAAGCCAATATTTCTCCATCGGGCTCGGGCAAACCCTTTTAAGCTTGCCAAAAAGACCAAAAAACACGGCTCGGATAAGCCAAAATGATGCTAAATATTGCGTTTGACAGCAGTTCACACTGGCTCACAAGAAAACCAAAGCATGCTTTGCGGGGCTAGCCCCACCGGAACCACGTCTCCATGATCCCATCGAACATCCTCCAACGATCGCTGACTTGACGACAGCATTTCGCTGGGTTGGGGAATAGAGTTGGAGAATGCTGTATCACCAAATCGCAGTCGCATCATTACGTTTCTGTTCCGAACATCTGCTTTTTGTTTCACCGCGACACAATCATTGCTTCGACCATATTCGCGACTTGACCCACTGCGAATCATTACTGGGAGCGTCCGAACAAAAAAGCTGGCGTTGAAGCGATTGAAGTCACGGCAATGCCAGTCTGACTACCGTGAAATGGCTTTGCTGGTTTCTCATCGAGGTTCACCAAGGAAAGATAGCTGGATCGGGATGCTTGAGTCGTTCCATACGTTCGGGTTCAGTGGAATAGCATTAGGCGACGCGATAATGCCATTTCACCAACGTAATTGCTGTAGGTTATTTTTCCCGCAGAAAACAGATTTCCCAGCAAGTAAATTTGCAGGTTTATTGACGTTGTCAGAGGATTGGGACACAAATAGTTGATGAAGTTTCACGCGACACCGTGGCATTGGGATTGATTTACTTTTGTAAGAGTCCTAAAAGTCAGGGGAAACGTCGGCGAAACAGATGATTTTCAAGCAAGAGTTGTATGCCATCATTTCCAAAAACGCTTTCGAAAGTAATTGCCGAGACGGTCGACCCGTCCTCGTCGCTAAACGAGCGTATTGAACGCCGATCGAATCGAGTCGGCAGGCTTACAGGATTTTCGATCGCCGCGACGGGCGCCTATTTGCCGGAACACATTGTTCGAAACGAAGACTTGGACGAACTCGGTTGCGATAGCGATTGGATCGTCCAGCGAAGCGGAATTCACGAACGCCGACGCGCCTCCCCCGATCAAGCTTGCAGCGACTTGGCTTACGAAGCAGCCATTCAGTGCTTGCAACGCGCGTCGGTCAAAGCTTCGGAACTCGACATGATTATTGTCGCGACCATTACGCCCGATCATTTGGCACCCTCGACTTCATGCATTGTCCAAGGACGACTAGGCTGCACGGCCAGCGCGATGGACGTTAACGCCGCATGTTCCGGTTTCATGTACGCCCTGACAACCGCCGCCCATTTTATTCGCGGAGGTTGCGCGAAAAAAATTCTGGTGATCGGCAGCGACATCATGACGCGCACCGTAAACCCTCACGATCCAAAAACGTATCCGCTGTTTGGTGACGGCGCCGGCGCCGTGCTGGTGGTCGCCGACAATGCCGAAGGACCTGAGGCCAAAGGCTTTTTGGGTTATACACTCGGCGCCGACGGTAGCGGCCAAGACCTAATAAAGATCCCCGCGGGTGGCAGTCGCGAGCCATTCTCAGAAGAATGCCTTTCCAACGAACGAAACTTCTTTCGCATGGACGGCCGATCCGTTTTCAAATGGGCCGTGCGCATGATCGTCGAAAGTTCCCACGAAGTCCTGCTGCATGCGGGACTGACACCACAGGACCTTGATTTGCTCGTGCTGCATCAAGCCAACGCCCGAATCATTCAAGCCGCAGCGGCGGACTTTGAAATCCCGATTGAACGATTGTTCGTCAATGTAGATAGGCTAGGCAACACTTCTTCGGCCACGATGCCGCTAGTATTGAACGAGGCTTTTGTCGCTGGCCGTATTCACTCGCGCGACCTACTCTTGCTCTGCGGTTTCGGTGCTGGTCTGACTTGGGGTACGGCAGTCATGCGATGGTGATCGATCCACGAAAAACGCCGGTCAGGTTTTTGATCCCCGCCGGCGTGAGTTGGAAAGTTTACTTTAAGCCACGATTCGAAATCGAGATTTCTTAGACCTTGGGAATCTCGAAACCTGCTCGTTGCGTTCGAGCGAAGAATTTGGCTGCTTCATCGTCACCCATGATTTTCTCGGCTTTTGGATCCCACTTGATCGATCGGCCAAGCCGTGCGGCAATCGCGGAGAGATGACAGGTCGCCATCGCTTGCACGTGAGTAAACACATCGCTCACCGGCAAACCACCTTCGCGCACACAACGGAAGAAGTTGCTCTTGTGGCCCTCGTGAGGCTTGCCTTTGTAGAGCTTGGTGACGTCCTCGTCAGAGTAAGCGTCCTTGTCCCAATTCTCTTCGATCGGTTTGCCCTTGATGGCTCCACGACTGACAAAGATGCGACCTTTTTCGCCGTCGAACGTAACGCCATTGTCGCCGCGGCTGGTGACGATCATTTCCGTGCCGCTTGCGAATTTGCACTTCACGGCAAAATCCTGCGACGTGTTGTAATGATCATCGACAGTTGCGTAGCCGTGTTCGTATTTGACCGGATGTTTGGAGTCGGTACCGTCGATCTCGATCGGTCCGCTGCCTTCTTTGTCTTCACCGAGTGCCCAAGTCGCAATGTCGACGTGGTGGGCGCCCCAGTCGGTAAACTTGCCGCCGCTGTACTCGTACCACCAACGGAATTGATAGTGGCAGCGTTCTTTGATGTAATCGACTTTGGGAGCTTGGCCCAGCCACATGTCCCAGTTCAATTCTGCGGGAGCCGCGCTCTTGGCAAATGGACCGCCGACATCACCGCCACCGATGCTACACGTGACTGTGTTGATCTTGCCCAACAGTCCCTTGTGAACCATGTTGACCGCGCGAAGGAACAATTGTCGAGCGTCTCGCTGTTGCGTACCAACAGTAAAGATCAATTTCGGATGCTTCTTGCAGGCGTTGCGGATGAGCTGATTCTCTTCCAAAGTCAACGTCAGCGGCTTTTGGCAGAAAACATGCTTGCCCGCCTCGAGAGCTTCGATTGCAATTTTGACGTGCCAGTGATCGGGCGTCACGATGCTGACGACATCGATGTCTTTGCGATCGAGTACTTTGCGGTAATCTTCGTACGCATCCGCTTTACCTTTTCCGATGCCGTCGTCATTCTTGGCGGCTTCGGCGTGATTCTTGTCGACGTCGCACACGGCCAAGATATCGCCAAAGCCCGCGTGCCCTTTGGCATCGCCACTGCCCATGCTGCCTACACCAATGCAGCCGATGCGCGGACGGTCATTCTTGTCTTGATTCGCAAAAGCTTTTTCGTTCCAAGCAAAATAGGGAACAGCAGCACCAACGGCAAGCGTCGTACCCGACTTTTTCAAAAAGCCACGACGTGAAGTTCTGGATGGGGACATGAGTAGTTTCCTGCGGGGTAGGGTTCGAAAATTGTTGTCGTTCTGAAAAACCCAAATGGTTTCGACGACGACTTGTTCAACAGATCACATACTCTAGCAAACAGCCGTCAAGATTGCAAAAAACCGCCACACCACGTTGGAAAGGAATTGTGGCACGATATAGAAAGGCATATTTCTGAACGAGATTTGTTGAAATGCAGAAATGGAGTTGGTATAAGTAGTGATAGAGGTTGCCTTCGTAAAAGCTCTTGCGAAGGCGATTCCGCACGCATATTTTCTTTTGGAGAAAGAGCCTCCTCGTATAATCGTCTTCCGCATGAGAAGATTTGTCTGACCCTGCATCCTTGTTGTGAATCTAGGAAGTAAAAATATGCCTTCTCGCCTTTCCGTCGGCGGTAAAAAGTCCAGCAAGCGAATTCTTCGGCTAGTTAAAAAGTATTTAACGGCATCACTCGGCGCTAGCGAGGTTGAGGGATCAAAGTCAAAATCCTTGCGAATGGAAATCCTTGAAAGTCGCGATTTGTTGACGGCGGAGATGACATACGCAACGTCGTTTGCCGGGCTCGATAGCGAAGAAGGCTTTTCCATCGTAAGTGATGTTGCTGGCAATTCGTATTCAACTGGATACTACAGGTCAACCGTCGATTTCGATCCTGGGCCACAAATCTTTAACTTGACGAGTGTTGGCAATGAAGACGTCTACATATCCAAACTCGACGCAACGGGCAATTTTGTTTGGGCTAAGAGTGTGGGAGGGGATTGGTTTGATGGTGGCGTTGGTATCGGTTTGGATGCCGATGGCAGTGTTTATGTTTGCGGCACTTTTTCTGGTACAGTTGATTTTGATCCAGGCCCGGGAACTTTTGAACTGACGACATCGAGTAGCAACGCGATGTTTATTCTTAAGCTTGATAGTAATGGAAATTTTGCATGGGCCAAGCAAGTCGGGCAACCGAATGATGTGTATGTAAAAGGCCTCAAAATAGATGGAGCGAACAATGTTTTAGTGACGGGCACTTTCTTAAACACGGCCGATTTTGATCCAGGGCCTGGTATTGATATTCTACAATCCGTAGGTCACGATCCGTTTATTCTGAAGCTTGATTCAAACGGCAACTACATTTGGGCAAAACATTTCGAGGGATTTGGTGTCTCCGTTGCCACGGATATCGCGATAGATTCAGAGGGAAACATCTACACAACCGGCTTCCAAGTCGATGGTACTGAATCGAGAGATTTCGACCCTGGAGCTGGGACATTCAACCTTTCGGGCCTGTATACATACATTTCCAAACTTGATAGCACGGGTCAATTTGTTTGGGCAAAAGCTATTGGCGGTCGGGCAACCGCGACCGTGGCCGATCACCTCAATAATGTCTACACCATTGGAAATTACGTTAACCGAGAAGATTTTGATCCAGGCCCGGGACAATTTTTCTTGGATGGAGACGGATTGAATGACCGAGTGTTTATTTCCAAACTCAACAGCGCTGGGAACTTCGTTTGGGCCAAGCCGCTTTCGTCTGCAAAGGCATACGATTTGGATGTCGATAAGACGGGGAACATCGTTCTGTCGGGATCATACACAATTAATGCTGACTTAGATCCAGGGCCAGGGTTTTTCCGTTTAGACAGTTTTTCCCAATATGACATGTTTGTTGAAAAGCTAACACCGAACGGGGTTTTGGTTTGGGCGGCGGGCTCGCAGGGGATTGGTGGTGTAGATGCTAGAGGTCTCGACGTAGATGCTTTAGGAAATATCTACCTCACAGGGACGATGATGAGTGCTGGCGGAGTGGATTTCGATCCTGGGCCAGGATCCTTTATTGTTCCAGAGCCAGGCGGAACTTTCGTAAGTTCTTTTGTTTGCAAATGGAATCAAAACCTAAAGCTGCTGGCACCGAACACAAGTCCGGTGGACTGGACGATCCGACGAAACGGGGTGTTTGCTGAAGTTTATGACAATGCATCTCAATCCATAATAAGCTCGGTAAAACTCAATTCGGTGAGCGGTATCGAAATCGTTGGGGCCGAAGATTTTTCGAATCGAGTTACCATTGATCTAGAAATTGGTGGTGCGTTTTTTCTTGCAAACGGAATTCGCATCTACGGGAAAACAGCCACAGATGAACTCGTCGTGAAGGCAGCAAATGCATATGGGCTCACTTATCGTCCTTCTTCTACTAGCAATGGACTGAGCCAGATCGTCGCTGCAGGAAACAGCATCCTCTTTGAAAACGTCGAGCAAATCACAGCAGCAAACTTTGCCGCGCTAACTATTGAAACTCAAAATAGTCGCGACAACTTGACGCTCGAAGCAAGCATGGGACTCAACGGTGCTGTCGCGACCAAAGTCTCAGGGAGCAGCGATGACATTAGCATTGTTCCAATCATTTGGAGCGGTATTCTAAACGTCACCATCAACACTGGCGAAAAGGATTCTATAGTTGCTGGCGCGGGAAACGATTCTGTGAGAATTATGGAAGGTGGACTTGCGGCTGCCTCCATGAAGAATCTCACAGTGAACTCGGGGCGAGACTCCGATTTATTGAGCGTGACAAATGATAATCTGTTGCTTCCTGCAATTGGTGGTCGATTTGCATACTCAGGTGGAAGCGAGGTTGATAAGATTTCCGTTTCTGGCGATTCCGATTGGTATATCAACAATCAGAATCTGACGAGCATCAACGGCGGAAACATTCGGTTAACTAGTATCGAAGAGTCGCAAATCGAAGGTGGAATTGGAGACAATATTCTGTCTGCCGTGGCATTCACGGGTTATGCAATATTGTTGGGCGGTGACGGCGACGACATCCTTCGCGGAGGGAGTTTTCACGATAGTTTGTTTGGAGGAAATGGCAACGACGTTCTCATCGGAAACAACGGTCATGATTATCTTGACGGCCAAGATGGTGATGATCGTTTATATGGAGGAAATGGAAACGACACGTTGCGAGGAGGCGCTGGAGCGGATTTCCTAATGGGCGATCTTGGAAATGATGCACTTGATGGCCAACAAGGTAGTGATACGCTGCGATTCGATGGAACGTCGAGTGCTGACTCACTGCGTCTACAATACTTAAATCCCACCTCGACGCGATACACCCGAAAATTGAGGAATCAAACGACTAACTTGGAATTGGACACCATCACGAATGATAGTTCTGATTTCGTAAGAATATATGCACTGGGCGGGGACGACCTGATTTCGGTTGACTTGTCCATTGTAATCGACGGATTGGTCGATGGCGGCGACGGCACTGACTCTTGCACAGCACCACTACAATGGACCAAGATTAGTTGTTGATCTGGCCGATGTTTTCACGATAGAAATGGGTTATGACAAGTTGGTAGCCTCTGCCATGGAACGGCACAGGTTTCCGGGTTGGGAGCTTCAATTCATGAAAGTTCGTCAGCGCGAAATAGACGTTTGCGAATTGAATGTGACGATCCTCGTTCAAGAATTCTAGTTTATTCGCAAGTCGGTCTGGCTCGTTCCCCGCGTGTTCCTATTGCTATGTTCAAAACTGCTGTCTTTGACGAATACGGCTACCTCTGAACGAGATCCCAGGAATTCTTATCCATACCCAACTCAATCAGATAGCGCAGCCACCCAAATATTATGTTGGTGGGGCTACGTTTCGATGTACTGTGTCTCGAAAAATCCTAGTAGCACATTACTTTTGCAACTTCATGTCGACTTTTCACAGACTCTTTTGACAAACTCAGTGTCATTCAAATATTCTTGGATTAATCTCAGATAGGGTTCCTTCTTAAGGCACTTTGGCGAGCATTCTCGACGCTTACAAGGTTTGAGCAAAATCGAAGAAAGTTCCGACCGCTCCAATTGGCAAAACGACTATGCATTTTTTTGCAGAAATTAACGATCGATAGATTCTTTTTAGCAACCAGCGAAAACTGCCAATTTAGTTCAAATTTGGGTTTCCAAGATTCACGGTTCAGGTTCGAATTTCACGCATGAAAACACTTCTCAAATGGATTCTCTACCTAAGCATTCTGGGTGGAATCGGCACGGCGATTTACTTCCCGTCAAAAGAATACCTGCGCAAGCGGAGTTTACCGAAATGGCGCGTGCAACCTGTCGTCCGTGGCGATTTGATTTTGGTGGTCAACGCTACCGGCAAAGTGGAACCGGTCCGGCGGGTCACGGTCGGGGCATCGGTTAGCGGACCGGTTATGGAACTGAAGGTCGATTTCAATTCGCCAGTCACCGTCAATCAACTCATGGCACGTATCGACCCCACGCTCTATAAAGCTGGCGTCCAACGCGATAAAGCCATCTTGCGAACTCGTCAAGCCGAAGTCAAACGTGCTCAAGCCATGTTGCAACAAGCGACTAACGACGAAAAACGCGCGCTCGAATTGGATCAAACCAATTCCGACTTCATCTCCGAAACCGAACTAGATCAGCTACGGTTCGCTCGCATGGCGCGCGAAGCGGAAATTACGGTCAGCGAGACGGCGGTCGAACAAGCGCAAGCTCAACTCGATAACTCCGAAGCTAATTTGGCTTACACCGAAATTCGCTCGCCAGTCAATGGTATTGTTATCGATCGAAAAATCGACACAGGACAAACTTTGGCAGCCCAGTTTCAAACTCCTGAAATGTTTATTGTGGCTCCCGAACTCGATTCTCGAGTCCACATTTACGCTTCGGTTGACGAAGCGGATATTGGCTTGATCCGCAAAGCCAAAAAAGAAAACCAACCCGTTCGTTTCACAGTCGATGCATATCCAGATGAGCTGTTCGAAAGCGGCAAAATCGTGGAGGTGCGACTGGGTAGCAAAGAAGAACAGAATGTCATCACCTATCCCGTAATCGTTGAAACTCCGAATCCCGAAACCAAGCTGCTTCCAGGCATGACGGCTAATTTGTCGTTTCAAATTGCTTCGACCAGCAACATCATGAAAATCCCCAACGCCGCGCTGCGTTTTTACCCCGATCGCAAACGAGTTCATCCTGACGATTACCCCATCCTAGATGGTACCGAAGCTTTGCAAGAACAGTCCAAGGAAAACCAAAAAACGCAAAGCGCGATGGAAAAAGCCGAATCAAATCGCGCCCGAAACCGCCGACACGTCTGGGTTCAAGAAGGCGATCTACTTCGTGCCAAAGCCGTCCGGCTCGGCATGTCCGATAGCCGCTTTACCGAAATGGTCGAAGGCGAAGTCAAAGAAAGCGACGCCCTAGTCGTCGGCGAACAACCCAAAACCTAAAGTAGTTCCCGCCTGCCCAGTAGTTCCCGCCTGCCGGGCGGGAACAATCACCACCAAATCACACCCCATAACCAAAGCCTTCACCCTTCTAACTTCAAACTTCACTTCCCCCATGTCCATCGCCAGCATTTTTCGAATCGCCCTTCGTGCACTTGCCAAAAACAAGCTGCGCGCCGGCTTGACCGTGCTCGGCGTGGTCATTGGCATTGCTGCCGTAACGTCGATGGTATCCATTGGCTTGTCGGCCAGCCAACTTGTGCAAGGCGAGTTTCAAAACTTGGGAACCAACGTCATCGTCATCGTTCCTGGCAATCAACAAACGCGCGGTGCCCGTCGCGGTTCAGTGCCTTCCCTGACGCCAGACGACGTAGCAGCCATTGGAAAAGAATGCGATAACGTCCTGGCCGCCACCCCCATGGTCTTTGCCTCAGGCCAAGTCATTTACGGCAACGCTAACTGCAGCCCGCGCCAAACGGTCGGTGTCGGCGAAGACTACTTGCTGGTCCGCAATTCGCAAATTCGATTGGGTGACTTTTTTTCACAACGCGATATCGCCAACTCGAACAAAGTTTGCGTTATTGGTCAAACAATCGTCAAGAAGCTTTTTCAGACATCCAATCCAATTGGCAAATCGGTTCGCATCAATAAGATTCCGTTTGAGATTGTGGGTGTGATGGAAGCCAAAGGCGCAAACATTGTCGGCGAAGATCAAGACGACATCATCTTGCTCCCATACACCACGGTCCGCAAACGTTTGCAGCGAAGTAACTTTAACAACGTCGACATCATTTTGGCATCGGCACGAAGCACCGAAATAATGGCCTTGGCCGAAGTCGAAATTCGGGGTCTCCTCAATGAACGTCACCGCATCGGACTGGGGCAGCCAGCCGATTTCGAAGTCCAAAACACAACAGAAATCGCTGGTGTGTTCAGTATTATCACCGGCACCATGACGGCCATGCTCGCGTCCATCGCAGGAATTTCGCTTGTCGTGGGCGGAGTTGGGATCATGAACATCATGTTGGTCAGTGTCACCGAACGAACGCGCGAGATAGGCATCCGAATGGCTGTCGGTGCTCGGCCAATCGATATTTTGAGTCAGTTCTTGGTCGAGTCCATGGTGCTGTCGATCATCGGTGGCATCATCGGAATTTTGCTTGGTATTGGCGGTTCTGTTGGACTGACGATGTTGATCAATTCTATTTCCAGTGGTCGACCGTGGCCGATCGTCGTCAGTATGCCCGCCGCCGGAATATCGCTGGCCTTCTCCGCCGCAGTCGGTATTGGTTTCGGCTATTATCCCGCCTGGCGCGCCAGTCGCCTCGACCCCATCGAAGCCCTCCGCTACGAATAAACTAAAAGCGATAAGCCCTAAGTACTAAGTACTAATGTACCAAGAACCAAGAACTAAGAACTAAGAACGAAGAACTAAACTCCAACCTGCTCCGTCAATGCGTCATCGCGTACGTCAAAACATTCACGGCCAGCGCGTAAGCGTGTACCGAGAACCGTTCAAAGAATTCTTGGTTCTCTCCTTCGCGTTCCCAGCCATCGGCAATATCCGTGTTATGCGTCGCGACTGCCAACAAGCGCCCGTCCGGATGGAACAGGCCGCGAAAGTGTACTTGGGAAATTTCCTCAACACCCCCGTGCGGCCATTTGTGAAGCTGTGGTGGATCGTAAGGCACACCACCGCGCCGATAAAATTGATAAGCCGTCACCTGCGGACAAGCTTTGAGAGGATACACGCACGACAAGATCGGATGATCCGTCGGAATCTCCCGCCACTGCCAGTCCGGGTTTTGCGCCGTCGTGTTCTGCTCCAAGTTATCCCATTCGGCTTTGCCCCAGAAATCATCCACCCACAGGAAGCCGCCCTTATCAAGGTACTGCTTTAACGCCAATTGCTCTTCGCGACTCAAAACTTGCCAGCCAGGATCGCTCATGAAGATAAACGGAAAATCGAACAATCGCGGATCGGTCAACCGAAGCAACAGCGTGCCCTGATTGGCTTTAATCGTGGTCAACTGATTAAGCCGCCAAGTTAAATTTTTGGCACCGTCCGGATGGTCCGTCGCCCATCGCGGAATCCAACCACCGTCTCCACCATACCAAGCTTCGCCGGGCCCCCCAGCACTGTCGTATACAATGCGAACAAAGGTAAACTTGTCGGGATCAAACGTAGACGGGTCCAAATCGCTTTCCTGCGCGATGCCCCGCCCGCCAAGACACCAACATGCAGCAAAAACAAACAGACTAACTCGCGATAAATACGAAATCGCCCTCAAGCAAGCTACGTTGGCAATCCCTCGGCAGACGCAATCGCTCTTCATGCTGGCACTTAGTAGTCCTGAATTAACCTACACCAAAAAATTTTGTCTGGCTGTCCGCCATCAATCGATGGTCTAGCTTGACTTGCCCTGCGCTTCATGTCAACGTAACGAATCGGCAAGAACTGGTGCCAGCCACTCAAAATAAACTATCGAAAAAGTGAACGACCTCATGTCACGACCCGCCTCGCTACTTACTCATATCGCATTTTTTTGTGCGTTCGCCATGCCGATTATGAAGCCGACGGTCGCCGCAGATCCGCCCCCGAATATCGTCTTTATCTTATCGGATGATCAAGGTTGGGGCGACTTTGGGTTCATGGGACATCCCTATATCCAAACACCAAACTTGGATTTAATGGCTCGCCAATCGCTGGTCTTCCATCGAGGCTACGTACCGGATTCACTTTGCCGTGCATCGTTAGCCACGATCATTTCGGGAATGTATCCGCGCCAGCACAAAATCGTCGGCAACGATCCGAAAGTTCCGGATGGCTGGAAAGGAATTCCTGGTGCAAGGAACATGACCGACCCTCGATACATAAAACTCCGCGAACAGTACATCGCGCACATCGATCAAGTCAACACGTTACCTAAACGACTCCACGAGTTGGGTTACCAAAGTCTCCAAACCGGCAAATGGTGGGAAGGCAATTTTCGACGCGGCGGATTTGATCAAGGAATGACTCACGGGGATATGGCACGCGGTGCTCGGCACGGCGACGATGGATTGCGAATAGGACGCCAAGGGTTAGAGCCCATCGAGAAATTCGTTGCCCATTCCGTTCAGCAAAGCAAACCGTTCTTTGTCTGGTACGCGCCCATGATGCCCCACACGCCGCACGATCCTCCCAAACGATTGCTTGACAAGTACATCGCCAAAACACCCCATCTACCCGTCGCAAAATACTGGGCCATGTGCGAGTGGTTCGATGAAACCATTGGCGAGCTTAGGCAAATCCTCGAACGCAATCACGCCGCAGAGAACACGGCAATCGTATTCGTTTGCGACAATGGCTGGATCAACGAAACGCAAGCCAGCCAGTACGCACCGCGCAGCAAACGCACGCCGTACGAAGGCGGCGTTCGGACACCCATCATGATTCACTGGCCCAAAAAAATCGCACCGCGAATCGACACTACACACCTTGTATCCAGTATCGATCTGGTCCCAACTGCCATGCACGTTGCCGGACTGCCAATTACCCCAGAACTACCCGGTTGTAATTTGCTCGACGAATCAGCCGTCGCCAACCGGCAATCGATTTTCGGAGAAATCTACGATCACGATGCCGCATCCATCGATGACCCCTCACCAAGCCTTCGTTATCGCTGGATTATCGAGAAAGATTGGAAATTGATCCAGCATATTCCTCTTCCCAAAAACCCATCACCCAAAACACCTGACACCACCGATTCCAACTCGGAGCCAATTCCAGAACAATCGACAGCCAGTCCAGCCGCCGTCAATTCCAATGCTCTCGTCGCTAGTTTAGAACTTTACAACCTCAACCAAGACCCGACCGAACAAAACGACCTTTCATCGAGCGAACCTGCCATTGCTGAAAAGCTACTATCTCAAACAAGCAATCACTGGTCGGACAACAATTAGCCGGTTTATCTCAATTTCCGATAGGGCGATTCCTTCAAACTCGATCCTCGCAACCTTCGCACATTTTTGTCCCATAGACAAACGTCATCCAACAATCCAAAATTGTCTCAAAGCCTTTGCCGAATCCTTGCTGAAAACAAGCTCGGCCAAGCGATGCCCTCGTAGCTCAGTTGGATAGAGCGCGGCTTTCCTAAAGCTGAGGTCGCACGTTCGAATCGTGTCGGGGGTATTTGTGATTTCTTTTGCTGCCTTCGGTGAAATCTCTCGACTTGCCCATTTGAATGGCCCTGTCCAACATTCGTGCAGTATTCAATCATTACCAGCATATTGAATACTTCGCCAAATTCTTCAGGACCCTGAAACCGCCGACGCAGTGCCGCATCACGATTCTTCCCGAGTTGTGACTTCTATTACCCGCATATTGAATTGCAGGCCGTTCTGAATTTTTTCTGTTCGTGCGGACGGCCGAGCGAGAACGAGTCGATCCAAGGAAAATCTCTGCGCCCCGCTGAAATGGTGGTGCGAAAGCGGTAAACTATCCGACCCGTTTCACGCAAATCAACCGCCAAGCGTTATCGTCTCGTTTCCAATCATCCATTGCGGTACAAAATCCCTCGCAGCGATCCCAAGTAGCCAAGCTATACCAAGCCATTGGTCTTGGAACTTTTTGTTAGGCAAGAAAAAATCGATGGCCAAGAAAAAGACTGCCGACAACAAATCCACCGCCAACATCGGCTTCGAAGCCAAACTGTGGCTAGCCGCCGACAAGCTCCGTAACAATATGGACGCGGCCGAGTATAAGCATGTCGTGCTGGGTCTGATCTTTTTGAAATACATTTCTGACACGTTCGAAGAGCATCGCGAAAAACTTGTCGCGGGCGTGGGCGATTACCGGGGAGCCAATCCCGAAGATCAAAACGAATACCGCGCCGAGAATGTTTTCTGGGTTCCCAAAGATGCCCGCTGGACGCATCTCCAAGCCAACGCAAAACAGCCGACCATTGGCAAGTTGGTCGACGATGCGATGGTCGCTATCGAGCGTGACAACCCACGCCTCAAAAGCGTCCTGCCCAAAGATTACGCCCGCCCCGGGTTGGACAAACACCGCTTGGGCGAATTGATTGACTTGATCGCCACGATCTCGCTCACCGCCACCAGCGAAGGCGAAAAGACGCATCGTTCCGTCGATCTGCTTGGGCGAGTCTACGAATATTTCCTAACCCGATTCGCCAGTGCCGAAGGCAAGAACGGTGGCCAGTTTTATACGCCGTCCTGCGTCGTGCGTTGCCTTGTCGAAATGTTGGAGCCCTACAAAGGCCGTATCTATGACCCGTGTTGCGGGTCGGGCGGGATGTTTGTCCAATCTGAAAAGTTCGTTGAATCTCATGGCGGCAAACTTGGTGACATCAGCATCTACGGTCAAGAAAGCAACGCCACCACCCGGCGCCTTGCCGTGATGAACCTTGCCCTGCGCGGCATCGAAGCCGACTTTGGCCCCGAACACGCCGACACGTTTCGTCGCGACCTACATCCTGATTTGCGAGCCGACTATGTGCTTGCCAATCCACCCTTCAACGACTCCGACTGGTTCCGCAAGGACGACGACGTGCGCTGCTTCTCCCTCTCCGCCTCGAACGGGGAGAGGGCTGGGGTGAGGTGTCGAAATCTTCTGCCGCCGCCCAAGGGCAACGCCAACTTCGCCTGGGTGCAGCACTTCATCCATCACCTCGCGCTCGACGGAAACATCAATGGCAGCCAAACGTTGAATTGAACTGAGTCATGTTAATTGAGATGATGAATCCCCGATGACAGCCGTGCTGAAAAAAGCCAAACGCAGCCCGTTCAGCGATTACTCCGCTTACGTTTCCACCTTGAAACGTCTGGCGGTGGAATCGCATCGCGTTGCAGATTGGAATACTCGGGTTGACGCGGCCCTGAATGGGCAAGCGAGCGTTGAACTCCGCCGCGTAGCGCCGGTGGAAACGCGGCGGAGATTTGGTGCGTTCTTTACCGGGACCGACCTCGGTTCACAATTGATTGATTGCGGCACGGGATTCGGTGCGACGAGCGTTTTCTACGACCCGACCTGCGGCATGGGCGACCTGCTTATCGCGGTGGCCAGACAACTTCCCCTCCGCAAAACACTGCCAGGCACTTTGCGGCAGTGGGGACGCCAACTCACTGGCACCGACCTGCACCGTGAGTTCATCGAAGGCGCGAGAACGCGCCTCGTCCTGCTCGCGCGCCAGCGACACAAAACAGACGAAGCATTGCAAAGTTCGGATGCTGGTTTTTTCCCGAACATCCGCGTTGCCGATGGTCTCAAGCAGGCAGCGCTGTTCACCCGTGCCACTCACCTATTGTTAAACCCACCCTTCGGTCAAGTGGCCGCGCCCACTGGTTGTAAATGGGCGGGAGGGCGCATCACCGAAGCGGCTTCGTTTGTGATTGCGGCGCTCGAACTAGCC
>JANMGV010000041.1:0-6588 GCA_031374825.1 Pirellulaceae bacterium
CAGGGCAATCGCATTTGGAATGAGTACGGCATAATTGTTGCGTTGAGATTGGAGAAGTCAATCAAGCAGTGAATGCTTGCTAATTTGCTGATGGATCAGCGGGTTTTGGAACACTTTCTCTGGATGGATTTGTAATGCTTACAACCGACTCGCCAATTTTTACAAGTTTCCGTTCGCTTCCCGACCCACGGCGTCCTGCGGCGAATTTGAAACACGATCTTTTCGACATGGTTGCCCTGACGCTTTGTGCGATCATCTGCAATGCAAATACTTGGGTGGATGTTGAACGGTTTGGATTGACGCGAATCGATTGGCTTCGCACATTTCTCAAACTGGAAAATGGAATCCCGTCCCACGATACGCTGGGAAGAACTTTTGCTGCTCTCGACACTCATGCCTTCAGTGCTTGCGTTGCAGAGTGGATTGATCGATTACAGCTTGAGTTAAAAGGCAAGGGTGTTCACATTGACGGCAAAGTGGCTCGTCATAGTTTCGATACAGCGTCCGGTCAAAGCGGTCTGCATATGGTGAGTGCTTGGTGTAACGAACTCAGCGTTTGTCTTGGTCAAGTCAGTACCGAGGAAAAAAGTAACGAGATCACGGCGGTTCCTATGTTGCTTGATCTCCTGGAAATTCGCGGAACGGTCGTGACCCTGGACGCAATGAACTGCCAAAAGAAAACTATCGCCAAGATTCGAGATAAGGATGCCGACTATGTGGTTACGGTCAAATCGAACCAAGGAAATCTCCTTCAAGAGATCGAGCAACAGTTCCTAGAATTAGGCGAAGCCAATTACCCTCGAAATAGATGTTCTCAGCACACTACGACGCAAACGAAACGAGGCCGGGTTGAAGAGCGGACGGTAATCGTCATGGCTGCCCCTAGACAGTTGAAAGATGACGGCAAATGGGCTGACATCAAGACCATCGGTATGGTCTACCGTCACCGCGAGCACGACCCGAAATCGCCAAACTGTAAACCGGTCGAAGAGACCGATCACGTAACGTACTTTATCAGTTCGTTACCACCAAAGGCCGAACCCATTAGCGGCTATGTACGCGAACATTGGTCGGTCGAAAATTCGCTTCACTGGTCCTTGGACGTGACGTTCGGCGAAGATGCCAGTCGAATCCGGAAAGGCAAAGGACAGGATATCATCGGTGCATTTCGCCGACTTGCATTATCCATTTTGCGTCGGGACACTTCGTTACCCAAACAGAGCATTCGCGGCAAAAGATTCATCGCATCGTTAAATCCAAAGGCCTTGGAAGCCATAATCTCCTGCAATTAGTCGTGTTTCCAAATGCAATTGCCCTGGGCTCCATGACGAGCGACTTAAAACGGGAAAAAACAACCCGAGAAAGAATCTCGAAACGTCGCTTGCTCTCGTCGGAGGTATAGACTGCTTCCACACCGTCAGCAATTGCCTGAATTTTGGCAAAGCCGCGTGCGCCGATCAGTCTCGTCGGCTCGAAGCCCAGGCCGCGAAGGTGTTTCTCAGTTTCGTCCAAGGCATCAATCAAGGCATCTACGCGTTCCTCAATTGGAGCAACAATCTCCTCTGCACCGTCCGCGTCGTCGCCAAGTGCATACTGGGCGAGCGCCTCGCGCAGACTCTTGAGCATGCCGTTGTAGTCCACGATCAGCCCGAAGTCCTTACCAGGATAAACCCGGTTCGCCCTCGCAATCGCTTGCATCAGGGTATGGGCTTTCATTGGCTTGTCGATGTATAGCGTTGTGAGACATTCCACGTCGAAGCCCGTCAACCACATCGCACACACAATTGCGACGCGAAACGGATGCTCGGGGTTCTTGAATGCCGAATCAACATCCACCCGACGGTCGCCTACCTCAAAACCTTGTTTCATCAGGGCACGGTGCGGAATGATATCGAACCCCCATTTCCTGAAGTCGGCCACTTCGTTTTGGGCTTCACTGATGATGATCTCGATAATCGTCTCGGCCATCCAAGCCGCTTGGCCGCGTCGCCAGATCAACTCCTTCTCCTTCGCGGCGCGCCGATCAGCATCTGTTTCTGATGGAAGTGCATGTTCCAGTCGCGCAATTGAAGCCTGGGCCGCAGCCAACTTCGCTTGCCAGCGGGGAATGATCCGCTGATGCATCCTCGCGCAAGTAACTTTATCAATGCAGACCAGCATTGACTTGCCGGATTGCCAGCGCGTTGAACAATGCTCCACGAAATCAGTGGCAATCTTGTCCAGCCGGTCATCGGCGGTTATGACCTCATAGTCCTTGCCGAGCAAACGTTCCAGCTGTGCCTCTTGGTCGGAATCGAGAGTCGAGCGTGCAATTGCGTCAGCGATGCGATCGTTGAGGTCGAGCCGGGCGATTCCCAGCTTCTCGCCTCGGTTTTCGTAGACCAGCTTTACGGTCGCACCATCTTCTTCCGACCGCTTGAAATCGTACCGCGACACATAGCTGCCGAAGATCCGTTTGGTCAGGCTATCGTGCTTGAATAGCGGCGTCCCCGTGAAGCCAATAAAGGACGCGTTGGGCAAGGCCAACCGCATGTTGCGAGCAAGTTTGCCTGCCTGGGTGCGATGGGCCTCATCAGAGACCACGATGATATCATCACGCGTGCTGTAGGGTTCACGTGGGTCGACGTCCTGATTGAACTTGTGAATCAGGCTGAAAACGAATCGATGATTCTCTTTCAATATTTTTCGTAAATCATCACCGTTTGAAGCTCTAGGCGTCTGCTCGTCCGCCACCCCACAACCGACGAATGTTCCAAAGATTTGGGTGTCCAAATCATTGCGGTCGGTCATGAACAGAAACGTGAACTTCGAAGAAACCTGTCGACGAACTTTCTCGGCAAAGAACGCCATCGAATACGACTTACCGCTCCCTTGGGTATGCCAGAACACGCCAAGTTTGCCCAAGCTGGGATGAGCCGGCTCGACGATCTCCAGCATTCGCAGCGATTTCTCGTGCTCCTTTGCCTCAATGGCATCAATGAACTTGGTTGACTCAAAGTCTGGTGATCGCTCAGCCACCTTCATCGGGGTTTCCACCACGGCTTGCCGCCATACCAGCCGCTTGTCAGGAGGAAACTGTTTTTTCAATACTTCCTGTTGTCTGACCGAATCAACGGCAGCATTGACGCCCAGCACTTGGTGGTTGCGGGCGACCACTTTTCGCGTCGTCCCCGGCTTGCTGGCGTCGAACAGAATGAAGTTTTCCACCAGATCGAGGAGCCGGTCGTGGGCCAGCATGCCGTTGAGCAGCACTTCCGCCTCGACACTTCCCTTGTCTTTTTCACCCAGTCGTTTCCATTCATAGAAGTGCTCCCATTGGCTGCTAATCGAGCCGTAGCGGGCGCGATGACCGTTGCTGACGATCAGGAAGGCGTTGTGATGAAACGCGTGGGCGATCACGTTTTCGTCGAGGTAATCACGGAGATTCCCATCGAAGCCGGCGCGGATGTTCTTGTAGACCGCTTTAAGCTCAATAAATACGAGCGGCAAACCATTGACGAAGCAGACCAGATCGGCCCGGCGGTTGTAGCTCGGTGCCCGCAGGCCGGTAATCTTCAATTCTCGCACCGCCAGGAAACGGTTGTTGGGCTGACCGTCCGCCCCTCGGCTGTTGGCAAAGTCAATGACACGGGCCTGTGCGTTGCGCAGTCGCCCCGTGTCGTCGCGGAAGCTGACCGGCACTCCGTCGCGGATAAACTTGTGAAACAACTGATTTTGAGCAAGCAGCGAGCGCGAGAAGTCATGCTGCGTGAGCTTGCGGATTGCCTCTTCCACGGCCACTGGTGGTAACTCCGGATTAAGCCGCTGGATCGCTCGCCGCAGGTCGCGCGTAAGCACCACTTCGCGAGCGTCGTTACGGCCCAGCGTGCCATCGGGCCCGAGCGTCTCGTCGTTCCAGGCATAAACGGTTTCCCAGCCCAGTTCCCTTTCCAGATGCTCGGCAAACGTCGCCTGCACGAGCCTGTCTTCGGTGTTGATGTCGGTATAGGCCATGTTGGAACATTCAATTTCGGTTAGATCGGTGCCTTGTGAGCAACTTACTTCTTGCGACGAACAAACTTCTCACCCAGCTCGCGGAGCATTTCAAAGGTGTTTACGAACTCAATTTCAAATTCAACGCACACGTTAGGAATTGGAACCTTGCGCTTGGCATCGGGGGCAAACTGCTCGTGAGTGACTACGACAAGTCCATTTGTACCTGAATAGGCAAGTACCCAACCATCGGCAACCGATGCGAACTCTGATTTGGCGGCATCGGTGAACTGGGCTTGTGCATACACCCAGTTCACCATCTCCTGAAATTTGTCAATAACTGCCTGATCCTCTGTTTTTTTAAAGAAGCCAATGGGAACCTTGTTCTCGACCCAATCTTTGACCTCGTCGTTTTGTTCCTTCAACTCTGCTTCAATCCGGTCGATGCTGAAGATTCGTTTTGCCGCATTTTGAATCAAAAGCGATGTCCAGAAACCAGGGCATATATCGAATCCGTAATATCGGTTCTTTGCTTCAATGAAGGCGTTTGCGTCCAACAGGAATCGTCTACTCACGTTCGTCCCTCATTCTTTTCAGGACGATATCGGCATACTTGTGGAACGTTTGTCCCTTCAAGCCGGTGAGCTGAAAGGCCTCCTCGTACAGAATCCGCCCCTCACGGGCCGAACGGACAACCGCCGCCGAAAACGGTCGTCCAAGACGAACGTTCTGAGTGGCGAAGAAATTGCCGCCGGAATTTTTCTTGCGTTCTTCTTTTTTCCTTTTCAGCCAATCGGCGCGATCCTGTTCGTAAAAACGAAAAAACTCGGGTTTGGTAATGAACTTCAAATCCAATGCCCGGCGGGCCGCCACCACTGGGCTGACCTTGAACCATCTGGCAATTACATGAAAAGGCTTTCCTGTGGCGTTGGCTTCCTCCCAGCGTTCGGTCAGCTTGTAACCCGGGATTAAAAACTCTGCCGCCACGCGATTGCAAAAGCGTTCCACATCGTTTTGTGCCGGCATCATCTGGTCTAAATTAAAAACGCCGTCCTGTCCTAGCCAAACGTGAACCAGTTCATGCGCCAGCGTAAAGATCCGAGCCGATTTGGTATCGGCATCATTTACGAAAACCACGGTAGCGATGGAGTCGCACAAAACAAAACCACGAAACTCATCTGGATTGAGGGGGCGATGGTTATTCAACCCCACCACACTGTTGCTGAAAACGAAAATTCCAACCCGCTCGATCGCCTTCTTCAAAAACTGCAGCGCGTCCTCCCAGGTGGGTAGTCCTTCCGCCCACTCGGCATCGAGGTCGAGACGCTTTCGAATTCTTTGTGCCAGCGATTTGAAATTATCGGTAACGGCAGCCGAAGCAAGGAAATCGAGCGTCTGAGTCCCTTCGTCATTCAGCCATTCACGCAGCCATGCCTGGCGTCGCTGCATGGTGTGGATCGTGTCAAGCAAATTCGGGCTATATCGATCCAGCGGCGAATCGTTACGCGTTCGAAAGTCCGGAACGGGCAATTCCTCTTTGGGAGGGGCATCGAGAAACAACGTTCCGAACGGCGTCATCGTTGCCCGTGCAAACATTTCCAACTGGCGAAACGTCGGTTGTCGATCCCCGCTGCTCCATTCCTCAAGTTTCGGAAACTTAACCAACAGTTCATCCGTCGGCAAACCAGAACGAATGATCGCCCAGCGTATCAGCTCAGGTTTTACGGCAACGTTTGGCATCTAACTTTGACTCAGTTCAGCTCGAACATAAAAGACGACCTCATTATACACACCCCATTTCGACTCAACGAACACCAGGATTCCATCTTCAAGTGCTTAGCAACGTCGCCTTGACGAGCCGGTCTTCCGTGTTGATGTCGGTGTGGATCATGAAATTAATTTTACACGTAGCTTTTAATGACACACTCAGGGATCGAACCTGAACCTCCCCCTTCAGCTGAGCAGTACGCCTACTGCGCAGATGGAGGGGGGCGCTCTTCCATTTAAGCTAGTGAGTCAAAATGCCGTCAGCAATCCAGTTCGCCGTCGCGGTGTCGATGCCATATTCGGTTTGAATCTTGCCGGAAATGGCGTTTCTCATTCGCTTAGGGTCCTGCTGATATTTCTTGAACGGTTTCAGATCGATAAATTCCTTCCAATGTTCCGATGAAGGGCGTGCCATCAAGCTTAAATCTTCCGCGACTTTCTTGGTAAGCCGAGAAAACAGGATGAAGTCATCGAATATTATTTGATCGGCTCGATTAGGCGCATTCAGCGAATTGTACTGTTTCTTGCTTTCGCTACAAAACGGGATAATTGCATTGAACTTCTCTTCCAGTTTCTCTGGATTAGAATCAGGATCGTGAATGATCGAGTTGCGGAGACTACGATAATACTGAAAACAGCTAATTACGCTTAAATCGGTCATTTTTTCGGAATCGGCATATCCATTGCCTACGTTTTCGAGAACGACTTCTATACCGCACGCAGATGACAATGGCACAAACTGGTCTATCCTGAATCAGGGGACTTCGTAGAGAATGGCAAAGATGCGAGGAACCCTTTGGATTTTGGAGACGCAAGGATGCGGCGGATTTCGTTTACAGAAGAAGAGAG
>JANMGV010000056.1:0-48356 GCA_031374825.1 Pirellulaceae bacterium
TAAGGGCGTGTGGACAACGTTCCGATCAGGTCTACTTCTTAAGGAACCCCGAAGCGTCACAGATTGGCTCGAATTGTACTCCCGGGCTTTGCTCCGTGCAGGAAAACGAAAGCATCCCAATCGAAAGAAGCCGCGTGAATACCCTCGACAAGCTCACCCGAGACGACCTAAAACTACCAAGTTTCAGAAATCACTGCGAAAAAAAACAACCCCGGACAGCCCAACGCCCCCCCCATAGAATGAAAGTAAGTGGCATTGGGCGCTAGCCGCAGGTCGAGCAGAGCCACGTCCAAATCCTAACACACTGGTGGTTAGCGCCATCCCGCTCATTTTCCGCGATCCATTCGGTCTTGCGCTTCCAAAATGTATTCCACGACACGAGCCAGATTGTCCTCACCATCCACGACTTCGCAATCGCCGCCGCGCGTCCACACATTTTCATTCTTGATTGTATCAGGCTCCTGCCGAAGCACGACTGTTGATTCCTTTGTTCTTGTTTCAAAAGAAGGTGTTGGCAAGCCCAATGTTTTATCTGAGTGAATTCCTTAAAGAAAATCGCGAACGCTACTACCAACGCTTGCGGGCCATCGACAGCGAAGGTGGGTGGAAGAAATGGATCGAGTTCTTCCTGGAAGCGATAGAACTGCAGGCGATCTCCAACTCGGAACGGGTGAAAGGAATTCTCGCCCTTTACAATACGATGAAAATGCGGGTGACTGAAGTGACTCATTCCCAGTATTCGCCGGCAATATTGGAAGCCATTTTCGACCGGCCCATTTTTAGTTCTGCGGATTTTATTATACGTTCGGAAATCCCTAACGCGACCGCCAAATCTGCTTTGAAGAAAATGAGGGAGGCGGGGGTATTGTGGGTACTTCGTCCTGCCAGCGGCAGTCGAGCGGTGGTGCTGGCATTCGCAGACCTCCTCAACCTCGCTGAGGATCGAAAAGTACTATGATCATTTGTGGCTCGTGAAACGCGACTTGTGAGCCACAAGTGGATTTGACGATATTTGATGATCCACAAACTAGAGTTCGCCTGAAAAAGCAGGGAATCAACGATGCCATACCCCGAAGTTAAGAAAAAAGCCTGCACAGAGAGATCAATTACGAGACCGAAATCGGCGAATAACTCGCTGCAAATGGCTGGCTGTATTCGATAAACGACACTGGTTATGATCGGGCACAGGCACTGTTTCCTGACGATGTGCTGGCGTAGGCGCAAGCGACGCAGCCACAAGCTTGGGAAACGATTGTCAAAAATTACGGATCGAACGCCGGAGAAGCACTGCTAAGTCGGCTGCGTGATTCGCTTGATCAACAAGGTGCGCTCGATGTGTTACGACACGGTATCGAATGATGGGGATCAAGGGCAAACTGCGACTTGCTCAATTTAAACCGGCCTTGGCAATTAACCGCGATATTATGGCGAGATATGCTGCCAACCGAATGCGAGTCATGCGCCAAGTCCATTACTCGCTAAACAACGAGAACAACATTGACTTGGTGCTATTCTAAAAGGCATTCCTGTCGCGACTACCGAGCTAAAAACGGACTTTACGCAAAGCGTCAAGGACGCGATTGACCAATATCGATCCGATCGTAATCCGCGTCCCAAGGGAAAATCCGCTGAACCTCTGCTGACTTTCCCTAACGGTGCACTTGTTCATTTTGCTGTTAGCAACTGCGAAGTGGCAATGACTACCCGTCTGAGTGGCACGGATACCGCTTTCTTGCCTTTTAACCAGGGCGATAACGGTGCGACCGGGAATACTGACCTTGAAAAGCGCCACATCTTTTTCAAACAAGTGGTCCGACTACTTGAATTCGGACGCGAGCGAGAAGGCATTGATCTTTCCAAGGTGAAGTTGACGCATTACACGCTGAAAGACCGGGGTAAACAAGCGATGCCGCTGGCTGACGGGAAATATCCCAAGTTGACTCCAATAACCGAAGTCGGCGGCGGCATAGTTCGCGAAAAGCAGAAAGCGTTTCTTCAGGAAATCATCGAAAAGGTGAACAAGCTGTTTGAAGGCGAATTGACCGACGATGATAAACTCGTGTACGTCAACAATGTCATAAAAGGCAAGTTGCTCGAGTCGGAAACCCTCAAGCAACAGGCCGATAACAATACGAAAGAACAATTCGCCAATTCACCGGACCTAACCAAAGAATTGGTAAACGCCATCATCGCCGCGTTCGACGCCCACACCGTCATGAGCAAACAAGCCCTTAATTCCGAATCCATCCGCCAAGGTCTAAAAGAAATCCTCCTGGGACCCGCGAATCTGTACGAATCGCTGCGGGAGATGCCAAAGAGTGCCAGAGGTACCGAAAACGTCAGGGCTCCTCGCAAGACTTCCAATCGAATGGACGAAGCTAATGACAATTCGATTTTGAATCGCGTCTGTTATATCTCACGAGTCTTGTCACAATAGTCAATCTGGAGAATGGTTTGGCTGTTGTTAGTTTATGGGCTAAGGGACGCGATGGGAAGGGTTTCGATACAGACTCGTCGGACGATTGCGTTTGTGCTTGGCCCGATCATGTTTTGGCTTTCGATTGCGTTCTTAGCGGGACTGGGATGGTTGATCGTTTTGTGGGTGGATGTGCCACGCGTGTCGTATGCGGCGCTGGAGGGGACGGCGGAGTTTAGTCAGTTTCAAGATGAAAGTTACTTTGACTTGCCGATGACCGAATGGGATCGCACGGCACAGGCTCTGGGCCGGCAAATTGTGATTGGGTTGTTGCTGCTATGGCCTGCGTTTATTATCGAATCGCTGGCCACGGTTTGGATGAGTTGGCATCAGCCGCTTCCCAAGTTTTGGAAATTCTATCGGTTGATGATTTGTCTTGTCCCGCCTCTCCGATTGTGTCCTGCACATCCGGATATGAATTGCCGATTGTGGCTTCCACAACTGGGTTGGCAGCGTCGTGGGGAAAAGCTGCGCAAGTTAGTCGAATGGCAATTTAGCTTGCCGATGATAATCGCGGCGCTCCTGATCCTGCCAGTGCTTGTGATCGAGTGGACGATGACCAAACAGATAGCGACCAACGATTGGCTGCGATTCGCATTGCATTTGGGAACGGGGGCGATTTGGTTTGCCTTTGCGACGGAATTTATCGCGATGATTTCCATCACCGATCGCAAAATGACTTATCTCAAGAAGCACTGGATCGACTTGGTGATCATTGTGCTGCCATTGGTTTCTTTCTTGCGTACATTGCGGTTCCTTCGCGTTACTAAGATCGCCAAGCTTGCGAACCTGGAACGACTGACCAAGATGATTCGCGTCTATCGCATGCGTGGATTGTCGATGCGCATGTTTCGGGCGGCAACCGTGCTGGAGATTCTACAGCGATTCGCCAAGCATAGCCCGGAAAAGCAGAAGGAAATGATCACACTTGAAATACGTACCAAAGAAGGCGAAATTAAGGAATTGAAGCGTCGGTTGCAGGAAGTCGAGCGTGAGATTGCCAAAGCGAATGCGGATAACCAAGCAAGCCAATCGAACACTTAAAACGCGGGGGATTGAAAGCGCATATCACATGCTTCGAAACGCAAGGTAACCCAGTATTGCGCCGACGAGCAGTGCAGGCGGGACGACGATGGCAATCGTCAACGCAATTAGATAACGATCATTTTTCTGACGAGACGTCGAGACGTAATCGGAAACGGGCGGCGGCAAGACGGATTGAGATGAAGTGGATCGGGTTGCATCGAACATCGGAGTTCTCAGCGAGTCGCTATTGTTGGACGAAGTGGACTCGGTGCCCAATCCGACTTGGCTGGTGTCTTGCGAGTAAGCCTCAATTGGCTCAATCGGTAGCAGTCCATCGGCGTCGACGACAGGAGGCGGAGGTGCCGTCCAAGGGCTTCGCGTCATACGCTGGTTGGTCAGTTGGCCTGCATCGCCCGCCCATACTTCTAAACGCGCAGCAACTTCGGCGGCCGATTGGGTTCGCGCCGATGGGTCTTTTTCCATCATGTCGGCAATAATGTCGACGAATTCTTCGCTAATGTTGGGAACAAATCTTCGCGGGTGCCAGGGTGTCTCCGACAGATGACGTTTGACTTTGGATGACGTGTCGCCACCGGGGAAAGGAACTTTTCCGCAGACTGCGTAATACAACGTGCAGCCCAGCGAGTAGATGTCGCTCACCGGTTCGACTTGGAGAGGCGTTTTGATTTGTTCTGGGGAAAGGTAATCTGCGGTTCCAACAATTTTTCCGGCGCGGGGATCGTCAAGCAAATCCGATGCGAATCCGGCCAAGCCGACATCGGAAACTTTGGCGATGCCTTCGGGAGTCACCAACACGTTTCCCGGTTTGACGTCGCGGTGAATCAAGCCTTGTTGGTGAGCATATTCGAGTCCCAAGGCCGCTTGCATGATAATAGCGGCAGCTTGCTCAAGCGGCAGAGGCCCGCGAGCGCGAATCAATCGCCGCAAGTCCATCCCGGGAACATATTCGGTCACCAGATAATGAACATTGCGGTCTTGGCCAGCATCATACGCCCGGACTAGATGCGCGCAGTCGAGTTTGGCCTGCATCCGGATCTCACGAGCAAAGCTGATTCGTGCTTCTTCGTTGGCTTTGGTGAGAGGCAGGACTTTTACTGCGCATTCGCGGCCCATGACTTGGTGGACGGCTTTAAAGACCTGCCCCATTCCACCTTGGCCGATGAAATCGGTGATGACGTACGGACCAAGTTTTAATTTCGTGCGACCCGTGCATAACTGATCCGCTTGATAAGGAGTGATCGTGTTCTGTTCGACGCAAATATTGGCCAGCAATCGGTCATCAATTGGATCCGTTGGCGGTTTGCCAGAAGCGGACAAGCGATGGCGGGCTATCCGAAGCGCATAATCCAACTGGGCGGGCGTGATGAGCCCGCTGAGAAGTGCTGAATTACGAAAAACGGATTCCGTTACAGGCATTGGCGTTTGCAAAGGCGCAAAAAAGAAGGATGAAGACTCTATGAATTCATCTTACATTAGGTCGAGCAAAACAAGATAGGTTCCGATGTCGACTATTCGAGAAATGAATTGCCCCCTAAACTGACGAGTATTCGGAGAGAGCCTAGATTCGAAAATATAGCTTTCGGTTGGGCTTGGTTGCCATTTTTTGAACTTAGAAAATTAGATAGTTGAAATTTGATGAGTGGACGGACAATAGCGATCGGGGATATTCACGGCTGTCTGACCGCCCTGCAAACTTTACTGGACTTGATCAAGCCAACCCCAGAAGACACGATCATTACGCTCGGTGATTATGTCGATCGTGGTCCCGATTCCAAAGGTGTGATTGATCGGTTGATTCAATTAAACAGTGAAACTCGGCTCATTCCGATCATGGGTAACCATGAGGAGATGATGTTGTCGGTTGTACGTGATCGCGAAGAGCCTTATCGCTGGCTGCAATATGGGGGCGTTGATACGCTGGATTCATACGGCTTTGGAGGTGATCTTTCGGTTGTACCAGATCAGCATTTGGCGTTTTTGGATAGCTTGGCGGACTTTTTTGAAACCGATTCGACGATCTTTTTGCACGCAAATTACAATCCGTTGTTGCCGCTAGCGGATCAGCCGACCGATTTGCTGCGTTGGGTCAAGTTGAGTGAATATTTGCCCGAGCCTCACATGTCGGGCAAGCGAGTAATACTTGGCCATACCCACGATCGGGGCGGTGAAGTTTTTTGGCTTGACCACCTGATCTGCCTGGACACGTACTGTTACGGCGGTGGTTGGCTGACGGCTTTTGACGTTAATACGGAAACGCTTTGGCAAGTTGACAACAAAGGCAATGTTCGCAAATAGTGATTCCCGCCGCCCAGCGAGTTCTTCCTGTGGGCTCTATCTCTTTGTTCAGGCGCCGTAGATGTTCCTTTATTTGTTCGCCACACAGCATCTGGCAGCCGAAATGCCTAGACGCCAGAGGCGTTCCGCCATACGCCAATTCCAAGATTTCTTATTCGACAGCTCATTCCTTACTGCGAACAACATTTTGGTCCTCCTCTTTTCGCTCGCACGTTCCCTAAGCTAGCAAAGTCTGTTCCTTTTACAGGATCGATAAAGTAATCGTAAGCGGAAAATATTCCCAAGATTACTCAATCCGCGCGACCGGTACCGCCGATCTTTCCGTTAGAGTCCCGACGATCTTTTGTTGGGCGCTCGATTGGGTGTCACTACGGAAAAGAATAAAGGGTCGGCTCACATGTTGCTCGGACGTAATCGGAACCTGCGTTCCCTAAAACGCCGAATCGTTTTGGGTTTGCTCGGAAGCACCCTGGCGCTTGGTTATCAGGTGTCGGAGGCTCAAGCTCAAATGCGAACTGGTCGTAATACTCGCGATCTTTACTCCAAATCCAAGGCAGCTCCGAGCGAAACAGCGGAATCTGAATCGGATGTTGAGCAAGCGAGCTACTCCGAAGCACCTACGCCGAGCAGTAAACGCCGTGTTCATACGACCGCCAATCGCTCGGTTCGGCATGCTTCTCATTCCAGCCGTGTCGTGCAAGCTTCATGTCCAGACTGCGAAGCTGGCAGCGGAGGCGGTCACGTATTGGAAGAACCCGTTGAGTACATCGGTAGTAGCGGCGGGATGGACTGCGATTCGTGCGGTTCGTTTGATCCTTGCGGTTGCGATGACCGATTCATGCCATCAGCAATGGGTGGTTACAACGGGTGCGACCCTTGCCAAGGCAACTTGTTTTCCAATCTTTTGCAGCAGCTTCATTTCCGCGTTGAGGCAGCTCAATTTTATCAAACGGCGTCCAACCTTCCTGCTTTGGTAACCGGCGGCCCTCAAGCCACTGCACAGAACCTCGTCGGGCAAATCGGTCGAACCGACACGACATTCTTGCTTGGCAACTCGCCCACCAACACAAATCCGGTGCTAACCAACCGTGATCCCCGAACCGGATTCCGAACAAGCGTCGGATCGTGGCTGGATCGATCCCGCAGTCGCGGCATCTTGTTCCGCGCATTTGATACGGGTGCTTGGGATACCAATTTCCTAGCCGATCAAACACAGAACCCTGTCATGACAAGACCATTCTTTGACGTCACCGCGAACGCACAGTCGACGGCGCTGATCGCTTATCCGAACGTCGCAACGGGGAATGTGGACGCGACGATTTATTCGCGATCTTATGGTGGTGATATCTTGATTCGAAGAGCACTCGGCTACGGACAAGGAAATCGTTGGGAGTTTCTCATGGGTTACCAACGCGTACAATTGAATGACCGATTGCGAGTTTCTTCGACAACAACCGCTGGGAACGGTACGATTCTGAACATCCAAGATCGCTTCGATACCGAAAACAGTTTTAACGGTGTAGCGTTTGGACTAAATTCATTTTCGCGGATTGAAAATTGGAGTCTGGACTCCATGTTCAAGCTGGGTTTTGGAAATATGGAACGCGACGTAAGCATCGCGGGTTTCCGCCGAACGACGGTCTCGGCAAACAACATCGCCGAAGAGAGCCAAGGTTTGTTGGCTAGAAATACGAACAGTGGAAATACGACCTCCGACTCGTTCGTGGTTGTTCCTGAATTGAACTTGAACCTTGGGTATCGTTTCACTTACCGGCTTGATTTGACGCTCGGTTATTCGTTTCTAGCTTTGCCCAAGGTTGCTCGGTCAGCCGATCAAATCGACGATCAGCTTCGTTCCAACCTTTCCAATCCACTGGTGGGCGACATTGCTCCGCTTCGAAGTTTCGCCGAACGCAGTTATATGTTGCATAGTCTCAACTACGGTTTGCAATGGCGATACTAAGTTGCCAGTGATTCGTGTGCTTGCCGCTTGTTCGGTATGAATCAGCACCTAATCGCTGCTAGCGGCATGCTGCGAGCTTTCCATAATCCAGACGATTGCCTTAAGCATTCTAGAAAAGTGCTTGAGGCAATTTTTTTTTAGGATCGATTCGGGAATCTGACAAGCCCGAAACCACATGACAACAGGTGCATCGGGATGGAAAGTGCTGCCCAGAAGAGGTGCGGCAGGCTACGCCCAGTCGATCGATTTCGCCGCAATCTGCCAGCATTGCTCTGATCAGTAATGCGATCACCGTGGAAAAGCAAAATAAATTCAATTGCAGGACAAGATTGGTGGGGGTGGCTTTGCCATCACAAACGGGAATTGCATCTTATTCCTCGCCCTCACTGCAGACACCAGGTCAAATCAGATTGTGGTATCGTTCCAATCCTGATTTTTGAGATTAACGTACATGGATACTTTTGCGTAACAGTTCCCGCTAAATCAAAAACCAAGTTGAAATGCTGCACTAGTCGAAATACAACTTTTGCTACAAGATATGAGGCATGGTGTCATCCTTCTCTCAACGATTCAATGAATTCATACGGCTGCTTGATCGTCGTGAGCGACTCATTTGGATCGCATTGGCTGTTGGTTTCTTGCCTCTCCTCGTGGCCCGAGTTATTCAAAACTCGACGGAGATAGACTCGAGGCTGATGTGGTTATTCTTAACCACAACATTTCTAGCTTTCCTGTTAGGATGGCTGCCCAGACTTGAACGCAGGTTCATGCCCCGTTCCAAACGATTCTACTTCGTTTTTTGCGTTTCCACGCTTTGTGCGATGATTGCGACCATTCTGAGTTCGTTGAGCTTAGGGATCATCGCAGGCGGGCTGTTCCTTGCAAGTTTTTCAATTCGATATTATTCCGACGACACGTGGCTTTACTCCGTTTCCATTTTGACGGTCTTCGGAATCGTGTCGTTGACGCCCCACAATCTAGAGCAACTTTCAAAAACAACGGCGAGGCAAACGGCGAATCTCTCTTCACGAATTCTCGACGCATTGGACGTTCCCAATATAGTGTTCGATGATCTAGTTGTTACCGACGACAAACAAATCGATGTGAGTGGACTAAGTCGGGGGCTGGAGATTGAATTGCTCGTTGTCGGTGTTGTATCGAGCTTCTTGTCTTACCGAGCCCGATCCCTGCTTACAACCATTTTCTGTATCATCGTCACTCCTCTGTTGACATACAGTTTGAAAACGACCACGGTGTTGCTTGTTCAATGGCGGGGAACCTTGCCGAGTTATTTCGACGCGCCGTTTTTCAGCCTATATCACCTTTTGGCGTTCTTTACTTTCGTTGTTGTCATCATTGCGATAGTTGATTGCATTCGCGTCATTTGCTTGGCCATTCCGCCACCAAGAATAGCAGGCGACTCGCTTTTGTCGGTCGAGGCATTCAACGATGTCATCCAGTGGCCAAGACCGAGTCAGCTAAAAGCCGACAAGAAAACGGTTGCTGAAGTAACGGTCGAGAATGCTACGCCAATATTGCCACCACAATCCCCGTTTCCATTCGCAATTATGGCAATGGCCGGCTTCTCCGCGGTATGCGGATTCGCAGTCGTTGCTATGTGGTTTTTCGAAGCCAACGTGCCGTCGAGCGATGCTAGTACTCGGTTGAGATCTCGAGTTACGGCAGTTCTGAATGAAAAAGGATTGCTTCTAGAGTCGACGAGGCAAGCTTCGGATGCCGTTCCGGGATCAAGTGAAGTCGCGATTAGAAGTGGTGACGCCACTCGCTTGTTGGGTATGGAGAACTTTTCATCTGAGTACGAGTTTGTAAGCACCTATGCGCGCGATCATCAGGCCATTCGCGTTAATCCCACACACACTTTTGAAGTCCTTCGATCGGACGGCGAGATTACTTCTGCTGCAAACTCGGAAGGAACTTTATATAGCTGGATGTTGGAAGGCAAAGTTCCGTGCCGAACACTGTTGACAGTGGTGGTCGATTCGGAAGCAAGCAAATTGATTGCTCCCCGTGATGTTCCGCCGGTTCCAAGCTGGGGGAGTTTCGCAAGGGCGTGGTGCTGGGACGCAGCTAATGGGCAGTCGTGGTGCATCTTGTTCATTGCGATTGATTCTCACTGGCGGCTGAACACGGGAGAAAATCAAGCAGAACGCGCCAGGTTCGGCGAGCTAGTAAGCGCAATACTGGAGGCGAAACAATGATCGACCAGCCTCGCGTACGCCGAAAGCGAACGAAGAAAAATCGTGGAGCATTGCAGAGGTTATTGAGGAGCCCATCGTATTGGCCTATAGCGGCATTTGAGAGTTTGTCAGTTTGGTTTTTCACTCGACCAAAATTCCAATTGCTGCTCACAGTTCCCTTCCTTGTCGTGATGTTAGCTTTTTGGATATACACCTCTTTGGGTATTCGCCCTGGAACTGAGGAGGAAATGCAAAATCATGTTCGTCGAGCGATACTTGCGAAGGCGGGGGGCAAGAGCATTGCATATGAGATTGCTTGCCGCCGTCTGCTGGCGATGGAGCTTACGGATGAAAATCGCTTTCGCCTGGCGATGACTTTCTTGGCAAACAATGGGGAAGAACAAGCGGAACGCCAACTACGATTGATTGCGCCAGAGGATGGCGAAGGTTATGGCGAAGCTCATCTTTGGTTTGCGGCAAAAATATTAGCGGGATCGGGGGGCGACAACGAAAAGCCAAGTGATCGATTGATTCATCATGCGCGCGCGGCCTACAATGCAAAGCCAAACTCCCCCGAGGCCCAAGCAACTTGGGGGCAGATTCTTCTCCACCAAGGAAAAAAAATCGAAGGGCTAAGTTTGCTTGAGCAAGCAGCAGAAAAGTTACCTCAAATAAATTTGACCGTAGCGCAATTGCATTCCCAAATGGGTAGTTCGGAGAACGCACGACGATATATGGATCGGGCCGAACAGCATTTGCGTTCTGCGCTTGTTCGGGATTTCGGGGATGCTGCCGTTCGACAATCGCTAATCCAAGTTGCGATCCTAAAGAAAGATGTGAAGGGTGCGATGGAAATAGCCGAGGAGGGTTTTCGTAGAGCGCCGTCGCCGGCCACGAAACAATTGCTGATGGAGACTCTAGTTTATGTCTACGATTCGACGGAGTCCGAAAAACGATACGGCATCGAAGGGCTCCAACTCATTCGTCGTTCGATCGAAATTGAAAATCGCGATCTCAATTCACTTCAGCGATTGATTCGGATTATTGTTCTTCAAGACGATTCGCAATGGGACGCAGTGCGGAAGCAATTAGAGCTCGAAATTGCCGAAGGGCGTTCCAACGCGACTATTCAAATTATTCTAGCGATTGGTTATTCCGATCACGACAACGAGCGACTCAGTCAATTCCACCTCAAGCAAGCTTTGATCGAGGACAATAAGATTTTGAACTTAGGCGGGAATGTCACATTGGCAGCACTTGAAATGAATCCGCCCGAATTGAAGTTTTCAGAGAGCTGGTTGAATGTCCTTGTGAATACTTTCCCAAATCGACCTGAGTTACTGGAAGTTCGCGCGAAATTTTATTTGGCGGATGGGAAATATGAGCAGGCGATTGGCGATTTAAATAATTGCCTACGTCAAAGCAAGACGCCTGATAGAATCAGGAAACTGCTAGTTGAAGCCTATGAAAAGAGCAATCAACCAGATATGGCGAAGAAGGTTCTTGATCAAGTTGCACCGTCCGCTGATAAACAACCGGAAAGAGACAAAGTCCTTATCGAGTCGACGGCAACCGAGCCAAACAAATAAAATTGTAAAGTCAGGGTTGAATGATTATTCGTAAGGTACGCATGTAATTCTTCTTCCGAGAGAGTTATCCTTCAGCGCGTTAAAACGGTTCCTCGGGCTATTTACCCCACACGTATTCAGTGCCCGAAGCATTCCCCCTTTTCTTGAAAGCAAATTCCATGAATGACCGATTCAGCAATGCGCCGATTGGGAATCTGCTTGGCTTTCAAGTCGAGCCGGATAATGGTGGGCCGACCATCGTGCGGTTACCCGTTGGTCCCTTTGTCCATAATTCGATGGGACGCGTCCATGGAGGCGCCATAGCCGTAATTGCCGACGCGTCGATGGGAGTTGCATTTGGGAGAACGCTGGAACCGGGCCAAGAGTTTTCAACGATGAGTTTGAACGTTGAATTTATGCGACCCATTCGCCAAGGCGAACTCGTTGCCTCTGCCGTCGTGGTTCAACGTGGATTGCGAATCGGTTTCGTTCGATGCGAAATCCACGATCAACGGAAAAAACTGATCGCCACAGCCACGTGTACATGTACCCTGATCAATACGTGATCGCATGCGACACGAACAATAACAAACAAAGACGCGAAGGGCGAACGCCTTCAATGAGTAGAATGTGAACTAGTTAACGATCTCGATACCTTGCTTGGCTTTGCTCAATTCGTCGACCGTCGAGGCAGTAACGCCGGAATTGGAAACTTTGAGGTAAGCCAGTTTCGGAAGCGTTACGAGCTGCTTGACCGCTTCATCATCAAGCTGAGTTCCTGCGATATTCAGCCTTTTCAAGCCCAGAAATTTTAGAAGTGTCGGCACTGCTTCATTCGTGATTCGGGAAGCTTCTAAATTTAATTCTTCAATTTGCGTCAGGTCGGCCATCGCTGCAATCGCTTCGTCGCTAAACTTGGTTTCCCATACTTCTAAGACTTTGAGTTTGGTTAGTTTGCCCAGCAATGGAAACGCCTTCTTCGAAATAATCCGGCACTCGCTAACGTCGAGATAATCGACATTGGGAAACTCACTCAGGATTTGGATCGCTTCGTCGTCCATCGAAGTGCCTCGCAACTCGATTCGCTGTAGATTCGTGAGCGTCGCAAGATGCTTAATGCCTGCCCCCGTAATGTCTGTATCGCGGATTCGCAGTCGTTTTAGCCCCTTGAGGGTTGCAAGGCTTTGCAGCCCTTCGTCATTGATTCGAGCCGAGTCAGCTTGAATGGATTCGAGAGTCGGAATTGAACCTAAAACTTTCAACGATTCATTGGTAATGCCAGTTGTGTTCAGATTGATTGATTTGATCGGTAGGTCTTTTATGCTTGCGACTGCGGCATCCGTGATTTTGGTCCGTTCTGCTTGGAGGTCCATCAGCGCCTTGTTGCCTGTCAAATGAGCAATTCCACCATCCGAGATGTTGGTATTCCGGATATCCAATGCGCGCAATTTCGTCAGCTTGGACAAGTTCTTCAAGCCTTCGTCGGTAATACCTGTCTTTCGCAGCGATACTGTCGCCAAATTCGACAACCCGCCAACGAATGCCAATGTCTTGTCCGTAATGGCCGACTCCGAGAGATCGATCCTCTCTAATAGTTTGAGTTCACCAAGGACCTCAAGGCCTGCATCACCAGTTCCCGGGCCGGATAGTTGCAGTATTTTGAGGTTCTTCAAACCTTTGAGAAGACCAAAAAGTTCGACGGAATCATCCTGCCTCGCAGCAGTGCACTCTCGAACATTGCCTTGGTCGTCCTTTACCAACCGGAATCCAGCGGCGGACAATTTATCGATGCTCGATGCATCGTCGCTTGCAGTAGCCGGCGACTTTGCTTGCGATTGGGATTTGGAACCGGCGCTATCTGCGGAGGTGTTGTTCGGTTTAACGACATCGGCTTTCGGCTTGTTGCACCCCCCCAAGGAGATGACGGATACAGCTAAGGTACTTCCGATAACTAATCGCGACAAACGGATTGCCATAACCCAAATCTCCCAAGTCAAAACCGAGAAAAACCACGTTCTTAAGGTTATTCCAGCGATGGCGTTTCCGCAACGACCTGCATTTTGCCTTAGGATCGAAAAATGGGAATCCATTGCGGTGACTTGTGAAGCGAGGGGCGTTCTATTTATACTGAACGGCCGTTACTGCCTGTGCAGAGGACCGGATTGTTCCCGTGTTTTTTCAGGCGACATTTGTTTAAGAGCAAGAGGTAGAGTTGTATGTCAAAGAGAAGTTCACGCCGTACCTTTTTGGGACAGTCCGCCGCAGTAGGCGCCGGCTTCTTTGTAGGGACGCAAGTTCTACGCACATCGAATGCGTCCGCGTTGCAGGCTTTATCAGCTGCCTGCATCGGAGTTGGAGGCAAAGGAAGTAGCGACACAAGTCACATCGCCGAGATGGGAGTAAATATTGTCGGATTGTGCGATGTTGATAAAGGAACTTTGACGAAAAAGGGTCGTGAGTTCCCAGACGCAACCCTTTTTCAAGACTTTCGTGAAATGCTCGACAAGCTCGGTGACAAGGTCGACATCGTCACGGTCAGCACGCCTGACCATACCCATGCATGCGCCGCCATCAAGGCCATGAAAATGAAGAAACACGTCTACTGCCAAAAGCCATTGACTTGGTCGATTGGCGAAGCACGCCGAATGCGCGAAGTAGCCGCAGAGACGGGCGTGATCACGCAAATGGGAAACCAAGGCACTTCGGAAAATGGACTGCGCGAAGCAGTCGAAGTCATTCGCTCGGGCGCTTTGGGTGATGTAACCGAAGTCCACGTCTGGACGAACCGACCAGTTTGGCCGCAAGGCGTGGGCCGTCCCAAAGGCGAAGACCCAGTTCCAGAGGAATTGAATTGGGACGCTTGGATCGGTCCCGCTCCAATGCGACCTTTCAAGGGTGGAAAAACGTATCACGACTTCAACTGGCGTGGTTGGGTCGATTTTGGAACAGGCGCATTGGGAGATATGGCTTGCCATACCACCAATATGCCGGTCATGGCGCTCGAGCTTTGGGATCCTATCGCTGTAACTGCGATCAAGAATACGGGTCTTGTGGAGAATGAGACTTTCCCATCGAACTCGATGCTCAAGTTTGAGTTCCCAGCACGCAATGGACTGAAGCCTTGCAATTTCTTCTGGTATGACGGCGGTAACTTGCCCGACGACAAGCTCTTGGCCCAATTGCCAAAGGGTTTTCAAGAGCGGGTCGCCAAGCAGAAAGCGGGCGAAGGCAAAACGAGTGGTGCACTTGTTGTTGGCTCAAAAGGCATGTTGTTCTCAGAAAACGACTACGGCGCACAGTACTCGCTGTTGCCAGAAGAGAACTTCAAGGATTACAAGAAGCCAGAGCCAACACTCCCACGCGTTCCATACAAAGGTGGTACGGATGAGCGTCAAAAATGGGAATTCGTCAATGCGATTACCGGCGACCATAAAGCGGGCACCATGTCCAACTTTGGTTATGCAGGCCGCCTGACCGAAACGATCCTCGTTGGAAACTTGTCGCTACGAGTTCCTGTGGGAACACGAATAGAGTGGGATGCCAAGAAGTTGGTAAGCACCAACATTCCAGAAGTCAACAAGTACGTGAATCGCGAATCACGCAAGGGTTGGGAATACTAAATTAACCCTTAGTTGTTAACGACTACGGAAGAATTTATCGCAAGGCGAGCAATAAAATGCTCGCCTTGCCCATTTTCCACTCTGGTTTTTTCCACACTGGTTTTTTCGAAATACAGCACGCTGGCATGACGATGACAAGGAAGGTTACAACGCAAATCGTGCTTGGCTGGACTAAATCGTAACTCCTGCCCCAAACCGGAATTGGTGCAGGCAATTGAACGAGAGAATCGGTCCACTCGTGCTTTCATCTTTCAAGATTCGATTCATCGGTACAACTAGCTCGTCCGAATCGCTAGAAAAATCAAGATGTTCGGGTAGCTCAAAAACTTGTGCACTCAGTATGCACAAGACAAACGCTATCGGCACGCTTGCGGCTATCGCCATTTCAAACGAAAGAAATTGTCGCCTCGTTGGCTCGCGGCATAGTCGCAAACTGATCAACGTGGCAGATAACAATGCTGTCGCTAGCGACGGGTAATAAGCGAATGCAATTTGCTCCGTTCGCACTGCGGCTGTTAACCAAAATATCACGGAAGTTGCGGCCAGGCATGCCTGTAAGGATAGCAGTTCGTTTTTCTTCGTTAAGAGTAAGGTTAACACGAAAAGCAAACCAATGAAATAAAACGCCGGATGGAGAAATCCTCTCAACAATTGAATTGTCCAAACAGACACATCCCAATGAGTGGGCAATTGAAGTTGTGCAAAATACTCGGGCGCAAACAGCATGACGCAGGCGGCAAAACAAATCATGCCTGTCGCGACGACAAAGCTCTCCAATCGAAATGCGACTCGAGTTTGATTTCGCATTGTTAGAATAAACGCCGTTGCTATCCATACTACAGCGAAGCGAGAATCGAAACATATACCCAAGGCCGCGAGTAATCCTACTCCGCAACTAAAACCATTGGATACCTGCAGATTGCGAATTCTGATGGCGATCATGAAAATGTAGGGAAGCACGCATACGAAAAGCAAATGCTCGATTTCGCCGAAATGATAACCCGCTCCAAAAAGAAATAGTACGGCCACCAACGTCTCAAGCAAGATTCGTTCGGCAGGTAGGCCGCGTGTGAGCGTATAGATCGCTTGCGAGCACATATGAAGAGACGTTACGCACAAACCTAATACGGTCCCGTGGAATGCAACATCGTTGGGCGTTTGGGATATAACCGCCATGATGTGAGGCAAACAGCAGAACCAAACGATTAGCGGGGTACTCAGGGTACAAAGATCGACAAATAAACGCTCGCCCTCGCAGACTTGTTCTGCAACGTACAAGTTCCAAGCAACATCGCAAGAGATCGCGCTGGCAAATACAATCCAAGTTCCGATGCAAACAATCGTGGTAAGCAGCGACCAACGAATTCGCTTAACGGATAGCCCTTCCCATATTTTGATAGCGGCTATTCGAGGAATCGCAATCACAGAGTTCATGGTAATTTGCGGCACTATTAGATCGGAACGTCTTTCAATCGAATGCGATGTCAAGCAAACCTATTTTTCACACCACATAAAGCAAATCCCTTGTACCCGTTGTCGCTTGCAATATGATTCGAGTCATGCATCAATTGGCAAAGTCGCTACAATCGACATGAAACTGCCTGGAGGATGGCAAGGTTTCGCTGCTTCCAGGCCCTAAACGGCAAGTAACGAGCAGTTGTGTTATTCGAAAGTTGTCATGCACCAAATGCCCACCGAAATTGTCGGAAATGTGTAGTCGTCGTTTTAAAACTTCGTGGACAAGGTTTTGGCCTGGGTTTGTCGCTGCCAGCTTGCTGTGTTTGGGAGTTGGGGGCGTCGTCGCAAATACCACGTCATTTCGCACGATGCGACAATGGGTCGATTTGTCAGCCGGAGATGGCTCGGCTAATCCGTATACTCCAATGCTGCACGCAAGGCTCCAAGCGGCTTGGGCAATTCTAGGGTTCGTCTTCATCGCGGGCGGCGTCGCGATTTGGCGTTTGCAGAAAACGCCATTTGGGGAACTGGTTTCCGCAAACATTGTTCAGGTGTTGATGCAATCTCGCGAAGAGCATCGCCGCATCTCTCGAACGATGTCGATGCTTATCTGGCAGTTCCGATGGCCACTACTTTTTTCATTGTTGTTGGCAGCGATCGTCCGCAGTTCCATAATCTTTGAGCCAATTCGCTTTGACGAAGCTATTTCCTGGCGGGATTACGCGATTCGACCTTTGTGGTTTATCGCGTCCTATTACGATCAACCCAATAACCATGTTCTTCACAATTTGATGCTGGGAATCAATATTCGTATATTTGGCGATTCCCTGTTCGTGTTGCGTGCGAGTTCGCTAATAGCAAGCCTCGTTACTGTCTCCTTGGTTACGGTTATCGCTGGACGAATGGGCGGGAGCGTGGCCGCTTGTGTCGCTGGAGCGGTAGTCGCATCCAACTCGGCCTTTGCAGAATATTCGTGCTACGCGCGGGGATACTCGATGTTGGTGGCCTTGGCACTAACGTCTGCTTCGATGTTGTATCTTGCACTGAAAAAGAAAAACCGATCAGCGTGGGCTTGGTCGGTTATCTGTGCTGCATTAGGGCTCTGGACGATACCAGTCATGCTTTATCCTCTCGTCTTTATCGCATGTACAACGATTGTCCAAGCAGAATTCAATCCCTCAAGCGGGGCGTCAGGAGTGCAAGACCTGATGCAGCGGACAGCAGTGATGATTCGTTGGAGTTTCGCTGTCGTCTGCTTAGCTGTGTTTATGTACTTGCCTGTCTTGATAGTTTCTGGGCCAAGTTCGCTGCTTGGAAACAGCTATGTCAGTCCGCAGTCCTTTGGAAATTGGATGGATGGGTTTTCTCGTAACGGGGTCGAGGCATTCAGGCTTGTCGCTCGAGATATTCCTGTGCTCGGACTGTGGGTTGTTGTGTCGGTTAATGGTATTGCATTTGTGCTAGATGGTAAGTTCAGGCGACTTCTCGTTTGCGTCATGTTGGCAGGAGCTTTTATAGGGACCGTAGTTGTTGCTCAGCGAGTGAATCCTCCGCCGCGAACTTGGTTGTGGTGCGTGCCGCTTTTTTCAATTGTGTTTGGCTGTGCGATTTCAGCGGTCAACCGGCGTGCCCAGCATTTATCATTTTTTTTACGTACGGGGAGTATCGCTGCCTTGATAGCGACTGTAATTGCGATACCTCTATGGCATCTAGTCGATCGAAGTGCCGTTCGAAGGTCGAACGAAGGAGGTGCGTGTCGCGATGCGCCCGTGGCAGCAAAGTTTCTAAAAAATTACGTCTCTCGATCAGAACCAATTGTCGCAATCTGTCCCGCAGCAGCGACGCTTGATTACGCCTGCCATCGACAAGGACTTGCGTCTGAACATTTCGCACCGCCCGGAGATTTTGAAAAGTCAGTCATTGTCGTCGTCGTGCGCGACGCTATTTACCACCAGTCTGTCGACGAAGTTTTGCGATCCTATAATTTTGCCGATCGATTAAAAGACTGGAAACGAGAGCTTGCTTGGCACAACGGCAGCATGGATATTTTTCGCTTGTCCAGACCTGCGGATCAAACAGACGTGACGAACACGAGCGATTGATATCGGGTCTTAACAGCCAATCGGGATGTTAATTCGATTGTCGCGAATATGCTAGATGTAATGAGTAAGCCAAAGGCAGTCGTTAAGCATGCGTGCTGCGAAGGGTAGTTGGCATTTTGGGACTTGGTCCAAACTGCGACGGCATGCGGTCCGATAAAAGGGAGATTGCAGCAAGTAATATTTGATCCACGAGCTAATTGAGTTAGGATCGAGCACCCTCTTTTTGTTCTGTTAGCTGAGAAGTACCATGTGGCGAGCGTTTTTTATCGGACTCGGCGTCGTCCTCATTATAGTGGGGATCGAATTTCTAACTATCGATAGTGCAATTCTGGCAGGCGGTGCTTCCGAGGAAGTCGCTCGTCCTCGAAATTTCTTTTTTAACGGCCCGGTTACCCCCGTCGAGACCAAGCGAATCTTTCGTCCGTCGGAGTGGATGCCTTGGAGTTTGCTCGCAACAGGCGCAGTCATCATGTTGTACGCTAAGACCATTTACCGAGCGCCAGGTGCTCCTGGTTAAGGAGTGCAATGCAGAAAGCGAAGTGCATGGGGACTCGCGACGCCATGAGCCAGTGAGCCATGTGTTAGCAGGATGCATTTCGTATGGCGAATGTCATCACTCACTGCCCTTTGATCCACAGACGTGATACTGATCAAAGGCACGATCCGATGAACCGTTGAGGATGGACGCAACGAGGGCAGAAAGTTGCGGAGATCTCCGATTCGCACCCCGTTCCGTCCCTGTCTGACAAAAGATTTCTGGCAGCAGACTCTTCGAACGATGCGAGAGCCAGCATTCAAGTCCGTTGATTTATGGACTTGCCAACAGCAATAACCTCTTGCAGACCGCAGCTCTAAGGGTCTTTGGCCCGAGTGAAATCCAACATTGATTGAAAAATCGCCAATTGTTTCGCTGCTGGTTGGTGCCAAGTCTCCCTTTAAGGTGGGTTTTCGTCGAATCTTCACAAGTATTCGGCCAAATAATAGCTCCTGTGATCAATCCAAGGTTGCTTATTGAAGAATCTATAGCTACATTTAATACTTCTTGAAATAGAATTAGACATTATGATTTAAGGTGCCTTGATGCATATTCGTGGTCTTCGAGTTTTCTGCGACGTCGTAAAGCGCCGGAGCTTTTCTTTGGCAGCGGCCGATCATGGAATGACGCAGAGTGCGGCTAGTCAGACGGTTCAGCACTTGGAAGATTTCTTGAAGGTTCAACTGATTGATCGATCGAAACGACCTTTCCTACTAACGTCAGAAGGCCAGCGTTTCTTTGACGGCGTTTCGGCCCTGATCCGGCAATTCGATACTTTGGTCAATGAGATTCGGCAAAGCGGAGAGGATATCAACGGTCAAATAGCCATTTCCTCCATTTATTCTGTTGGCCTAAGTTATTTGCCAGCCATTGAGGAAGCTTTTAAGAAGCAGTACCCCAATGTTTCGTACAACGTTCAGTACGCTCATCCGCACGAAGTCTATCGTATGGTTGAACAAGGTACGGTTGACTTTGGGTTGATTAGTTACCCAGAGGCTTCCAAGACGATTCAAGCGACGCACTGGCGGGACGAACGGATGGTGTTGGTTGCTTCGCCCCGACATCGTTTGGCATCTCAAGGCACCGTTTCGGCCGCTGCGTTGTCCGAATGTGGTTTTGTCGCATTCGTTCCGCAACTAAGAATTCGTCAAGAAGTTGATCGTCACCTTCGCGCGCACGGGATTAGCGGCCGAGTTGTAGTCGAGTTGGATAACATCGATTCCGTCAAGCACGCCGTGATGGTTAACAGCGGCATTGCAGTTCTACCCGAACGAACGGTCCAACAAGAAGTTGGCTCCAACTCAATCCGAATTTTGGATTGTCCGGGACTTGATATCACTCGACCTCTGGGAATCATCCAACGCCGGTCTGTGGCGGTTAGTCGCCCAGCCCGGGCGTTTCTCGAGTTGCTTATGAGCGACGTGGCAGTCGACGTATCGCTTGAAGAAATCGTTAGCGGCAATGGGTCGGTGTCTAAACGCTCTCACGAACCCGTTTCTGTCAAGTAATTTAGGTCGCTATGGCCGACCCCCACACACCAAGAAAATTTAGATTTACTATTCGAGTTTAGGGAAGTATCGGGATGAACGAGTTTATCGGACTGCCACCCAAGCAAGGTCTGTACGATCCAGAATTGGAGAAGGATAGCTGTGGAGTTGGGTTTGTCGCAAACGTCAAAGGCCATCCAAGTCATCAAATCATTCTCGACGCTGATCTGATTATTCAGAACATGGACCATCGCGGCGGTTGTGGCTGCGAACCCAACACGGGCGATGGAGCTGGAATTCTCACGGCAACGCCTCATCGGTTCCTTCAGAAGATTGCGAAGGAAACGTTTGGCGTCGAGTTGCCCGATCTAGGAAAGTACGCAGCAGGAATCGTTTTCCTTCCCAAGGACGCAGATGAGAGGCAGCGTTGCAAAGCCGTGGTGGAGTCCTTGATCCTCGAACACGGTCAACGATTGATTGGTTGGCGTAAAGTTCCGACGCACGCAGAAAAAGCGGACCTTGGGCCTTCCGCGCGCGCTGGCGAACCCGCGATCGAGCAACTGTTTGTTGCCGCGACGGGTGATCTGGAAGGTGAGTCGTTTGAACGTAAGCTTTACTTAATTCGTAAACAGGCGAGCAATCGTTTGCGCACGGATTCATCGCTCAAGCAACGCAAGGCATTTTACGTTTGCAGCCTTTCTACCAAAGTCATTATCTACAAAGGGATGCTAACGCCGGGCCAGGTGATCCCTTACTATTCGGATCTGGCTGACGAATCATTCGAAACACATTTGGCGATGGTCCATAGTCGATTTTCGACGAACACTTTTCCAAGCTGGGACCGTGCACAGCCGCTTCGTTTCATGTCGCATAACGGCGAAATCAACACGTTGCGGGGCAACAAAAACTGGATGCGAGCGCGAGAAGGAAACGCGAGAAGTTCGTTTTTCGGCGAAGAGCTGAGCAAACTGTTCCCCGTCGTTGAGCCTGATTGCAGCGACAGTGGGACATTCGATAACGTCCTGGAATTTCTTCTTATGAATGGCCGCACACTTCAGGAGGCCGTCATGATGATGGTCCCCGAGGCTTGGCAAAAGCATGAAACGATGCCGGAAGAAAAGCGTGCGTTCTACGAGTATTTTAGCTGCATGATGGAGCCGTGGGACGGCCCTGCTTCGATCGTCTTTACCGACGGCCAATACATCGGTGCGGTGCTGGACAGGAACGGACTTCGGCCAAGTCGTTACTACCTGACAACCGATGATCGTGTGATCATGGCCAGCGAAGTCGGTGTTCTTCCCATCGATCCCGCTTTAGTCAAGGAAAAAGGGCGATTGCAACCTGGCAGAATGTTCCTTGTGGACTTCCAGCAGGGCCGTTTGATTCCTGACGAAGAGCTCAAGCACACTTTTGCCAGTCAACGACCATATGCCGAATGGCTCAAGCAAGAGCGACTTACCTTGGACGAGCTTGATGCAGCTAGCGAGTCACACGGATTTAATCCCGAGACTTTATTGCCTCGAATGCAGGCCTTCGGCTACACCAGCGAGACCATGCAGTTCATGTTGCTGCCGATGATTCGCGAAGCCCGCGATCCAATTGGTTCGATGGGGAATGACACCTCGCTCGCATGCTTGAGCGACAAGCCTCGCATGATCTACGATTACTTCAAGCAACTGTTTGCACAAGTGACCAATCCGGCGATTGATTCGATTCGTGAAGAAGTGATCATGTCTTTGGAGTGCTACGTTGGTCCCGAGCAAAATTTGCTTGAGGTCACTCCGCAGCATTGTCACCGCCTCATGCTGCCGCATCCGATCATCACCAACGAAGAACTCGCGGCGCTCAAACACATCACCAAACGTGGGTGGAAATCATGCACGATCGACATTACATTTGAAAGAAAGTTGGGCCAGCAAGGACTCGTTCGAGCGATCGATCGCATCTGCAAAGAGGCCGAAGAAGCCATCTCCAACGGTTTCCCCATCATCATACTGAGCGATCGTAACGTCGGCCAAGATCGTGCTGCTGTCAGCACTTTGTTGGCGTGTGGTGCTGCCCATCATCACTTGGTGCGAATCGCCAAACGAACGCAAGTTGGAATAATCCTGGAAACTGGCGAGGCTCGCGAAGTTCACCACCATTGTTTGCTAGTCGGTTACGGTGCCGACGCGATCAATCCTTATTTGGCGTTCGAAGCTCTCTGGCAAGCTCGTCGAGATAATCTTTTACCCGAAGTAAGTAGCGATGAAAAAATCGTCTACGCCTATCGCAAAGCGGTCGGAAAAGGTCTTCTCAAAATCATGGCGAAGATGGGGATCAGCACGCTTCAGAGTTACAAAGGCGCGCAGATCTTCGAAGCGCTCGGCCTGCGAGACGAAGTTATCGACAAGTGTTTTGTCGGCACAAATAGCCGAATTCAGGGATGCGGCTTCGACATTTTGGCCGAAGAAACCATGCGACGCCATGCCTTGGGGTACCCCGACACGCCGCAAGGACAAAATCTTTCGCTGCCGAATCTGGGAGAATTCCATTGGCGAGCCGAAGGCGAGAATCACGGATGGGACCCTCAAGCTATTTCCGACATTCAGATGGCTGCTCGCAACGGCGACAAGAACGCCTACGCTCGTTTCGCTGCCCACGTCAATCACGATGCCAAGATGCTGTGCTCACTAAGAGGATTATTTGAGTTCAAAAAAGGCGTGGCGGGTCCGCCCGTTCCCATCGAAGAAGTCCAGCCTGCGAAGGAAATCGTCAAGCGATTTTGTACCGGCGCGATGAGCTTTGGGTCGATTAGCGCCGAAGCGCATGAGACTTTGGCAATCGCTATGAATCGGCTTGGTGGCAAAAGCAACACGGGAGAAGGCGGCGAGGACCCTGTTCGTTTCCGTCCGCTAGCCAACGGCGATTCCAAACGCTCGGCGATCAAACAAGTCGCATCAGGACGATTTGGTGTCACGATTGAATATTTGGCGAATGCCGATGAGCTGCAAATCAAAATTTCGCAAGGTGCAAAGCCAGGTGAAGGCGGCGAATTGCCAGGAAAGAAAGTCGATCGAAACATCGCACGTATTCGTTACAGTACGCCCGGCGTTGGATTGATCAGTCCTCCTCCGCATCACGACATTTATTCGATCGAAGATCTTGCGCAGTTGATTCACGATTTAAAGAACGCCAATCCAAACGCTCGGGTAAGCGTAAAACTTGTCAGCGAAGTCGGCGTCGGTGTGGTCGCAGCAGGAGTTGCCAAGGCTCATGCAGATCACATTTTGATCAGCGGTGACACTGGCGGAACGGGAGCTTCGCCTTTGACGAGCATCAAGCATGCAGGTTTGCCGTGGGAGTTGGGCATTGCCGAAACACACCAGACGTTGGTGCTAAACGACCTGCGCAGTCGCGTTGTATTGCAAACAGACGGAGGTTTGAAAACAGGCCGCGATGTCGTGATTGCCGCGTTGTTGGGCGCCGAAGAGTTTGGTTTTGCAACCGCGCCCTTGATAACCTTGGGCTGCATCATGATGCGCAAATGCCATCTGAATACTTGTCCAGTAGGGATCGCGACTCAAGACCCTGAATTGCGTGCAAAATTTGCAGGCCAACCCGAACATGTGGTTAATTACATCTTCATGGTTGCCGAGGATGCTCGCCAAATCATGGCTGAGCTTGGTTTCCGATCGATCGACGAAATGGTAGGTCGTTCCGATGTGCTTCAAGTCGACGAGGCGATCAAGCATTGGAAATCCGATGGTTTGGATTTGACATCCGTCCTCAAGCCTGCAAAACCACCGCGTCCTGGAGTCGGTGTTCGTTGGTCCAAACCGCAAGATCATGGACTTGAAAAATCGCTCGATATGCGCGAAATACTCCCTCGCTGTCAAGAAACTTTGCAAACACAAAAGCCAGTTCGCATCGATTTGGCTATCCAAAATATCAATCGAACTGTCGGGACAATTCTTAGTCATGAAATCGCCAAGCGATACGGTCAACGAGGATTGCCGACGGATACTGTGCACATTCGTTTGACGGGATCTGCTGGGCAAAGCTTAGGGGCGTTCTTGGCGCACGGCGTTACGATCGAACTCGAAGGCGATGCGAATGACTACGTCGGCAAAGGATTGTCCGGCGGTCGAGTTATCGTCTATCCTCCACACCAATGCCAATTCGAAGCGGATCAAAATATTCTCGTCGGCAATGTGTGCTTGTACGGGGCGACGATGGGCGAAGCGTACTTTTCAGGCCGAGCGGCCGAACGATTTGCAGTTCGTAACAGCGGAGCTCATGCGGTTGTCGAGGGTGTCGGTGACCACGGATGTGAGTACATGACCGGAGGACGTGTGGTAGTTATTGGAACCACGGGACGGAACTTTGCGGCAGGCATGAGTGGCGGAGTTGCCTACGTACTTGACGAACTCAATCGATTCCGTATTCGTTGCAACTTGGAAATGGTCGAACTCGAGTCTGTCGAGACAGACGAGGATATCGAAGAGTTGCGCACAATGATCGAAAAACACGCAAGCTTGACCAAGTCCAAGAAGGCCAATTCCATCCTTGCGAACTGGTCTACCGTGCTACCAAAATTTATCAAAGTGATGCCGACGGATTACAAACGAGTGCTCCAAGAGCAACAAGTAGCCAAAGTGCCGCAAGCCGTGTCCGCATCCTAGTAATTCTTGAAACAAACCGAAGTCGGAGACGATTGCTGTATACAGGGCCACAGTAATCGTCTTCGACCCGGTTGATTCCACCAATCAAAGAAGAGTCGAAATGGGAAAGCCAACTGGTTTTATCGAATTTGATCGCAAGAAAGTCTCCTGGCGTTTGCCCGTCGTCCGTTTGGATGATTACAAGGAGATCTATACACAACCTTCCGATGAACACTTAAAAACGCAGGGTGCGCGCTGCATGGACTGCGGGGTTCCGTTTTGTCAATCGGCGAGTGGTTGCCCGATCGATAATTTGATTCCGGAGTGGAATGATCTCGTATACAACGGTCGATGGCGCGATGCACTGGATCGGCTGCACAAGACAAATAATTTTCCAGAGTTCACGGGCCGTGTTTGTCCTGCTCCCTGCGAGGGTGCATGCGTGCTGGGAATTACAAGCGATCCGGTGACGATCAAAAATATCGAAAACGCCATCATCGATCGCGGTTTCGAAGAAGGTTGGGTTCAGCCCAATCCGCCGCAACAACGAACCGGCCGATCGGTTGCGATTATTGGCAGCGGGCCAGCGGGCCTAGCTGCTGCCGATCAGCTTAACAAAGCGGGGCATTCGGTTACCGTTTACGAACGCGCGGATCGGATTGGTGGATTGCTGATGTATGGCATTCCCAACATGAAACTCGACAAGGGCGTTTTGCAACGACGACTCAACCTGATGCAATCCGAAGGCGTTCGTTTTGTGACCAATGCCAACGTCGGTGTTTCATTAGATCCCAAGGAGCTGCTTCAAGATAACGATGCAATTTTGCTCGCGACGGGTGCGACCAAACCTCGCGATTTACCAATTCCAGGACGAGAGCTTCGGGGAATCCACTTCGCGATGGAGTTTTTGACAAAGAACACCAAGAGCCTATTGGACAGTGAGCACGCCGACGGTCAATACATTTCCGCCAAAGACAAGCATGTCGTCGTTATCGGCGGTGGTGACACGGGAACGGACTGCATTGCAACGAGTTTGCGACACGGATGCAAGAGCTTGGTCAATTTCGAGTTGCTGGATCGTCCGCCTGAAGGTCGTGCGCCAGATAATCCTTGGCCGCAATGGCCTCGCGTCTATCGCGTAGACTATGGCCATGAAGAAGTAACGGAAAAATTTGGCAGCGACCCACGAGTCTATTGCGTATTGAGCAAGCAGTTTGTGGATGATGGGAGCGGCAATGTCAAAGCAATTCGCGCCGTCCGCGTACGTTGGGAAAAAGTCGACGGCAAAATGCAAATGAGCGAAGTCGAAGGTTCCGAGCAAATTTTTGAGGCCGATTTGGTTCTCTTGGCCATGGGCTTCTTAGGTCCAGAGAATGCTGCATCCCAAGCTCTCGGAGTTGCGTCAGACGCTCGAAGCAACTATAAAGCCGACCATGGACGATTCTCCACAAATGTCCCGGGAGTATTCGCTGCTGGCGATTGCCGCCGTGGACAGTCTTTAGTGGTTTGGGCGATCAACGAAGGCCGTGGTGCAGCGCGAGCCATCGACACTTTCCTGTCGGGTTCTAGCGTATTGCCAGCGCCTGGAGTTTCGATCGGAACGTCGCTTGCCGTTTCTTGATCCCCATCCAAGCCCGCGATATGTATTTCCAAAGTGATAACTTTTCCTCACCGACTATCCCGGTCAGTTTTGGGCAAGCTCGCCGATTTCTTGATCGCATGTGCATTCGAAGTTGAATGTCCTACATCGGCCAGTCGCCCTGCCTTTTTTGTTCAAAAACCTTTCTAAATACTGCCTTTTTGGGGCGACGTTCCTTGGCTGGATGGGCGGTTTTTCGGAAATCGACTACGCTATTCGTTGAATCGCCGCATAAACGTAGTGGACCAATTTGGACTGTTCGTTAAGACGGCCTTTGAGGTCAGTTTTATTCTTCCGGATCATACGAACGGCATTCCATTTCAGAAGTGTGCATTCCAACGAGGATTGAACGAGGATTGAGTGACCCTGTCACTTCCAAGATTCCAACGCAACCATTCAGGAGAGTTAGACGGTCATGCTTGACAGGAAGTTTATTTTAGAAAACGTCCAAGCGGTCATTGCGAACTGCAAGAACAGAGGCGTTACGTGCGATATAGAACAGTTGGTTGTACTTGAGAATCAACGCAAAGCCAAATTGCAAGACGCTCTCGAACTTAATCGGCTTGCAAACGAAACGAGCAAGGCAATCGGCAAAGCGAGTTCCAACGAAGAACGCGAGCAATTGAAAGAAAAGGGCCGCCTGCTTCGCGAACAGAAAGACGCTGCACAATCCGAACATGATCAGCTCGACTTGGAAATTCATGCTTTGGAAGTTCGTATTCCGAACATGACGCATCCGACGGCTCCTATTGGTAAGGACGATGCCAGCAATACGGAAATCGCTCGAGGCAAGTCACCCGTTCCAACTTTTGACTTCAAAGCGAAGGACCATCTCGAATTAGGCAAAATGCATGACTTGATCGACTTCGAAGCAGGCGCTCGAGTCGCCGGTGCTGGTTTTTACTTTCTCAAGAACGAAGCCGTCTTACTCGAACTAGCATTGCAACAATTTGCAGTGCAAGAATTAATAAAGCGAGGTTTCACAGCGATCACGACGCCCGATGTGGCTAATACACAAGTGCTCCAAGGAATTGGATTTATTCCTCGTGGACCCGAGACTCAGATTTACAGCATCGAAAACACCGATCTGAATTTGGTAGCGACTGCGGAGATTACTTTGGGCGGGATGTTGTCCGGGGAAGTTCTCGAAGCCGAAACTTTGCCGCTGAAGATGGTCGGTATCAGCCACTGTTTCCGGACGGAAGCGGGTGCTGCAGGCCGCGCATCGAAAGGCCTTTATCGGGTTCATCAATTTACGAAAATCGAAATGTTTGCCTTTACGTTGCCCGATCAAAGCGACGCGATTCACGAAGAGATTCGTCAGATCGAATGCGATTTGTTTGACATGTTAGGGATCGCGTATCGCGTGGTCGATACATCGACAGGAGATCTGGGCGGGCCAGCGTATCGAAAATACGATCTGGAGGCTTGGATGCCCGGACGCGGCGAAAACGGTGAGTGGGGTGAGGTAACGAGCACGTCGAATTGCACGGACTACCAAGCCCGCCGTCTCAATATTCGATACAAATCAAAGGGCGAAAAAGGAACACACTTCGTTCATACTCTAAATGGAACCGCCATCGCAATCAGCCGCGCTATTATTGCTGTCCTAGAAAACTACCAGCAAGCAGACGGATCAATCTCCATACCTAGAGTATTGCAACCTTGGATTGGGAAAGACCGTATCGGTTAAAAAGAACAAAATAAGTGTCTCTGCCTTCGCGTCTGCAACGCCGACTCATTCGAAAAATGCGTAGCCTCATTTGTTTAGGAAAATTTTAGAGAGACGAATCTGATGAAAATGCTCTTCCATGCAAAACTGTTGCACTCGCTTCTACTGGTCGTGGCTCTGTTGTTTGCAAATCAACCGACGATTCTCGCCGCCGACTGGGGGCAGTTCTTGGGGCCAGACGCACAAAGCGCCGTGGCATCGAGCAAGCTTCCAACAAATTGGAGCGAGACGAAGAATATCAAATGGCACTCCAGTACTCAGGGGCTGGGGTGGTCTTCGCCTGTTGTTAGCGAGGGCAAAATCTATTTCACTTCAGCAGTGCCTCAAGGAAATGAGCAAAGCTTGATGCTATTGTGTCACGACGTCGCTACGGGAAAAGAAATCTTTGCGATCGAAATTTTCCGACAAAACTCCGAGTCTCCAGCAATTCATTCGAAAAATAGTCACGCGAGCCCTACACCGATTATTTCGGGCGACCAAGTATTCGTCCACTTTGGCCACCAGGGTACCGCGTGTTTAGGCCTGGATGGAAAAATTCGTTGGACGTCGCGCGAGCACACTTACAGCCCAGTTCACGGAAATGGGAGTTCGCCCGTTCTAGTTGATGATATGCTCATCCTCACATGTGACGGTGCTGCCGAGCCTTACACCTTGGCGCTGAATGCATCCACCGGAAAAGAAGTTTGGCAAAAGCCGCGCGGAATTGATGTGCCTAGAAAATTCTCCTTTTGTACGCCAAGCGTCATTCGAGTAGGAAATCAAACGCAGGTTATTTCTGTAGGCTCAGGCATCACTCAAGGTATCGATCCCAAGTCGGGCAATGTTCTTTGGTTCGTTCGTCACGAAGGTTATTCGATCATTCCTCGGCCGCTTTATCACAAAGGCCTACTCTTCATTTCTACCAGCTACGATAGTCCTCAGTTATTGGCTATCGATCCAACGGGTAGCGGCGATGTGACGGACACGCATATCCGCTGGACGCATACGCGGGGAGTATCGCATACCCCATCACTGATCGGTCACGACGATTCGATCGTCATGGTAAGCGACGGCGGTATTGCCTCGGCTCTGGATGCAACCACTGGAAAAGAGGTTTGGAAGCAACGCTTGGGCGGCAACTTTTCTGCGACGCCGTTGCGTGCTGGCAATCGCGTCTATTTTCAAACCGAAGAAGGCGAGGCCGTCGTTTTGGATCTGTCGTCTAAATCCGATCCCAAGGAAGTTGCACGCAATACTTTGCCAGGGCGGATATTTGCCTCCTATGCAGTGTTTGGAAATGATCTCATCATTCGAACCGAAAACGGATTGTATCGGGTATCTGGCAGCTAATCGCTCTTTACTGTTTTTCAGCGTCCCATTTTTGTCGATTAGCACGAGGTTTCGTTCGCATTTGGTTGTGGTACAAAAGAAATCCTACAACTGCGCGAAGGCCTTAGTGCCAAGCAAGGTATGATAGATGCGAAGATACAGTTGTATTTCGTAGTGGGTTTTCGTGAGAAACGGGCAGGCGATGGATTCAATTAGCGTTGTCATTCCAGCGTTCAACGAAGAAACGGTGCTTGCAAGAGTTGTCACACAGCTTCGTGAAGTACTTGGCAGGGCACAGATCGACCATGAGATTTTGGTTGTTGTTGACGGCGCGACAGACAACACCGAATCGGTCGCTCAAGAAGTGGCCGATACCGTCGTTACGCACCCTATGAATATGGGATACGGTCGCAGTTTAAAGACTGGAATCGCGGCAGCACAACACGATCTCATCGTGATCACAGATGCCGACGGGACATACCCGATTGAGAGAATACCCGATTTAGTAGCTTTATCGGAGCACTTTGATATGGTGGTCGGTGCTCGAACAGGCACTGTCTATCAGGGAGGTTCGGTCAAGCGAGTAGGGCGCATTATCTTTCGCTGGTTGAGTGAATTTGCGACCGGCCAATGCATTCCTGACATCAACTCGGGTCTACGAGTTTTTCGCCGACGTCAGATTCTGCAGTTCTTTCCACTGATCAGTTCCGGGTTTTCGTTCACAACAACCTCGACATTGGTCTACTTGTTGAATGGAATGTTTGTGCATTATTTACCAATCGAATATCACAAACGCCAGGGCGAATCCAAAGTGCGACATGTACGCGACTCGCTCCGGGCTCTGCAGATCATTATCGAAGCTATCCTACGATGTAATCCTATCAAAGCGTTCTTGCTGCTGATCGTTCCGTTGCTGGTGGCATCGGGGGTCTTCTTTGTGTTCAGTGCCTTTAGCGGGAACGGAGTAGCTTTCTTAGCAAGTATCGCTTTCCTGTGTTCTGCCGCGATTCTAATGGGAGTAGGCTTCCTCGCAGTTTGTCTTTTGCCTATTCGACCTGTGGTCCACGCAGATAATCAAAAGCCTTGGAAGGCAAATGAATGACGACGGTGCCTACTTCGCAAAATTCACATTCGCCAAGTGGACAAACTCCCATCGGACAGTCCACGATGAGTCCCGCCATGGGCCAGATGGTTCATTACCCGCGATACTTGCTTGAAAACTTAACGTCATGCTTAGGGCAACGAGTTCTTGAGATTGGAGTGGGAAACGGTCAATACACTCGTGAGCTTTTGGCCCAAGGAAGGCAGGTCCTCGCGACCGATATCGATCCAAATTGTTTGGAACACTTGAGGCAATCGCTCGATGCCACAGATCGAGTACACTTTTCACCGATCGATCTCGAAAACGAATCGACCGTTGCCAAACTTGCTTGGTTTCGAGCCGATTCCGTGATTTGCTTAAATGTGCTCGAACACATCAGCGACGATGAACGCTCGTTGACAGCCATACGGGAAATCGTCGAACGACAAGCGAAGATTGGGTTAATCGTTCCCGCGCATGGTTGGCTGTTTGGGCGAATGGACCGCGAAGCTGGCCATTTTCGTCGGTACTCGCGCTCGATGTTAAAATCCAAGTTGATGAAAGCTGGTTGGTTGGTCGAGAAAATTGCATACATCAACCTTTTCGGAGCCGCAGGGTGGTTTTACCACAATCGATTGAGACGGGATGCAGGATTGGCCGATAAACAAGTCAACAACCAAATGCGTATGGCGGACAAATTGTTGCCAAGACTGGGGGCTGTAACGGACCCACTATTTGGCAAGATCGCTGGCCTCTCCGTACTCGCGATTGGGCGAGCTACGACGTGAGTATTTCAACTAAGTAATTAAGTTTTCGATCGAGGCTTACGATGTGCGGAATTGCGGGAGTGCTATGGTTGCAATCGCCCCCGCATGTCGACGAACGCATTGGATTAGGAATGCAGATGCTCTCCTCGATTGAGCATCGCGGTCCCGATGACGGAGCACTGCTCGTCGACGATACGATCGCGCTTGGCCACCGCCGATTATCCATTCTTGATCTTAGCGAACGCGGTCGACAACCGATGACCAATGCGTCGGAACGGTACTGGATTTCCTACAACGGGGAAATCTACAACTTCAAAGAACTGAGAGCGGAACTGGAGCATAGCGGGTACGTCTTCCATTCCAGTACCGATACTGAGGTCGTGCTCAACGGATTTGAGGAATGGGGCGAATCGATACTGAATCGACTAAACGGGATGTTCGCAATCGCTGTGTGGGATTCAGTCGAGAAACGTTTGTGGTTGGCACGCGACGGTATTGGGATAAAGCCTTTGTATTACAGCGAACAACCAGACAAGTTCTTGTTTGGATCGGAAATTAAAGCCATCCTGGCCGACTCCACGCAAGTCCGCCGACCGGATTGGAGCGGCTTGCGCGAGTATTTTACCTTCGGCTATTGCGGCGCACCAAACACAGGATTCCAAGGTATCAAACAGCTCGAAGCGGGCGAGTGCCTTTGGGTCCAGAGCGGCAAAGTACAACGACGCAGATGGTATCGCTTGCCTTATCCTGACTCGCCGCCAGTATCGAACGGAACGGAGGCCTTAGAAAAAATATCTGCAGCTCTCGACCAATCCGTCCAACGACAAATGGTGAGTGATGTTCCTGTGGGCGCTTTTCTTAGCGGTGGAATCGATTCGTCGGCCATCGTTCGGAGCATGAACCATTTTAAGAGCGCGTCTGAAATTCGAACTTTCACGATTGCATTCGAGCAAGATTCATTTGACGAGTCGCCGTATGCAGAACAAGTTGCGCGGCGTTTCCGGACCCAGCATCAATGCAGAACCATGAAAGCGGATATGGGGTCCATTCTAAAAACGCTGGTCAGTCATGCTGAAGATCCGTTGGCGGATAATTCACTTCTTCCCACGTACTTGCTTTGCAGTAGTTTGCGTCCCGATGTGAAGGTCGCTTTGTCTGGTGACGGTGCCGATGAGTTGTTCGGGGGCTACGTAACGTATCGCGCAAATCGACTTGCTGATCGGTATCGGTATATTCCGGAAGGGTTACGGAATAGAATAATCGAGCCGCTTGTTCGACGCTTGCCCGCTTCCATGAGCAAATATCATTGGACGGCCTTTGCAAAACGATTTGTTGATGGAGCCGAACAGCCTTATCCGCTTAGTCATTGCAGTTGGCGCAGGATGATTTCAAATGAATTGGGCAATCGAATATTTGCTACGAACAAGTTCGACTTTGGCGATACCGCAGCATTGAATCGCTATGCAAGCGTCTTGAACGATGCTCCCGAGTGGCTATCGCCGCTCGAACAGCAGCTTCATATGGATCTGCGATTTCATCTGCCAAACGATATGTTGGCTAAAGTGGATCGCATGAGCATGGCACACTCGTTGGAAGTCCGAGTTCCGTTTCTTGATCAAGAGTTTATCCGCGCGAGTCTCGATATCGCAACAAAAGCAAAACATAATGGAAAGAAAGGTAAGCTTGTACTTCGCAAACTTTTGGCGGGCGATTTTCCGAAAAGCATTGTTGATCGCCCTAAAGCTGGTTTCGTTTCGCCCATCGAACGATGGTTAGCTAACGAATGGCAGCCTTTGCTTCGAGAATATCTCAACGCAGAATTTTGCGATCAAACCAAGGTGCTTCGTTGGTCCGAAATCGATAAATTAATTGCGCAACAAGCAACCGGTAAATTCGATCACGCCTATCCGCTTTTTGTGCTCCTGGTTTTTGCGATTTGGTGGAAAGTTTGGATAGCTCAAACGGAATTTCCCATCATCCCTCAAGGCACTGTCGCCGAACCTAAATTAATCTTGCGAGTCTCCAGAACCTAATGGCAATGTCAAAGTAGTTTCGATATTCATGCAACACCAGTTACGACGAGCATTGCAATCGAAGTCACAAAAGTGGTTTTTAGTTCCGCTTGCGGCGTCTATATTGATGTTCGTTTTTTTGGTTATTACTGGTAGGCATCGGGTTCGCGTCGAGCCCGATAGCCAAGACTACATCGAATACTCGTTCGTGTCGCTCCCAGCGATGCTAAGCGGCATTCGAACACCGGGCTATCCGATATTCGTCGCGTTTGCAAAGAGTACTTTTGGCCTCCATGCGATCCCGTACTTGCAATCGCTTGCATACTCGTCTGCCGTCGTCTTATTTTTCTTCGGGTTACGCCGAGTCGGAGTTCGAGCAAGTACGTCGGCTATGTGTTGTGGCGCGATGATGTTTTCGACAAGCCTAATCGACCTCGGACCAGCCGTTTTATCGGATTCTTTAGCGATATCCTTAGCAGTGGCTGCCATTGCGGCCTCACTTTTTTGTGTGAGTCCCCAAGCCAAGTGGAAACACTGGTACTTGATGTCAGGATTCGTGACTGCTGATTATTTGGTTCGGCCTGCCCTGCTCTTCATGTTATTGCTGATGCCTTTGTTAGTTGCATGGCTGGATGTTTGGCTACTACGACGCGACGAAGTTTGGTATTTGCGATTCAAACGCTCCTTGATTTGCGCAATGTTTACGATTGCTCCCTTTGTTGCATACTGTGGGTTGCGTTTGGCTGTGGTGGGCGAGTTTGGATTTGTTTCTTTCGCCGGATACAACGTTGTAGGCATTGCTGGACAAGCGATCGATGCCGAGGTTATTCAAGGATTACCATCGGAAATGCGACCGCTTGCTCAGCAATTAGCCGATCGTCGAGACCAACTCTCGAGTTACCGAGCGCCCGTAGACTATGAGTCCATGGAGATAATGTTTAATCCCGTGGTTTGGGAAATCGCAGTACCGACAGCAAAGGAATTTTTTGGCGATGATCCACGGGTGATCAATCACAAATTAAAAGATCTTTCGCGGCAAGTCCTGTCGATCAAGCCGACGTTCTATAGGCAATGGTTGTTGTGGAATGGAAAACATGCGATTCGAAACATGCTGGAACTTGTCCTTCGAGATCTTGGAACGGTGCTAGCAGTAACACTTGCTGGCGGAAGTATCGTTGTCCATTTGGTATTCGGATCACGTATCGTGGACATTAAGGAAGATGCCCAGACGGGAGTCCAACAGCAGAATTTCGAATTGCAAATCGTATTTTGGATTTCGATTTCCTATACGGTGTCTTGCACTCTATTGATCATGCTTGTCGAACCCACGCTCGGACGATACATGACCTCAGCAATACCATTTTGGCCCGCGTTCGGGGCACTACTTTCCTTACAGTTGTGCGAAAGGTTGTTGAATCGAGCGGCAATTTCCAGCGAAGCCGCTCAATGTTCGGATCGCTAGTGGTTCCAGCTAATCGACAGGTGCAGACGCTGAACCATTCTCTGTTATCGTTTTTAGTTCTTGTTTGGGCAAAAAGTAATCCAAAGCGTAATAGCCAAGCAATACGACAACGCCGACTCCGAGCGACAGCTTCCAAAATAACCAGTGATCGAATGAGTACATCCATGATCCAATGACAGGTCCAACCACGAAAGAAACAGAGATGCTCATGGTGTAAACGCCGATGTAACGTCCCCTCGATTGCTCGCCACTTATTGAAGCTGCAAACGCCATTCCTTGCGGCATAGCCAGCATCTCGCCTAACGTATACCCGAAGACGCTGATGATCGCAATGAAGGTGCCATTGCCGAAACACAGGATGGCAAAACCCTCGCACATGAAAAAACTACCCCATGCGATAACATGCAACGGCCGCCATCTATCGAGGTGGGTGACAATCAACATTTCAAACAGCACGACAATAGCTGTATTGAGAGCAAATAGTAGTCCGATTTGCCACTCCGCAAATTTGTATTCATTGCGCAAGAACAATGGGTAAGTGGAGATCAATTGAAAAAAGACTCCAAACGTTGGAATCGTCAGCAAGATGAACATCAAGAATGTGCGATCAGTCCAAGGTGACTGCCGAGCGTCGTTCGCCATAGAATTCGGTTTGCCTGAGATGGGTGTTTTTGTTCCAAAGAGTCGCCATAGTGCGATGGCTGCCAAGATACATGTAATTCCATCCAGCCAAAAAAGCCATTGATAATTTACTGTCGCTAACCAACCACCGATGGCTGGACCAATTGCGAGTCCTAAATTGATTGCCAATCGATTCAATGCAAACGCACGTTTGTGTAATTCCTTGGGGCACAACAGCGTCAATGCCGTGCCGTTCGCTGGACGTAACGCATCTGCCGCCACACTGAGAAAAAACAGTGTAATGGCAAAGGCCGCGTAGCTGGTCATCTGCGATAGTGCGGCAAATCCAACCCCAGTGAAAGTCAACGAAAAAACTTGAACGCGAAATGCACCCAATCGTTCTGTAAGATAGCCACCGAGATACGTGCCCAGCGTGCTGCCTAGTCCATACGCCACAACCATCATGCCCGCTGCAGAGGCTTTGTATCCCAGTTCCGTATTCACGTACAACGCCAAGAATGGCAAGACCATCGAACCCGAACGATTGATCAACATGACGAGCGCCAAATACCAGACCTCGCGTGGCAAACCCTGGAAAGCTCGATGATATGCTCGGCCGATCGCCCTCAGGTAAAACACGTCGATGCCCCGTAGCCTCTGTTACGCGATGGTCGTCAACTACAAGACATTTCGCGAAAAAAGATGTTCGCTGTTATCGTGACTAAAAAGAGAACCTGGATCTTACCAATCGTCGTCTTCATTTTCCGACGTGGGGCCAAGCTTCCCAACAACGGTTGCCAAAAGTTGATCAGCCAGATGGATTTTGCCTCGGCGTAAAACGTGTTCAACATTGCGCGAGTTTCGGATATTCTCGAGCGGGTTTCCGCGAACGACGAACAAATCTGCAACTTTGCCCGCTTCGATTGAGCCGTGATCCTGATCGATTTTCAGGGCCCGCGCACCGTTGATTGTTCCAATTCGAATTGCATCAGCCGGTGAAATTCCAGCTCTTACAAATGCATCCAGTTCGCGATGGGCACCAAATCCAGGCAAGTGGTTTCCGTCGCTGACATGATCGGTTCCGAGAGTTAGCTTGCCGCCTGCTTGGAAATAGGCAGCGATGGTATCGATTTTCGCTTGGTATATTTTTGCAAATTGCTCGTTCGGTTGGACTGCACCCTTTGTCTTGACCATTTCCTGAACATGGGAAGTAAACAACGAACGTTCGTCAAACCAATAACCAAACTCCTCGCCCGGATGGCCAAAATATCCGTAGGCCGTCAGCGTCGCGTCAAACCAAGTACCGTGTTCGACGAACTTTTGAACGATCGTTTTATATTCCGGCCTGTCGGCAGTAATCGACCCTAGAGTTTCGTACGCTGGCTTGGAATCCAACATCGCATCGCCGCCCAGGAAATGCTCGATCCGGTCAATACCAAAATCAATCGCATCGCGAGGGTTTACCGATGATCGAAAGCCTGAATCCAAATGTCCAGTTACGGTTAAGCCATGCTTGTGAGCTTGGTCGATGAGGGCTTTGAGCTCGGAGGGCGCGATCTGCTTTGCTTTGAAACCACCAACGCCCCGCCCCGCCCAATAATCTACTTCGGCGCGAATCTCTGACTCGGGTTTCTCTCCTCGCCAACCCGGTCGGGCGCGTCCAAAGTAGGGCCCGCTGTTAATCAGTCTTGGGCCGACTTGAATTCCCGCGTCGATTCGCTTGCGCAATGATTCCATTTGCTCGGGATCGAATTCTCCACAAGAAAACGTCACCGTAACGCCATTCGCCAAATAAACCACAGGCATGACTTCAAACTCTTCGCGGCGTCGCTTGATCAATTTTACGTTGTAATGAGCATGGCAATCGATCAAGCCTGGGAGAATGTAACGTTGATCATCGAGGCGAATGACCTGCTGGTCGGTCAAACTCTGCTCGATCTGCTCAAGCTGATCTTGTAAATCGAGCGAGACAAGATGCTCACCTAAAATACCAATGCCTCGATTTTGCATGAACGTTCCCGAATCGGTATGAAACACCCAGCCACCGAGAATGATGGTATCGTATTTGCCAACGGAATCTAGACTCTGCGATTGCCCAATGCTCTGTAAGCAAAATGCAAAGGTCGCCACTCCTAGCAAAAACGCGGAACCTGCTTGATGAACGATGGCCAAGTTAATTCTCCACAAAACGGTTTTGCTTCCGACGAAAAAAGAAACGACGGTCAGTTCAGTCGGACGATCGGATAGGACGGGGAAAGCACCGGGCTACTCGATGATACCAGAGTTGGCAATAACTTGATTTAGCACGTCGATTATTATTCCTGGTTTAATAAGTAACCAGCAAACATCAGCTAAAAAATGGTCGAGTGATAACGTTGCAAAGACCACTCTGCTTTGTCCAAACACGCAAGTTCGGTAGCGCTACGAAGACGAACCGCAAACTTGGCTAATCGTCGTCTTGGCCTCGACATTTTTGAGGTACAGACTCGGTTAGAGGATCGCGGATATCTTCACTTTGACCGCCTTCTTTTGGAAGAGAATGAATTGATCGGTCGGAATGAGTTGGGGGACGCTTCGAACGCGATTCGCGAACTAGAGTTGACTAAGCGAGGACTCGACCCACAACCACAATATGCTGACCGCGTGGGACAGGTGCTACCCAAGCTTGCGCAAGAACAATGCCATCGATCCCTGCGGTTGCATGCCAAGGCGGCATATCGATATGGTCAAAATCATGAAGCAAGCCAACTACATCGCCTTGCTTGACCCGTGCGCCACATTCTAACAGGGGTTCATAGTGACCATCAAAGGGAGCAACCGTAAAGCAACTGCGGTCGACCATTTCCAATTTGACTTGTGTTCCAGTTTTGTGATGCCCAATCGGTTCGATAGCTCCATAGAGTTGGTTATTATGAATTGCGGCTGCCAAGACACCTTGCCGTCCGTATTTGACTCCTTCAAGATTAACCGCTTTACCCCAACCCAGTTCGGTGCCGACCGTTATCTTGCCAAGTCGTTCGGCTTCGCTTGGCAATAATCCTGGAGTCGCATTTTGGTAGACCATTAGGGCTGGCGTTCCAAACCAGCGAGCGGTCTCTTCAATTTTTTTGGCTTGCTCGTGGTCATCGACATGATGAAAATTGGCGCAAATCGCGAAACGAGCAACATCGCCACCCGAGTGAAGGTCGATCACCACATGAACGCGAGGCCAAATGTGCTCGCGAACAAAAGCTGCAATCCGATGCGTGATGCCTGAGAGTGCGGGTGTGCGGCCGGCTTCACTGACGAAAGCTCGATTGAGATTGACTCCGTCGTCGAGCGTACTTTCTCTCGTGCCCGCTCGAAATGCAGAAGGATTCAAAACGGGGATCATAATAATCCGACCACGAACATCTTCTAAGCGAATTTCACGTATGAGATGTTTTAGCACCACGGGGCCTTCGTATTCATTGCCGTGATTAGAACCGAAAGCTACTAGTCCTTTTGTAGGCTTTGCTTCGGGACCAACCCAAACGGTTAAGGGAATAAGGTGATCCCCCCAAATACTGTCATGCTCAAGCGCGACCCAATAGTCGCGCCGCCCGAGGGAATCCAAGTCCAATGCGTCCGGCCTTACGATTTTTCGAAGCATGCCATTTTCCCTATTGTCACAAGTGAAATTGTATTCCCAAAGGATCGCGACATTTTTACAGATTGGTTTATCGATTGACAGTAGTGCAATCCATCGAAAAATGTGATACTGAGCCGAATTAAGCTTGCCATAGCTCTAAATAAACGGCGGCTCTGAATAGAGGGTCGGAATGGGCGAGTAGTTCAACGAATAACGATGCCATTTACATAAAACGCGATGAGAAATACAAACGTTGAAGATAGTTCTCCGCCTAACGAGGTGGAACGACTCGTCACCCGTGCCGTTTCCTTTACGCTCATGCTATTCGTACTCGGTGTCAGTTATTTTTTCTGGAGCCGTCAAATCGAGAATTTCCAACAAACGGCGATTGAGGGCCGCATGTCGATGTTTGCACGCGAGGAAGGCTCGCGAATTATAATGAGCGGCCAATTTGCTCGCCCCGAATCGATCGTAAATGGCCAATAGTTTCCAGTGAAAACCGCATCGGTCCTCTCACTTTTGCAGCAGGCCAATTCAACCCCGCCTAAATATTGACCGCAACCAAGGACATCCCACCGAACTAAAAACAATACGATGGTTGAATGCTTAAGGGCAGCGAAGCCAATAGTGATGGCGAATCGAATTGGCAAGGATTCGGTCATGGTTGGACCGGTACAATTCAAAAAGCAAAGTCTATAGGTTAAACTTGAAGAGCGATTTTCGTTGTTGCAGAAGTAGAGAGACCGGACTTTATTTGGTCGAGTTGTTGAGCCCGTTGTAAATAGGTTTCGACTTCACGCGAATTGTTTTTTGGAAATTCTCAACAGATCGAACAAATGAGCTCTAATCGACCCATTGATGATTTAGACGAAACGGTAGCTGTACCCGTTCAAATTGGGCGATACAGAATTGAGAAACCGATTGGCAAAGGCGGATTTGGCAGCGTCTATCTCGCTTACGATAAAGAACTTGAGCGGAAAGTTGCGATCAAGGTTCCTCACCATTCATTGGTCAAAGGGCAAATTGGTGCTCGCGAGTATTTGCAAGAAGCTCGCATGGTGGCAAATCTGGACCATCCAAACATTGTGCCCGTCTACGACGTAGGTACCAGTGCAGAATTTGAATGCTACGTAGTTTCCAAATTCATCCCAGGACAAGATCTTGGGAAGGTACTTCGCGAACACCGCTTTAATTGTTTGGAGGCGGTCGAAGTGGTTGCTTCCATTGCCGAAGCACTGCACCATGCACATAAACAAGGGATCGTTCATCGTGATGTCAAGCCTAGCAACATCTTGATCGATCTTGATGGGAAACCGTACTTGGCGGATTTCGGATTAGCACTGCCGGAAAGTAGGCTTGGCGCGGGGCCCAGGTATGCAGGCACACCAGCGTACATGAGCCCAGAGCAAGCCCGAGGCGAGGGGCATCGCGTCGATGGCCGTAGCGATATTTTCTCTTTAGGAGCCGTGTTGTATGAACTTGTTACAGGCAAGCGAGCATTTCGAGGAGAGACAAAAGCGGAGCTGATGGAGGTCGTAGAAAACTTCGAGCCGCGGCCCCTTCGACAATACGACGAAGACCTGCCGAAAGAGCTCGAAAGGATTTGCCAAAAGGCCCTATCGAAACGCGCAAGTGAGCGCTATCCAACGGCGCACGACTTTGCAGCGGAATTGCGCAGTTTTCTCCAATTGCAAAATCCTGTGGGGCAGCCTTCGAACTCGAGTTCGACTTTCAAACTTGGCAGTTCTCTCGAGCAGCAGGCAAGAGAAATTGGCGAGCGAACAACCCCGAATAGTGGAAAAACGCCGACGGAACCAGGGTCAGTTTCTCAAGCGTCCGCTTCTAACGTGATCTTGGTTATTCCCAAAGGACTCAGGTCATTTGATGCGCACGATTCCGACTTTTTTATCGAACTTTTGCCAGGTCCACGAGGTCGAGAAGGACTTCCCGAAAACCTTAGATTCTGGAAGGATCGAATCGAGGCGATGGATGCAGACGAGTCGTGCTCGGTCGGTCTGTTATATGGTCCCTCGGGGTGCGGGAAGTCGTCATTTGTAAAGGCTGGACTATTGCCGCGGCTTGCAAGCCATGTGGTGCCAATATTCATCGAAAGCTCGGAAGAATTTACAGAGAAAAAACTTGAACAGGCTCTTAAGAAAACGTTTCCTGAAATTAACCCCGAACTCGACCTTCCCGATACGATCGCAACAATTCGCCGCGGGGGCGGACCGCCACAAGGGAAAAAGGTACTACTAATTTTCGACCAGTTCGAACAATGGTTACATGCTAAACGAGCAGTAGCAAACAATGAACTGTTCAAGGCCCTTCGGCAATGTGATGGCGAACGGGTTCAAGCCATTTTGCTCGTGCGCGCCGACTTCTGGATGGCAGTTACTTGGTTTCTCAAAGACCTAGAAATCGATCTAGTTCAAGGCAAGAATTTTGCAGCGATCGACTTATTCCCCCAGCATCACGCAGAAAAAGTATTGATCGCTTTCGGCCGCGCTTACGGTACATTGCCTCCGCAGGGAAAATTGGATTCCGACCAAAGGAAGTTCATTGAGGAATCTGTTGACGGGCTTGCGCAAGACGGCAAAGTGATGTGTGTGCGACTTGCAGTCTATGCCGAAATGATGAAAAACAAGCCGTGGAAGGCCTCGTCGCTCAAGCAAATTGGCGGAACAGAAGGGGTTGGTGTCAGCTTTTTGGAGGAAAGTTTTGGGGCACAAGCCAATCCAAGGATTCGATTGCACCAGATGGCTGCACGAGCCGTGCTGAAATCGCTGCTACCCGAAGCCGGAACCATGATCAATGTGCAACTGAAATCCTACGAACAACTCTTTCAAGCGTCCGGTTATTCTGACTACAAACAATTTGATGATCTCATTCGCGTGCTTGACGGCGAATTGCGATTGATTTCGCCGACCGATCCGAAAGGCATGTCGCAAGAGATAGGAAACGAGTCTTCGGAAGGAATTCACGCCGATCCAAAACAGAAATACTATCGGCTTGCGCATGACTATCTCATCACGGCACTTCGAAACTGGCTCAGTCGCAAAAAGCGCGAAACGCGGAGAGGCCGTGCCGAATTACTTCTTGAGGAACAATCTGGATTCTGGAATACGAAACGCACAAACCGATACCTTCCGTCGTTACTTGAGCATTTGCGAATTCGCCTGCTGACTTCTCCGAACCAATGGGGTGACGGGGAAATAGCGATGATGCGAGCCGCCGCAAAGTTCCACGGATTTTGGGTAGGCGTTTCCGTTTGCTCGATTGCGTTGATCGTCGCGGGCGCTGTTGGCATTCGGGGCGCTATTCGATCCGAAAATCAACGCCTAGCGAACGTGAGACTGAATGAACGTTATGCCGCCGAATCCTCTCGCTTGGTCGATGCGCTGTTGAAAGCCGATACGGCTCGAGTTGCAGACGTTGTTGGGGAATTGCACAACTATCGGACGTGGGCTAACGAAAAACTTCGGCAAGCATTCCTTGACCATGCTGACGGTTCAGAAGAGAAATTGCACGCTGCGATGGCACTTGTAAAAGAGTCGCCCGAGTGTGTTGAATATTTGGCCGCTCAATTGCCTCTCGTTGATGCCGAACAGTTTTTGCCAATATGCGAATCGTTAAAGGGCAATCTTAGTCAGCTCCCCACTGATTACCTGAAAATAGCCAATGACCTCAAGCTTCCTAACCGAGAACGATTGCAAGCGGCTTGTGCGATCGCACAGGTTGATTCGTCCAACCCAGTTTGGCAGAACTCCGTTTTCTGTCGTTTTGTTGCGGAGTCGTTGACGCGTCTTTATCCGTCCGAACTTGCACCACTTCGCCAAGCACTGCGCCCCGTTGCGCCATCCATCATTCCGAATTTGAATGAAATTTTCCTTGATCGGGATCCCAAGGTGCAACAGCAGCAACGTTTGTTTGCGACAGAATCACTTGTGGATTACCAACAGAACAATCCAGACAAACTTTTTGACCTGTTGCTCGATTGCGATGAAATGCAATATCCACTCGTTATTCATGCCCTGAACGGTAAAGATTCATCGGTCATCGAAATGGCAAAAAGCGAAATTAGCAGGACACTGCCAGCCGATGCAACAGAGGGGGACAAAGATATTCTCGCGATTCATCAATCGAATGCGGCCGTGGCGCTTTATCAATTGAAACAATACGATTTAGTTTGGGCCTCGATGGAGGGCGTTGAGGATCCGAGGCTCAGAAGTTTCATCGTTCATTGGTTAAAAGATCGAGGCTGTAGTCCGTTGCCGTTGTTGGAGAAAATATCTACCGAAGAGGATCATACGAGACTTCAGGCGATGGTTTTAGCGTTAGGAGAGTTTGCTTCGGATGCATTCGATACTCCTAGTCTTAAACTAGCAATCGACCGATTAGAAAAAATCTTGAAGGAAGCACCATCGTCCGATTTGAGAGCGGCAGCGATATGGTCGTTGCGTTCCTTGGGGCACGGCGAATTAGTGGAAAGGATTGTTGCTGAGCAGTTTCAGTCTCAATTATCGAGATATCAGCCTTGGTTAAAAAAATTTGAAGCTGCTAAACAAGAATCGCAGCGGCTTCGAAAGTCTTTACTGGACTCACAGGAGGCGAATAAAGCAGAATGGATTGCAAAAATCATCTCCGCGAATAAGAGTTTCGATTTTCCAACTTCCGTTTTCGCGCACTTGGCGAGCTTGAGCGAAATTACCCCTGCACAACCGAACCAACAAAATTCAGTCGACGTAGTCGAAGGACCGTTCGGCGACGCCCTCCGGTTTGATGGACATTCATCTTCGAAATTGAGTTCTGGAAATGACGAAGCAATCTCGGGAGCATTTTCATACGGCTGTTGGTTTCTGACAGACGATTCTGCTCAATACGGTTGCCTCTTCTCACGAATGGATCTTGCCAATTATCTTCGGGGGTTTGACCTTTGGATAGAACACGGTCGAATTACGGCGCATCTCAAAAACCGTTACATCGACAAAGCGCCTTCAGGCAATCGTTTTATCAAAATGGTCACTCAGAATGTTATTGGTGATGGAAAGTGGCATCATGCTCTAGTAAGTTATGATGGCTCAAAAGACGCCAGAGGCGTTGCCATTTACATAGATGGAAAGTTGAGCGATGTGGTTATTTTGTCAAATTCAATGGAAACTGATTTGACGACGGACGCACCATTACTGATCGGGTGCCGACCCAATGGTTTTGAATTCCGTGGCTCGTTGTCGAATTTGCGCATCTGGAAGAAGGCATTGAACGCCGATGAAGCCGAAGGTTCTTATTTTGCCGATTTGCGAGCACTAGCGATCAAGGACCCGAAGGTTTTGAACGCAACTCAATCCAGTGTTCTTGACCAAGCTTTTCTTGCACATGATACAAAAATACACGCGACTGAAAGCAATTGGAACCAAATTGAAAACGACTACGTTTCCGAACTGATGTCTTCGCAATCGGATTGGTTTTATACCACCCAAGGTCATTGGATGATCCGAGTGAATGCGGGTCAATTCCGAATGGGCTTTCCGGCTACTGAGCGAGACTTATCTGGAGCGGGACTACAGCATACGCGGACGATTGCTCGCATTTATGCAATGTCCGCACACGAAGTTAACGTCGGACAATGGCGTGAATTTCAAAAGGATAACCCGCCCGCTGAGTTGAGTCGCGAGAAGTACAAAAATTTGCCTGATAAAGCTCCAGACTTGCCTGTGTTAAAAATCAACTGGTTTGAGGCTGCCCAGTACTGTAATTGGTTAAACGAACGAGAAGGTATTCCTGAAAATCAGTGGTGCTACATTCCTCATCCGGAAAAAGGCTATGCGCCTGGAATGCAAGTCAAACCGTCATTCTGGAAGTTGACGGGTTATCGATTACCCACCGAACCGGAATGGGAGTTTGCATGCCGAGGGGGAAGCATGGCAAGTCGTTGCTATGGCGCTAACGAATTGTTATTGGGGAAATACGCATGGTACCAATTTAACAGCAACGATCACGCAGGGGCGGTCGGAGTGCTAAAGCCCAATCAATTTGGATTTTTCGATATGCATGGAAATGCAAGTGAATGGTGTTTCGATTCCTTTGACAACTACCATTACAAGACCACGGATGCCGTCGATCATCCTTTTTTCGTGTCCCCTCTGACCACTGCACAACGCACTCTCAGGGGTGGCGGTTATTATGACCTTCCAAAATATGTTCGTTCATCACATCGATATGGCTTTGACCCGACTTATTTTACTGACATTACGGGATTACGAATCGCACGAACGCTGAATGATTTTTCCAAAGATTGATGGCTTTCCTTCTTTGCAAAATATGCATGGTGCCGAGTCCCTCACGATCCGTTGACAATCTTACTGGATTGAACCTCGCATCCAACCACTTCCTGGCTAGGTATTAAGATGACCAAAAAAATTCTTGGCAATACAACGCATCGCCGCATATTTTTGAAACGGGCAGTTGCTGCCAGCGTCGTTGCAGGACCGATCGCAGCTTCGCCACTGTTGTCGTGCAATGTACGAGCGCACCAGACGCCGGCCAGTGAACGAATACCGCGACGTGGCAAGTCGTCCATTACATCGGATTTTCAAGTCGTTATTTCTTGTGTCAAATTTTCCTTAATACCATTTCGACCACTTTGAATGGAGGAATACTCAATGGGTCCATTTCGGATGATATGTTGGTTAGTAGCCTTCAATTGCGTGAACTCTTCAGCTTTGTTCGCTTGTGAAGACAGTGATCATTTTTATCGCTTGCGGAACACCAAAGTTTTCTATTTTCTTTCCGACGGTCGAATCTCAGCCCAGGAGATGAAGTTAGCCGAATCGGCATTCGATCCGTTGTTCTCCGTAATGAGTCACCCAAGGCTAACCGAATTCGTGAAATTGAATCCTAAAGACTCGGAACAAGTTAGAAGAGAAATTGCAAAGCATCGGCATTATGTTGGATCAATCGAAGGCAATGGACCGCCGCCAGATCGATTCGATCGCGCAACACGTGCCGATCTGATTGTTCGGCAAAAGGCGTTGAAGAGCCTGATAGAATCAAAATTAAGTATCGAAGACTTTAATTTGTGTGTGGCATTGTCGATTAAGTCTTCGTTTTACGATTTGGGACCTGTTGAATGGTGTCAGTTTATCGGAGGATCCGATCAAGAAATTGAGGCGGTGAAAGAAGCTTGCTTGCAGCTATTAGATGAACTAGCAAATGAAACGTCATCGATGGAGTCCATGGTAATTGACAAACTGTTCGATGGTATCGATCGCGAGAAACGGTCAACGCTTCTTGGAATCGTTCAGTCCCAATATTTTCCTCCGCCGGGGAACATCACTAATCTTTATGATTCGCTCCGCATCAGACAAGATTTTGGTTCAACACGCGCGTCTCGCGCATGGCTTGATCCTGCTTTCAAAATCGGAGCGTGTGGATTTCTTGAGCGATATCCTGGGGGCATGTTAGCGACCCAAACCGACACGAGAATTCGCGACATGTTGGAGTCACTCAAATACGTCATGGACCCTAGCGATCTAGTTTCAAAGCCAAGAATAATGGAACTCTTTGAAGAATACATGCTTAATCGACACGTGGGGTTGAGCAATATTTCTGATCCCACGAAACGATTTGAAAAACTGGAGAAATTTGCCACAGTTTATTTCCGCGAATTATCAACACTTATCAGTTATGGAAATCTTCGACAATTTGACAACTTGCGCTTGTTTGCCGCGTCAGAACGTTACGGCTTGGTCGACGTTGCTTTCAGCCACGATGTTGAACAGATTATGGGAGAAAATGCGCTCTCGCAAAAAGACTATGACTCGTTGGAGAAGCGATGCAAAAATCTAAGCGTAACGCTAAGAGAAAAAGATGTTCTCACCGAGCGGAAAATCATATTGGGAGTTTTTCGTGAAACTGCACCAAAGACTCAGGCACTTGTTGCTAACTTCTTACGATGCCCTGAAAATACTGTTCCACCCCTAGAGATACTGGTATTTCACTTTAACGCGTATAAAGATGCGAAGTGAAGTTCAATTCTCTTGGCGATTCCAATGGAGCCATGACACAAAAAAAGCCCTGCAACTCTTTCGAGTTGCAAGGCTTTTAAAAATCCGGCAATACCTACTTTCGCACTGGTATGCACTATCATCGGCTCGCAAAGCTTAACTACTGTGTTCGAGATGGGAACAGGTGTGACCTTTGCGATATAGTCACCGGAAAAAACCTACGGGGCGGTTAGGCCCCGTAGGCTTAGGTTTGGATTGGTTGATGAGCACTCGCTGTGAATAGAACGCGGTGAGTGCAAGATACCGATGGTCAAGCTTTCGTCCATTAGTACCAGTAAGCTTAACACCTTACGGTGCTTACACATCTGGCCTATCAACCTGGTAGTCTACCAGGGGACTTCCGCTCTAAAAGAGCTACGAAACCTTATCTTGGAGAGGGCTTCACGCTTAGATGCTTTCAGCGTTTATCCTTTCCGTAGTTAGCTATCCAGCCGTGCCACTAGCGTGACAACTGGTACACCAGAGCTACGTCCAACTAAATCCTCTCGTACTAAAGTTGAACCTCCTCAAGTTTCGTGCGCCCGCAGCAGATAGGGACCGACCTGTCTCACGACGGTCTGAACCCAGCTCACGTACCGCTTTCATTGGCGAACAGCCAAACCCTTGGGAGCTTCTTCACCCCCAGGATGCGATGAGCCGACATCGAGGTGCCAAACCGCCACGCCGCTG
>JANMGV010000083.1:0-1733 GCA_031374825.1 Pirellulaceae bacterium
GACGTCCTCCGAATCGTGTTGATTTCGGAGAATCCTCCAGGCGCACCGGTAGACCAGTGGTCCATAGGAATCGACAAATGCTGTCCATTCGATAGGCAACGTAACTCCTCGCAAGGGCATTTCTATTTGACTTCAACTATATGTCACTTCAGGACGGGAAATGTCAGTCAGAAAAGTTGCTTTTTCCAATTATCGACCAATACCGGACAGATTACGAGCCAATACGCGGCGTTAGGCCACTCGCACCGCTCCGGCGCTTATTCCATGTTCCTGGGGTGCAATCGCTGGCGCTTTTCCCATCGACGGCTGTGCTCCAAAACGCTCGCCAAGCTCTTGGACTTTGCTCTTGCCGAACGATTTCAGAAGCACGCTGCAAGGTTGATCGACGAGTCTCGTTCCTTCGCCAATTCCCAGTGCTTGATCCGCTTGTTGACCGCTATGAAATACTCTTGCATCAACTCCCAAGCGTCCGCGTCCTGCAAGCCGCACTTCCGCATAGTGAGGCTAGAATTCGGCGCAGACAACCAGCTTTCGCAATCGTCGCAACTGCTATACATCTTCGGAAAAACATCTTTCTTCATATTTCAATTGTTTCCATTTACTTTGCTTCGTCGATTCTGGATAAGTGAATTCAGCCAGTTTTCATAGGGATCCCGTCGCGAGGCGTTTGGCGACAATGTCGTTGGCTTAATGTCAATTGCTAAAATTTCTCCACCAGGGGCTAGCAACACAGACCGCGGAATCATTCGCGGCTGTCGGAAGAAGGCGTCGTACAGTTCTGCATCTTTATCCGACGCAAATTCAAGCGTGTAACCGTGTTTGGATCGAAATGTGCTAAGCTCGTTTTCACCCTGCTCCACGCCGACGACAATCACATCGATTTGCTCTTTCATTTTGCAGGCATCAATCCACTCTTGGTATTCAGGTAAACCAAGTCGACAGGGACCACACGAGGTCGCAAAGAAATCGAACAAAACAAATTTGGTTTGTTCGGGACCAATAGTGATCGACCGCCCCTCCAATGTTTGAAATGTAAGCCGAGGCGCGATTGTGCCGACTTTTGCAACCACTGAGTTCTCGAACTCCCGCGATCTTGCAAGTGCTTTTGGGAGTATGTACCAACACTTGACCACCCGATTGAAGCCAACCGAAGCAAGCCCGAGCAAAGCTGAGAACGTTATTCCCCACAGGAACAAACCACGCCTTTGTGTGTTGGGAATCGCAATGATTAAGGCGCTGAAAATGAGAAAGCTAAGTACACATAGCATCCCAAAGATCACGCATGCCTGATCGATATGACTGTAATTGGTCTCAAGGAATTTCATAATCTGGATACTACTCCCGATGAAAGTGCAAGTGGTTCTTGTTGCGATAGCCTCGTAAACCTCAGCCATCTAAGCGGTGGCTTCGGTGTCAGTGGTCCTTGAAAGCTTCCTTACTGGAGGCTTGTTGAATCAGATTCAGCAGGTACTGATTTCGCTGAATTCTCGGTGCCCTGGCCAGCTTCGTTTCGATCTCTCTTCTTTTCTTGGTAGTAGAGTTCACGCTTAAAGAGCTCTCGCATTGCTCTCGACTTTCGTTCGGATTGAATTACTACAAAAATGAGAAAAATTATCGTGGTGACCAAGAGTCTGATAATCAACTTAGACGCTTTCATCTTCATGTAGGTGCTTGAAATAGCATTAACAATCAGCAGAGACAATTTTTGGGGAACTGCAAGTTGACTCGGCAGT
>JANMGV010000102.1:0-13095 GCA_031374825.1 Pirellulaceae bacterium
CAGGTCGATCAAACCACACGAAAAGTGTTCCGACATACATATCAGAAGGATGTAAATCAATACCGAAATCTTCAAGCGAAGGTTTTGCAACAACACTTTGCCGCATAACGACTTCGGCGAAAACGAACAGACACTAGCTAACTTTGCGAACAAATGCACGCAGCTTGGCTCGTACGGTGGCGGTAACCATTTTGGAGAATGCGAAGTGGTCGATGTACGTCCCGACGCAAAATCGCAGCAAGTCGCCGAACAGTTTGGATTGGTTCACGGCAAAGTCGCTTTCCTGTCACACTGCGGTTCGAGAGGGCTCGGGCACTCATTAGCTATGGGCCAGTTCAAGTCGCTGAGTGACAAGTTTCGAAAGTCCGGAACGGCATTCCCTGCTGGCGACGCGCAGTTGGTGTATGCGGAAGTCGGCAGCCAGGAAGCGTTTGACTACCTTTGCGATATGGCCATCGGCGCGAACTTTGCCACCGTGAATCATTTGTTGATCAATGCGTTGGTATTAGATGCATTCGAGCAAGTTTTTCCCGGTGTTCGCGGACAATTGGTGTACTTCATCAGCCATAACATCGCCAAGCAAGAACATGTCGATGGCCAATTGCAGTGGGTTCACCGCAAAGGTGCGACCCCAGCATTTCCGGCTGGACATGCAGAGCTCGTGCGAACGCCTTTTGCGGAGACAGGGCACCCGATCTTGTTGCCGGGCAATCCTGTCGATGGTTCGGCCGTGATGGTTGCCTCTGCGGGAGCTGCAAAGTCGTGCTTCAGCGTCAACCACGGTGCCGGACGGATGATGAGTCGAAACGCTGCCAAGAAGAAACTTGACCAGACCACGATCGATAACGATTTTCGCGAAGCCGACATTTTGAGCAACTGCCGGTTTTATCCCAAAGACGAAGCCCCGGCGGCTTACAAGGATTTCAACGAAGTTCTCAAGAGCGTCGAGCTTGCCGACCTAGCCCACGAAGTCGCCCGCCTGCGAGCGCGTTTCGTCATCAAAGACGGCGGTCCTGCGGATGATTAGCCTTTTTTCATCAGGCCCAGCCAAAGTAAGTTTTGGTAGTCATTTCGAAAAGCCGCTGGTCGTCGTGTAGCGAAGTCCTTCCTGGGGATTTGCGCTCTGCGAAACGATCATGGCTTCGAAATCGGGTAACTCTTCAGCTAATTGGCCGCCAAGCTGATGGCCGAGAAGGCAGCAAGCGGTTGCGGCGGCGTCGGCTTGCATCGAGGTGGGGGCGGTCACCGAAGCGCTGATGGGCCCTTCGATACCGATGCCCGTCGTAGGGTCGATGATGTGGCTACGTCGCTTGCCGTTGACTTCGATGTATTGCCAGAGATCGCCGGAAGTGGCAATCGCTTGATTGCAGAGGTTCACGAATTTCAGCGAGTCGTTTTCGCCCGCAATTGGGCCGACCATCACGCGCCAACCGGCTCGATCAGAAGGAGCGTCACCGCAGCGAATGTCGCCACCTGCACGCACCATGCATTGCTTGAATCCCGCATCGTATATGATTTGAAAGACACGATCGACGATGTAGCCTTTGGCGATCGCGCCGAAATCCAGCTTGATTCCCTCGCGGTCGATCCTGCACGTTTTTGTTCTGTGATCGAGCGACACATGTTGCCAGCCTGAATTGGCCAACGCAGCGGCAATTTCCTCCTCGGCAGGTATTCGTTTCGCTTTGCGAGCACGACGCCAGAGCGAAGTCAACGATCCAATGCTCGCATCAAATTTTCCTTGACTCGCTTTGTTCCATTGGTCTGCCGCGACCAAGACGGTCCAAAGCTCCTCGGAAACCGAAGTTGTTTTTCCAATCTTATCCGTGGCGGTCAATTGAACTGTTTCACTATCGGGATCGTAATCGGTAAGAATTGCAGTTACGCGATCCGCTTCGCCCCGCGCTTTTTCAAAAACGGGCCGCAACGTTTCAGCGTCCTTCGCAAACGCTTTCAGCGACATGGTCGTGCCCATGGCAGGAAACGACCACTCAAAACCTTGCAGTTCAGTCCCACTAGATTCTGTGCCATTAGATTCTTGGGCATTAGGGTCTGTGTCGGTGGATGACTGCCAAGCGAATGTTGGATTTACGAAAAACGCCAGGAAAAAGACCAATGCCGACGTGGTAAGTAATCGAAGCATCAAAAACTAGGCCTTTCCGGTGATTGCAAAATACGGTTGCTTGTGTCATTGTATCTTGACGGGTTCAAAAGAGAACTTTCCTACCTTTCGGTTCCCCCACAGCAATTTTATTGCATCGAACCAAACCGACGTTTCAAAGCTTCGAATAAGTGAGCGTTGGGGAAATTGGTTTGACGCTCATTCGGCAGGAGTAGTGTTACGGAAATGTTTTTGTTTCTGAGGTCGAGTTTATTAATGCAGGCACGCACGGTAGTACGGTTTTCCATCACTATTTTACTTGCTGCATTGTCGTGCATGCGTGTCGTTTCTGCACAAGAAATAGTTCCGTTGGTGGTGAAGAACTCAGAAGCTGCTTATGAAGCCGAGATGAAACCGTACGTCGACTTGATCGAACATACGGAAGCCAAGATTGAAATGCTGCCGATCCCTGGCGGCAAATTCTTAATGGGTAGCCCGGACACCGAAGCAAATCGCACCGAAGCCGAAGGGCCGCAACGCGAAATCGAATTATCTCCTTTCTGGATGTCCAAGTGTGAAGTTACTTGGGATGCTTACGACGTATGGATGTCGGACTTGGACATTTTTCGCCGCGAGCAATTCAAGTTCGAATTGACGCCGCGTGATCATTTGGCCGACGTGTTTCAAATCAGCCAACCTACAAAACCTTACACCGACATGTCGTTTGGTATGGGCAAGAAAGGATTCCCCGCCACGTGCATGACGCAACACTCGGCACGCACATTCTGCAAATGGTTGTCGGCCAAGACGGGGCGATATTACCGACTCCCGACAGAAGCTGAATGGGAATACGCTTGCCGGGCCGGCACGACAACAGCGTACTCGTTCGGCGAAGATCCATCGGAACTCGACCAATACGCTTGGTTTGCCGACAATGCCGAAGGTGTCTACAAGAAAGTTGGCAAGAAAAAACCAAATGCCTGGGGATTGCACGACATGCACGGCAACGCGGCCGAATGGGTCTTGGATGAATACAAAGAAGTTGGCTATCCGGAACTTGCACCTGGCGAAAACCGCGACCCATTAGTTGTTCCGATGACCCTGTACCCACGCGTCGTACGTGGCGGCGGTTACGAGCAAACGGCCGAATTGTTGCGCAGTGCAGCCCGCGAACCCTCGACCGAAGACTGGATCGCTCAAGACCCCCAATCGCCGGTGAGCATATGGTACTTGACTGACGCGCTCCATGTTGGCTTTCGCATCGTACGTCCCTTGACAGTGCCGACCGCCGAGGAGATTGAAAGCAAGTGGGACAAGTCCGAACCGGTCCAACGCGAACGCACTACTCCCAAGCTCGAATAAATCAGCACACTTTTCTTGTTCACTACTTTTACAATTTCGTACTCACTCCTTCCTTAACGACCCGCAACTTATCAACAACTGCAAAGGAAATCACCATGTCGGACAAGCTTATACTTCCAAACGACTCTCGTCGCAATTTTATAAAGACCACGGGAGCACTGGCGGCAACGGGTACATTACTATCCGGCGCTTCGCGATCGGTACACGCTGGCGAAGACAATACGATCCAAGTTGCGTTGATTGGCTGCGGCGGTCGCGGAACGGGTGCCGCTTCGAACTGTTTGTCGGTCAACAATGGTCCGATCAAATTAGTAGCGATGGCCGATGTGTTTCCAGACAAGCTCGAATCGAGTTACAACCAAGTCAAACGCGACTTCGGCGATAAAGTCGACGTACCCGAAGAGCGACGATTCGTTGCGTTCGATGCTTACAAACAAGCCATGGATTGCCTCAAGCCGGGCGACATCGCAGTCTTTGCAACACCTCCTGCTTTCCGATGGGTGCATTTTGCATACGCCATCGAAAAAGGCTTGAACGTGTTTATGGAAAAGCCTGTCACGGTTGACGGACCGGGCAGTCGCCGCATGCTGGAGCTGGCAGAGAAATCCGTGGCCAAGAATCTCAAAGTTGGCGTGGGCTTGATGTGTCGACATTGCGCCGCTCGCCAAGAACTGTACGATCGAATTCGGAACGGTGAAATCGGCGATATCGTGCTGATGCGAGCTTATCGAATGGCTGGACCAACGGGCAGCGCAGCCGCAAAGAAGAAGCCTGATGGTGTGAGCGAACTGATGTACCAAATCCGTAGCTTCCACGCTTTCCTGTGGCTCTCCGGCGGCGGCTACAGCGACTTCTTGATTCATAACATCGATGAATGTTGCTGGATGAAAGACGCTTGGCCTGTAGAAGCCAAGGCTTCGGGTGGTCGTCATTTCCGCGGTGATCATGTCGACCAGAATTTTGATACGTACTCGGTCGAATACACGTTCGAAGACGGATCCAAGATGGATTTGAACGGTCGCATCATGCCTGGTTGCTACCAAGAGTTTGCCAGCTACGCGCACGGCACCAAGGGTTCGGCTGTTATTTCAACAGCTTCTCACACCCCTGCCAAATGCCGCATCTACAACAGCCAAAAGATGACGCCGAAAAATCTCGTCTGGCAATATCCGCCGAACGAGCCAAACCCATATCAGCTTGAATGGGATCATCTGATCGCAGCGATTCGCGAAGATCGACCTTACAACGAAGTCGAACGCGGCGTGAAAGCCAGCGTTGTAACTTCGATGGGCCGAATGGCTGCTCACACGGGCCAAGTTGTTACGTATGACGACATGCTCAACTGCGAGCACGAATTCGCGCCGGGGCTTGAGAATCTGACACGTGAAAGCGAGTCGCCACTGAAGGCCGACGAAAACGGCATCTATCCCGTCCCGCAACCGGGCTTGGTTACTGACCGCGAGTACTAAGACACGTTCCCGCTTTTGCAACTTCGCAATGTGTGTTGGTAGGCAAGAATCATTGACGAGCGAGGGGAGTTGTACTTTCCTCGCTCATTTTTTTGAATCGTAGCAAGAACCAATGGCACTGACTTTAGTAGCGGAACGGCGCGAGCCGTCCGGTGAATCTGACTTCAGTAGCGGAAAGGCGCGAGCCGTCCGGTGAGACTGACTTCATTAGCGGAATGGCGCGAGCCGTCCGGTGAGACGTTGAAAAACAAAACAGAAACCGTAGGGCTCGCGCCCTTACGCTACAACGCAGACTCTAGAGTCAGTACCATTGGTAGCAAGAACGTTTTTAAACAGCGTGCTGATCCAGCACTTTCTCGATTCTTCGATCCGGAATCAACCATAGTATCGCGACGAGAACAAAAACGATTTGCGCAACCCAACTCGACCAATAGGTCATGACCAGCGCGACAACATAAAGGAACAGAGACAAGTTACCTTTCCAGTCATTCCCAATCGCAAGGCGAAGAAGTGAGGTCTCGCCTTCCGTGCGGATGATGGCTTGTTGCAGGAGCCAATATGAAATGGCCGAGAACAATAATACTGTTCCGTAAATTGCGGTTGGCAAAGCGGCGAAATTGTTTTCACCAAGCCAACCGGTTGCAAAAGGCAGGAGCGACAGCCAAAAGAGCAAATGGAGATTCGCCCATAACACATACCCCGATACTCGCCGACAAGCGTGCAGAAGATGATGGTGGTTGTTCCAGTAAATACCAACGTATAAAAAACTCAGCACATAACTCAAAAACTTGGGAAGTAAAGGCAACAGTGCGTCAATCGTGTCGCCGTGCGGGACTTTTAACTCAAGCACCATGATCGTAATGATGATCGCGAGCACTCCATCGCTGAACGCTTCAAGTCGGTTCTTTCCCATAAGTCTTGCTCGTAGAGGTTATTAGCTGTTTGTTTAGCACCAGGAACACATTAGGCCTGCGACGTAGGCCAGCGACCAGAGTATGGCATCTCCGAGATTCTTGACAAGCGGAATCGAACGAACATCCCAACTCCAGTCAGTTCCAATTAGAATGAGAAAATGGTCCTATTCGGCTTTTGACACAGCCCCCGCCTAAGGACTTCCAATAGACCGATTCCCACCAAGAGAGTCTTGCTATGACCGGCCGTTTACTGGCGTGTTTAATTTGGTTGCTATTGTTTTCACTGTGTTGCCCGTGGCCATCGTCACGGATCGTCGCGCAACAAGGCGAACTTCAGCATAACGCCGGCGAACAGCGGACCGATTCCTTTGAGACGAAAATGAGATTACTCGAAGAAGCGTGGCAGCGGAAAGATTATGATTTGGCCCGATCTTTAACGCATACCCTGCGAGATACGGTGATCCAAACCCAGGCAGAACTACAGCCGCCGCTGCCTTCGCTCGTAGCAACGAAAGACTATTCCGAAGTCGGCTCGTTGCCTGATCCCGAGCGAAAATGGGCCAAAGGTTGGAAATTTTTTAAAACATTTTCTGTCGAAGAAACAGCCGGCGAAACGCGAGCCAGCGAACCCGTTGAAATCGCAGTAAGCTTTCCCTCGGAACACGTCACTTCACTTGCAAGGGAAATTCGCCTCGCTCGAGTCGAGGCAAATCAAATTGTCGAAGTACCTTGTCAAGTCTTCGGTGAAGTGAGACGTGGTACCGAACGCTCGTGCCGACTTTTGTGGTTAGCGGATTGCAAGCCGAGAGAGAGACAGACTTACCTCATTTTCTTCGGAAATCCGGACGCTGAATTGCCGCAATATCCATCGGAACTGACGGCCATTGGCGAAGGTGTCGGGCTTGATATTTCCAATGCGTTTTTCAAGGCTTCGCTGTCGAAACAAAACGGCCAATTGGAACGATTAACGTTGCGACGCGAACACGGACTGGAATTATTTTCCGGAGGCGAAGGACATGGCGAACCGCCTGGAATCGATTGGGCGCATGACTATGTGGATACTGGCAACTTCCAAAAACTGAGGATTACATTGTGGGATCAATGCCCCGATTACCAAGTCATTCGAGGACCGTTGTGCACGATTGTTCGTCGTTGGGGGTTCCCCCGTTCACCTGTACATCCCGTGTTCACCCCGAGCCGACTCAAAGTGGATGTCGAGTATCGTTTCTATTCAGGCTTACCGTGGTTTCACAAGATCGGTTCCATGCATGCGATTCAGGACTTTCGTGCCGAAGCGCTTCGTGACGACGAGTGGGTTTTCTCGGGACAATCTTTTACCGACATGTTGTGGATGGATCGCGATGGCAAATTACATCAAGGTACGGTCGATTCAGCGAATCAAGAAGATTTGTGGGGTGTCGGGTTCTATAACTCCGAGAGCAAGGACTCATTTGTCGCTTTGTTCCTCGAACATTCCTCGCAAGGCATTCCTGAACTCAAACATACTGGTGCGCCGACAATGTATTACCGATGGCACGGAAGCGTGTGGAGTCGGTATCCATTGCCGGTCAAAGACGTCCCTGCCGGTGCCGTGCTTCGGCAGAAAAACGCTTACGTCTCTATCCCATTTGAAGCCAAGCACGGTCCAACGGAAATCGAACGATTGCGTCGATGTATGATGAGCCCTTTAACTGCGAGTGTCCAAGGTTCTCTTGACCGAGGCGACCTTGCCAACTTGAAAATGCCCGAATCAACTAGCCAGCTCGCGCGACCAAACGAAGCGGGCGATAGCGAACTAAAACGATTGGTATGGCGAGCCCTTCAAGATTGCAAAGACGGTCAGCTTTACTTGGCCGACATCAGTGTTGTCGAATTGGGCTTGGTGCGCGACGTTCGCGTTCGTGGTGATGTGGTTACGGTCGTCATGACGATGCCCCATCGCGGTCGACCTCGGCTAGGTTACTTTGTCGATGGCTCAACCTCGGTTCATCCCACTTTATCCGTTCCCATACGCGAGCGATTGATGCAAATTCCAGGTGTCCGTCAAGTCGTTGTCGAGCAGACTTGGGAACCGGCTTGGAGTTCCAACGATTTGACAGAGGTGGGCCGTAAAAAACTTGGAATGGATGTCGAACCATAAGGGAATTCGAGCATCGGAAACCACGAATTAAGGAATGAACGTCGGAAATTTTTAAGGTCATAGAATTCGATCTTTCGTCAAGTCCAACATTTTTCCCATTGAAAGACTGCAAGTCCGATTTTTTCGTGAACCTTACACCCTGCTTGGACGATCTTTGAGTTTGCGTTATGCTCTGTCTTTTCCGCCAGCTTGCTAACCGGAGGGTAAGCGAATGGCTAGCGGCTTCATTGGAAATGAAGTGCCCCGTAAGGGGTTGCGGGTTCGAGTCCCGTGCCCTCCGCTCAGCGGCTTGAGTTAAGTCGCAACAAACGACGTCGCAGGTTTCTGTTTTCAGAAGCTTGCGACGTTTTTTTGTTTCGTTCAATATGATTTGCGAGCTTGTTGCACGGCCACTTATCAATCGTCAATCAATTACCCACTCTCTCTTGAGAAATAGAAATTCTACGAGCCTCGCACGCCCCACTTATTTCGGTCGCGGGACGGTCGATTCATATCGAACGCTGGAGATCGACCACTCTGCACTATATAATCGAGTTGGATTTCCAGGCCTCGAAGTAACTGGAAGAAAATCCTACAGATACGATTTTCCTTTGTCTTCAAATCGTTTCCAAAACGGCTAAAGGGATATTTAAATGGCTTTGCGGTTGAATGGTTTTGTGGTGCGAGGCGAAATACGGAACGGCAATCGTAACTCCGTCTCGGGTTGGCTGGAAATTGTACCGCAGAACGAAGAAGCAGTTGAAAGTCGATTCGGTCGACCCCGGATCATGCTGTCACTAACCGGGAATCTTCAAGGAGATCTCGAAGGCCGGACGTTTCGCTTCGAAGTGCGGGAGGAAGACTTTCAAAGCTTACAGCCATTGAGTGAGAACGGCATTGCATGGGATCAAATTGGTGCAATGGGCGACAGCCTGTTTCGAATGATTCGAACTCCGCTCATTCCGATCGACGAATTCATACAAGCCCGACGGCGCGGTGAAACACCTTTAGAAGAAGAACGCCCCAGCCTATACTTGGAGTGGTACAGTCAAAATGGCCGCGTCGTCCTCGAATTGACCGATCCTACTTTGGAGTTTGCAGAATCGTATGTGCATCTAGCCGATCCCACCCCCGAGGAACTCCCGGAAGTCGATATCGATGCATATCCCGGCATCACGTCGATTACTTCCGATGAAAGTGGCGAATTCATTGAACCCAACGAGATGCTAAATTCTGACGAGTCCGCGACCGACGACGATCCGTTTTCATTGTTTCCAGCGGACTTGGACGAACAAATCCGCCTCTCGGCTTTCGATGAAGACGCCCCCGACGAGACTTTAGGCGACGATGGTTACGTTGCGAATGAGTCCGTGGTCCGCGATGACGATGATGATTCCGACAACAGCGAATTCGGTAGCAGTCAGTTCATCGTTCCGGATAACTATCCTAACAACACCAGAAGCTGGGACGAAGTCATTCCCGGAATCGATCCTAAGACGAAAGCTTTGTACGAGCAATGGGACGAAGTCTTACACGGGACGAAAGACGAGCCGCTGACTTGGTTATTCGAAGAGCCTCTGTCCTTGCCAAAGCCTGACGATGTCCGCGACGAGGAGCATGCTTGGCAAGTTCTCTCCACGTTGCTCGCAGCGATGGCAACACGCGGCGTCGCGTTTGACATGTGCCCGCACTTTACTGCCATGCAAGCCTATCGGTTATTAATCGAAGAACTGCTTCCCGAAGCGTCGATTCACCCCAATCTCGTCGCGACAGGATTTGTGCAGCATTACAGCTCTTATGAATCCTGCGACGAGTGCCAAGCAGAATTCGACGAAGAGTATCGAAAAAAATATCCTGAAACGTAAAAAAAGCGAGGTGTTTGAAACCGATTCAAACACCTCGCCCGACTCCTGTTTTACATCAAGATGAACTTACTTCTTAAGCAACCAATCAATCACCTTTGCGGGCTCGACTTCATTTGTGAACATGAGCTTGGAGCTAGCTCCCAACGCGTTGTAAGCTTTGGAAGTCAGGGGTGAAGTTCCGCTGCTTTCACCACTGAGCAAAATCTCGCCCGGTGCTGCGGCGGCTAGCAGTCCATCAAGGTCGCCATATTTCGCTGCGCCCGGTACGAAATCGACGCTCAGGTAATCGGTCACTTGTCCAAATCGAAATCCATGTGTGTTCATCGCGGTGCGAGCAATATTGTTTCCACACAGCGCACGAGCAGCAACGGCAATCGGTCCGGTCTTGTCTAGGGCGACGAGATGAACTGCTGAGGGGCTTCGTTCATGCGACTTGGCAAAGGCGACGAGGCTGACGATGTCCTGTGCGCGTTGGGCGAATAAAGTGTAGTTGTAGCCGAAACTATAAGCCGCAGATTCGCGATTTTCAGCAACTTTGCGGGCTTTAGAGACAGGTTGGCCACCGTCAAGGAAGTCGCCTTGCATGAATAGATCCGCTCCGATTACTGCAAAGCCAGCTTTGAGCATTTTGCTCGCGACGTCACTGGGCTGACCGTCTGCACCGGCAACAATTTGCTTGCCCGATTCGCTAGTCCAAATCACAACCTGTTTGTTCCAGTTCTTCGGTTGAAGCATGATGACAGGAACGACTTCGCCACGCATTGATTTTTTAACTTGACCGGCAAAGTAAAAATACTCATCGCGATCCTCCTTTACCGCTTGATCGAATTCTAGATCGGTTTCGGTATTGAGCTCATCGGAAAACCCGCGACCGAAAATGCTTGACATTGCAGTATGCATAAAGCCCTGGAATTTCTGAAACGACGCTTTATCGGTAGGCAAATGCTTTGCGATTTGAGATTGATTGTCGGCATGCCACTGCTTCAAAAGCTTCCTCTCAAAAGCTTCGCCACTTTCGGGCGCTGGATGTTCGGCATCCCAAACGCTCATTTCCGCGATCGATGAGCGAGTAAAATCGCGCTCTTTCACATCGGCATTCAACGCGAATGCACGATTCATCAACTCGTACATGGCCTTTCGAGAAACCGCATTGTAGTTGTGACCAAATTCCGTGTGATCCGACAACGCAACTTCGTCCGCTTTGCCATAGAGTGCATACAGTTGTTTGATTTCGGGAAAGCCCTTGGTAGACATTTCCTTGGTCCAATCGTTGGCTGCCGTCATCGCCTGTGGCTTGGGCGCAAAGAGAGCCGCGAATTCAATGTTCCCGGTATTGATTCTCAACAAGCAACAATTCTCGCAAGTGCATCCGCCCTGCATCGCAGTCGAGACCATCACTGCCGGAAAAGACGCTTTGATGCGGTCGTCCAGTGCGGCCAAGAGCATAGTTTGAGTTCCACCACCACTGGCACCAGTCACGCCGATGCGATTTGCATCCACCTCGGGCAAAGACAAAACAAAATCGACGCTACGAATGGAGTTCCAAGTTTGTAGGCCCATGATCGATTGCAGATGGGATTCAGCTTGCGGGCTAAATAGCCCCCAGTTTTCGGGCGAGTTCATTTCCGGGCGCTGCTTTGCAAAGCCATGAACGATCGCTGCAGTAATTTGCTGGCTGTCGGCGTTTCCAAGCATATCGTAGTGAAATACGATGCAGCCCATGCGGGCCAAATGGACGCAACGCGCTTGCAACGGACTGCGACCGCTGTCGGGAAATAGCTCGGCACCGGCGGCAATTTCTTTCTTGGTGGATTCCTCGCCAGCATCGTAAAACCGACCGTTGGCCCAGTGGCCGTGCGGGCAAAGGACTGCAGGAACAGGTTTCGTGATGCCTTTGGGGCGATACAGATTTCCGGTTACATAAAAACCGGGCATGCTTTCAAAATAGACTTTCTCGATCGTGTAATCGCCTCGATCGATCTTGCCATGAACAACCGCATTGAGCGGCGTCTTAGTTGGCCAAGGATATAGGCCCGTCGCAACCTGTATTTGATTCCGAACATCTTGTGCGCGCTTTTCCCATTCGTCGATCGACTTGGGAACCGTCATCGGAAAGTACCCGTTCAAATCCTTGAGCGGTTCCAGCCGCACGTCCTTTGGTACTTTCGAGTCGTTGACGGAGGTCAAATTACCGGACGGATCGGTTGCCAACAATATGTTGGACAAACCACCGCTCAAGACGAGAATTATGAAAGCGAATCGCAAGCAAGCCTGCTCACGAAAAAGACGATTAGCAGAAAGCGACCAAGACATGAGAGATCCTCAACAAAGGTAGGTTACTGGAAGCTGGCCAAGGTAAAAGAGTCGCACAGCATTCGCGAGGCGATATGCATTATGAAGTGTCGCACTGCACGTGTGAAGTCAGCCAAATCGATTTCATCGAGAAACAGGAAATTGACCATGTGAAAAGGAGCTCATAAATCGACACTTCTCGCTGATCGCCGGTGCTTCGCACGACAAAATGCGCGCATTGACAGCATTTTCGTACTCGTACTCAGCCACAGGCGGTACTCGTACTCGTACTCGACTATGCCTCCCGATCGAGTACGAGTACCGTTTCACTGAGTACGAGTACGATTTTGATACGATCAATACCGGCGATCAGCGAGAAGTGTCCATAAATCACATAATTTCTTAGCCCGTAATTCAGGATGTCCGTTCACAAGTTGAAAACTCATCGGCAAATGCGGCTTCAAAGTAATTCTCAAGCAAAAATCTAATAGGACAAATCGGGAATACGCGAAGTGCCTCTGGGCTGGAATTTCAATTCAGTTCGCTTAATCCCGTTTTCAACTTATCTCATCGCGAAACAAGATAAACGCTCGAGATCTGATTTCCATTATGGGTGCCGAGCAAAACGAGTCCCGCAGAGGAGTAGGCAGCGGTCCGACTTTCAGCCCAACGGCGCAGACCGCTTGGCGACCCTGACTGGATCGAGTCCATTGCAAGTCGGCTCAACCTGGAATCAACCATGCGTCCCCGCAGCCGCCAACAGATCCACTTTCCCTCCATCAAAGACGCCTGGCCCCTTTGAAGTTTTCCGGCGACGAAGAGTACTTTCAGGACCGACTACTGAGCGACGGAACGTTTCGCATTTTTGTCACGGAGGAAGCATTAGATGAAAACATAAAAGATTTTCGGCTCTTCTATGAGAATCTTTCAGTCGAATCGAGATGGCCTTGGCTACTGCGAAAGAAACCAGAAA
>JANMGV010000104.1:0-66714 GCA_031374825.1 Pirellulaceae bacterium
GCTTTCAGCCTTGGACCGGCGCTCAGGTTGCGTCCCCGCAGAGCCCTATCCTCCGTCCAAGCAAAAACAATTTTAACAAAAACTATTACCAACGTGTTGACAAACCAGTACTCATAGAAAGGGTTGGGGATGAGGGGGCAGTGAGTTTCTAGCGAGTGGGGCGTTCGCATGTGTTAGAAAGCGGTACAGGAATTTTTGACTTCGCGGGAGTTTTCGAAATGCTCGGCTCCTCAACCCCCGGCCCCTTCTCCTCGGAGTACCGAAGAGAAGGGGAGTAAGCATCGTGCGACAAATCAGTGTCGCGTTTTGCTCCGAGAGACTTACTGAACGTCACCGCCCCAGTTGGAGAGAACTTTTCCAGTGCACCAGCGATGGAACCGATTCCGCCAAAGTTGCATTAGCAGGGACGAGCACCGGCAGCACCGTTGACCAGAATCTTTCCCGAAGTCAACACCGCAAAAGTCTCCGCCCAGAAAATCTTCCTCTACCGGAAGTTTAAGTCCCATGCCGCCATACAATCGAAAGTGCCCCCAGGCAACGACAACTTCATCCGCCAGAACGTCAACCAGAAAACGCTACGAAAACCGCGTTCTTCAACGCTGCGCCATGCCGGAAACTAAGCCCGCACAAACGTTCCCAAAGTCAAATCCCGCGCCCACCCAAAGTCTCGATTTCGAAAAAACTTGCCATCTCGCATCCGAATCGATACACTAACTCTCCGTTGAGCCGTTGCAGCACGTTTGGCGTTCGCAAGCCACTTGCATCGATTGATCGCACCGCTCCGTCGGCTCAGTTCAACGCCCAATCTATACGTCGGGGATCAAAACCGTACCGAAGGGGCCAGCAACCCCGTTCCCCGACGCATAGATTGCAATACGTCATAGATTGCAATACGTTTTATCCGCCGTCGGCTTATTCACTCGACACACATCATGGCGGTTGTTTATTGCTAACGCGGCCATCAGTGACCACGCTCATTGCTACCAACAATTGCAGGAGTTGCCTCAAGATGAAGAGTCTCAGCCCCAAGACGCCTACCGTGCTTGCTGTACTTGTCGGCGCGCTCGTGCTCTTGGCAAACTCTGCCTTCAATCCGAACGGCCACAGCGATCTCTTGCTTTTGGCAACCCTCTTTATTTGCGGCGGTTACGTATTCTGGCGCACGCATCATTTGGGTGCGCGGTGTGTCGTCGCGGTCGGCACGGTTGTCGGCGCACTTGTGATGGTCAGCATGCTGTTCCTCTTTCCTACCTTTAGCGACCAGGTTCTTAGGGCTGACGTCGCCAAAGGCACCTCGGCCGCCCTCATACTCTTTCGCCCACTCAGTGTTATTTGGGTTTTTGGGGTTCTGCTCAGCATGCTTCTTGCGACTGCTGCTCTTTACACGGTGCGTCGCAGGTGGATCGAATCCGGAGCGGCCGTGACGGGAATGGCACTATTGATTGGCAGCCTGATCGCCTACGCTCAAGCAAATCAAGCAAAACCTTTTGGCAACTATCAGCGCCCGGCGCCGCTCGGCGTCTCAGCCGACGACGTTCTTCTGACCAAGGAGCACGTTCCCCGCGCATGGGAGATATCGACACTCCCTTTGAGTCCGCCCGAAGCGATCGTCTGGAAGGAAGTGACTTACGGGCCACACGGGATGCGTAACCGGCTAAACCTCTTCCGCCCTAAGAATGTCGATGAACCCGTTCCGGTCGTCGTTTACATGCACGGCGGCTGGTGTAAAGGAGACAAGGATGGGGAAGGTTACCAGGAGCCCTGGGTCAATGCGCTCTTGGCAAATGGCATCGCTGTGGCGCCGATCAACTACCGTTTGTCCCCATGGCAATTCGGCGGTGGGGATCCCAACGGCGCACTCTTCCCCGCGCAGATTCAGGACGTGTTTTCTGCTGTCAGATTCCTGCGAAAAAATGCGGCTGAATATGGGCTTGATCCAAATCAGATTGCTGCGATGGGACACTCCGGTGGTGGACATCTCGCAGCGCTCGCCGGTCTTGCAAGCGACGTCGAGGATTTTCATAACGATGGGTGGAATCTCGAAGTTGATCACCGCGTCCAGGCAGCCGTCTCCCTGGCGGGACCAACCGACTTGCGGATCAGCGAGGACCAATTGAAGTTCGTAGCCGCGACTCTGAATTATCCGCTTTGGGAATACCTCCTTGATCCCAATAACCCTCGTGATTCCGCAGTCAACACACTCTTCTTGGGCGGCCGCCGGGACCACATGGACAAAGTACTTCGAGCGAGCCCCATCTCTCACGTCAGCTCTGGAGACCCCCCGTTGCTGCTCATACATGGCTTTCGTGACATCCAAGTCTCGGTACATCAGTCCGAGGCTCTGTACTGCTTGCTGCAGGAAACTGGAGTCGAATCAGAGTTCCATGCGATTCCCGGCGCCGGGCATCCCCTGGCGAAGCATCCCGGAACCTCGACCCCCATCGTCCATTTTTTGCAAAAACACCTGAAAACTGCGGGGGCCAACCCCTGACAAGCCATGTAGCAGCACGGCAAAGTTCGCTCGGAAACATTGCCCCTGGCCGATGATCGGATTCCGGAGTGAGTACAGTGGTTGCAAATTCAACGGTCGGCAGCACTCTCGAATAGCAGATAACAAGCGGTTCCAGCCGAGTTGGCGTCGGCGGTTTCTCACATGGCAAGTCAATCGCGCCAACCGGCTGAACCTGATCGTTATTCAAAAATACCAAGGCCAATCATGGATCACCTACTCGCCATGGCGAAGAAACTTGGATTTTTTGATAGTCCCAGATTCATGGAAATTCGTTCGCAGGTGCCAGCATGGTTTATTGAAATGAGTTCCGCAAATGGGCGACAGAAGGTCGAAACTGAGTTTGAAGTCCTTCTCTCGGACCCTCTTCGATTCTATTTCTCCAACCCAGACCTTGCTGCGATAATCGAATCGTGCACCGATCTTAACTCGTACTTGAATCACCTCCGAAATTGTCTCGATTCGGATCCTCCTTATTTCGGATACCATAACAGACGCGCCCACATGGTAATCGCATTCCACATTCACAGTGGAGGTGTCGTTGCTGCAGACCTCTCTTCGCCAGAAACTGTAGTAAGATATGGAAATATCGACATCATGAACTACGACTTCACTCCGATGTACGACAAGACGATTCCGTTCGATCGATGGCTTGCTGATGAAATCTCGGCAGCAAGGTTTGATATTGATCCACGAACTCACGTATTCGAGGTCCGGCAATAACTAGACTAAATCTGAATAACAATCACGTGCACCAAAGTCGCGGATGGTGCTCGAACTCAATGGCACGTCAATCGCCGCGACTTGGTGACGTGTGGCGTTCGCCCAACAAGAGCAAAATGCCATCACCAAGGCTAACCGCAGAACAGAAGCAGGCTCTGGCTGCAACTTTGCGTGAAATCAACTCGCAATCCGCGAACATTCATGAGCACAATGACTTCATTCGTGACAACGCCAACATGCCCGCGTTTGCTTCGCGCAGTGCGACGCCATCCGAACTGCTTGAACTGATTCATACATCCAAAGCGGAATTCGCTCTGTTCGCTGAGCACCATGTCCCAATTTATCTCGGCCAGCGTCTAATCGACGAGTTTAACGGACACTGGAGCGTCGAGGAGAACCCGAGGTTGGTCATGTTCGGCAAGCCTTACGTCGATGGCTTTGGTAACATTGGGCACGAGAACATTTACTTGCCGTTGCTAAAACTCGAAAACGAAGAAGATGTAGAACGCTTTGGACGATTTCGTGCGAGTTGCCAGCGAGCGTCAGTTCTATGTGCCAGATTCAGAGAGTCATTCTCCCACCTTGCCGGAACTTCAATACCGCGGAGCGAACTGGAAAGACAATGTGTTGATTTAAACGTACTGCCGAAGGGACGTGAAGTGCAAAGTGTTTGGCGTGAGCGCATGACGAAATACGCTAAAATACTAGACATCAAGATCCAACGTGGATAGGAAATTGGCGAACAAAAAATTGCACGTGCGTTCTGGAAATGGTTTGAAGACAAGTGGGTGAGACACCCACCTGAGTAGCTCTTAGCCAGTGGCTCAGTATCGAGTGTTGCAGCGTTGCTATAAGGCACGAGCCGAAGTGCAACGTTGAAGCCCAGTAAAGCTTCTCTGGCAGAAAGGAAGCGAGGGTGAAAGGTAGGCCGTGCTGATGCAGCTAACGCTGTGCTATCCCACCCTGTACGGTATTGAGCCCCGAAATTTTTGTTTCTGTCGGATCCTGCCCAAGGTGTGTTCATACTGGAACGCAATATCGGCCAGCGCGTCATGGCGAGCGTTGGTCGAAGACCCGGGGTCGAAGGCCCACTCGCGTTTCACATTATGTCGTCAAAGCAACCAGTGAGATCCCAGTTGCTCTTGCGCGGCGTGACAACCAATCACGTCATCGCGAGTATGCGCGTCCAAGCTGAAGAGGCAAGGCGAGCAAACGGCTCTGGGAAGTCCCAAGGCTGCGTAGTACCGATGAAGCCGGGTAACGCTGGTGGAGGAACGGCGGCCGAGCGATGGAGGCATTTGGAAAGGGTATCCACTGGACACAGTGCCAGATCCAGGATGCTAACCCGACCCATTGCAGATCGTCGCGATTTGTCGCGGCGGGATAGCCACCGTGGGGAGCCGGATGCATTAACGGCGCACGTCCGGTTCTGGGAGGGGGCAGTTCCCAATTGGACATGGTTAAAATATTGTGACACCACAACGGGAAACCACGTGGACAACAGTGAATACAAACCTTAACCTAAAGCCGAAAGGGACTGATCTACACACGCGAAGCGGTGGATCGGCCGCTTCCTGATGGAGACTTTCCTTGCCACCGCTTCGGTCATCGGTGGCGTTACTTGGCTGAAACCAGTTCACACTATCCGGTAGGTGCTATGGGAAATCCAGTTCTGTTTGAATTCACTTGTTCATATGTTTCTGCATCCGAGGCAGGTGACTTCGTACAGATTCTTTTCAAAGAATCGCGCAATGACGACGCAAAGTACGTCCTGCTGCAAACGCAGTTCGAATTTGACCAAAACCATGATTTCCAGATCGAAACCAAAGATGGTGAATGGATAGCTCATGTATCCGATAGTACCGCCACTTTAAATCGCAATTGTCTTCAAATTGACGGCGTTGACGCTGGCGAACCAATGCGATTGATAATTAACTTTCAAGCGTCGCAAAATACGTTCATTGAAACACGGAGGATATTGAAATCGATGGTTCAAAAACTTGTGGTGCGTAAAGGACTGTAGCGAACGATGGCGAGTCAATCGATCGCCAAATAACGATGTGGTGCACCGAAGTCGCCGACGGTGCTTTTCTGATTTTTTGAAACGTGGACTCCGGCGACATCGGTGACCACGGACGTTCTGCAGTCGAAGCGTTATTGCGCGAGACTGACATGGTCGGGCCGATAATCCAACGCGAAATTCTTTTTCCCGCTGAACGAGGGCAGTTTCATCAAGTGTTTGTGGACTAGAGGTTGCAATGCATCGAAAAAGGCTTGACAAAAAGGTGTGCATTGGTTTTTGCGTGGGTTTACTGTGGCTGTACCATTTCGCATTCCCGCTTTACCGCATTCACGACGGGCGAGTGGTACGCAAGGCGATTTGGTTTCCCCCTGTGGAGCGATTGCAATGGCTCCAGGTGCCTGTTGAGCATCAGTCGCGTGCTACGAGGCTTTCTTCAGACTCAAGTTCTAGCGATTACGGAATGGTGGACTATAGACCTCCTCCCTTTTGGATCAAAAGTGGAACAGGATCGCGCGGTCGCATGGGCTTGCGGCCAGGCCGTAACCCAAGCTTAATCGTTGCGATTTGGGGGACGATTTTTTTCGGGTTCTTTCTCGGGAGTGGTAAACTCACAAGGACCGAGCGCGCATGATCGCTGGAAACGAGCTGTGTTACTGCCTTTGCTACCAACGGACGGTCGCGCCGGAGCGGAAATATACAGGTTCCCCGGGGACTGATTGACGGAAACGAGATGGCATTCTCGACTAGTGCGTGATGACATCCTTGGCCCATGCGGACTTCCGTGTTCGACTTGCACAGAGGTCGGTACTCGAATTTTGCGGACTGGGAGAATGGATTCTCGCGACTGCATGGACGACAATGAAGGATGATTTGGCGATGCAATTGCGCGGACGCTTGCGGCTTCAACGAAATGGAACGCTTGTCCCACGGCCATTGCCGAACCATCCGATGCACCCCAGCCGCGAATTGGGGGCTTTTGAAGTGGTTGATCACCCGTCGCGGCGGGGTGATCGGGCCCGTTCGTCACACAATTGCAGGCCATCGTGAAATGGATAAAACGAATCTTCCGTGGGTGTCCTGTGATCGAAGACGCTGATTTCAACTGACTCGCCTATAACAATGGCATCTGGACCTCCTCACCGACGCCAGAGCGAAATTACATGGTGCTCGTCGTCGCAGATGAACGAGGACCATCGGAGACACAACGTCAGCTGTTTAACAAGATCTTGGAGTCTCTCGCCGAAATCGTTTTCAACACTGAACGCTTCCTTAAACAACACCGAGATGTCGCGGAGACGATCGGCACGACTGCACTTGGACTTTACTCCATCGTTTTGGAGAATCCTGCCGATCACGATTTTGGAAATTATTCGGTCGAATTGGCGGATGCGAATCCGGTACTCGCTGATGTAATATTTGGTGTACGATTTGCTGACGATACACCGTCAACTTGGTACATTGATCACTAGACGTCGGCGGGCGATGCACCGCCAATGGACGGAAAATGACGAACAAAAATTTGCATCGAAATTCTCGGTCGCCCGTTTTGACTTGCGTTGAGTCAACTGCTCGCACTCGATGAATTTATGCGTTACCCCAAGCAGAAGGTGGATCGTGACAGCAAAACGCCTTGCCTTCCTTATCTGCGTACAACTTGTTTTTGCGGTCGGTTGTGGTATCGCATCGCGACCTGTTTCGTTGCCTGACCTCGGCCGCATTACGAATGCAACTGCCAATCTTCAAGGGGAAACACTAGGGCATGGCGACGCCAAATTCGAATTGGACATGGACGTGCTTGAAAGAGTTCTTTTCGCAATCGCTCCCGCGAAACAATGCAAAGCGAATATCGCCAACGGTCCAATTGTGACAATTGAATTGGTACTCGCCGATGGGAAACGACAAACCATTAAAATATTCGATACCGGTCAGAATGCCTTGACGTTCACAATGGATGATTGTTGGTGTGTACGGTCTGGGGCCTACGAACGGAAAAATCGTCTCACTGGCGAATCTACCGCGTTCTATCCAAATGAAGCGATCAACGTTTATAATTATTTGAGAACGAAAGAGAAATCGGGGTAACAATGGCATGCACACGAAGCATTCGATCGGCCGTTTTGACTTGCGCAGAGTCAACTGCTCGGGCTCGCTGATGCCAAGCGTTCGTCGATCAAGAGGAAACTGTTGGTGAACCGTCTCTCAACACACTTACTCTTGTCTTTGATCGCACTCGCGGGTTGCGCAGACAACTCAACACCAAACGTACAGCCGCGGGTTCTGTCTCAACCTGATATTTCAAGCGTGCACATTGCCAACGAAGGCGATGCGAACATACAACGATTTCGCCGTGCTCTCGTTGGACTGTGCGTCAATGAACCATCACTTGCGCTGGCGATCACACCGACAGCGACTAAACCTGCACACAAATACCTGGACTCGCACGAACTGCAGATTGATCTTTGGCTAATTGGCACGAAGGAACTGACGTTTCAACTGATGACTACGAGCGAGAGACCAATCTGGACCGTATCGGGATCGTTTATTGAACATGACGGCGCTTACATTGCGGATGCGACCATTAGAGAATTGCACTATTAATGACTCGCATCGGAACTGACAACCATACGCTACAATGACGACGAACAATCGATTGCAACCAAGCCCTCGATCAGGCGTTTTGACTTGCGTAGAGTCTACTGCTCGGGCTGGCTGAATCGAGGCGTTCGCCGACTCCGACGTCACCTCGAAAGGATACTGACAATACACATTTCTTTGCGTGAATTGATCTTCATTGTTGCGTTTTTCGCGTTGGGAATCTCGTCGCTGCGTGCCGGCGGAATGCTTGCGTCGTTTGCCGTATTCGCTGGAATCGTTCTTGTGATGGCGCTCGCGATTATCGCATTCGTTGGTAACGCTCAACCGAGGGCGTTTGCTATCGGGTTTCTTTTGCCCTTGTTGGTTTACGCTGCTACGGTCCTGGCCGCTGGCAGTAACGAGTTGGATCCATACGATGGCCGTCTCCCGACGACAACAATTCTTCGCTATGCACATCGGGCATTGGTAACCACAACCTGGACCGACACTCTGACAGGAAAGGTTGTCCCGGATTACGATCCGGCTAATGATCCTAAATTTGGTAGCGGAAATGGAACTTTTGGCGGATCATCGATGGCCATACATGAGCACCCAGATCGCCCAACATTTATGTCTTTGGCTCATCTGCTCCTCGCGATGATGTTGGGGTGGACTGGTGGTAAGTTTGCGGTCTACGTGTACCGAACTCAAAACCCGCTCCACCAACGCGGCGAACCAAGCGATGCACCTCAGCCGCGAAATGAGGCGCTTTGAAATGGAAGATCTCTCGTCGCGGCGAGGTGATCGTAGTCGTTGAACTAAAACGTTCTGGCATTCAAACGCAATTATCGTGCTCGTGCTCAGTGACACGGTGCTCGTGCTCGTAATCGCAATGGGACAACAACGACAGAATACCTGTTTGACCATGATCGACTTGACGTTTATCGCCTTTCGATCGAATACGTCGCCAATGCATTTGATACTTCCCGTTTATTGTCGGGGCTTCATCGCCATGCTCGCGATCAATGGTTGCGTGCTGCACAATCAATTCCGCTGAACATTGCGGAGGGTAACGGCAAACGCAGCATAAAAGATCGAGCGAGGTTTCTGGATATTGCTCGTGGTTCAGCGTTGGAGTGCGCTGCGATTCAGGACGTGCTGGTTGTTTCTGGCGGTCTGAATCGGGAAACGAGTTTCGATCTGAAATCCATACTGGTGCGAATTGTGGCGATGTTGACAAAGATGGCAATGAAATTCGATGGTGTCTCGGAATCCCTGAGCGAGTATACTCTGGGCACCGATTACGAGCACGAGCACCGCGATGCTGAGCACGAGCACGAAGAAGAGCCAGAACAAAGGGTATCGGGATAGGGGCCTGGATTGCTCCGGGGCCCCTCCCACACCACCTGGCATGCGGGTCCGCACCAGGCGATTCAATTTCTAGGAGCGAGTCTGTTTCCAGATTTCATGGAGACTCACCAAGCCTCTCTTGGCCAGATAGTCGTTCGTCAATTCGCGTTGGACGCTTCGACATTTCGACATAAACCAAGGACCACGGGAGCTAGATGCTAATGGCACTGCATCTTCTCGTGACAGGCCAAGTTTCATGAGGTTTCGGGCGCGTGCCCCTGTCTTGCGCCATTGCTTCCAATAACATGCTCGGATGCGATGACCATTTATCTAGGTTGACATAAAACGTCTTGATCTCGACCAACGAAAAGTAGTTGCACCACCCGCGAAGATACCATCCAAGTGCTTCGTAACGGCTCTCGATTGACACGCCGCGATTGCGACGAGTGATCTCTTGAACTCGCTGCTTGAACTTAGCGATATTCTTTGGGCTGACGTCGAAGTGACCGCCGTAACCAGTAAACTGGTAACCAAGGAATTCGATACCCTTGGCCGAGCAGACACGGCTTTTCTGATGGTTGACCACCAGATGAAGCTTACGAGTCAGATAGCGTTCCACCGATTCAAAGACGCGCTGGGCTGCTTTCTCAGTCTTGGTAAATACCAGAAAGTCGTCCGCATAACGCACAAACCGGAGACCACGCTTTTCTAATTCCTTATCGAAGTCGTCCAACAGTACGTTGGCCAAAATCGGGGAAAGAGCTCACCCCCTGGCAGCAGCTCGCAAAGGTAGTTCCATGCGTGGTAGAACAAGCCAAGCAAGAGGCCCTTGTCATGAAAAAAGTTTCCTCACACGTTTTCTTGTCCTCACAGTCAAACGAAACCAACGGCTATTTATCGAGAAACAAATATTTTTTGAATCCGCGATCTTGAGTTCAGCGAATTCATGCCAGTAACCCACATTTTCAGACAGAAATGCATAACAACCAAACGGAAGGACAAAGATGAAAAAACTAGCGAAAACACTCGTTGTAATCGTTGCCATGGCAAGCCTCGCAACAGCACAAGCAAAAGCGGCCAAGCCAGACATCATCGATACCGATGGTGAAAAGGCTTTCTCAAAGCTTGCGGGAAACCGTGCCGGCGAGGAGCGTGAGTTCGAGCTCGCGCCCGGTGTAACAATGAAGTTCTGCTGGTGCCCAGCGGGTGAGTTCATGATGGGGAGCCCGCCATCAGAGGAGGGCAGGGAAAGCAGAGAAGATCAGGCCAAAGTCACCCTGAGCAAGGGCTTTTGGATTTCAAAAACCGAAGTGACCCAGTCGCAGTGGGCGGCGGTGATTGGGAGCAATCCACTGGATGGCATAGGCCCCTACGGCAAGCCTCACCCCGAGAAGAACAAAGGTCCCAATCTCCCCATCGTGGGCGTCAGTTGGGACGACGCCCAGGTGTTTATGGAAAAGGTCAATTCCACGCTTGGTACCGAGGATCGCGGGAAGATGTCTTTGCCGACCGAAGCGCAGTATGAATACGCTGCGCGAGCGGGTGAGACAGGAATGTATCCCGGAGGCAGTCTTGATGAGGTGGCATGGCACGATGGAAACAGCGGCGGTTATCCGAAGCCAGTAGGCACTAAGAAGGCGAATGCCTGGGGCCTGCACGACATGAACGGGAGTACCTGGGAGTGGGTTCAGGATTGTTACGACGTAGAATTGCCGGGCGGAACGGATCCGATTGCGAAGGAAACAGGTCCCGAACGGGTGATCCGGGGCGGCTGCTGGTTCAAGGAAGCCACCCGCTGCAGACTGGCGACCCGGAGCTATCGGTGGCAGGGGGCTAGTCAATGCTTCAGTATCGGGTTCCGGATTGTTCGTAATAGCTGGCCGGTAGAGGTTTCGACGACAGCCATCGCCCCCGAGATCAATGGTCAGAGCGCCTCGAAGATTACCTACCAGGGCTCATCCCCAGAGAAGCCGCTCGAGCAGTCGTTCGAGCAAACCGGCCCGAAGCGTTGGATGAGCGGGGAAGCAATCTACAACGAAGTGAAACGGAACGAGTGGCACGTGCATCTCCAACGGGTCGCTGAATTCGACGAACGAGTGCAAATCGACCTCTCCCAAATGAAGATTCATTTTCGCGGTCAAGGGCCGAAAGAGGTCCTCCCGATCTTGAGTGCGGCAAGACAGCTTTCCGCCGCAGCCGAGGCGGCGATCGAGCAAGCTCGCCTGAGCGGTGCTGAATCCTCAAGCGATCAGGCTGATCGCGGAATTACCAACACCATGGGTATGAAGCTGGTGCCGATCGCTAAGGGGAAATTTCAGATGGGCTCGCTGTTTAGAGAAGTGGGTTACCGGCTCGCGGAGCAACGGCACGAAGTCACACTCACTCGGGACTACTACCTGGGCGCTTTCGAGGTCACTCAGGCCCAGTATGCGAAGCTGATGGGCAACAATCCTAGTAAATTTCAAGGAGATATGATCGATAACGTTGATAGCTCGAATCATCCCGTCGATCAGGCTACATGGGAGGACGCGGTCGAATTCTGCAAGAGGCTTTCAGAGTTGCCAGAGGAGAAGGCGGCCGGTCGCGTGTATCGGTTACCGACCGAGTCGGAGTGGGAGTACGCCTGCCGTGCTGGCAGTAACGCTCCGTTCGGGTTTGGAGGGCTGGAATTAGTGGATGACTACGGCTGGTTCTCATCGAACTGTAAAGGCATATCGCAGCCGGTCGGCAAGAAGGATCCCAACGCCTGGGGTCTGTATGATATGCACGGCAATGTGATGGAGTGGTGCAATGACTGGGCCGGTGATTACCCCGAGGGCGCGGTCAGCGATCCCACTGGTCCAAAGGAGGGCTATAGCCGAATGATCCGTGGCGGCGCTTGGTTGACGCCCGCAATGTTAGGGAGGTCAGGGAACCGGGCCTTTCATTTCCCTCCGGATACTCGCTCCGACTACGTCGGCTTCCGCGTGGCCCTGAGTTCCCCAGAAGTTTCCAACTAGCCGGAGCCGTCGCAAGACAAGTCAAGCGGAGCCGGGCGGAACTGATCCGATTGCGCCGGAATGCGGCCTCAACCGGGTGATCCGGGGCGGCTGCTGGCTCAAAGACGCCGCCGACTCCCGCCTTGGCCACCTGCAGCTTCCGAGCGCAGATGGCTAGTCAATGCTTCAGCATGGGAATCCGGATTTGTTCGCAATAGCTGGCCGGTAGCGTCTCCTGCGACGGCCATCATCAACCCAGAGGTCAACGGGCCCAACGTCTCAAAGAACACCTACCAAGGCCCCGCCCTCGAGCAGTCGTTCGTGCAGACCGGCCCGAAGCGCTGGACGAGCGGGGAAGTAGTCTACACCGAGGTGAACCGGGACGAGTAGAGCGTTCATCTCCACCGGGCCGATGCGGAGAACGCGCTTGTGCAAATCGACCTCTACACCAAGAAGGTCATAATTCGCGGTCAGGGGCCTAAATTTGTCTACCCGATATTGAGCGCGTCGAAGTAACTTCCCGCCGCTGCGGAGGCGGCGAGTGAGACATCGACCAACAATAACTGATTGGAAATTTAGTTCAATTCCAAAGAACGGTGGTCCGGGGAAGTTGTTTCATCGGGCGTCGAATAGTTGCGTACAGTACCCAGGAACGGCCGTCGCGGATAGCGTCGGTCGTTTTCGTGCCCTGGTCACGGCGGGAAAAGAAAAGGTGTCAGTAACGAATGGCACTGCCGAGTTTGAATTTGCGTGTACGTTGGGCTTGGGCTGAGTTGAGAAATTTTGTAAGCTCTCCCAGCCAAGGTGATCTTTCGGTGATAAGCCTGCCTTGGTATTAAAATTGAAGCCCTCCTTGGTTCACTAGCCGGTGAAAAGCCAAGGAGGGTTTTTTCATGGCCTCATCTTTATCAAATTCTCACCTTTTGAGCAGCCGCAATTTTGACTTGATCAAAGACAGCATGCTGCAGTCAGATGAACTCCCATTGGTTGAAGTTCTCGACGGTAACCAATGGCAAGAAAGTTTTGTTGCTCATGAAATCGACTTTGGCAACGACGAAGACGCGATCTACACTCCAGCGATTACGCTGTGGGCGTTGATCTCTCAGGTGTTCTTCAAAGGAGAGATGCGAAGCTGCAAGGCGGCTGTCGGACGAGCGGTCACTCTTCCGCGACCACCGCTACGCGTCGGTGCCCGCCTTCACCTCGTACTGGTGCTTTCATGGGAAATTCATTTAGTATACTGACTCCTAGTGAAAGGTTTCGGAACTAAGTACAGGGGACTTGCACCCTACAGGACCACGCCCATGTTGGGCGTACTGCAGCGAAGCGACCGGCAATACGTTTTTCTTATGGTTAATTTGTCACCGGTCGCTCGGTGACGTGTAGCGTTCGTCCATCGAGAATTGATGGCGTTTCCTGACGCGGAAATTTCGGTCGTCACAGAGGATAAACTTTGCGACTACCTTCTAAACCCATCGCATCCGGTTGGCGGACCGAAGGCCGCTTGGTTTGCTTCGATTGGATACACTCGCGAGAATTGGAGTGAACTTCGCGATGACCTTCTTTCAATGGCGATGTCGTGCGAAGACTTTGTTGCCAAACCTACGCCGTATGGTGTAAAATACGAGACGACAGGTGTGCTGGGGACCGAAGGGCATCGTCCTGGCAATGTTGTTGCCGTTTGGATTGTTGAAGAGAACTCACCACCTCGTTTGATTACTGCATACCCAGGAAATGGCTAATGATCGCCGAACATTCAATGGTTGTTCTGAATAACGACAAACCTGCCTCAGGTCTTTTCGCTGGAGATGTTGGGGCGGTAGTGCACGTTTACGCAAGCGGCTCCGTATACGAGGTCGAATTTGTTGACGGCGATGGATCTACTGTTGCATGTATTACTCTAGATGCAAAGGAAGTTCGCACAATCGACCGGGGCGAACTACTGCACACGCGACGTCATGCCGAAGGGACGAACAAAATGTTGGACCGAGGCGGCGGGCCGACCGATTCCTAATGGTTGCGTCGTTTACCGCCGCTCGGTCAACATAGTCGTTCGTCCATTTGAAATCACGTGAGCACCCCAATGGGCCACAAGGTGCTAAAAGATCACGCTCATACCTTTTGCCAAATGTTTGTTGGCTGGCGTATGAGCCAAGATTTGAGTCTGTTCGCGACGATTCCAGAGGGTGAATTGACAATCGATGTTTTGCAAGGGACATGCACGCATGATTCATTGGGAACCATTGAGACGTACATTGCTGGTGAGATTTCCTCCTGGTTCAAGCACCGGATGACCGTCCATGATGTTCTTTTGTCCGATATACTTGAGGCAACCCTTACTGTACAACTGAAACGTTTACCTCAAAAATCAAAACGTCATCGCGGCGTGACGTTCGATTGGTGTTGCGACGGCTGCGTAAAAACGACTGATCGCGAATACAAATCGCAACTTCGCGAACCTCACACATGGATTCCCGCAATGCCACGACAGCAAGAAACCGGTACGAACAATCCGATGGCCGGAAGCGGTGGATCGGCCGATTCCTGATGGATACTTTACTTGCAACCAGTCAGTCATCGGCGGCGTTCGTCCGCTTAACATAACTGAGAAATCCCTTCAACAGAGGCCAGCCTTTCTAATGACACAACGAGTATGCCAACACGTACTTTTACTTTCCTGTATCATTCTAGTATTAACGTCGATACCTCTCTATTCACCCATCGTTCATGCCCAGGACTCCGTGACGCCGAGTTCTGACTTCCTCATGGACAAGATGAATGGCGAATGGGTAATGACGGGAACCATCGACAAGAAAGAGGTAACACATGACGTCATCGTCGACCGCATACTAAAGCGCCAATACTTGCGAATCCACGAAGTCTCACGCGAGAAGGATGCCGACGGACAGCCGGAATACGAAGCGTGGATACACATCGCATGGGACAAAGAAAACGCTGAGTATGTTGTGATGTGGCTGGACAATACCGCCACGACCAATTTTGCCGCAGAGGGCGTCGGGCATGGAAAACCAGATGGTGACCGGATCCCATTCATATGGAAATCTATCGACGGTAGCGGTATTCACAACACTTTTACTTACGACCGTTCGAGCGATATTTGGTCATGGAAAATTGATAACGTGGACAAATCCCAGAAACCCTCTCAGTTTGCAATATTGACGTTAAAACGAAAGTAGACTTGCTTCCATCTGAGCACTGCCAAGAGAGTGCGTACGAACAAAATGTTGGACCGAAGCCCGCGACGGTCCGTTTCGAAATTGAAGCCGTGATGGCGGAGGCTCGGTCAACATTGGCGTTCGTCCTGCAGAATGGAAGTCGCTTGCTAGCTTTTCGAACTCGACTACACTGGTTTACGGTACCGAAGAATCTACTTGTGGTCGATTTCGTCGGCGCTCTCGTGACTTCACTTTCCACCGGACTCCTGTTGACGACAATCGTCCCGACAGGATTGCCTGTATGGATTCTCTTTGCACTCTCTATGACTGCGGCCGGATTTGCTTGTGTTGACGTCGTAGGGTACAGCTATTGGCCCAACGAATGTTGGCCACTTACGGTTGTTGGACTGCTAAACTTGCTATATTGTGCTGCAGCTATTGCCGCGTTGTTGGTTTTTCTACCACAAATTACGTCGATCGGAATGATATACTTTGCCGTCGAGTCTACGATTGTGATTCCACTGGCTGCGTTTGAGTTGGTGGTCGCCAGACACTGCCGGCTTGGATCAAGGACGAAAAAACCGATGCACCCGTGCGGCGAAGTCGGGCGTTTTCAAATCGACACTCTCCCGTCGCCGCCGCGTGATTTTGGTCGTTGAACTAAGCCGACTGCGATTGTTTTCTGGAGGGGCTTTGGAATGTGGGCGCGCGCTAACGACGACATGCGCGGCTCTCGCGGCGATGTGTTGGGTTGATTGTGGGCGATGTGAGTGGTGAGCCGATTTTAGATGCGGCTTGTGGAAAATCTCTTGAGCTTCAGGTACATTCTGCTTGCGCCAAGTTGTCTTGTGATACACGCTTGTGTTGTTCGACCTGATGTTGGGTCGACTTTCATTACGCAACTTGTTCGAGGAGACTTTTCCATGACACCTTATGATCGCCGCCTTAATCCGTACATTAACCGTATGGCCCAAGATATGCAGATTCGCAAAAAGTGGCCAACTCGGATGCGGATTGATACTCGGAATCCACGATAAGCGATCGCAGGACAACCCGGCGGGGGCAAACCACTTGTAACGCTCGAACGTACCGCTCCGTCGGCTCCGTTCAAAGCCGAAATTCGATACTCTAGATATGTCTACTTAAATCACTCCACGTTTCTCTTGACTGGGGCGCGATGGGTTAGCGCAAACTTCGGGCTCGGAAAGACAACCTTCGACGGCGCGTTGTTTCTCTCGCAAACCACTTGGCAAAAAGCAGTCAGTTATCTAATTTGAAGCTACCCCCTGACAAGCGTTTGCTTCGTGGAACCGAAAAAATATGTGGGCGATATTTATATTCGCACTGACTGCTCGTCCGAAAAACTAGCCATAACAGCGAGAAACAGTCACGAAATATCGTGTTGACCTAATCTGCCGCATATGAATGACTTGATTTCCGAGCATAATGGAAGGCAACCAAAAACAATGCCCTTCCATTTTTTCCCGCCAGATTTGTGTTATGCCAAGCCGCCTCCGGCCATCGATTCATCGATTCGTCAACTTGCCAAACTGTTGGCATGTCGTTTGTTTGGTTCTATTTGTTAGCTTATCTGGGTGCCAGAAAGAGCCAGAGATAGTCCCGGCTAAAACGGTCAAGGCGGAATTGGACGAGATCGAGGCTGAGGTACTCACCGTTGCTCGCCAAAATTGGCCAACAACTGTCCGCACGCAAGGCAGCTTGTTCGCGGACGAAATAACCACGGTTGGGGCAAAAGTGACGGGGCGAGTCGTCACGGCTCCAGTGGACTTGGGAGACCAAGTTGCGGCAGGAGCGACACTCGTTACGTTGGATCAGCAAGAATATGAGTTACTTGTCCTGCAAGCCGAATCGCAGCTTAGTCAGGTCCGCGCGGCCGTCGGTTTGAAGCCTGATGCCCCGGTCGAATCGCTCGATCCGTTAAATGCACCACCTGTACGCGAAGCGCGTGCTGTGTGGGAAGAAAGCCAGCAGCAGATTCGACGCATGAAAGAACTCCGTCAACAGGCCGCAGTCAGTGATGCTGAGTTCGAAGCCGCTGCGGCCGCAGAACGAGTTGCCGAAGCGAGATACGCTTCTTCGTTGAACAGCGTCCACGAGAGAATGGCGCAGATTGGAGTTCGACATGCTGAGCTTGAACTGGCTAAACAACATTTGCAAGATACGAAAATCACTGCACCGTTTGACTGCGTGGTTCAAAACCGAATGGTTGCGCCTGGGGCTTTTATTCAAGTTGGCCAGCCGGTTGCCAATATCGTTCGAACCAAAGTACTGCGATTCCGAGGGACGATGCCCGAACGATATGTTCACGAACTTCAAACTGGGCAGGCCGTTATTCTCCATATCGAGTCTTTCCCCGACCCCATTCCTGTCAAAGTCAGTCGCATTAGCCCAACGCTCGACGAGATGAGTCGGTCGCTCATTTTCGAGGCTTTGGTGGATAATGCAAACAGTCGATTACGAAGTGGTTTGTTTTGTGAGGCCGAAGTCGAGATCGATGATACGGCGACCGCTTTGGTCGTTCCTCCGTCAGCGGTAATTCGTTTTGCAGGTGTCGACAAAGTTTGGGCCGTGGTGGATGGGGTCGCAAAAGAATCGGTTATTCAATTGGGCCGCACGGAACCAGACCGCGTCGAGATATTGAGCGGAATAAAAGAAGGAACGGAAGTCCTACGCGATGGCTCTCAAGGCCGCGCTGCTCGGATCAAACCGATCGTTTCCGAAGTCTTGGTAAATCAAATACCGGATCAAGGAACCACAACGAATTGAGCCGCGATCACGGATTTCGCAGAGCCAACAATTTTAAAAGTGTTTAATTTTAACACTAGGCAATAATTCCGGACTTGTCGACTCAGGACCATATAAGAATGACTCGACGATCCATGATGAATAAACTTCTACGGAGAATGGACTTGTGTATTGGTTAGCGGAGATTTGCGTCAAGCGACCTGTTTTTGCCTTGATGTTAATCATGGCCTTGCTCGTTGCTGGAATAACCGCGTTTCAATCGCTGGGCGTGGATCGTTTTCCCAGCATGGACATGCCAACCGTCTACATTCGCACGGTATATCCGGGTGCCGCGTCGCAAGAAGTTGAATCCGAAGTTTCGCAACTGATCGAAGATGCTGTGGCCACGGTGGCTGGTATCGACGAGACGCGATCGATATCCAGCGACGGGTCTTCTTTTGTGATCTTGACGTTCAATCTCAACCGCAACGTTGATGCTGCGGTTCAAGACGTCCAAGGTGCCGTGGCCGGGATTCTGAACAGATTACCTCGCGGCATTGATCCACCTATAGTCCAAAAACAAGACACGGATTCTTCGCCGATCATGTCACTCGCAGTCTCAGGGCCGAGAACTGCAACGGAACTATTCTTTCTTGCCGATCGCTATGTCAAGGATGTGATTCAGTCGGCTGACGGCGTTGGACAAGTTTCGATTGCCGGTGCTGCTGACCGAGCCGTTAAAGCGAATATTGATGCGCGAAAGCTTGCTGCTCGGCAACTCTCGATTCTTCAAGTGCGCGATGCAATCATGCGCCAAAACGCAGAAGTTCCTGGCGGACGCGTCGATGAAGGTCGGCGTGAATTGACTTTGCGAACGATGGGAAGGGTGACAGACGTCAAAGAATTTCAAAACTTAGTCGTGGCCACAAGCGGCAATGCACCGGTTAGGCTTGGCGATCTCGGCGAAGTCACCGACGGAACCAAGGAAGTTCGTACGCTGGCACGATTGAATGGTGTACCAGCGGTTGTTTTGCAAGTCCAACGCCAATCGGGAAAGAACACCGTCGGCGTGATCGATGCGGTCAAGGAGCGCATTCCGCGCTGCGTAAAACTTTTGCCCGAGGACGTAACTGTAACTGTAATTTCCGATCAATCGCGTTACATCAAAGCAGCACTTCACGAAATCGAAGGCCATCTCGTTTCCGGAAGTATTCTGGCATGCTTAACCGTTTTAATTTTCATGCGATCTTGGCGTTCGACGATTATCGCTTCGGTAGCAATTCCTACATCGATCATTGCGACGTTCGCTTTCATGAAAGCTTTTGGATTTACGTTGAACAATGTCACCATGCTGGCCCTGGTTCTCATGGTCGGCGTCGTGATCGATGATGCCATTGTCGTACTTGAAAATATCTTCCACAACATTGAAGAAAAAGGTATGGATGCGTTTCAAGCATCTATCAAAGGGACACGCGAAATTGGATTGGCGGTGCTTGCAACAACCATGTCGCTAGTGATCGTGTTCTTGCCCGTGTCTTTTCTATCGAGCGTAACTGGCCGAATGCTGTTTGAGTTTGGCGTGACGGCGACGGTAGCAATTCTGATTTCGATGTTAGTAAGCTTTACATTGACGCCGATGATGTGCAGCAAATTGCTTAAGAATACTAACAAGGGCGGTGAAGCTGTTTCTCGGCGGGGCTTTTACCATTGGGTCGAACTGGGGTATATGACCTGCCTTCGTTTCTCGATGCGGTTCCGATTCCTGATTCTGCTAATCTGCATCGGTACTGCTGCATCCAATTACTGGTTGTATTTCATTGTCAAACAAGACTACATCCCAACGAACGTTGATGAATCTGAATTTGAAGTCAGCGTCAACGTTGCAGAAGGCGCCAGTTTGACATCCATGAATGAAGCGATGCAACTGGTCGAATCAAAAGTTCAGAAACTGTCAGGCATTGAGTTTCTATTAACGACCGTCGGTACGCGGGGATTCGGCGGCGTTAATCGCGGCGAAATTTATGTGCGGCTTGCCGATATCAAGAAACGCGCTTTTTCGTTTGAGCGCGCATTCGCTGGATTGTTAAATGGAAATTTGAATGCTGCTTGGGAAGGCAATTTTTCTCAACAAGAGAAGATGATCGAGATTCGAAAGCTGCTGACTGGATTGCCGGGGGTTCGAGCATCCGTTCGCAATCTGTCGTCATTCCGTCAAGGCGCGAATGTCGATATTGACTACTCCATTACCGGTCCCGATGTGAGCCGGCTCGCTGAGTTTGCCGAGGAGTTGCGAAAGAAAGTTATAACGCTACCGGGAATTGTCGATGTCGATACAACTTTGCGAGTGGACAAGCCTGAGTTGCTTGTCTCGATCGATCGCGAACGTGCAGCAGCATTGGGCGTCGAAGTTCAAGAGATTGCAGAGACGTTACGAGTCGCAGTCGGAGGCGACGATCGCGTGTCACGATATCGGGACGCAACCGTAGATGATGCTTACGATGTTGAGTTACGGCTGGTAGGAATCGATCGACGCAATACGGAGTCAATTTCTCAGCTTTATGTCCGAGCCCGTCCGAACTTGACGCGACTGACATCAACGTCGACAGCAAATTCTGGTGGTATTACTCCTGGAATTGTGCTAAGTCGAATAGACAACGTAGTGAAATTTCAGTTTGGTAACTCGGCATCTCGTATCGATCGCTTGGATCGGCAACGGATGGTTGCGTTGCGGGCGAACATCACGGCAGGTTACGCGTTGACGGATCGAATCGCCGCAATCAATCAAGCGGCACAAGAATTGGGGATCCCTTTGGGATTTGAAACTCGCGTGATGGGACGTGGACGCGAACTGGAGAAAACGCTGCAAGAGTTTATTTGGACTTTCGTGTTGTCTGTTATTTTCATGTATATCGTGCTTGCAGCCCAGTTTGAAAATTTGATTCACCCGCTAACAATCCTTCTCACTTTGCCGCTAGCCGTTCCATTCGGATTGATCAGTTTGTACTGGGGGTCTGAGACGCTCAATGTCTATTCGGCGCTTGGCATTCTGGTTTTGTTCGGCGTGGTCAAGAAGGCGGCGATTTTACAGATTGATCATACCAACGTATTGCGAGCGGCCGGGCTGGATCGTGCCACAGCTATTCTGCAAGCGAATCGCGATCGACTGCGGCCTATTTTAATGACGACGATTTCGTTCGTTGCGGGGCTGTTGCCCTTATTGATTGCGACGGGACCGGGAGCTGAAGAACGCCGTTCGATCGCCGTTCTTGCAGTGGGCGGGCAAACTCTATCATTGTTGTTAACACTCGTTGCCGTTCCGGTCATCTATTCGTATCTTGATGATATTAGCATGTGGTTTACCAAATCACGATCATCCCCAAATACGATAGAAGCCGAGGCGTCGCAATGAATGCAAGTGGAGTGGAAACCAAGATTGAGCAGCTTCCTTCGATCGTTTGGCAAGGAAGCGTCGACGGCTCACTGGACCTGCTGGACCAGACGCTTCTCCCACTTGAGCAAACCCGATTGATTTGCGAAATACCATCGCAGGTTTTCGAAGCGATCGTCATGTTGCGAGTTCGCGGGGCTCCTGCTATTGGTATCGCCGCTGCCTACGGTGTCTGTTTATCCGTGCGACCTCATTTGAGGGAAACGAATTCCATCAAAGCGAAGATCGCCGCTAAAGAATGCGCGAACTACCTAGCTACCAGTCGTCCAACTGCGGTGAATCTTTTTTGGGCGTTGGATCGGATGCGATCGGTTATCGAACGCCACGCCGAAAGCGACTCTGCGACAATTTTGTCGGAACGATTGCTGGGCGAAGCCAAGTCGATTCATGACCAAGATCGTTTAATGTGCCACGCAATCGGCCGACACGGATCGCAGTTGTTGCAAGACGGGTTCGGCGTCTTGACTCACTGCAATGCCGGCGGTTTGGCTACGGCCGAGTATGGAACTGCATTGTCCGCGATTTTCACGGCGCATGATCAAGGCAAGCGTCTCAAAGTCTATGCGGACGAGACGCGACCTTTGCTGCAGGGAGCCCGTTTGACCGCTTGGGAGTTACAACGGCATGGCGTGGATTGCACGTTGATATGTGACTCGATGGCTGCGCAAGTCATGCATGAGGGCAAAATTCAAGCGGTCATCGTTGGTGCCGATCGCATAACGGCTCGAGGCGATACAGCGAACAAAATTGGAACGATGGGAGTCGCCATCTTGGCAGCGTATCACAAGATCCCGTTTTACGTCGCAGCACCGACGTCGACATTTGACCTTCAATTGACCAGCGGTTCGGACATTCCAATTGAGCAACGCAAAAGTACCGAAATCACAGAAGGATTTGGACGTCGCACCGCTCCGCACGGAATCCATACGTACAATCCGGCTTTTGATGTTACGCCTGCCGAACTAATACATTCGATCATCACGGAACGCGGAGTAATTCATCCAGTTAACGAAGTCAACGTTCGAGCGATGGTTTCGTAAAGCGGTCGAATGCGTCGTACGGATTTAATCTTCGATTCGTTCTTTAAGCGTTTGACGGCACTTTTGTGAATTAGCTGCCTTTCTGGAGTCCATGATATTGCCGTTTAAAACCATCGAGCTCGTCGAAGTCCCGTGTCCGATTTGCCAATCGACTAGTTGGCGGCTCCTTGCAAAATTCGTCGACTGGACGTATGGGATTGGTGGTCCTTTTCGATCCGTACGCTGTTCTAGCTGCGGACATCGGTATCTCAACCCAAGACCGACCGACGAATCTCTGCTCAAGTGTTACCCCGAACAATATGGCCCTCACCATCTGGATCGTAGGGTTAAGCTTTTACATGCAGAGAATGGTTCCGACCAGGGACAAGTTCAACGGGTCGCTATGGATGAGTCGAAAAGAAGTTTTCAAGTCCTGCGAAAATTGTGGCGGCGATGGCTCGACAACCGCTCCACTTGGATGCCGACAATTGAGCATGCGAAAGTAAGTAGCTCGCCGATGGCACTGGAAATCGGATGTGCTGATGGTTGGTTTTGTCAGCAGTTGGCTGACGCTGGATGGGATATCCAAGGAATCGAACCTGTCGCGGCGGCTGCCGAACGTGCTCGGGCTCGAGGCATTCGAGTTCACGTTGGGACTGTACAGGATGTGTTCGTTCCAAGTCAGTCGATGGACTTCGTCGCTGCCTGGATGGTTCTCGAACATTTACCAAACCCCGTCGAGTCGGTTCAGCGAATTGGAAAATGGGTTAAGCCGGGCGGCACTTTTGCATTCAGTGTGCCCAATGCTGCAAGCCTGGATCGCTTCGTTTTTGGACGGCACTGGAGTGGCTACGACGGTGGCCGGCACTTGCAGTTTTATACACCTCGCTCACTAGCGGAATTACTTGCCAAGGGCGATTTTCGAATTGAGCGAGCCATTCATCAGAATACCATTCAGCCGTTCGTCGGCAGCATCGGAAGTCTGGTCCATTCGTTATGGCCTGCAAGCCGAATTGCCAAGAGATTGTCGGCGGTTTATATGAATGAAATAAGTTTCCGCGCCCGGGTTCTTTGTTCGCCCCTTGCCAATCTAGTTGCAGGGGTCTACCTTTCTTCACGCATTACCGTCATTGCTCGCAAGAATACTTAATTAGAAAAATGCAAAATGCTCGCTGAACTACCGCATTCGTTTCCTGACTCGCTTGAGCATCCAACGCTTTGCACAGCTTTAGATGGAGCTCGTCAAGCTCGTCTCATAATCTCGCGCTACTTTCAGCAAGGCGTGACGATGAGGACCAAGGCACCGAACGAATTGGTTTCCGATGCGGACGTCGAAGCGGAACGCGCAATCGTGCAAGTTATCCACCGCGATTTTCCCGACCATGCGATATTGGCCGAAGAAGGATTTTCTCAAACACAGCAGCACGATCAACTTTGGATCATCGACCCGCTTGATGGGACAAACAATTTCGCCCACCACATCCCGCATTTTGCAGTTTCGATCGCTTACTATGAAAATGGTCAAGCTCAAGTGGCAGTGATGACAAATCCGATGACCGACGATTGGTACATTGCCGTCCGAGGTCAAGGTGCTTGGTACAACGGTACGCGATGTCACGTTTCGACGGCAACGCAACTTGATCAGACCATGGTCGGCGTCGGATTTTATTACGATCGCGGCGCAATGATGGAAGCCACGCTGGCGGCCGTTGCGGATTTTTTTCGCGAGAACATTCAAGGTATTCGGCGTTTTGGTACGGCCGCACTGGATTTAGGATTTCTCGGACGCGGATTATTCGGCGCGTATTTCGAATACCAATTATCGCCTTGGGATTTTGCTGCAGGAAAATTGTTTGTTGAAGAAGCTGGCGGTACGGTCACCAATTGCCAAGGTTCGCCGTTGCCGGTCGCGGCCAAATCGACGATTCTGGCAACCAATGGAATATTGCATCCAGATTCACTCGCCATCACCAAGAAACATTGGAAGTCATGAACCAAGGCCAGCCGTTCCCGCTAAAAAAACACTTGCTCCTGATTGGATATCGCGGCAGTGGAAAGACTTCGGTAGCCCGCGAGTTAGCACGAATTTACGGTTGCGAGCAGGTTGATACGGACCAACTCGTTGAACAAAAAGCGGGAATGCGGATTCGCGAGATATTTGAAGTCGCAGGCGAAGAGCGTTTTCGGGAACTTGAAACGGAGGTATTGTTCGATTTGGCGAGTCGTACGCCCATGATTGTTTCCTTGGGCGGAGGCATTGTTCTTCGCGAAGAGAACCGCAGGTTTCTACGCCAGCATGGAATTTCTGTTTGGCTGCAAGCAACACCCGCTATACTACACGAGAGGATTCAAGCGGACGAATCGACTCGGAATCAACGACCTGCCTTGTCGCAACTTAGCGGTTATGACGAGATTGTTCACCTGCTTGCCAAACGTGAGCCGCTATATTCTGAACTAGCAGACAATATTGTGCAGACGGAAAACTTGAGTCCCGATAAAGTTGCGAAGCGGATCATTGAGTGGATCGACAGTTTTTGCAAAGGTAGCTGAAGCTTTGCCTAGGCTCCAGGTCGTGCATGGGATTTTCTAAAAGTTTGTCGCCAACGCTGGCCGTTGTCATCGTCGCGTGCTGCGGGCTGTTGATGGCTGTCGCTATCAACTGGGCAATCTACCGATTAGCTTATTTTCGGCGGCCAATCGGGCCGTGGTATCCTGCGCCCAAAGGACAGCCGTCGCGAACTTGGATGGACTTTTTACCCGTTGTTGGCTGGTACCGCATGCGTCGCGAGTCCAAAGAACATGGGCGCGGATTTTGGGTCCGACCGATGTTCATTGAATTGGTTTTTCCAATTGTCTTGGCATGGTTGTATTCCATGGAAATGCAGGGAGGGTTGTTGCCCGAAGCAATGCGAACCGTCCAGCAATCAGATAGTTTTTTTGCCGTGATGGATGGCAGAATCCTGCCAGATACAAATCAACTCCTGGGTGTGCCGTCATCTACATTGCACATACAGTTTTTTTCGCATGCAATTCTGTTGATGCTGATGGCGATGGCTACGTTTATCGATTTTGACGAACGATTGATTCCCGATTGGATTACCACGCCAGGGACGATTTTTGCACTTGTTTGCAGCGCGTTGCTCCCACATTGGCATTTGCTGTTTGAGCAAATCAATTTAAACGGGCGGTACCTAGAGGAATTGCAGCCCGCCAGTCCCCTTGCATGGGATATGCGATGGAGTTCGAGTTATGGCATGTGGCTAGGCATCGCATGCTTTAGCGGATGGTGTTTCGCTTTAGCGGATCGGCGACTGATACTTCGGCGTGGATTTAAGAAAGCGGTCCAGTATTTCTTTGCAGGTTTGGTTCGATTTCCGTCTTGGAAAATTCTCGTCGGTATTTGGATTATCGGCTGCATCAGCATCTTCTTTGCGCATCGAACGCTCACTCCTCAAGCATGGCAGTCGTTGTTTTCGTCTTTAGTCGGCATGGCTCTGGGTGGAGCCGTGGTTTGGTCGGTACGGATTGTTGCGTCGACGGCGATGCGAGTCGAGGCGCTTGGATTTGGCGATGTGACCTTGATGGCGATGGTTGGGGCATTTATTGGATGGCAGCCCGCATGGCTTGCGTTTTTCATTGCACCGATCATTGCCATTTGCTTCGTAATTCTTATCTGGATAATCACTCGCGACCCTGCGACTCCGTTTGGCCCGTATCTGTGTGCAGGTGCATTGGCCGTGATTGTCTACTGGGATGCAATATTTAATCAATGGGCTGTTTCATTGTTTTCTCTAGGCAGCAATTTGATTCTTGTTCTGGTTGGATTTCTTCTCTTGCTTGGTTTCGTACTATGGATATGGCTTCAAGTCAAACAAGTCATCTTTCGGTAGATCAGCTTGACCATGACACCGCGATGGATAACCTCGTCGAGCTTACTCTCACGCGGCGTCAAAAGCTTGATCTTCCGCGGTATGGCGTCATAAAGTCCGCGAACGGTCACCTAGAATCGATCGAAAGCCGTTTGATGCCCAAGATCGTGACCAACTGGCACTGTTGGTGGGACACGCACATCCGAAGCTTGCCAAAGGACACCTGTTGGCTGTATTTTAGTCGCCCCATTCGCTGTCCAGGGTTCATTGCCATTAGCTACGCTCGAACGGGAAAGCACACGCGACTCGCAACGGTGCTAGCAACACGCGATGCGTTGCACAGCATTGCGAGGCTGTCACGAGCACAGGCTATCGTGTGCCATTCGATACACCCACGGATGAACGAACGAGTATTGAATCGTCTGGGTTACGAGCGACACGCTGAGTCTCTCCCCGGATTACACTTTATCAAGCGATTTGGCTCAAACGCTTCGGAATCCAGCGGACGAATTACTTCGTAGTCGGATTTCTTGTGTTGGTCGGGGCAAGCATCCGGCTGACGTTCATCAAAGCGCGGCTTGTATGGTAGCTGCATTTCCAAGCGTTCGATTTTTCGGTGCTTCCTTTTGGTTGGCCTTGGCGGGTAGTTTCGTTGTACCAGCCACCGTTTGTGTGATCGATCGAGAATCGTTCGATAAAGCTCCATTGCTTGGTCAGTGCTTGGCGATACTTTGGAGTAACACTGCCGAATTGAAGTTGCATCACTGCAAGAACGTTTAGTCCCTCGGCCTGGACCCACCATACTTTATCCGTATCAAACGCTTCGCTAAAAGCTTCCCCCTTGTCGTAGAATCCGCCGTTCTCCGTATCCCACCCCCATTCAAGAGCGTGATCGACGAGTTGTCTTGCGACTTGCCAGGTCCGCTCGTCTACAGCAGGGTCGAGTACTCTGGCTGCTTCGATCAACAAATAGGCTGTTTCGATATCGTGACCAAACGAATCGTGAGCCGCAGTAGCTCGCCAATCTGAAGTAAAGAACAAACAAAGCACACCGGGCTCGACCGCGATGCGATCCCGCACGATCAAGAAGACTTCACGTAAACGTTCTCGCACGATGGGTCGCGAGTCGATCTTGGCAAGTTCAGCGAATGCTTCGAGCAAATGGATGTGCGTATTCATCGACTTGAAACCAAAGTAGCCGCCGAGCGGGTCCATGCGCTGCCAAATTTCCGCTGTCGGATCGAAGCCCATGATTGGTTTGTTCTCGGAGGAAAATTGCTCAAAGTACCCGCCATTCTTGCTATCGTGTGCGTGCGCCTCCAGCCAATCAAATGCCAGAGAAGCAAACTCTAGCGCTGCAGGGTCATGGGTGAGCTCGTAGTAGCTGACCGTAGCATAGATTGCGAACGCGGTACCGTACACATGCTTGATGCCTCGCGAATTTTTCGATGGCACGCCTTCTGTTTCAACGGACCAAAAAAGCCCACCATTTTGCTTGTCCAAGAACGCTTGACGAAGAAACGCAAAGCCGTGGCGTGCATATGCAGTAAATGCATCGCGATCGGCCGGGGAATATTCGGCAAATTTGGATGTCGTCCATACATGACGAGCTTGCGCGACAATGGAGATTTCGGAGTCGGGTAGTGCTGTCCAGTCGACCGCGTAATTTTGATGAAATCCGCCACGCTCCGAATCGATACTTCGCGGATACCATTTTTCATGGAGTTCTTGCCGCAAAACTCGATCGGCGTCTTTTCCAATTTGGATTAAGCTTGTGTCTTCGGCAGAATCTTGTTGGGCATATCCTGAGTCAAGACACAAGAGAACGAAACTGAACAAGAGAAAGTATCGAGAGATTCGATTCATAGTCTGCGACCAGTTGGGAGATAGATGCTAAGATGACGAGTGCGTCGCTCCAGCGACAGTTGTTTTTGAGAAGTAGAATCGACAATATATGGAAAACAGTTCCAATATGGAAAGCATGAACGCAGCGGTGCCGCTCGACAAGGCATATTCTTTGATTCGGCAAAATTGGGAGACGGTTCGCCACGAAGTGGATGTCGTATCGGCTCAACATGGACGCAAACCAGGCGATGTTTTGGTTGTAGGCGTTTCGAAATATGTCGATGTCGAACTGACCCAGGCGTTAGTTGCTGCTGGGTGTCGTAATCTTGGTGAAAGCCGTCCTCAATCGCTCTGGTCGAAATGCCCTAAAATCGACGAAGCTGAACTTCATTGGCATCTTATCGGCCATCTGCAACGAAACAAAGTTAAACGGACGCTGTCGTATGTTGACTGGATTGAGTCGGTAGATTCGCTTAGGCTGTTAATGCAAATAGAAAACGATGCTGCGGGCTCGGATCGCCGTCCGAAAATTCTCTTTGAAGTAAACGCGACGCAGGACGCATCCAAGACGGGCTGTACTTTTGAAGAGTTACTGAAGATGGCCGAATTCGCAACGACATGTAAAAACCTGCATGTCGCGGGGCTTATGGGGATGGCCTCGCTCGACGGGACACCAGACAAAGCACGAGCCGAGTTTGCCTTGATCCGCAGCTTTCGTGACCGTGCTGCCCAACAGTTTTGCGACGCGTTGGATTTGAAGGAGCTGTCGATGGGAATGAGTGGCGATTATCGAGAAGCAATTGCGGAAGGCGCGACGATGGTTCGAATCGGTTCCGCATTGTTCGAAGGCGTACTGCAGCGATGATCGACATCCGTGAAACCAAGGAAGGTTTGCAGCTCGATATTTATGTTCAACCAGGAGCCAAAAAAACCGCCATTATCGGCGAACACGACGGACGCCTTAAAATCTCCGTCAACCAGCCACCGGACAAGGGCCGCGCTAACGAAGCCGTCTTGGAGCTCCTTTCGAAAACGATGTGCATTCCAAAATCCAATATCAACATAATTCGTGGTCATACAGCTCGGCAAAAAACAGTTGCATTGTCCGGAGTCGATTCCGCAGACGTTCTGAATTTAATCGCCGGTTTGCCGTAGACCTGCCCTACAGTTTGCTATTTCGGGGCGATTGGATCATTAATTGATCGATTGAAAAAATTTGTTAAGTGATGATTCTTTCCAATCGAATACTCAATGGTCGCAGCAGGATAATGAAAACGGATCATTCAATCTCCCGCTAATCAACATCTGACTTGTCTCGTACTGTAACTTGCACCGAGTTTTTCCTGCGACGTGTTGTTACAGGGACTATTTCTTCGAATAATCTTATCATCGAGTTGGCATTTCCGAGAAACCAGATTTTTAAGATCGATGTTTCTGGCAAATCGCATCAAAACTGGAAGTTGAAGCGGCAATATGAATCTTTCGGACTTATTAAAACCAGTTGACAGGCATCTCCAAAATCTATCAATTGTTTCCTAAAGCAGACATGAGCAATCGAGGCGAGGAAGTGTATGCCAATTCAATTTTCGTGTTCGTGCGGTAAGACGTTACGCGCACCAGACAGTATGGGTGGTAAGCAGGTAAAATGCCCAAAATGCAACAGTCTGCTGGTCGTGCCAACGAATGATGTCGTCTCCGCTGAAACGGTCGATCCTTTTGCGTTAAACTCCCCGTCTCTTGCGGAAGCGTCCCCGAATCAGGTTTGGCAAACTAGCGGAACTCACAATGCACGTTCAGGATTCCAAGACTCGAAAAGTGCAAAGAAGATTCCAACTTGGATTCCATTAGCTGTAATTGGATTCTCCTTTCTAGGTGCTTTGATCGCGATACCTACAACCATCGCGATCCGGGCACGTAATAATGCACGAGCTGAAAGAACCGAGGCTGATAGAATAGCTTCGAACATTTCGCGGGATAACACGACCCGCGTGGCCTCTCAGAATGGCCCAACGCAATCGTCATGGACGACATCCGGGCTTGCCGAAGCAGAATGTAAACCAGTCGCAGAGCTTTACGTACAATCCGTTATGACAGGCGATATCGAATTAATGAAACAAACACTCGATATTGATGAGTTCCTTCGTCGGTCGACAGAAAGTGTCGAGATGTCAGATGGTTTTCGAAAAGACTTAATCAAAAGCATGAAGGCCAGTTTCCTTCCAAAACTTATGCAAGGTTATACGGAAGCGATTAGCAGTGGATCGAAATGCGAATTGTTGCGAGTTAGAAATGTTAACGGCGAATTGCGAGGGACCATTCGAATCAGCAATGATGAATGGGTGCCAGATTATCAGGAACTGATTTTTGCACGCAATCCAAATGGAGAGATCAAAGTAGTCGATAACTATTTGTATTCCACAGGGGAAACTCATTCCGAGACCTTGAAATTTGGATTGATTGCGATTGTAGCAACTAATGACAAGACATTTCTTGAACGCATGAAAGGAGAGGGAAAAGCGGGAAAGGCAGATGTTGAGAGTCTCAAGAAGTTCCAAACTTCTTTGCAAACGTCTCCAGCCGAAGCCTTACAAGCGTTTGATCAGCTTTCCCCAACTCTAAAGCGTTCAAAAGGAATTCAAGTCCAGCGAATTCAGGCTGCCGCGAACGTCGACGACAAAACCTATCTTCAAGCTATTTCCGATTTTCGCTCGATGTATCCTGACGATGCCTCAGGCGACATTCTGGCAATCAGCTACCATCTTGTGCGAAACGAAGTCATCGAAGTGATCCCATGCATTGAAAGATTGGATAAGGCGTTGGGCGGTGATCCGTTGCTCGTCGACTGGATTGCAAAGCTAAGAGCGACTGAACCGAAAACGCCAGATTAGAACTCTCGAGGCGTGTGATTGGAGCGACGACGATAGTGCGGAATGCTTGCCATTCCGTCCACCGTCCACCTTTAGTCTCAACTTAGAAAAAATCATTGGACTGTCAAAAGTGGCCATTTCCAGTGCAAGCACATATGCTTTTTAGTCGAGTTGAAGTTCGGATTAGATACATGGACTGCATCGGTCCGTGGCGAATCAATTGCGAATAGTACTGATGGTTTGAAGCAATGTGGCCATCGGTCTAATTCTCAGCTAAACTGTATCCAAAGCGATCCGGAAATTTTTTCCTTGGGGATTATTGGTGCATGGCGATACTGAATCCGAATTTTTTGATAAGAAATTCCTGTTTTGTGCTTTCGATCGTAATGGCCTCTACGCTTGAGGCCCAATCAATTGAGGAACCGACGGATAACATCAGGTCTTTCATCAATCAGAATTGCCTAGAATGTCATAATGCTTCAGAGCGTTCAGGAGGGTTGGATCTAGAGGCATTGGCGTGGGAGTTAGACTCGCCAAACAACCGGGATCGATGGATTAGAATCCACGATCGTGTTGATTCCGGGCAAATGCCACCCGATTCCACTCTTACTCGCGACCAACTCGAGTCGTTAACATCGCCAGTTCAAAAAGCGATCGTGGAAAAAATCTCGGCGCAACAAAAGCATGAAGGACGGACCGTTCTGCGGCGTTTGAATCGCAGAGAGTTTGAAAATAGTCTGCACGATCTCTTTGGAGTCGATATCGACATCCAGCACTTACTGCCCGAAGATGGACGCTCGGAAGGATTTGATACGGTCGCAGATGGGTTGCGAATTTCGGCCGTCCAGTTGGAGAAGTATCTCGAGGTAATCGATTTGGCACTAGACGATTGCCTGCGATTGACCGAGCGGCCCGAAATCTTCAACAAGCGGCTTCGTTATCACGATGAAAAAGAAGTTCGCGAGAATTTGGATACAGCAGAAGATCACGTCGATCCGGTTTCGGGTTCGCGCCATCGTCGTTTGTTTCGCGAACTCGATAACGCGATTGTCTTCATTAGCCACGGTTACTCGCCAGATAACTTGAGGCAGTTCGCTCCCCCAGCAACGGGCTTGTACCGCATTCGAGTATCAGCTTATTCCGTCGACAGCCGTGGCGAGCCGATCGCGATGCGAGTCTATGCCAACGATTGGAAGAGCAATCGCTTGTTACGCTATTTTGTACTTGAAGAAGACAAGCCCCGAATTGTTGAATTCACTTCGAAATTAACAGTCAACGAGCATCTTCGCTTTGCTGGTTTTGGTATCGGTATTGACGATGAGGGAAAAAGCGTCTGGAACGTGGAGAGTGTCAAGGATTGGAAAGTTCCCGGAATGGCAATCGAGTGGATCGAGGTCGAAGGACCGTTGTTAGACCAATGGCCTCCAGAAAACATCTCTCGAGTGTTCGGGGCTAACTCCGTCCGAAAGCTGAACGGTCGCGGGCGTTGGACGAACCAAGGCCACATCCAATATGAATTGGCTCCTGACGATCCCAAAGCAGCATCCAGCAATGCTATTGAGAAATTTGCTTCGCGTGCCTTTCGCCGGCCATTGAAACCAGGAGAAGCGGATCGCTTTATCCAACTGGCTCACGCTGAGCTGGATCGTGGTCGTTCCTACGAACAAGCCATGCGGGTCGCTATTCGCAGCATTCTGGTTTCTCCGCGATTCTTGATACTGGACGAAACGCCCGGTCGGATTGACGACTACGCGCTCGCATCGCGATTGTCGTATTGTTTTTGGAGTAGTCCGCCGGACGATGAGCTTCTCGAACTGGCCGAGCAGGGAAAGCTTTCGAGCCCTGATGTTCTTCGTGGGCAAGTTGATCGCATGCTTAACTCGCCCAAGTCCGAGCAGTTTGTTTCAAGCTTCGTTGGGCAATGGCTGGATATCAATCAGATCGATGCCACGACGCCGGATACAAAACTGTATCCGGAATACGACGATATCCTTCGCGATTCAATGGTCTCTGAAACTCGGAACTACTTTCGCGAACTTCTCGATAAAAACTTGCCTATCGCGAATTTGATCGCCTCAGATTTCGCGATGCTTGATCGTCGTTTGGCCGACCACTATGGTTTGACAGAGTCCTTTCTCGAATCGAAGGGCGACAAGCACGATGAAGAATTTCGCCCCATCTCGTTGCCAACGGATAGCCCACGCGGCGGAGTCATGACGCAAGCTGCTGTTCTGAAAGTCACAGCGAATGGAACGGTGACTTCGCCTGTAATTCGCGGTGCATGGATTTTGCGCAGGATAATAGGCACTCCACCTTCGCCACCGCCGCCTGTCAATGGAATTGAACCCGATACGCGAGGCGCAACTACGATCCGTGAACAACTGGCCAAACACCGCGATTCGGAGACATGCAATCGCTGCCATCGCGAGATTGATCCTCCAGGATTCGCTTTGGAGAGTTTCGACGTGATCGGCGGTTTTCGACAGCGCTATCGCTCAGTCGGCGATGGTGACCAACCGACCGAGAAACTTCAAGGTCGAAGTATTTGGGAGTACAAACTCGGCAAGCCAATCGATTCCAGCGGCCAAACGTCCGACGGTCGACCTTTTGCAGATATCCGCGAATTCAAACAGTTGATGCTTAACGACCAAGAGCAAATAATTCGTTGTTTGGCCGGCAAGTTGACAACGTACGCCACTGGGGCAGGGATCAGCTTTGCAGACCGAGATGAAATCGAAATAATAGCCGCGAAAACCAAGGCACAGGGATCCGGACTTCGTACACTGATCTATGAAGTCGTTGCAAGCGAGCTATTCCGAACCAAATAATGAATCGTTCTTGCGGGAACGCAAATAGAGTACACGAGACAACAGTTCAATGTTTAACAAACAATTTGACGGAACGGGCCATGCCGAATCAATTTAGTATGACGACGCGAAGAACATTCTTGCGAGCATCCGGTGTCGGTTTGGCGTTACCGCTGCTGGACTCGTTTCTTCCAAGGCGGATGCGTGCTGCAGAGACGACTATTCCTCGGCGGATGGTTTGTATTTGCACTTCGTTGGGTTTGCACGCCCCTTTCTTTTTTCCTGAAAAAGCTGGGACCGATTACGAACCGACACCGTATCTCAAATTGCTCGAACAACACCGCAAAGAATTTACTTTATTCAATGGCATCTCGAACCCCGATCAGTCCGGTTCGGACGGGCATTCATCCGGCATGACATGGTTGACTGCGGCTAAACACCCTGGTTTGCCTGGTTTTCGTAATACGGTATCGATCGATCAATTGATCGCCAGTCGCATTGGGCTTGAGACGCGTTTTCCGTCATTGCAGTTGAGCACCGATGGTTCGAGTCAATCGTATACAAGCAGTGGGATCATGATCCCCGGCGAGCAATCGCCTTCACGAATGTTTGCCAAGCTGTTTCTTGACGGTTCGGCCGACGAACAAGAATTGCAGATCCAAAAGCTTCGCGAAGGACGCAGCATCATGGACACCGTCATGGGCGAAGCCGAGCAATTTGGACGGCGGATAGGTCGAGAAGATAAAGAGAAGCTGGCCGAGTATTTTTCCTCCGTACGCGAGATGGAACAGCGGCTAGTCGCATCAGAAGCTTGGATTCACAAACCAAAACCCCGCGTCGATGCCGCGCCACCGCAAGACATCAAGGAGAGTAACGACTTGATTGGGCAAATCCAATTGCTGTTTGAATTGATACCTTTGGCGCTACAAACAGATTCGACCCGTTTGATTACAGTGATGATCCAAGGTCGTAACGATGTGCCGCCTGTACCGGGTGTATCGATCGACCATCACAATCTATCGCACCACGGCCAAGACCCAGAAAAGCTTCGCCAGTTGCAGTTGGTTGAACAAGCTCAGATTAAAGCTTTGGAGAAATTATTGTCCGATATGAAACGAAAGACTGAAGGCGACAGACGGATGCTGGATAGTACGGCCATGTTGTTTGGCAGCAATCTTGGAAATGCGAATTCACACGATACAAAGAACTTACCCGTTCTATTAGCAGGTGGTCGGTTCCGTCACGGCCAGCACGTGATGCTTGACCGCGAAAAAAATACGCCGCTCAGTAATCTTTTTGTGCAAATCGCACAGCAGATGCGTCAACCCGTGGAGCAGTTTGGAACAAGCACGAGCACAAGCGTAAATGGTTTGGCGACGGTATGAAGTCGCTTCCCTGCGGTGGACCAGCAAAACTGAATAATCGTTTAGCCGGTTTCGAAACACTTATCAAGTCAAAGGATCTGAATTGAGTAAAGGCGAAACACGATTTCAATTCAACGAACGAACTTTCGATTGGTGCATGAGTTTTGTTTCCGAGTTTTCAAAGCTACTGTCGATCTGCCAAGCATCGGAGAATTGTTCGGTTAAGTTTAACCTAATGGCGGATGCAATCGAGTGGAATGACGAATATCCGGAAGCCCCCTATTTACATCCGCCCGAGTTCAACAACTGGTTCGCAGCAGTCCTCAACGCGCGAATGAGCATAATCCTTGGTTCGGACAAAATGGGTTTTTGTCAAACATTAATTGATGCAATCTATATTGCCGTGCCAACTTGGCCTGGTTGTAGGATAGAACGGTATTCACCCGACCTAGCGATTACTTATGCAATTCTAAAAGACGAAGAAACGTCGACTATTTCCAAGATGATCGACGGTCTATAAGACTTATCATGGCGAAAAAGCTAATCAAGAAAACGACTATCAGTCCATAGGTTGACATTCGCGATAAAAACGTGCGTGATAGCACGACCATCGTTCTTGTTCGTAATCAATTACTTGCAATATTAAGCACTTCAGAACAACTTGTTTGGGGTACCAAGTTCGGAATGCACGAATCGTTCTGCTTCGATTCACGAATATCCCAGATTGATTTGTTCATGATTCATCGGTAGCAGAAGAAGGAATTCTTACCAAATGATTCACCTGTTCGTCCTATTCATTTTCTTTGTAGTAGATGTAGTCTTTGCAGAACCACCCAATTTGGAAAACGGTCCGGCTGACTTGGTCATTGTGAACGCCAAGATTTTCTTGCCGGGCGAGAATGCAAATGCGCTGGCTATTCGAGGGAATCGCATTGCAGCAGTTGGAACCGAAGACGATATCCAACCGCTGATGGGAAAGAACACGAATCGGTTGGATGCCAAGGGTTGCACGGTGACTCCCGGATTCAACGATTCTCATGTTCATTTTCTTTCCGGAAGCCTTTCTCTGACGCAAGTTGATCTGGCCGACGCGGATTCGATTGATGCGATCCATGCCAAGATTCGTTCTTTCGCAGACGCTCACCCAAATAAAGCCTGTATCATCGGGCGTGGCTGGGTTTACGGAACTTTCCCAGCAGGTTTACCGAACAGGAATCAACTGGATCAGGTCATATCCGATCGGCCAGCCGTTATGAAGTGCTACGACGGTCATACGGTGTGGGTGAATTCACGGGCTTTGCAAGCTGCCAATATTACTCGAGCAACTCCTGACCCAGACGGCGGCGTTATTGTCCGAGATCCGAGTACCGGTGAGCCGACGGGAGTGCTGAAGGAAAACGCACAAAGGCTTATCGACAAAATCATTCCAGAACCAACGCAAACCGAAAAGCTTGATGCGATCAGATCAGGTATCGCGACAGCGCATCGGTTCGGGGTCACAAGCGTATTGGATGCAGGAGTCGAGTTAGCTGAACTTGAGTTGTTTGAAAAGCTTCGTGCCGCTCAGCAATTACCCTTGCGCATGACCTTCGCTTTATCGGGTCGCGCAAATATGAATGAGTCAGAGCTCGACAATTTAACATCGCTTCGTAGGCAATTTCCCAATTTGCATATCTCAGCCGTTAAGCTATTTGTGGACGGCGTCATCGAAGCACATACTGCGGTATTGCTGTCTCCTTATGCCAACCGCGAAAGTTTGGGATTGCCAGAAACGAATCAAGCTGAGTTGGACCAACTTGTTGAATCTTTCGATCGTCGCGGATGGCAGATCATTGTGCATGCTATCGGCGATGGCGGAATTCGAATGACGCTGGATTCCTTTGAAAGAGCTCGCGAAGACAATATAACGCCAGCGATCCAAACGCGACACCGTTTGGAACATATTGAATCGATTAGTTCAGAAGACATTCCGCGCTTTGGGCGACTCGGTGTCGTAGCGTCCATGCAGCCTTACCATGCGAATCCCAATAGCAACGTATTTGAAGTATGGGCCGTCAATCTCGGGCCAGAGCGGGCTTCGCGCGCATGGGTTTGGAAAAGTATTCTTGACGCGCGAGGTCGAATCGCTTTCGGCAGCGATTGGCCAGTTGTCGGACTCGATCCTCGGCTTGGCATGCACACGGCTCTAACACGACAAACGCTGGACGGACAGCCGCCGGAAGGTTTCATTCCCGAACAGCGTTTGCCTTTGGAGACAGTGATTTCAGCCTACACCAGTGGCGCTGCATATGCAGAGTTTTCAGAGAACGACAAAGGCACACTTGCAGCGGGCAAGCTGGCTGACATTGTTATCTGGGATCAGGATCTTTTCTCGTTGCCCGTCGACAAGGTCCACACCGCTAACGTGCAGACCACGATCTTCGACGGCCAAGTCGTTTATCAGGAAGGCAAAAAATGAGCAATTCTAAGAACGAAGCAGACGAGAATTTGCTCTGAGTAAAGCTAGTGGTTCGGGTAAGTAACAGGCCCACAATATTTCCAAACTTCAACAATGCAGTACGGTCCTGGTTCCGGCTTGGTAACCGAAAAATCACCAGCCAGCTTGATTGCATCATCTTGTAGCTCATCCAAGCAGTATTGGTTGAGCACGGCCAGGTTCATGCCTGCTTGCCCGTTGCACGAAAGCGGCGAGCAGCCAAAACTACAGTATCGCATTTCGACAACATCATAACCCAGCATTTGGAATGCGTGGCTATCATCGTCAATCTCGTCGGGTTCAACGCAACCGATTTCGAGAGGTTGCGATTGACCATCGTCGTACAGAACATCCGATATGCCATAAGCATATAATTCGAACTCGTCAGGATGCTCCTTCGCCATTATTTCGAGGGCCGCTTTGAGTTGGTTGAACCCACCATATTGATTGAACGAGTTCATCGAGATATCCGGATAATCAAATCCTCTTAGCCCCTTGACGATACAATTGCTCACGCTGCAAATCTGTTCCACTAGATCCGGCGCAGGGAAAGCGTAATCGGCTTGGCCCAACTGGATCGATTGCCAATTACCGCGAGTCACCCGTCGCTTTGGAAAATAGCCGATAAGGTAAAAGTTCATTTCAAATCTCCCAGATATCGCAACCCTGATTGAACTCCAATATCTTAGTCGATCCGCGACCGCTGGATGAGCTTACTCGGACTCGACCCGGCGACAGAATTCATTTTTCAAGGGCTTGATCGAATGGCAGCCCCGTGTTTTGAACTTGATCGCCAGTCCGAATTTGAACGCTGGCAGGGTGCTTTTGATCGAGACTCACCTGAACCGACAAGTTCATCGAGGCTGGCTGTGCATGGAAATTGCAGCAGATATTAGCGTCCATGTTGTGAAACGTCGTAACGCGATTGAACAAGCATAATTCGTTAACCATCCAATTTCCGTAACGCATTTCCTATTCTGACAGGCAATTCCACGACTCACGGTCTGTTTGGCGAATCGATACATTGCTACTACTCACAGAGGCAAAGATCTACTGCAATTGCCACAGTCAGTTTGTTCAACTGGTTTACCAATAGTACAGCTTTGCATGTGAAATCGTTTTTCATCAACGGAAGGACTAATGGAATTCATAATTTGCGAGAGGCACACGAAACGCAGCCGGATTGTTAAACTAGTTTTTGTTGAGTTGTTCAATACTTTAATTGGTTAAGGGCCAGGACTTCTCTAGCACCATTTTGATCGTTAGGATGGTCAGCTGTTCCAGGCGAGGTCCTCAGACAACAAAGGCGAACTCTGTGCCACAGCTAAAAGGTCCGGAACAAAAGATTCTTGTCGAGTTGCTGGTCGCTCATCTTTCCGACCCAAGCCAGTTGCATCAATCGCTCTTGCATGCAGGGATTGGCAACCTTTCGAATTTTACTCAGAAAGGGACGCTGGATTCGATGACATCGGAACTGGTCCAGGCGCTCTCTTCTCAATACCGCATCGTCGAGTTCGTTGAATCTGTTTTGGCCGGAGACTTTCTGAAAGGGCATTGCCCGCCGATCGAAGCGTGGCTGGATTCGAATCGCGTAGAACTTTTGCGTCGTAAAGTCAATCCTACGATCATAGAGCGACTAGGAAGAGTGTGCAATCCTCTTTGGTCGCCAAGGATATTTCTGCCAATTGCAGTGGTATTGGTCACATCGGCAACCCTAATTTTTTTCCCACCGGCACGAACTCCGATCGGTCCAATTCAAGGACAATTGATCGACCTGCAGAACTCGGCACCATTGATTTCGATTTACCAGTCCCGGCCAACTCGCGGCATGCGCGATCTGACGGATGAAATAGGCCAGAGGGCGGACGCTGGTGCCTTCGGAAGCGTTTTCTTTTGCAATCCTCTTGATTCTTCCATTACCAGCCCAACGGTTGAAGTTCAAGTCATCAACGCGAATGGACAGCGTCTGACCGACCCCGATGGTATCTTCGAAATACATTGGTTGCCACCCGACGTTGATCGCGAAGAATTAGGACGATGGGGACCTAAGCTGCACTTAAACGATGGCATCATTACCGACAAGTACAATGGCTCGTTGCCCGCTGGAACAATTATCACCGTGGTGTATCAGCGCAAAGCACCGCTTCCATTTCCGCTTACTTTCAACGTTTGGCTAAAGTGATTTTGGATTTAACTGGTCTGGATACTTTCAATTCCTTGGAGGCCGTTATGAAACGCATTTTGTATGTTTTCTTTGGTCTGACGTTAACTCTGACATTAACACAGCCCTTGGCTGCGCAGACTATTAAGGTCGATGTTTGGACTCTGACGGTTCCTGGAACTCCGCCTCAGCCGTCTAACTCGGCGGCGGTCCGGATTTCTACCGCTGCAAACGTTTCATCCGTTCAAGGAGTTCGACCACAACAGCCAACCGCTGGCGGACCAATGCAGAATCAATACATACTCGATGCCAGTCAACTTGGATCGTTGGTAGATGTCACCTGTCGTCAAACCGGTCACCATCCCTGGGCTGCTCGGGATCTCTATGTTGGTTCAGGTACGGACCAAAACATCAATATTCAGCTATTTCAATACGATTACCCGATCAAAGCCCCGCAGTGTTTTGCACTTAAGACAGAATATGAGCTCTTATTTCGCAAAGAACAACGACAATCGCCAAATGCAAAACGAAGTGAAATTCAGCACGTCGCGCGAGTAAAATACGCCGATGGCATTCTGGCGCTGCCAAATCCTTCTCGGCAACATGTTCAGTCTGCGGAAACTCGCCAAATGCTGGCCGAAATGACCAATGACGACCGCGACGAGCTAAACGATATGCTGCGGGGACTGTTCAATCTCTACGATATGGATGGGTTTGTGCGCTACGTCCCTTCTCTCTGGCAAACAAGTTACGTCGCAGTCAACGGTCAGACTGTCAACAGTGAAGTTCGTCTGTTCGGAAATCACGGAACCTATTCGACTCCCAATGGCAAACACCTTCTAGAGAATGTGGACATCGCCAATGAAGAAAATGAAGACGGTGGCACGAACGATGTGATCACTGGGAATTGGCGATTCTCACCTGGTAGCGATAACGAGGCCACGGGCACATTTCGATGGAAAGTCGATGGCAGCGAAAATCACTTTGACGGGTTTTTTCAAAAACGCGGCGACAATCAAAAGTGGTCTTGGACAGGAGATAGAGTTGAGCAGCAATTTGAAGATAATGACGAGCCCCAACCTTAAAGATCGGTCCGCCCTTTTTTGCATCCAGCATTATTGCGTCCAGCTTTTGACTATAAGTTCAACAACGTAGAGTTTTATTCCAATGAGCTTGAGAGACCTTCCCGGTTTACAAGCAGATCGCTCGTAAAGTCGGGAAATCGGTTGATAGCATTGCGTTGAATATTCTCATGGGCATTTGATATCGTAAGAAGTAATGAATTATGCGCATCAACGGCCCGGAACAAGGCAAACTGTCAAAAGCAATTCAAAGTGCCTTTCCGAATCAGATGAAGCTTGGGCCAGCGATCAAATCGCAATTGGATGATGATCTCAACAGCTACGTTGTAAATTGGGGAACTTATCCTGATACCGTCAACGAGATGCTGCAAACCTACAATGCTCGTTATAAGATCGCGCCGCTAGTATCCGCGCTCTTGAACGAGAATCCGACGAACGAAAAACTGTTGGAGTTTGCTTGGCGACACCAGATCATCAAGCGACCTGCCGGGGCGACGGGGCAACTGGGACCGGATGATGGCTCCCTGGAGCGGATGCTTGAGCCTGCCCGCGGATTCACGGACGTGGGACAGATGCTGCAACGACTTGGCCGGGTTGTGAACAGTGTCTGTCAGATCAGCTATCCGCTACCCAACGGTATCACTTATGGCACCGGATTCCTGATTGGCAGCAGCACCGTGCTAACAAACTGGCATGTTGTTGAGTTGGTCTCGACCGTGAACCGCAGAGACGTCCGGTTGAAGTTCGACTATCGCACTGGAGCAGACGGCGTTAGTTTGTCAAATGGTGTCGAGTTCCAACTGGTGGACAGCGATGACTGGCTGATCGATCACTCCCCTTACGATCCTTTAGACAAGGGGATACGGACGATTGACGAGGAACGGGCACTCGATCGGGGCTTGGAAAATCTGGACTATGCCGTTCTCCGGATTGCGGGAGAGCCGGGGAACAAACCCATTGGAGCAAAGCCTTCCGAGAATGCTCAACCGCGAGGTTGCTTGTCGTTAACCGAAGCGATCGACATTCCTACCGACTTGCAGTCAGCAGTCTGGTGTTTTCAGCACCCTTACGAGAACGGCCAGAGCATGCCGCAACAGGTCGACTGGAACAAGCCCGGGCTGCTCGGGGCCAATCCGAACAACTCGCGCGTTTGGTACGACGTCAACACACGCCCTGGTTCTTCCGGATCGCCGATTCTGACGAACAAGATCCAATTGTGCGCTTTGCACCACGCAGGTGGCAAAGACTGGCCCGCTCCCGGCAAGTATCTGTACAACCGTGGTATTCCGATAGTAGCGATTCGGGACTTATTGGCAAAGCGTGGCAAGCTCGGCGAAGCTTCAAACTAAAATGCTTCGAGAAAATCCATCCTGTTCGGATTGAATCTGTTGGTTGCCGCCGAACAACAGGTCGAGACCAATGTGATATTCGAAGATTCCGATATTCGAAAGCTGGCGGCTGTCCATTGGATAAATTCTACAAGAACTTGTTCGACGCCAATCGTTGAAGATGAAGACTTTCAACGCCCATAGCAAGAAGGGCCGAACTTAATCGATTTCTCCAGACCGGACGAATGGCGATTTATAACCGAACGGTGGCGAAGACTGATGTTCGTCCGGCTTTATGAAACGATTGCCGTAATCCAACGCTTGACGATCAACGGGTGTTGGAAAAGGTCATGACGTTTCGCAACGCAGACTGCACTGATCCAACATAAAATTGCATTTGCCTGGAGCCAAATCATTGGAAAATGCGATTAATTTTGTTCACTTTCCAAAATCCACTGTGAACCGGGACGGTGCCTGAAGCCAGGACAGATCCCGTGTTCCCTTGAAACAAGGTGTAGCTTACGATCACGCCTCCCATCACGTAGAGTGGGATTGCGCCGAAGCTCGTCCAAAGATTCTTCGCGATGTAGTTGGAACCGCCTGCTTTGTCGACCTTGACGATCAATAACAAGCTTGACTGCTCCATGAGTGTGTTCCAGACTTCTAGTTCACTAACCAGCGTCGTAAGCTCAGCATCCTGACTTACGAGTTTGGAGAGAAAGGTATCAAAGGTAGCCAAAGCGCTTTTGAGTTTGTCCACGAAACCTTGGTATCGTTTCGCTTGCTCGTTTAGATTCAGCTTGTCGTTTTTCTCTTCTGGCGTATCGCCGGTGATCTTCGCAAGTCTGCTTTGTAGCTCGAGAATCGCGCGTTCCAAATCGTTCAACACATTTGCAGCACTTTCTCGTTTCAATGCCAAACCCTTAAGTTCGCGTTCGAGCGTTGATCCCGTTGCAGCGACGGCCATCGGATTAAAAGTGCCTTTGAGGTAAAACTCGATTGCTGGATTCTTATTGCCGCATTTCTTGAGCAATTCGCCGATTACTGACTTTGCGAGCAGCGTGTTATCTGCTGTAACGTCGGTTCCACGGACATCAAAATCCGAACGAAAGAACCCCAGTAGTTTTGTCACTGCTTCGAGTCCGACTCCAATGCCACCGAAGCTAACTACGGATTCTAGGTTCGAAACATTGTCTCTTACGTTTGTCGAAACGTTTTCTAAGTTGGACGCAACGTTTTCGCGGTTCGACCATTCTTCAGACTGAGGTATCGCATTTGTCAGCGCCTGTAAGACGAGTGCTCTTTGTGCAAAAAAATTTGTTGTGGTTTGGAAATCAGGGGTCTCGCCCGCCGCAAAAATCATGATCTTTGCACCTGCGGGGACAACGGAACTGACCGCCTGGGCAATCTTTTCGCTCGCGAGACAGACCGCACGCGCCGCCAAGAACGCGGTTTCGAGTGCCCCTGCTCCTTGACCAAGCGTGACGTTTCCCGTGATACCTGACGAAGGAACTTCCCCAATCTTGGCCTTAAGCGCGGCGAGTTCCGAGTCTGCTCGCAATTTTTCAGCATCGGCAAGCTCCTTTGCAGACTTAGCCTCATTCAATTTGGCCTCAATCGCTTTCTTTGCAGGATCTTCGAGGGCTTGGCTGGTGGCGAGCTTCTTTTTCACCTCGTCCCTCAGAATTTCTGCATCAACTTGCAATTTTTCGGCATCGGCAAGCTCTTTGGCCGCTTTCGCTGCGGCGACCTTGGCTTCCACGGCTTTCTTTGCTGAATCGTTGGCAGCTTTACTGTCGTCGAGCTTTCTCTTCGTTTCGTCTCGAGCGAATTCTGCGTCCAGCGCGGCTCGCTCGGCTTCGGCAATCGCTTTGCGTTTTTGCAATTCTTCGAGACTCGGTTGTTCGCTGGACATGAGGATTTGTTCTTTCAAAAGAAACGAGGCTCACTTTGTCTATCGGCTATCAATCCTAACAAACTATTGAAGTTGCTCGTTGACGCTTTGAGTCTACAGCATCGAGTAGTAAGACAATTTGTGATTCGTAAACTAATCATAGCTGTTGTCGACGAGTGATAGGCAACACTTGTCAACGCTGAAAAAAACTATGGATACATCGCGTGAACGCCTGCTATGTCACCGGCACTGAGTCCGGTACGTTGGCCGATGGGCTCGCCGTTGGGTGTTACGACGGTTGGCCTATTCGGATCTATCGCGAACGCGTTCGCAGGATAGTGCATGATCGAACCGTAATCGTAATCGCCTCGATCGTCACCGTCGGAAATATGCTGAAGGAAATTGTGCTCGGTTCCGCTTTGAATGTTACTAAAGTCGATCGTGACAAATTGATCGCGATCTTCGCGGCTTTGCTCATGCCAAAGTCCTACGGTATGCCCTATCTCATGGATGGCGTTTCCTGTCGTGCAATTCGGGCCGAGCGTAATGAATTGTTGTCCGCCTTGACGCCCCACGGATGAAGAGCAACCTGACCCAGGCTTGAAAGTGACATAGCTAGTCTGCGTGGTTCGCGGAATGAATCGGATTCGAGTCATAGAATGCCAGTGCGCGATCGCGTCGGTCACTCGGTTTTGATTTGGCAAGGAAGCGTCGATAGTGTAGGGGATCTGACCATTTGGCCAGCGGAATTCGGCTCCAGTTATACCGATCGATTCCAGCCCAATATCATGCGAAGCCGAGATCTGTGTCAAGGAACCAAGGTCGATGTCACCTTCAAAAATCGCGCGATCGTCAAGTACCGTGAATTGAACATGTCGATTCTGAAAAGTCGCGCCATGAATGAATCCGTCGCCTTTTTCCGCGCCCATTAGATTGCCTGCGGTCTCAACATAAGCCCGAACGACGGGCTGTTCAGGAGCATCGTTAGCAACCATTTCAGTTGTCGTCGGTCGCGCCTCTTGAAGCGACTCAACTACGCTTTCTCCGTGAATCGTGCCAAATTGATCGTGCTGTTTGAGCCAAGTTAGACGTGCCAATCCGCCCAGCATACCTTCGATATCCGCTATCGATTTCATAAAGGTTTGCCATTTATTGGGGACCGTGAACTCTAAGTCGGATTGCGAGAGATCTTGTTCGAGTACAAAACCGTACGCCTCTGGACCATTAGGTCCTTTGGCCACAATGACTTTCCAAAACTTGCGAGGGATTTGCACACGAACTTCACCGTGGTCGTCGCGTCCTACAAATTCTGGATCGTCGTCTGCTAGGACTGGTCCGGAGAACAGGATCACAGTTTCTGCCCCAGATTGCTTTTGGACCAAATTCTCAAGATCTCCCCAGTTGTCCTCGCCTAAAGTGCTTCGATTGAATTCTGCTGTCTGGGGTGAACAATTCGTGGTATGAAAAGTATCACCATTGGCTTTGCGAAGGTCATTGAGAGTTTTACCCCAACAAACATCGTCCCTGCGAATGAGATGGCCTTTATCCCAATTGGTATTGTCCTTCGTAAAAAATACATCGGGCAGTTGATGATCTTCTGGAATACGTGGATCGGTAACCCATTTTTCGATATCCCCATCCTCGAGACCGGTAAGTTCCCGACGGGATGGTTTTCGACCGTCGATCAGTCGCGAGTCTTTTCGCCAGTCAACATTTGCCGCAGTGAAAAGTGCGAGACGCCGCTTTTTGTGCATTACGAGTGAGAATTTATGGTACTTCAACTCAACGGTTCCATCGTCAAGCTTGGCGGCCATACGTTTGCCTGCCGCAGTCAAAGTGGGGAGCGGTACTTCTGCGTCGTTATCGAGCTTTAGGAAACCGGGTTGATAGCCTTTACGTTGATTTAGCCTGCCAGCGATAAAAGGTTCCTTCAGTCCCTCCGTTGCAGCAACATCGCTGATGTTTGAGGCTGAGGCAGCAGAAGCCATTCCACCTAAGGACACCGAGATAGTTAGCGGAAGTGTAAAACTCATACTCGACTGATTCACCAGAACGTTAGCCGGCATCGGAGATTGACCGGGCGTGATCTGAATGTTAGGCGCGGGAGTTGGTATAGCAGAAGGCAGAGAGGAAGGTGCCACGAGCGGCGATTCGGGATCCGCGATGCGCCACGCAGAAATCCATTCGTCTGTTGGCGCGACGCTGCTAATGAAATTCAGTCCCGCAGCGACGACGCGACTGTCGCGGGCCAGTTCATAAGTGGGAACACAATAGTTGGCCTTGAGGTAAATTCCTGCGAAATGAAGACCAACGATATGACCCGTAGATACATCGAGAACGGCTGATCCTGAGTTACCGCCCAGAGTAGAACTATCGTGAGTCATCGCTTTGACGGAATGACCGAAACTATTGATCGCTTCTCGAGGACGAATACGACCCGGATGCAAACGCTTGACGTTGTAGACGCTCTGGAAGATCCGATCTTGCAGGGCCAGATCATTGCGTTCGTCACGCGCTGGATAGCCAATGACGGCAATGTCTTTCCCATCCAACTCTTCAGGCGACAAGACGGACAACGTGAGTTTTGCATGGCCAGTGGGAAGTCCATCCACGCGAAGGATTACCATATCCCAATGAGGATGAATCATGACGATTTCGCGAACACGAAGATTGACGGACGCATCGGACCCTGTTTCGCGTTTGAAATCGATTGCAGCGGATTGACCAGGGCGAAATGCTAAGTTTTTCGCTCCCAACCCGGTAGCAAACAATTCGCCAACGTGACGGTTAGTCATCAGCAAATTGTCACCAACAACGAAGCCAGTTCCACCATAAGGAATCCAAGGGCTATCGGGCAACTCGATGCGACCCACGGACGGAATCGCCGCTTCAATTCTGCGACGGATCGAATCGCCGGCAAAATGGGTCCAAGGAGTAGGGAGATCTCCAAAACTATCGTTCTGAATGAACACCACAGGCCGCTCACGCGGCAAGACAATCGCCTCCAAACCGAAAAGTTCCGAGTCTGACAACTCTTGCTCACGACTCGCTTTGAGAACTCCGCGAAGAGAGTCTTCAAGCAATTGGTCGCTAGTACCATTGTTCATAGATTCCAAACCGCCCACGTTCGATTCGGTCTCTCGAACAAGTGTTTCGACATTGCCGTCGTCGGCAACTTGTGTGAGCATTTTTTTGAGTCGAAGGGCTTTCTCGTTGCGGTCCATTATATTAATCTCCTAACTCGGGTCTTTGATTAGTTTTCAAACATAAAGGAATCACTTATTGTCCAAGCCTAAGCCTCGCGGACGTCTCGTAGACTTTCCGTCGCAGGCGATTAATGCCGCCTAGCGGACGGTGTGCTGATAAACTGTGCCACGGAGTAAGGAATGCTCCTTCGCATTTTTGCTTCGCTTCGGCAGTGTCAAAGTCCTGCAAAGGAATTGTAATTGTCGCAACATTCACAAAAGGAAAATCAGCTTCCTTCCATTCGTGTGAAGCGTTTTCAATGTCTTCTTGCACGTTCAACGAACTGGCTTCGCGGACTTGTACCGAGAAGTCGAATACAATTGGCTCAGAACTACCCACTGGATCCAGCCGCTTGAGCAGGTTCTGGCGTAAATAATCGCGGTCAACGATATCTGGTAATTGGGTTGGCTTTTCGCGAGGAGTCGCACTGTATTTCATCACTCGGTTTGGACCAAAAGCAAACGGTGCTCCACTGAAGTAGCGATTTTGAGCAGGGTGACTTGGCGGAGCCTGAAACGAAGCAGAACGAATACGACCGACGATTTTTAACGTTTCTGCAGCACGCGCCGCAGCGTCGCCCTGTTTACTACCTTGAATGGCAAAGAACCTGTTCGGGCTCTCGTTGTCGTCCAAAATTACTTGACTGAGGACCTCGTAATCTTCTACGTTTGCAAAAGCGAAAACGGGATGATTTACCATGAGGAAATCTTGAGTAACAGTCGAACCTTCGCAATCTGGTTCGGGCACGCCCATCACCTTGATCGCCATTCCGCGACTACCATGAATAGGTTTGCCATTTTCTTCGGTCGAATCGGGCGATACTAACGTAGCAGCATTCGAAAACCGAATGATCGCTTTAAATTCGGCACCAACATTACCAAACAAGCCGATTCGCAATTCTTCCGCGATATCGGCATTGATTTGAAAACTGGCATCGACACAACCATGATCTTTGGGATGTACTCCGCGTAAAGTTTTTACGGGACTGACATATCGTTTTTGCATTTGTTTCGCAGTCAGTTCAACAATATGCTCGATTTGCGAGGCTTCATTTTCGGGAACAATCTCCAGTTCCATTTTTCTAGCTCCTCGAGTTCGTTGTCCCTATAACGAAGTTAATTTGACGATTTTTGCGCAGGATGGTTTAAAGAGTCTTGATGTATTCGAGAAGGGCTTTCTTATCATCGTCTGATAGACCTGCGCCATAGACGTGCCCGGAGTTGGAATTGCCGGGGACAGTTGTATCTAATGTGAATGATCCTTCGTCCTTGAAACCCATCGTCGATGGATCGTATTCCACTGTACCGGTTTTGAAATTCGCCCTTCTGCTCGATGGCGTTAGCAACTCAACCATGTTGAGAACAGCACCGTTATGAAGGTATGGTGCAGAAGCCCAAACACCGTTGAGTGGTCGAGCTTTGTAAACCATCAACTTTGACGTCGGGTCTTCTGTTGCCAAGAATGCTTCGGTTGCGTTGCCCTCCGAGTCGAGCGTCAACTCATCACGCCATGGAACGAATGACCGAATGATACTTCTGGCCACAACATGGCTTAGGATTTCGCGCGCCGGCACTAACGTGTCTGCGCCTGGTGGAAATCGAGGGCCAAACGGTGCTCCTTTGAACCGACCTGCCAGCGTACCTACTTTGGCTTCCCGTCGCTGAAAATTCGACGCCGTACGCGCATCGGTCCCTAATTCTGGGAAACCATGCCAAATACCTTTGATCGGGACAAGCACATCGTTCGGCTGTCGATTTGGGTCAGTTCGATCCATCGCGGCGTGGCAATCGAAGCAGGATTCAGCGTATACTTCTTTTCCTCGAGCGACGAGAGTTTCATCGATTCCAAATTCTGTCGGCCATTTTGGTGACCAAAGCGTGGTGATTAATTCTTCAGCTTTATTGAGTTCGTCAAAGCGGATCGACGAATCGTAACCGATGAATTCATCGCCATCGACTTCAAGCAGGCCGAAGACGCCGACAACTTGTCCAGCATTGCGTCCTAAGGGTCCGAGACGTTTCTTGTTTTCTACAGCACCATTCCACTGCACATGCGAGTGCTGCGGCGCGTCCCAGATAGCCGGATAGTTTACCGGTGCGTCGGCCGGTGCAGCGTTCTCTGAAATCGACAAATCCTCGGCGCATGCTTGATTCAAGATTGCTCCAAGCGCGTCAAGCCTTCCAAACCCATATCTGTCGTAATTTGCGGTAGCCCGTTCCCCCGATGTCAACTGCTTTCCAAAATGGTTGTAATCGTTATATCGTTGACGTCGCTTGTAATCGCGAGTCAACATATAGACAAGCGGGTAAAGTTGAGACACCCGCGCGTTATCCTTGCCAAGAATCCGTTTCGCGAACCTCCCGAACCGCTTTTGTTGGTCGAGTGAAATGACATCGGTCGGCAATAGGTCTTTGAGGCTTTCCAGCGTGGGCGCATCGGCAACGGTTAGTTCCAGCGATTTAGCGAGAGCATCGAGCCAAGCATGGGAATCTGTGATCGCTTGATTTCCGTCGATTCGATATTCGACATTGTTGTGAATCAATCGCGATGTGTGACACAAAGCACAGTTAACTTCGATTGCAACGTTGGCTACGAATCCAATTGGATAACCATCTGGATTCTGGCTATGCGGCTTCTGCTTTAAAAAGCCAAACGATGCGAGATAATCAGAATCTCGAAAAAGCGATTGGCTTTCTGGTTGTTCAAGAGCATCAAAAAAGACTTTTCGCATTAACGGCGAGCCTTGCTGGATCGAATAGAAATCAAGCGACTCTTCAGTGGACCAGTTTTGATCTAGGTAGCGAACTTCCAAATTGGAAACCGCGAAGCGATCGGCAGGGGGATCGGCTGCCTGAATGGAAACTGACGCTATTGCCCAAACGAGCAAATACAATTTTCGATTACCGTTGAACATCGATTTTTCCTTTTTCGGCAGGCAAAGACGAACCATTGGTATTGTTAGGAAAGAGAGTCAAGAAAAGGTTGGATGCTTAGAATTCCAAATCCAAATCCCACATTATGGTTTTGCGATCGATTCTTTAGGTTCTTTAGCAGCGCCGTCCTGATTTGTTGAGCGTTGAGTTGCGTCAGAGCTGCGTTCTTTTTGCGACGCGAGAAAGCGAGTGCAACGGCTCCAGTGACATGCGGTGCCGCCATGCTCGTACCACTGAGAGCAATGGTTGCTTGGTGATTTGGATCGTTTGCCATTGCAGCCACGATGTTCTCTCCTGGCGCTGCGAGTTCGGGCTTTGGACTTTGTTTTCGCGTTGGTCCAAAGGATGAATTCGCAGTCAACTTAACCGGAATAGAAGGTTCACAGGCAGCGACCGTAATTACTGTGTTGGCGGTGCCGGGAATCGAAAGGGTCATTTCATCATTGTCCCCGGATGTGAACGATAGCGCCCTGGCTTTGTCATCACGTTCAACCCAAGCGTCAACTCGTCCGTTTGCGCTAAAAACGGCGATTCCCGTAACGTCAAGCTTCCATTCACCCGTTAGGATATCGACGGTATCAGGACGAATACGAATTGTGAGTAAGTTGTCTCCGTTATCAGGGTGGTTCGTTGTCAACTCAAGCGAACATCGGTTTCCTCCGAGAATGCTGACGGATTTTGGGTTGGCGGCATTTATCGAATTGGAACGCGAGCCGTCTGGGGCGATCAAGACGTACTCGACTTCGTCGAAACCGCTATACCAGACCTCGATGTAGTCCTGGATTCGAAACCGACTCTTGGAATCCCATGTAAGCGTGGATACTCCGCCGGCCATAACTTGAATTTTGGCATGACCAGCAAACCCACGTTCGTTTCCAGCCGATTTGATGATTGCGATTCCCGCATCACGACCGTTATCTGTGACAGCATCGAATGCCGATTCCAAGGTAGACATCCCATCATGGGCTCCAGCATTCATACCAAGGCTTACATTGATTGCTATCGGCAGATTGTGTTTCGCTGCCATCGTTCGCAAAAATACAAGCGCATCAACGTGACTGTTGGAATAGCCGATACTGGGTGGATCACCAGGATTCGTTTGCATGTTTGGAATTACCACGGAGATGCGTGCTTCGGGGGCAATTCCACCAGCAAAAGCACCAACTTTGCGTCCAGCCGCGATGCTTGCGACATGCGTTCCATGCAATTGCGGGTCTCTGAGATCACTTGATGGATTCTTTGTTTTATCTACGAACTCTTGAATCGCAACTTGATCGTAAAGCGTTCCATAGTCCTGCGTAAAATTTGCAGGATCAACAATCTTGGGTGATGGTCCCGCCGAATCTCGTTGATTCCAAACCGCAACAATTCGTGTCTTTCCATTTTCATCCAGAAATGCCTCGTGCAATACATCGATTCCGCTGTCTATCAAACCAACAATTGCTTGCGAGCCTCGCTCATCTAATGGTGGAACGTGGACGACATCACCGCCGACGAACGGCACCGAAACTTGACATTCATGAATGCCGCCATCTCGGCTAATATCAATGGATGCTACGTCGGGATCTTTCCGCAATCGCTCGATTTGCTTAGGCGTCGCAATGGCGGTGACAATTGGCCCAAGACGCGAATTCACTTTGAGGTCTGCATAGGGCATCCACTTGTCGGATCTCGTCCGCAATAAAATCGGTAAGGATTCTTCCTCGACACATCCACCCCTATCAACCACACTTTCGAGTCCAGGATTATCGACGGATCGGCTAAAAGTCTCCATTGCTCGGCTACTAGAACTGAGGATTGCCTCAAAGCTAACTTCGGTGTTTTCATTCGGAATGTTGCGACGAATCGCTGCAACATAGCGCGATATTTCGTGGCTTCGAATACCGGGTATCATCCCTTCAAGTCCCGCGTCGACCGAACGCTGAAATGGTGCACACGATTCTAACTCAGGCTCGTTTTCGGTTTGGATTCGGTTGACGTGAGATTTTATTGCTGCAGTGTCCGCTTCTGAAAGTACATTCGAGTCGCCTTGACCAATGGACTCGAGAGATTCAGAAGCCAATTGCCCTCGACTATTAAATTGCATTAACCGTCCGCAATGCAAGAATCCAGGTGGAATCCGTGTTATGAAATCATCATCGTTTACAAATCGAAAGAACGAATTGGCGTATCGATTTTCGATTGTAGCGGTAAACTGTGATTGACCAACTCGTGGTTGTCCAAACGTATAAGCCCCTGCTATCTTTTCGATGACTTGCAACTCTGCGGCAGCAATCGATACCACCGCCCCGCCTATGCCGTGTCCGGCCAACCAGATTGTCTTTACTGAGTCTGGAAGTGAACTGATCTCTCGCTCGACGCCAGTTTTCAAACTCTTCCATAAGTCGTAAAAGCCTCTATGAACGCCGCCGTAAGGCATTTCGATCACCTGCACGTCGAGATTACTCAACCAATCACCAGTGCTTGTTAGGCCACGAAATACCAAGACACCGGCAGAGTTGTTGAAAGCTATGAAGCCACGAGTTTCTCCTGCGTCAAAACAAGACGATTGTGTGAATCCCCAGCGATTGGACAACAGATGTTTGATCGCGTCGGTAGATTGATAAGCGAGCTGACTCAATTCAGCGCAAAGCAACGCTGACTGCCATTGAAAAGTTGGTTCAGATAAATAAGCATGCGAACGATTTGTCATTTCAAATCTCCTCTTATTTTGGATGGCCAACAACCGTTGGACTATTTCTGTATCCGATACCCCAGTGTCATAACGGATGAGAAAAAATCTCTTTACACTCTAAACAACTTTGACCATCCTTCCGTCCGAAACATCAAACTTGAGAACTGCGCTTGCGGGAAAATGCACTGGCGACCTTTGAAGAAATTCCCGTTACAACAGCGTTTGGTTTTTGTAACGCTTTCATAAAACGAATTAGATCTGCAATTCGTCAGCAACGCGCTTGCTCAATTTGAGCCGAAGTCGTTCTACTAGCATGTTGTATCGCTGCAGCGGGCGCATTACAAGTTTTTTTTGTTTATTTTTTTAATGGCATTTAGGCAACAAAAAGTGAACGAAGAACAGCTTTTCTATCTCGCAATACGTGGATTCCGTCTATTATTTTGCTCAAACAGATTCCCAAAGTTCTCTTATGAAGCTTATCCGTTCGTCCCTGCGTCATCGGGGCAATTCGCGATTTGCGCTATCGTATCCTCGCTGTGCTTCATTGCGGATTCGGCTATTATTTAAGGGAAAAAAGGCAACTGAACTGTGCTTTCCGATCACATAGCAATCTCCCAACATGATGAAGCAGCAGCGACTGGGAGTCCATCAATTTTTGAAAAGCGATATCCCTTTTAAGCCTCAGGGGTCATCTGCTGTTGTTCTGTTGGCAATTTGTTTGAATCGGAAGCCTGTGCACTTGCTGAGACATCTCTTGCCGATATCTTCACTCTAAGAAAGTACCGTTTCTATGGTAAGCCAATCCCCACACGAGGGATGCTTGAAAGATTGGGTCGCAGAGAAACAACCTGCGATGTTGGTGTAGTGAATGTGACTTCGTTCGCGCAGTTCGCTGGCTAAGAACATCCAGCAACCATGGATTCAATAAAGAGAATGGATTCAACGTAAAGGTTAATCAAGCTTCGGAAACGATCTGCCTCAATTCGTCGGTTGACGTCGAGCAGAGTGTGAGTGGCAACACACGCTGGGTTCGGTCAATCACAAATTCCGCTCGGGTGTAATGTTGAATAGAGAACGTCGCGTCATGCTTGTCGTGTATTTCGGACATTTGGAATTGCCGAGCGTCTGTCGAAAGATAACACGACAATATTCAAGCATTTGACGAGCGATGCCATTTTCTTGACTCGACTGCAAGCCCCATTGGTCCCCAAGTCGCTCGTTTCTGAATCTACGTTGGTCAATAGGTGACACAGGAGTCCGTGATTTTCGCGATGACTTCAGCGAACGCGACGACACTGCTCGGAACATTCGTGACCATGGTGGTAATTCTCGAACGGCCGGTGGTAATTCTCGAACGGTTTGTACAGAAGAGATTCGTACGAAAGCTTTCGCATAGACTCAAGACGCATGGTCGCTAGCTACGACACCACCGACAGAAGCGCCAGAGGCAGCTGCCGGATCTTCGTGCTGAATTGTGTGGCTCAGTCACGCTGCCTAACGCGCAAGTGATTCGCATGGCGCGGTCAAATCCAACCCACGACTAGTGCCGACCGAAGGAGAGAAGCACACTTTGGTAAATGCGACTTTCGGGAGTCCCGCCATTGAGTAGCGAACTCCAATGCATGAGTCCCCAGTTGCTCGAACTAGTTGTGTCGGTGCTGCTTTAGTTGCGAACCTCGACAATTATCCAAAAATGCCAAGTCTTAGCACGTCGTTTATCATGACAAAGACCATGAAGGCCAATAGTGCGAGCACGCCGACCATGGTGGCGCTGGCTTGAAGCTTCTCGTCAACGGGCTTTCCGCGAATGGCTTCCATGATTAAGAACATCATGTGCCCGCCATCGAGTGCCGGGATTGGCATGAAGTTGAGGATTGCCAAGTTGGCGCTCAGTAGCGTTAGGAACATCAACAATTTCGAAATGCCTTGTGAAGCTTGATCGGTCGCTACAGCAAATATTACCAAGGGGCCCCCGACGGCTTTCGAATTAAGTTTGCCGCTGAACGCAAGTCTCAAGAACGTGAATACATCAAGTATCCTGCGCTTGGTCTCTCGCAAGCCAAGCGATGTTGCTTCGGAAATCGATTCTGCTTTGTGAATAAGTCTTGCGGGTTTAAATACCAGCCCGCGACCGCTCCAATACCAAGTGGCACTATCCGTTACGACTATCTGAGATTCATTGACCTTGCCGTTGCGTGAAACGTGAAGCTTGACTTTTGTTCCCGTAGGTAATGACTGCGATAAATGATGCAGCAGAATGGGATTGTTTTGTTTGTTGAACACGGTCGGCTTAAAGGCTTCGCCTGAGAAGATATCTTCGACCTTTGCTTTTTCTTCCTTCGACATGACGATCTCAAACTGGCTTAACTCGTCGCCAACTTCGAGGCCCGTATTCGCATCGGCACTGACACTAGTGATAATTGTCCCGACGGAGTAGACCAATCCGCTTCCAGCGATCTCATAGCCAGCTTGTCCCGGCAACGTCGAAAAATTATTCGTGGGAGTTATATCAGGCACGCGAAATTTCAAGTCAATTAAATTTGCTGTGCCTTCAACGCCAATACGGTTGATTTTAAGTGTAACGTCTTGGTCAGCTTTGCGCGCAACGGCGAGATGCAAAGTCAATCCATCGCGAACGGGCTGTCCGTCAAATTCGACAATCTGATCGCCCACTTTAACGCCTGCTTGTTCCGCTGGGCTGCCGACTTGAATCGACTCGACCGGTCCAACGGCTAGTTCGAAACCCATTGTTTTCATTTTGATGGGTGGGATTTTGAGGTCGACGATTTTCGTTTCTTTGTTTTCGACCCGTTCGACTTGCACGGAAACATCTTGATCGATCGACTTGTCGGCCAATCCGATGAAATCCGATTCGAGCGGGACGTTAGCAACAGGGTTAATTGGCAATTTCGTGCCGTTAACCGAGATGATCACATCACCAGACTTGATTCCGGAATCCTTTACTGGTGCATCGGGGGTCTGGAACGGAATTGATGCAATGCTCGTGCCGTTCGCTTGGACGACGCCGACGACAACGCGCTTGTCACCTTTCGAGGAATGTTGAAAAGTGCCTTTGACGCGAAACTCTTTTTTCTCGCTTCCGCGTTCGACCACAATCGGAATTGGTTGGTCGGGGTTATCAAAGGTTGCGAGAGCCATGGCTTCTCGAATATCGTCGAAGTACATTTTCGGATTCGGCTTATCCATTCCCGCAAACTGAATCACTTTATCGCCGGGTTGAATTCCGGCAGCCCAGGCTGGGTCACCGGGAGTAACGGTGCCGATCAGGGCTGGAGAGTAGGGCACTCCCATTACGAAGGCGCTACCAGCCAGTATTACCGCGAAGATAATATTCATGATGACGCCTGCGGATATGATCACCATGCGCGCAAAAACGGACTTGGCAGGAAACGAGCGTGGATCGAATTGTGGTTGATTGGTTCCTGCATCCTTACCGTCGGCGATTTGAATGCGTTGACGTTCTTCTTCGGCTCGACGAGGGTCGTCATCTTGACCGAGCATTTTCACGTAGCCGCCGAGCGGGATGATTCCAATGCCGTATTCTGTTTCACCCCAAGTGAATTTTGCGAGTTTGGCCGGTAATCGAATGGGGCCGATCTTAATCGGGACGTCAAAACCAACGTAAAATTTTTCGCATTTAACGCCAAAGAACTTGGCAGCCATAAAGTGGCCGAGTTCGTGCACGAAAATCACAAACCCCAAGCCCACCAGGACTTGAAAGAGGCCCCAAACTGTCGCGCCCAGTCCTTGCAGTCGACTTGCGAGGTCTCCGAAAAGCATGAATGCCGACGCCGATTCACTCAACCAACTTAATTCAAAAGTCATTTGTTCACCCAGAGTTGTACTTGGTCACGAGCCCAACTGTCCATTCGCATTAGGCCGTCCAGAGTTGGATTGTTATCGAAAGTATGATGGTCGAGAACGGCGCGACAAATCGCGACGATATCGGTAAATTTGATCAAACCAGAAAGGAAAAGTTCTACAGCAGATTCGTTGGCAGCGTTTAGCACGGCTCCTGTCGTTCCGCCCGCCACCGCAACTTCGTAGCCCAATTTCAAAGCTGGAAAGCGTTCGAAATCGGCCGGTTGCCAGTCCAGACTGATCGGTTTCGACCAGTCCATTTTGTCCGCTGGGCCCGGTACCCGCGACGGGTACGTCAAAGCGTATTGTATCGGCAAACGCATATCCGGCGGTCCCATCTGCGCGATGATTGCCCCATCTGTGAATTCTACCATAGAGTGGATAATGGATTGAGGATGGACAACAACTTGAATTTGATCGGCCGAAAGACCGAAAAGCCATTTGGCTTCGATCACTTCGAGCGCCTTGTTCATCATAGTTGCCGAGTCGACTGTGATTTTTTTGCCCATCTGCCAAGTTGGATGGGCCAACGCATCTTTGGCTGTAGCCGTAGCTAACTGTTCCGTAGGCCAACTTCGCAGTGGACCACCGCTGGCAGTCAGTATCAGTCGGCGGACTTCGTTTTTACGACCCGCTTGGATAGCTTGGAAGACAGCGCTATGTTCGCTATCGATGGGAATCAATTCTGAATTTCCCCGTTTAACGGCTTCTGTTAGTAATGAACCGGCAACCACCAACGCTTCTTTGTTTGCTAACGCCAGTCGTTTACCTGAGTCTGCAGCCGCTAAGCAGCTCAGCAAACCGGCGCTGCCTACGATTGCAGCGATGACAATGTCGACGTTTGGATTAGAAGCCAGCGATGTCAACGCGTCGCATCCAGTTAGGCGTCGAGTCGATCCTCCATAAGTTTGCCAATTTGAAGCTTGCGCTGTTGCTTCGTCGGTCACGATGGCGATCGCGGGCTGATAGCAATCGACCTGCGACGATAATGCGTCTAAACTCTTGTGAGCTGTCAGTCCGTAAGCTTGAAAGCGATTACCGAGGTTGGAGATCACGTCGAGCGCGGCTTTGCCTATGCTCCCGGTCGAGCCAAAAATCGCGACTCTTCTGGGATTTTCATGATCCATAGGGCTGAATACCAAACTCAATCTCAAGGTGACGAAAAAAGTGTACGAAAGCCCGCCAAAGGTGCGATGGCGGAAAATTAATTGGTTGACTTCGAAATAGGCAGCTGTCCAAACTTTCACCGAGAGCAATAATAAGAAATCAAGTTAGTGGAACCCTTTGCGATCGTTCCAACCCGAACAACCCTCCTGGTTTGACCGGTGATTTTAGGTCGAAAGTCCGTTTTCCTCAACGCCACGATTGGACCCCGAGGCTACTTGAAATGCATAATGAGTTTGGCGGTCTAGCGAATCAAGAGAATTTGCGAAAGTAAAGAATGAGCGATTCAAACGAGAAAGACAAGCGTTCTGGCGAAGAAAAGAGTAAGACCAACTGGCTATGGTATCTGCTGATCGGCAGCATGCTGGTGTTTGTAGTTGGTACTTTTTTGGTGAATTCAGTCACTTATTCGCTTTCGTACCCAGATTTAATTGCCCTGCTCGATGAAACGGAATACACGTCTCGTCGAAGCAGTGAGCTGAAACCCGGCAAGACTGGCCAAATCACCATCAACGTGGATGCCTCGGCCAACAAGAAGGACGAGATCAGCAATATCCGATCGGTAATCGTTCATGATACTTACGTCTCAGGGCAGATTGCTCGTCGGCAAATAGACGCAAACGGCACGCCGCTAACTCCACGGACCGTTATGCCGTTTCGTACACCGCGGCAAACCAATGAAGGGACTTCTAAGGCTCTCGAATCAAAACTGAATGAAGCGAACGTGGACTGGAATGTGGCGGATGGTCCAAGCGCACTTCAGCAATATTTGCCGGTCCTACTCCCGTTCCTTATCGTCCTCGGCATCGTGCTCTTTATGCTCAAGCGGATGGGTGGCGTTGGATCCCCGATGTCCTTCGGTCGTAGTCGTGGAAAATTGTACGCTCAAGAAGACATCGGCGTGACCTTCGACGACGTCGCAGGTATCGATGAAGCTGTAGAAGAAGTCCGCGAGGTCGTGGACTTCTTAAAATTTCCGGACAAGTACCAAAGGCTGGGCGGCCGTATTCCCAAAGGCGTATTGTTAGTCGGTCCTCCGGGAACAGGCAAGACACTACTTGCTAAAGCGATTGCTGGCGAAGCGGGCGTGCCGTTTTTCTCGTTGTCAGGAAGCGACTTTGTGGAAATGTTTGTCGGCGTCGGAGCCGCCCGCGTTCGCGACATGTTCCAGCAAGCCACTGCCAAAGCGCCGTGTATTATTTTCATCGATGAGTTGGATGCACTAGGCAAGAGTCGCGCTGGCAATGTCGTAGGTTCGCACGACGAGCGCGAGCAGACGTTGAATGCGCTACTTGTCGAGATGGACGGATTTGACGCGAATGCTGGCGTCATCGTAGTGGCGGCAACCAATCGCCCCGAGACTCTTGACCCAGCGTTGCTCAGGCCAGGTCGTTTCGATCGCAATGTGTTAGTCGATCGGCCGGACAAACAGGGCCGCGAAGATATTTTGAAAGTACACGTCAAACACGTAAAGCTTGGTCCGGCCGTCGATCTAAAGCAGATCGCAACGATCACGCCGGGCTTTGTCGGCGCGGACTTGGCCAACTTGGTTAATGAAGCAGCGTTACTTGCTGCGAGAAAAGGAAAATCATCGGTCGAACAAGACGAATTCAATGACGGGGTTGAACGCGTCACAGCCGGTTTGGAAAAGAAGAAACGTGTGATGAATGAAGACGAAAAGCGTCGCGTTGCATACCACGAAGCTGGCCATGCATTGGTCGCATACAGTTTGCCGGATACAGACCCCGTTCACAAAGTTTCGATTATTCCTCGCGGTGTTGCTGCCCTTGGCTATACGATGCAGCGGCCTGAGGACGATCGTTACCTGATGACTCAGCGCGAGCTAGAAGCTCAAATTCAAGTCTTGCTGGCCGGTACCCTGACCGAGGAACTTGTCTTCCGCGATATCAGCACCGGCGCTCAAAACGATTTGGAGCGTGCCACTGGTATAGCTCGAGCCATGATCATGGATTATGGAATGAGTCGATTGGGACGTATCAATTTTCGAGAAAGCAACCGCTCACCATTCCTCATGGGAGCAGGTGGCGATGGTTATAGTCGCGAGTATTCGGAACAAACTGCACGCGAGATCGATCAAGAAGTGCGTCGAATTATCGATGAGTCCATATCGAAAACGCGAATCATTTTGAGCGAGCGACGCGCCGCTCTAGAGAGCATCACGCAACGTTTGATTGAGGTCGAAGTGGTCGATTCTATCGATTTAAAACGATTGATCGAGGCGACTCTTGAAGGACCACGTGTTGCGTTGGGGACGGGCGCTTCGCCTCGTCGTTCCGATGAGTCCAGCGAACAGAAAGTTGATTCTGATTCCGAGAGTGGCCCTAAATCGTCGATCGCTCCCGCAAGTTGAATTTACTAGCCACTAGTCGACGATGACCTTGGCCACAACAAACAGGGATGTAAAAAAGCAATGGTTGGTTCGGATCGCATTAATCAGCTTAAAATGCTTGGACTAGTACTGATTTGGGCAAGTTTTGCTTTGGCGATCTTCATGCCAGCCATCGGAATTAGCGAATTACGATATCATCCAACTTGGTTAGAAGGAACAAACGCAACAAATCCTGCAGACGCAAAGTCCACCCAGAATGTGCCTGTGTGGATAATCTGTGTCGCGTGTGGGTGCGTTGGCATGCTGCTTTGGCTAAGCGTTCCTGCGAAGACTTCCAAAAGTAATATTCGAAGGCGCAAAAGATGATATCGCCTCAATCGAGCTCAGTCCGTCGCGCGTTTTCCGGTTTCGTTGCATGGACTTTCCTCAGCTTGATCGCATGTAGCCAAAGCGTCGTATTCCCGGTTATCAGCGTACTCGCCGCGCCCCCAGTTGCGTCGAATGCCGATGATGAAAAAGACCGCAAAGCGATCGATGCTTTGCCTGAAAATCAACAAGCAACTACGCACTCAGCCACTGCTGCGGAAAAGCGACCGTTGCGGATCATGTTGGACGCGGTGCATTCGAACACTTGGATTGCAACGCCTCCACAACCGGATTGCTACGACTATCACACTCTGCACGGGTTAGCGCGAGGGGTAGGGCTGCTTCGACAACTTGGCCATGATATTCGTCTGCAACTTGTTGCTCCTTGGCGGCAAGAGGATTTGGATCAATGCGATGCCATCATTTTGAATTTGGTTTCGATGGATCGACCTCCGTTTCTCGTTTCGGAGATTGAGCGCGTAAAACGCTTTCTTGAGAACGGTGGTGGAATGCTAATCATTACGGACCATTCCAATTGTTACTATCACGGCCACATGTTGATGCCATTGCTGGACAGTTTGGATGTCAAGATGCCTCTCGTTACCGCATGTGACCAAAAGCCGTTTGCGATTGGCCAAGGCAACGGCTGGATCTGCATCGATGATTTTGTCGATCATCCAATTACGCAAGGCCTTAAGCATGTCGCATTCCAATCGGGCGGCTGCGTCGATCCACGATTCGGCGTAGCTTGGACCAGCAAAGACAGTTGGGGCGATCTGAATTCGAATCCGCGATACGGCGAAGGAGCAAACCCAGGTCTCTATGGAGATTTTATTCAGACTGCGTTTGAACCCAAAGGAAAGCAAGCAGTGATCTTGGGCAAGTCCGTTGGCAAGGGGCGGTTGGCGATCATCGCAGACCAAAATGCTCTTGGTGGAATATTCTTGTCGTACGCAGACAATCGCCAATTGTGGACCCAGGCCGTGGCGTGGGTGGGAGGATTGCCGATTGAATCAACGCTTGCGGCAACTGAAATTGCAGACGAAGGGAAAAACATAATTTGGTGCTACGAGCCGCTCGGATTCCACGAGTATCGGTTTGCGAGCGACGAGCGACACGCTTTCTACAATCTTTATGGTTGGCTAACGAGGTATTACGACGCCCGAGCTCGAGAGCAGCCGACCAAGGGCACGCAGCTTGCAATAATCTCAATGGACGACCTTTTTGCAAAGCCCGATGTAAGTCGCGATCGTGTAAAGCAAATGCTCCGAGATGGGATGCATGTGGTTGCAATTGTGCACGCGGATCGAGCGAGCGAAGATGGCGAATTAGAAATGTCGGCCAAGGAAGCCGATCTGGCGGCCATTGTCCAAGAGTTGGCCATGCAACCTGTATCGGGAGATTGCGAAATTGTTGCTGCTGCGTACGAAGCGGCGGGAATTGGGAAATTGATTCTAATTTCAGATCGCGACTTAACTAACGAGCGTTTTTCTGTTCCAGAAAAAAAGCCAGGGGACGAACAGCAAGCCGTAGAAGCCCAGTTCATCCGGCTCTTGGATGAATTGGTTCCAGCGTTTCGCCCGCAGGAAATAGCACCCAATTTTCGCTCCGAGTGACCGACAAAAATGGAATTTGAGGACTCTGCGGGCACCATTTTCTTCCGTTGCATGAAAATTGGCGGAAATATGGTATCTTTTCTGCCTGGGCTTGGGAAACTAACGCATCGATCATGCGGAGTAAGAAATGGCAGAGTCATCGCAGCAGAAGCGCAAACATAGTGTGCTTTTCGTTTGCCTTGGAAATATCTGTCGTTCCCCTGCTGCAGAGGGTGTGATGGTCAAATTGTTGGCCGACCGTGATTTGTCGGAAGTCATACACGTCGATTCAGCGGGAACGAGCAATTATCACTCCGGACAATTGGCCGATCCTCGAATGCGTGCTGCTGCTTCGAAACGCGGCTATGACTTGACCAGCAAAGCCCGATCGTTTGAAAGGCAAGATTTGCATCGATTCGATTTAATCATTGCGATGGATCGAGAGAACTACCGACAAGTTCACTGCTTTGCGTCAGATGATGCGAAAAACGTTCATTTAATGAGCGAATTTCTTGACTCGAATTGGCCTCGCGATGTTCCTGACCCGTATTATGGCACCGATGACGGTTTTGAATTTGTATTGGATATGATCGAAGCGGCTTGCCCCCGAATACTGGAAAGCCTACCGCTAAACCAAGATTCCTCGACGAAGACTACTTAAAACAAGTCAGAAGGCTTGGTCAAATCGACCCTGTCTCAACTTTCATCGACCAACAAAATCGTTTATATTGGGCAGTAGCAGAGTAGTTGGAAAGCACCCTTTCTAAGTAGCTAGTAAGGTTGCTAAGCAAAAAGAACGACGCTGGACGATCAGTTGATTGCGATGACTGAAAATTCGAATTGAGTGAATTGAGAACACTTGTAGTGTGCTTCGAATCGTGATGGTTGTGTTTGATCAAAAAGTGCACCCAGCCGTCATCACCCTATTATGAAAATGATCCGCGGCATCATGTCGAAAACGACACCTATGCCCGAGCCTTGTCAGGCTCCAATAACTTCCGAGCATTTATAGTTCTACAGAGAGAATTCAATGTCCGATCACTGGAACAAACTTGCCGACGAACTCGGCACGCCCTCGTTAGACCCCGTACAAAAAAGGTCGCCTTCGGAATCATCCGCTTCGAGCAGTCACTCAGCGTCCTCTAAAGCAGCGGTACACTCGTCGGTTCATCATGACGAAGTTCCGAAACCAGCCAAGCCCGCTAAGAGAAGTTCGTGGGACAGCATTACCGAATTTTTCGGTATCTCAAGCCGTTCGCGAGATGCAGTGGAAGAGTCTCCCGCAGAGTCCGAGCAACTTCCAATCCCAAGCTTTCAAGAAGAAGCGAAACCCGCACCTGCCGCTCGTGAGAGGTCACCACGCCCCCCGCAACGTGACAACCGGTCCCAACGTCAACAGGCACAGGAAGACAAGCGTCCCAAGCCCAACAAGACGAGTATGTGGTCGGTTTCCGAACCTGAACCCGAGGCACCAGTTGATGTGATTGCGCCGGTTGACGCGATCCCTTCCTTCGGAGATTTGGAAGCGGTTGACATTTCGACGCCGGAAGACTCAACGGAATCTCCCGAGCGTCGTGGACGTCGTCGAAGGTCTCGAAGAGGTAGAGGTGGGGAGCGAAATCCTCGTACCGATGCTTTAGAAGCACCAGAGACGTTGAGTGCGTCCGATGACGATCAGCCTGTCGTCGAACGGACCGCGTCGCCGGTTCGCTCCGAACCACATGTTCGGTCAGAACCACATGCTCGCTCCGAACCGCGAGGCAGATCGGAACCAAGGGGTCGTTCCGACTCACGCGGTCGCTCGACCCCTCGAGGACATTCCGAGGCACCAAGCCGAACTCGTCCGCCTGCTCATGACCCAGCCCCACGTGCATTTGCCGCAGGCTTTGACGACGATCCACCTTTGGTTGATACACCGTTGGAGGATTCAGCCGAAGTTTGGCCACCGGTTGCAGCGGAAGCAGACGATGACCAAGTCGCGCGTCCGCGCCGCCGTCGACGACGTCGAGGAAGTTCCAGCACAAGTGGTGCGCCTCGTCCCGAAGGCACCGTTCGACCAGTAAGTGATGGGATCGACGGGGATGATGCTGATTTCGCTGATCCCGAAGACTCGGATGAAGGAGGCGTTCGCCGGCCTCACATCAAAGTTCCGACTTGGGACGAAGCCATGTCTATTCTGGTTGAATCCAACATGCTTAATCACCAGCGAACGCCAGCCAGCAGTCGCCGCCGAGGTCCTCCCCCTCGCCGTCGCGATTAAGCGTTAAAATTTACTTTGAGAAGGGTGCTCGAGGCAGATTAAAACTCCCCGAGTAACCGATTGGGGCTTGACCCAGACCAAGCAACTGGGATGATTACTTTTTCTGCTGTATACGGTGTTTGCTGCCTGTGAGGGGCTCTCGCAAGGGGGAGCCGTGAACCTGGTCAGGACTTAATTGGAGCAGCCATAAGCGGGGTACTCTTGTGCGAGGGCCTCTCATGGGCAGCAATCGATACCGTCTCTAAATGGAACTTGGTCTTCCATTCTCCCCCGCTTTTTCATTACGCTGATCCTATTATTAATGTGATTGGCTTGCAAATTGCGGTTCAATGCCTGCCGATAGCAGCGCCACCTAGCAGCCAAGGTCATTTTCGCCTGAAATGAACCAAGCCCGTTCAAAATTGTCCCCTAATACATGTAATCACGATTCCTTACTTGATACTATCGATCCACACCAAAATCAAAACGGATCGATCAATTTAGAAAGTTCCTATGTCAGCCACCATCCTCCCATCGAAAGTTGAATTGACTCCAAAACTTAGCCAAAGATCGAATATGGTCGCCGATCAACCCATCGGCAAATTAATGCATCAAGCGTTGGCATATCCGAATCTCATTTCCTTGGCGGCTGGATTCGTTGATTATGCAACTTTGCCCGCTGCTCTGACCGCCGAGTCCTTCGCGCGATTGAGCGGAAATGAGGGAGCCTTGAAGGTCGCGTTGCAATACGGAAGTACACAAGGCGACAGCAAACTTCGCAAAGCGATCCTACAGTTCGCTTATCGACATGATGGAATGGCGGACACGATCAGCCCAGACCGAGTTTTGGTAACCTCGGGAAGCAATCAGTTGCTCCATATGTTGTCCGATTGTTTGTTTGATCCAGGAGATATCGTTCTAACAACAGCGCCAACTTATTTTGTATATCTAGGCGTGCTAAACAGTCTTGGAGTTCGATCGGTTGGGATCGAATCAGACGAACAAGGGATGTGTCCGGAAAGCCTCAAGGCAACCTTGGATTTACTCCGAACCCACGGCTACGCCGAACGCGTCAAGGCAGTATATCTGGTCCCTGAATACGATAATCCGCGTGGCATTACCATGGGAACCGAACGGCGGCAAGCGATCGGTGCCGTGCTGGATCAATGGCGAGAAATAACTCACCCAGTCTGGTTGATCGCCGATTATGCCTACCAGGAACTGGGTTACTACGGCGAGGAAATTCCGACTTTCCGTTCGCTCAAATCAAGCTGGGATGCAACGACGATCGAAGCTGGAACATTTAGCAAGTCCTTTTCGCCCGGTATCCGCGTCGGCTGGGGCGTGCTGCCAGAATCATTGGTGGAGCCGTTGAATAGCCAGAAAGCAAACATCGATTTTGGTTCGCCAAATTTTAATCAACACCTGATTCTGGATGTGCTGCAGCATGCCGATATCGAAAAGCATTTGCAAGTGATTCGCAAAGGTTATCGTAGCAAGCTCGAGTCGACACTTGAGTCGTGCGAAAAACATCTTGGCCCGATTCCCGGTGTTCGATGGACACGCCCCTCCGGAGGCTTGTACGTTTGGGTTGAATTGCCGGAAGGAATGGCTGCCGGTCCGGATTCGGAACTCTTTCGCCAAGCGGTTAAGAGTGGCGTGTTATATGTGCCCGGCGAGTATTGTTTTCCCTCCGAAGGCACACAAGTTCGCTACAACTCTATGCGATTAACTTTCGGCGTTCAGACACCTGATCGTATCGAGCAAGGTATCGCGTTGTTGGCCGATGCCATCGTAAACTGCATGAAGTCGCCCGCAAAATAATTATTGCGAATCAGATACGCCAAGCTATCCACTGAATGCCCAAAAGAGTTTTTCGCCAGCTTAGGAATTGTCCCGAATTAACTTCCCGAATAATGAAACTTGATCGTAATGTCGATCCAGGGCACCGAGTTGCACGTCATTCCCGCGCAGGCGGGAATCCAGGGTCAATTGCGATGGATTCCCGCCTGCGCGGGAATGACACC
>JANMGV010000148.1:0-2033 GCA_031374825.1 Pirellulaceae bacterium
AGGAACAGTCCCGAAATAATTTCCGTGTTTGGAGCATTGGTGTCATTCCCGCGCAGGCGGGAATCCAGCGCAATTGATCCTGGATTGCCGCCTGCGCGTCAATGACGTGCAACTCGGTGCCCTGGATCGACATCACGATCAAGTTTCATTATTCGGGAAGTTAATACGGGACAATTCCTAAGCCGCTTCCGCGTACCAAGCAAACGTAACATCGAAACTGGGCCTTGTGTCCATCCTTCGCAACAGGTTTGGCGTGCTAAGCGGCCTCCGCGAGGCCCCACTCTCCCTAGTCATTCCCGAAACTTCACAAGCGCATAGGAAGGTTGGCTTCTAGGTAGTGAATCCTTTCTCCAAAGAATAAAGAAATTTCTTACCAAGCCACACCATTTGGATGAGATACCGCAGGCTCGACGACTAATGAGTGTGGATGCGAAGCAAGTGATTGCAACCGTCGCTGCCTTTGTTAATACATCGCCAGCGAGCTATCAGTCAAAACGATCCACTGCTGTTGGGCGTGACTTGGCAGCCTATCTCGCCCATCGCCGAACGACGGCAACGCTTCGGGAGCTGGCATCTGCATTTGGACTAACGCATCCCGACAGCGTCAGTAACTTGATTCGTCGCGCCGAGATCGCCATTTCCGCGTCCAAGTTACAAAGGCAATACCTCGCGCGAATCGAAGAATTGAAATAGAATGTGCCACCCACCTATTGACAGCTACTTAGTCATCAAGCGAGAACGCACGGAACGCCGTAAGGAGGAATGTTGGGATCACGTGTTGCAATTGTTGCTTTTTCAACCAACGCTTGAGCGATCAACATGCGGTCAAACGGATCCCTGTGAATGAAAGGTAGGCCTTTGACCGCCCAACAATGTTCGAAATTAATTTCGATTCGCTTGAAATTCGACTTGGTAATGCACATATCTACATCACCGACAACTACCAATTTACCTAGCGATTGTTTGATTGCGATTTCCCAAATGACGGCAGCACTAACTAGAACTTCCACGTTGGGATCGGAGATCTGAAGATAGGATTGTTTCGATAGCAATGATGGATCGTCCAGCCACCAAAGCAATGCATGCGTATCGAGAAGCAGCTTCATGTTTCATTCATACCAAAGGCTTCTCGCATGTCATCAGGCAACTCGTCGAAATCGGGTGCGATCACGATCTGACCCTTCAGCCATCCGCCTTGCCGAGGAGATTTAGTCTCATCCACTTGATTAGGTTCCGACCCTTTCAACTCAATTGTTACTTGCGTTCCTTCTGGAAGCGTCAACGGTTCGTTGGTAACAATGACGCCATTATGCACAACCCCTTGAATTACCATTTTCAAAACTCACGTAGGAAAAGCGACACGCAAACTTGATTCGATCTTCATTATAGGGCATTTCCCAGGCTTTGCCATTTGAAAGGAGCACTGAATGCACACCTTTGTGGATAACGCAAACCGAACTTGGGAAATCACAATCAATGTAGCGGTAATAAAGCGCGTTCGAGGATTACTCGACGTTGACCTGAACAGTCTGGTCGAAACGCAGCGAATTGCCGATGAAGCCGGTTTGTTGTCTTGCAGCATGTACGTGGACCTCAATCCGGTTCGATCGGCAATGGCTTCGACGCCCGAGCAGTCGGTACATACATCGGCCTACGATCGCATACAAGCTTTGCAAGGCGAGAAGATCGATTCGGCCGCTGCAGAACTGGCGGTCATTGAAACCGAGGAAGCTGGCCGCAAGATCCAGGCGGAACAATGGGGACACACAATAGTATTGCCCAACTAGCCGATGAAAATGGCCCCGTTTCAATCGTTGGTTACAGTGGATGCAAAGCAAGTGATTGCAACTGTCGCTGCCTTTTATAATACATCGCCGGCGAGCTATCAGTCAAAACGATCCACCGCTGTTGGGCGTGACTTGGCAGCCTATCTCGCCCATCGCCGAACGACGGCAACGCTTCGGGAGCTTGCATCTGCATTTGGACTAACGCATCCTGACAGCGTCAGTAACTTGATTCGTCGCGCCGAGATC
>JANMGV010000153.1:0-4276 GCA_031374825.1 Pirellulaceae bacterium
CGCTACTGCACCAAATTCGGCTTTTGGATCCGTATGCGTCAATCGAGACGAGGACCGAACGAACTCCAGCAACTTCGAAACATCGTCAATCGTCGCGCCGAGTATTGCAGCTCGCATGGCAGGTCCGTTACCAGCAGAATAGACACCTGACTTCGAAGGACTTATGCCGAGCCATAACTTTACACAACTGCGAGCTGTCGCTTTACCAACGCCGGCTGGAAGTGCTAACATCCACCATCGCAACCTCGCTGCGAATCGTCGTGCGAAAACCTCAACGTTACCACCCGATTCGATAAGCGATTGAGCTACCATGCAGGTGTGCTCGGTATCGTCGGAGATCATTCCTCTTCGCACGAAGAATCGATGGCGTTCAGGCCGCCCAAGTAGCTTTCGAGCTCTGGCTGCCGAAAGACCTTCATAAGGCAAACCAAGGGCATCGCCCACAGCGGTCCCTAAAACACATCCAATGATTGCCTTCTCGTTCGACATCCAGATCTTTGCCCGCCTCGGTTTGGTTCTCGTTTACGACTACACTAATCTAATCGAAAACAGCGATGACGATTCCACCACTTGAAGTACGTTGTTTTACCTCGCACTGGAATTTACGCCCTTTGTCAAGAATTGGGGCAAACCAAAGACTCACTTCGCGTTTCAAGTATCCCAGCACACGACGTTCTCGATTCACAACGGCAACAGCATTTGAATCATAAGGGTTGTGCGGTTCGCGAATCAAATAGACTGCTTCGCCGATCGAAAGTCGACTTAAATCAAGTTGCCGATTTTCAAACGATTCGCCAACCACCCGAAATGTAAAACGGGGGATTCGATTTGCAGGTGTCCAATCATCGGTCTGCGTGTCAGCATTCGCGGCAAGATCATTAGAAATCTGGGTATCGTCGATGACCTCAGCGACCACATACTCTGTCGCTGGAACAAATGATTCGTCTGGCAAGACCCCGATGACAGGCTCCCCTGTTGCGATGACCTCCATGCTCATTGCAAACTGATGCCATTCTAGCCCAAGCTTTACGGGACGAATGAATAGACTCTTACCACTTGACCTCTTCAAAAACAAGCCGTCAGAATACCACTGAACACCAACGATGGAACTGAGCGTGTACTTCTTTGCAGTCAATCGTCCATCAAGTAAAAGATTCTTTTCGATACGCTTTACTACCCCCGCCCCCACAGACTTAAGGTAGTGGTCGTTTCCAAGGGGAATTCCAGCCGGACGCTTAAGAGAAACGATCTCAAATACCTCTGCGCCACTGAACTCAAGAGTCTGCGGCAAACTTCCCGCTTGAAGTTGTTGAAGAAGATTCCACGCGATACGTGCTAGTGACAAACGGAATTGCTGGTCTTTGGTGAATTCCAATGTTAACCCGAGACCAATCGCAATCTTGCTGATGCTCTCGTTTTCTTGATCATCGAAAAAACCGTCTGAGAGAGCGTCTTCAACCACTTGTTTCAGCAGGGCAGATGATTCTTGTTTGAGAAGCTCCTCGACTTCACGCTCGGTGATACCCGTTTTCGATGCAAACGCATGAAGTTGAGTACGTTCGTTTAAGCTCAGATTGCCATCGGATATTGCTTTCTTGATTCCTTGAAGCAAGGTTTCGCGATTCTTAGCATCTCGCTGATTCTCTCGCGCCTGAACATTTCGAAGGCGTTGCTCTTCAGCTTCGCGTTGGCCACACATTTCGCGAACGATAGAAATGTTGACCCTGCCAGCTGAGACTTCTTGATTCTTGGTCAACTCCGGACTCTGAACGAAAGATTCACGATCAATTTCGCCGCGAGCTACCAGACCGAGAAACTCAGTATCTGAAATTGGCCCGACCATCCGGGTTCCAAGTAATCCCAACAGCTTGGGACGTTCATACATCCAGATCGACGAGAGCTTCTGCGCGATAGATGTCGCACGGTTATCGAACACCCAAACGGGCTTTTTGCATTTTGGACATTGAATGCGCCTTCCCTCTTGATCGATTCGAAACTTAAGTGACTGCTCGCAGTATGAGCAAATAAAGATCTTAGAAGTGTCATCCGAATTCATTTTTGTAGCTTCCGAACCAATTACCGCTGGAGAATTCCGGCCGCAACGAACTTTGCCGCCTCTTCTACGTGTTGTGAATCTATTAGCTCACCGCCATCCAAGTCGGCAATTGTACGTGCCACTTTCGCAAGGCGGTCGCATGTTCGAGTTGATACAGCCGCTCTCTCAATGGCTTCACGATATGATTTTTCGCCTTCCGCCGCCATTCGACAGTATTCCGGAATCTGTCCGCCGGGAATTGCTGAGTTACAGGAAATACCGATTCCCTGAAATCTCGCGATTTGTAAGTTTCTTGCCTTTTCAACACGCGATCTGATCTGAGCAGACTCACCTTCGTTTACCTCGGCGAACCGCTCATCATGCGTTAATGGCTTGAGAAAAACCTGCAAGTCCATTCGGTCCAAGAACGGACCGCTTAGTTTCTTTTGATACTTCTCGATAACCTTTGTATCGCAACGACATCGCGGATCACCGGCATAACCACAGGGACAAGGATTCATGGCAGCGACAAGGCAAAACCTCGCGGGGAACTCAAGGGATGCGGCAACTCGCGTGATATTCACATAGCCATTTTCTAAAGGTTGTCGCAGTGCCTCGAGCGTATTCTTTGCAAACTCGGGAACTTCATCTAGGAAGAGGATGCCATGATGCGCGAGAGTGACTTCACCGGGCTTAGGAATACCGCTGCCTCCTCCAACCAGTGATTGCATAGAAGCGGAGTGGTGAACAGGCCTAAATGGACGACGCGTGACCGCCATTCCATCATCGCCAAGTAATCCCAAAGCGGAATAGATCCGCGTTAGCTCCACTTTTTCCCCATCAGTTAACCTCGGAAGAATTCCAGCCATTGCACTAGCGATGAGAGATTTTCCTTCACCAGGGGGACCAACCAAAAGGAGATTATGTCCACCAGCAGCACTAATGACCGAGGCTCGCTTAGCGTCATGCTGCCCGCGAATCTTGCCGAAGTCAGTTGCTTTGTCGATGTAGTTGGTGAAACGAATTGGTTCGCTCAATGCGTTGCTTAGCCGACCAACACCACGGAAGTAGTCGAGTACCTCGTCGAGGGTTTCAGCGGGAAAGACACCGCACCCCTCGTGCCCTGGTTTCGCCAAAATCAACGCGCATTCCTTTTCATTTCCTTTGGGCACAATCAGCTTTTGTCCGGGCTTCAGCAAAAATGCTAATGACAACGCTCCTGGAACTCTTCGCACTTCGCCGTGAATTCCAATCTCGCCGAAAAGGACCAATTGCTCTTCTTTGGACTGTGGAAGGTCTGGAAGTATTCCCGCTACCTGAAGCATCATGACCGCAAGTGGAAGGTCCAACCAAGTCCCATCTTTTTCAATTGCTGCGGGCGCAAGATTAATGAGGATCTCAACCGGAGAGTCAGGAATGCGCAATTTGCTGAATGCACCTTGAATTCGTTGGAGAGCCTCTCGACCTGGTCCTCGAGTCATTCCAGTAATCGAACAGCATTCGACCACCGGTCGGGGCCGTGAATGTACCGAAAGCGCTCGTCCTTGAAGCTCGATCAAGGTTCCGTTGATCCCATGTAACACTCCACCAAAGAGCGTGTGGTCCCTGGCAAGTAGATGGTCGTGCAATCTGAAACTCAAAGCTACCTGCCTTCACTATCGTGGCGTCCGATGGATTTCCCTCGCTCTGTCGCTGTAGAGTATAGCGGTGAGACTGAACCTTTGAATCGTCTAATGAAGCGCCCTACGAACCACGATCGATCTACACTCGGTTCGTAATTTGACGAGCCACAACGACTTGAGGCATGATCAAGGGACCGACCGATTTCTCTGCCACGAACTGAGTGATTCTCCGGAATGGCACCGGACGGAGTTAACAGTCGGGAAACCTAAGTAATCGTTGGGGTTCTGAAGGCGTTTTCGATAGATGGAATTCGCTTGCCCAATGAAATGACTGTGTTAACCAAGGGGATGGAGCCCAAATACCTATCGCAACCGGCTACAACCGTTTTGCAAACGCTGTGTTAATCAAATGGGTTGGCGGAAACGGAGATCTTGAGAGTTCTCAGTCGAGATCGGGGGTGCCGTGGGCTACCGCGGTGGTTTCAGAGGTAGGCCGAAAGATCTCATTCCTAACCGAGAGAACCGCCCAAGAAAGTAGGCGGGGCGAAAACCCTAGGAAACGTTGGGTAGAAACGAAAAACGCCGGGCGTCGATCTCTCGTCGTCCGGCGTTAACTTTT
>JANMGV010000211.1:0-12637 GCA_031374825.1 Pirellulaceae bacterium
TTCGAGCAAACGCAACGTTGCCAAATCCCGTTCCGACAATAATATCGATGTCGCCATTTTGAACGGAATCTTAGCATCCAAATTGGTAATTGCCGATCTTGCGATGCCATTCGAGTTAACCCTTATTTCGATGCAGAATCAAGTAGTATCAGAATCGAACGCAAAACTGACGAAATCGGTTGCAGTAGATTTAGATGTCCGCTTAACTGCCGAGCATGCCTTCATCGGAAACACAACAAGTCTCTGAAACTTTTCACATCGATAATCCTTCAAAGCCGAAGCCAGTCGCAAAATACCTTGTGCCACACAAGGTCCTGGGAAAGGATTCCGCCGAGCGCCGCAAAATCTGTTTTGAGCTAAACCGGCGCAACGCTGAGTTTCAATTGCAAATCGACATAGTTAAAACTGAACTCGGTGAAGGACGAAAGCTCATACGGAAGTTGCTCGAAATGGCCGTCGACATTTTTGACGACGATCCGGAGGAACTTGCCATAATTCACCAAGCCCAACTTTTCGTAGAACGCTCACCATCCGACGACACCCGTGAAACTATTGACCGCCTTTACCGAGAGTTCCATGCCAAATGGTCAGACGAGAAAGCTTGGCGTGGCTCATTGGCTGTACCATTCAATGAAGACTAATTTCAATGGTAAATTGGACACTCAAACCCGGTGGCCCTAGCATTGCTTCACTTTTTACTGGACTCGCTCCATGAACCGACCAAGTGGCTACATAGACGTAGACAAACTGCAAGCCGAGACTTCGCTCGAAGAAGCGGCGGCGAAGTGTGGCACAACGCTGGACACAAAAAGCAGCGGAGCCGAAGTACGCATCGATTGTTCATTCGGCTGTCCGGGTGATCACAGTGGCCGCAAAGAGATATCCGTCAACACCGAGAACCCGCAAAAGGTATTTCAATGTCATGCCTACGAGTGTGGTTTCCGAGGAAATTTGCTTGCCCTGATGCATGGCTTTCTCACAAAATCGAAACCGTCCGGTGGCAAACTCAAGGGAGAAGAATTCCAGCGAGTTAAAAAGGTTTTGGCGGGAAAACTTGACCCCTCGTCTATTCCTCAACCCACTCAACTTCCTACTACTTCCGAAAATGCGACGACTCCCCCACTTTTCATCAACAAGCCTTTGATCGACTCCTCGGAAGAACGAGTCCGCGAACTTCACAACATCGATGAGAAACTTGTGAAAGACATAGCGACAATGAATCCCGTTGCCGCATCCTACATCCGTCGTCACCCCTGCCTTACTTTGGAGTCAATGACCAAATGGCGTTGCGGCTACATGCCAAACGACGGCGGAGGAGACAAACGCGGTTGGTCATTACGCGGGAGCATCGTCTACCCAGTCCTTTCCGAGCAAGGCAAGGTTCTCGCCTGGGCAGGACGCGATGTGCAATACGAACAAAGGGAACGCGAGTTCCAGTACCTTTCACCCGCTGAACGATCCACTAAAGAGCCACCCGCCAAACACCGATTTCCCAAAGGCTTCCATCGCGGGCAAGAACTCTTCGGTCAACACTCAAAACGCTTGCAAGAATCGGGCTATCGAGACTTCATAGGCAAGCACGGACTGATTATCGTCGAAGGCTTCAACGACGTTATCAATCTCGACAACTTCGGAGTCCCCGCACTTGGAATCATGTCGAATCGCATGACTGAAGCACAAGGCGAAAAGATTGTTCGGTTTGCAAAGCAACTTGGAGTAAAACAGGTCAATTTAATGTTCGATTGCGAGGAAACAGGCGACATCGGCGCAAAAGAAGCACTTTGGTTCTTCGCAGAACGCGATGTGGAAACACGACTCGTTTGGTCGACCGCAAAACAAAACGGCAAGTTTAAGGGCTGCCAACCAGAGTCATTAACAAATTCGCAATGGCACGATTTCACGAGGACAGTTCAGTGATCCGGGTGAAATTGAAACAAGGACAAAATACAATCGTCCGCGTACGCAGAGGAAAATTAGAAGTGACGCGACAATTGACGAGGTTCATCAAAATGCAACAGCGCAGCTCGGAACCCAATTAACATGGGTTTGAGTGACCATTACGAGATAGAGCCTCCATTTCTCGGGACCTATTACGATGCAAGTCGCGGCCAATTTGCTACGTCGCTACTTGCGCTCGGTGGTCGCCCCCGACGGAGGTTGCTCGCATTCCGCAGTAGTATACACAACTGGGCGATTTGGCCGAACGAGCCCGGCTGTTAACCGACGTGTCACTGGTTCGTGTCTCAGACGGGGAGTACCAAAACTTCGCCAAAATCTAATCTGGCGTACCACGGTCCGAGGGTGCCAAGATGCACATTTGAAGAATATGTAAACGAGAAACTGATTGTCACGATTGGAAAACAGCATCACTCGCTCCCCTCAGAGAGGGAATACGCGGTTTATGGTACGCCGGATAGCTCTTGTTATCGAATACCATGTTTTGAAATAATGGTCCGTAAAAACGAAGTTAAGATGGATTTACCGACATCCTTCCCTCGTTTTGCGAATGCAGATGTGTTTTTACGACGACGAAAGTTAGACGATAAATTCGAAGTGTGGACAAAGGTGGCGAACTATGATGCAGTTAATAAATCGCCAGCGATAACTTTGCCAGGAATTGGCGAATTCGAACTCGCATTGCAAGTCATTTCAATCGATGGACTACGAATGCCAAACGACATTCGCGATGCCGAAGTATTCGTCCGAATCGAGCGAAAATAGACTACAAGGAATATAGTCAAATACGATCATACTAACGAGGAAGTTGCTGCGTTTGACATACGACGCGGATGGAGAGGGGCTTGGTGCGGCGGCTGACCAGTTTTGGGCTTACGAAGAAGGCATTAACGCGCTATTCGAATTCAACGGCACGACAGGTAGCGACCTCAAGCACCGTTATCTCTGGTCGGATTAGGTCGATGAATTGCTAGTGGATTCGCAGCTTACGAATCTGACGACAGCGGGCAACGCTATTTGGGGCTTGGCTAATCACTTGGGTTCCATTCGTGACATTACTGTATCCAAATAACAAACCTACTGGGACTCGAGTTGGCGAAGCGCTCACAATTTATGGTACAAAGCATTGCTTGCACGCTCATATTGAAACTCAAAGTTGCGGAACGCAATAGCAAGATCATTTATTAATGGAGAAATCGATGTACCATTGTGGTTTGAAAGTCCAAATATTTTTTTTGTTATTGATTCTCATGTTCAGTTCGGTCTGTTCGTTGTCGTTCGCAGCGCAACCACCACCAGATCCATCTCACATTGAAGTCTATATCACTCCGTTTTATGACTCGACTGGGACGAAGATTAGCATTGGACACTTCAGCCGAGGAATTGCGTCTGAAGAAGAGGACGAATTCCTCGCGACGATTCGAGAGATGGAAAAATCTTGGGATCAACTGAGTTTTGTCGAGTTATACGTTGCGGCAATTCGTTTGTACGAAAGGGGCTATCGCAACGATTCGGTTTATTGGTTTTACACTGCTCAATATCGTGGACGCTTATTCGCAACGCTGGTCGATCCAAAAATGAAAGGAGGAATTGGAAGTGAAGGATTTGAACTGCAACAGGCACAGAATGCCTTTTATCAATTGGTGGGTCCTTACATCAATGGATTTGCACTGGGCAATTCGGATGGACTTATAAAAGTTGTGGAGAAGGTGCAAAAGGAAAATAAAAATGTGATCGACTTGCAGAAAATTCACAGCAACGTTGCCTTCATTGACAAGCAAAAATGGCAGGCAGAAAACGACAAATTAGCAAAAGGCATGAGTGAGTTGATTTCCCAAGTCAAAGAGAAAAAGGACGACTTAAAACGAATGCGTATTGAATCGGGAGTGGAAGAAGCGTTTGCCAAGCTAACCAGCAAAGACTTACCCTCTGCCGATTCCAAGACACCTCGCTAGTTTAATACCATTTCAATGTTTCGCTGATTGCCAGATAGGCAAAAGTTTTTTTGATGCGCCCTTGTCATTGAACCCGATCATCTACGAAATCAGTGAGGCTGAACTGTTCGATTCGAGGAAAGTCCTGAATCGATGCGTGCTTTCAATTATTCGCAATCTAACTCCTCCCTTTTTCAAGTCCCCAGAACAGAGAACCTTCACGAAGAGGGTTGCTTTCGGGGCGGGTGGCTTACGCGAAGAACTCATAACAACCCGGTTGCTTAAGTTGTCCGGACGCAACCCTGTTCGGAAAGTGGAGTGGGTTAACAGCTTTGACCGCATGTTATACTATGCTGAATCCCGTTCGATGAGAGCGGGCAATTGAGTTACGTCGTTCGGCCAAAACGTAAAGGTTCATAATGAAACGCATTTTCGTCCTATCCACGACACTTGTAGCTGTATTGTTGTGCTTGGCTGCCGCACTTCTTGCAAAAACTGTTTACGAGCCTTCAATAGTCGTGCAACGAGTTTTCTATAATGAGATTGGTAAGTCGATCTTGATAGATGGCGACTTCGATCGTCCAGTGGGAAGCGTCATCAAAATTCAAGGTTACAAAGAGTCTAATGGACCGCTCGTAAACTGGTTTTGGGTCGAAAGCGTTGATGGCAAACTACTTGAATCAAAACGAGGCATCGGTGTAAGTGGAATATCGAAATGGAAAGATGGAACCAAGGCGACATTCATTGGACACGAGAGGGGGATTTTGAGGTTCCACACCTTAGGTGAAACTAACGTTGATAATGATTCCACCAAAGGGAAAGGGCCAAACCAAATTCTTACTCTCTTCTTTGAGGTTGAACGCATTGAAGACCCGTCTGGGCTCAAACTCGACAAAGAGCAGGACTAAAAGCGGTAGGGGCAGATATACGCACAGTGCCGCACATTTTGAGTCTACAACCCGGTTGCTTTCGGTGTCCGGACGCAACCTTGTTCGGAATGCGGAATGGGTTAACAGCGTTGACAGTCAGAACTTCGATCATGTTATACTAAGCAAAATCCAGTTCGATCTGTGCAATTCAAGTTGAGCGCTATGTGCCTATGAATGAAGATGCCGATAAGCCGAAGATGTTTCGCACGTTGAGGGGCTTCCTTGACGGCGAAGAGCCCGATGAGGCAAATTATTTCTGCTTCAGCGTGACGTTGCGAATCCACGGAGATGGCGTCCCGTTCCTGGAAATCAGCGAACGGCTCGCTGTCGAGCCGACGCACCTCCATCGGAAGGGTGATCCTCGTGGACCGCGTTCTTCCGTTTGGCGCGACGATGCTTGGCACTTTGAACCGGCGCTGCCTGAAACCGATCCGCTGGAACGGCACATCGACGCACTTTGGGAGGTCGTGCGGCCGCAGGTTGAATTTCTGAAGTCGCTCAAGCAGCGCTTCAAATTGGACGTGTTCTGTGGGTACCGCTCCAGTTGCGATCATGCAGGCTTCGAGGTATCGCACAAGTGCTTGGAGCTATTCACGGCGTTAGAGATACCGTTCGGCGTATCCGTGATCGTCGCGTGAAAGAGGCGGTGCGGCGCATTACCAACGGATGAAGCTGACCGGTCCGCCATCCTAGTTTTGCGAGGGGCAACCTTTTTCGGAAAGCGGTGCGGGTTAACAGCGTCGAATGTCAGAACTTCGATCATGCTATACTATGCGAAAGTAAACTTTGTCTCTTGTTAATTCGCACGGCCAGATTCACATCGGAATCCAAAATGAATCGATTCAGCAATAAACGATTACTGTCCTGCCCGATTTACTTTGTGATCTTGGTTCTTATTCATAATCGATCAATTGCGCAGGATCAAATTAGTTTCCAGGACATGGTCCGACGGGTTGGTGAAGCACGTGAGAAAATCGAAACCTATGAGGTTGCTATTTTCGGTCACAGCGACGATGAAGCGCAACCAATCAACCTTACGAACGGCGATACTGTCATTCCAACCGAAAAACAGGTGGGGTTCGAATTAGAGTTGGTTGCCGATTATCCCAACCAACTATTCTTAGCCGCGCGTCGCAATCGATTGGAAGATTTGAAAACCCAAGCCAGAACAACGGAAGATTGGAATGTTGTTGCTGAACGGAAAACGAAGGACGGAAAGCTAGTCAGAGCTTTGTTAAAGCCGTCCAAAGATTACCCGAGATATTTTGATCCACTAGCCTTGGGTATCGCCTTCGAATTCGAATTACAAAATGGAGATCATTGGCAAAAGATCCGTGACAACTACTTGAAGTGGGGCGACGTTCCTCCATTTGCAGCTCTCGAAGGCGGGATTTACCGCTACACGAGTCAAGGCGGCGATCTCAATATCGAAATTGACACTGCGAAAGACTATTGGCCAATCAAAGTGGTTCGCAACGGAGGGTCGAAGTGGGAAACAGAGACTACGCTTGAGAAAACCGACGGACACTGGCTTCCGAAATCGGCGAGAGCAAAGACTAAGGGTTTGGAGTCGCGATATATTTTCAAGTGGAATTCGGTAAACAAGGGAGTGTCCGATCGCTTTAAAGCGGATAAGATTCAGTCGAAATATAATGTTGAATTCCAGAGTGCCACGGAGTGACGTTATTTCGCGTCAGTACCGACGTCTTTCGCGAGTTGTGCTGATATGCGCGGAGCTACGCGTGATGAAGCACATCTCACATTTCCGACATATCTCAAGAAGAAAACAGCAAGCCATCGACCTCCGTTACTTGCCGCACATTTGCGCGGACGCTGAATGAGTCAATCTTTCGGAAGGCTACTGATGATTTTCTCTATGTCTTGTTCACTTAGATTCGTCGCTGTTTTTTGCAACATTCGTTTTAGATGACGAATGCCTTCGAATTCGCTTGGCATTCCGATGTTTCCTGTCGGTGAAATACTGTCGATCAGCTTAAATCCTTCACCATGAAAAATTCCGTGGGTAGGAATCGAATTTACTTTGCCGAGGTTGTTCGCAACTTCCAGGCCATGCAGGTCGCGAATGTTATCGACTTTGAGCAGAACGTAATCTTTCTCTAGAAGTGAACGATTTTCTTCCCACCATCGTGCAAAAACAAAACACGGTTGGCAACGCGTTTGACTTGTTACGAGCCAAACTTTACGGCCACTCGTTTTTGCATCGACAAGCGCTTTTGTCCATTTTTCCATTGCGTCTAACTGGCGCGGCGCATTTCGGGTGACGAAATCGAAAGCGGCCTGTTGAGATTCTGGCCGACCGTCAACGGGAACTTTGAGACGCTCGATTTCTTTGCCGGTTGGATCGAGTGCGGCCAAGAAAACGTAGTCTTCATTAGGCTTTGGCCAATCGTGCGCTTTCAAAAACGATTCCGCGTCTGATTGGTTTTGTAACATTATCTCTGGCGAAACACGAATAGTAAGAAAACTTGCCACGTCGAAAAAGGTATCGTAATCAAGCAGTCTCCTGCGTAGTTCATCTGAGGCTGGAGATGCCCCATGAACGACGGTGAGCACATGCGTATTATTCAACTTCGAATCGCGCAAGCGATCTTCCAAGCGCGATGTAAATGATACTGGAGAAGTTGGCACACTACTCTTTATATGAACGGCTTCTAGCGGGCGGTTTTCATCCGACAGCAAGTATCGGTATCCGTGCCACTGGGTTTTCGCCGGGTCGCCACTATAGCTGTCAAAACTCATTATCGTGTTACAGGGAAGGCACTTAAATTCAAAGAAACCATTCTCATCAGATTTCGAGAAGAACTTGCCAACACTGAAATAAGTTGACGCAAATGGATCATCTTTCTCAGCATCTAAATCTTTTTTATTAATCCTCGCTTCAAGAACAAAAGTTCTGTCTTGAATTGGCTGATCGCTTTCACCGAGAACTCGACCGCGGAAAGACTTTGTTGGCGCTAATTCCAAAGTCAAATCTGATTTGTCATCGGTTACCTCCATGAAAGTCGATCCATCAGCAAGTTCGTCGCGAGTTCGCGCATATACTACCAATCGAGTACAGGGAACCATTAATTTGAACCGACCTTCGGAATTGGTTGTTGCGGTTAACTCCCACTTCAAGCCTTTGTCAAAAGACTTGAACTGCAATTTACAACCCGACAGATCTGCTTCCGGAACACCGCTAATAGTTATTTGTCCGGCAACGGTTTTATCTTTGCCTCCGGGTTTGCGAAGGTGAATGAAATTGCGTTGACCACTTTCAACGTCGATTTGAGTTTGCTCTCGCCAGTCTGAGGAATAGATTCGAATATTCGTGTCACCTTTCATTACACGTGCACTGGCACGCCCCAATTCATTGGTGATTGTATTCCAACTGCATTGACCTCGGCCGTGACGTTCTTCGCCATTTTTTTCTTTCCATGAATACGGATGATAATGGCCAAGGGAAACATATTGGCCAACCACAGGCGATTCGTCGATTCCTTGTGTCAACAAAATTTCTACTAACTCCCCATGGCGAACCTCTAATTTGGGTACATTCTGCGCACCACTTTCACGATCAACGATGATTCCCTCCCAAAATTCGCTGACTAAATCCGAATCAGAAACTTGTACAATGTAAGTTGCACCTGGGATCACAGACAATTCAAATTCACCGCTTGAATTCGTTCGAGCATACAAGTTATCGCCACGCGATTCCGTCTCGCCTTCGAAACTTTTGCATTCGATGACCACACCTCTCCGCAACGCATCGGGTCCGGTAACTAGACCTCGCACTACTGTTCGCGCAGAATTAAGGCGCTGGACGTGGATTATCGTCTCCGAATCGTTTTGGTTTTTCGATGTGATATGCCAACCAGATTGACTTACATAAACTGAACCGCGAGTGTTGCCTTTCTTAAGACACCAATTTGTAACGGCGATTCCTTCCTCGTTTGTCACTAACTTTTGCTGGTCGAAATCAGGGATCCATTTGTTTTCTTGAACAGCAATGCTAAGCTTTACAGGGAGCGATTCGACTGGCTTTTCTTGTTCGTCCAAAACTTGAATGCGGTGCGGGATGCATTCTTGAAGGTCCAAAGTAAATTCACTTGACAACGGACTAAGCAAAGGCCAGTCAACTAAGTTTTGCCCCGCCAATCGATAATCATTTGTCCAAGCTAACAAACTAAGTATGCGTGATCGCTTAGGTAGGCGAACTATTGCGAATCCATATTCGTCGGTTGTCCCTTTGGCCTTTATCAAGTAACTCAAGCCTATTTCCACGTTTGCAGCACTAACTGGTTTCCCAGTGTCCAGAACTTGAATTCGAACGTCACGGGAATTTTGGAGAGTTAGATTGAGCCCTTCTCGCGCAACGCGACGCATGTCTTGACTCAACAAAATCTGCACGACCTGCCGGGTCCCATCGAATGACATCGCATGTAGTTCAAGACTGTGGTAATCAGCACCTATTAAGTCAAACTCAAATTCATTTTCATGTAACTTAACCGGAATTACAGTCATCCCCTTTCCCGTACGACTACTTGTCATGGCTAGTAGACGGCAATCGATTGCGGGCTTGTTTTCTGAATCCAAGATTTTGCCGTGAATTCGTAATTTGGTTTGTTCACCCTCATCGAGAAGCCAGTCGGAGAATTTTGGTTCGTCGATTGGGCGTGCCTCTTGTTCCGGAGCTTCAACTTTTGTTGATTGCGCCAATTGAGGAAGCGGGCTTGCCGCTGAAAGGAAAACGGCCATAGGAATGCTAATCAATACCAAGATCATGAATATGGAATACGATGTTCGAGCCGATAAAGTGTGCGACGTTGCGATCAGCGCCCTTACGCGTCGCGAAATGTGAGACGAATTGGCCATTGCAATTCCGATCCTAGGTTTTTTGCACCAAAGATTTGATTCGGCAATTGCGATTAGGTGCTTTGCGTAGCCAATTCGATCGCCACAACTCTTCACGGCCTCAGCGTCGCACGAAAGTTCCGCAAGTTCCAAAAGTCGATTGCGGTTGATCCACGCAAGCGGATGAAACCAATAAACGGCGACGATAATTTCTGCCAGCAACTGTACGAGTCCATCACGCCGACGAATGTGAGCACCTTCATGTGCGAGGACTGCAGTGATTCGGTCATGGCTCCATTCACGCCACGATAAGGGCAGGATTACTCTTGGGAAGAAGCAATTGATCACGACCGGCGTCTGAATTTTCCTACTTTCAAAGACGCTAAATGGAAACAGTGGCAACCCTAAATCATTCGAAGCCACTCGTTGTGCCTTATGGGAAATGTTTGCGGTAATGAGTAATGCGAGAAATAGTCGGACGAGAAGAAGGAATAAAACCGCAAACCAAACCGTGATGATACTGACTTTCCAATTCCAAGCGAAAACGAATGTCGACGAGTTTGTAATGAAAGCGCGCTCGAAATCGGCTTTGGATTGGGGCGGAGTCTTCGTCAATGTTTCAACAATCTTCGCCGATTCAAGTTCATCCGTTGCGAGCATATTCTCGTCGGTGCCATTCGATCTCGTCGAGTGAATTGGAGCAGCTGCGCTTGCTGTGGAGGAAACCGATTTTTCAGAATCACCTAATTCGGAGCGCGGCGCGATCCCATGATTCTCTGCAAGGATCTTTTGCACTGGATTACTTGCGTTTGAATTCGCCCAAGAAATTGGCAATGGGACAGACCATTGCGGCATCGTCGCGCACATTAGGGGCAAGCCGATAAAACCTAAGAGAATCAGCGACCAGACTCGATGTCTGAAATCAAATGTAGTTTTGACGAAATATCCAATTGCAAACGCAACCGTCAAAACGCCAATCGCGAAAACAGTGCCTCTCAACGACGATTCCAAAATTAGATTGAAGATCGCTTCAATGAGATACAACATAATTTGTGCTCGGCTTTAAAAGTTAAAAGTTTCGTGGGTCCCGCACGCTTGACCGATCATGAACGCTTTCGACGACCTGCCTTGGCAGACTTTTTGTTTGCCTTAGCTGGAGGTTGCCCTTCGACCTCTTCAGTCGACAGAACTGGATTTGACGAAGATTCGATTTGTTCAGCCAATAGGCGCAGTTCCTTCGCAGTAACAAGACTGTCATTTGCCATTCCCAACAACAATCTAGAAACGCTTCCCTGACAAAATCGATGTACGATCGACCTAACGGCGTTTACCGCAATATGATGCGGTTTTAGAGGGGCGTAATATATGAAGGTACGGCCCTCGATACGGTGCTGGAGGGCCCCTTTTTTCTCCAATCGCCGGAGCATTGTGCGAACTGTTGAGTCTTTTAACTCCCGAAAACGCTTCAACGCGGTTCTGATCTCTTCGGCACGCACTTCCTCGCGCTCCCAAACGATATTCATCATTTCCGACTCTAGTTGGCTAAGTGCGATTGATCGCGATTCACGTTTTGCCATTCTTAAATCCTTAATATTTGAGCAACGCTACGTAGCGTAACGTTACAACATGTAACTGTCAACTTTCTGATTTGTTTTTTTGCGATTTTTGTTTTTTTTGCGATTTGTTGAATGGTTGTCGAAACTATGAAGGACAAAATGCTGAAACGATCGGAAACCAACGGCGATTGGGTAGAAACTAGCAGCGACAATCTCAAATTGAAGCTCCCGTTGTAGGCCGGAACTCTTGATGTGCGAATTGCGATCGCTCCGATCACCGAAATGAGCCAAAAATCGCTAATTCCAATGCTTTCACTATCCACCGTCACATGACGAGTTTTTCGCTTGGAGGCACATGCACGCTCAAATCAATCGGTCGTTCATTAGCAAATGCAACCTCGTTTACCAAGATATCTCAGATCGGCGTCGATCGCGGTGCTGCATATGTTAAAATATTCACATTAACATGTTGACATGCCGCCGCTAACTGTTATTTTGTTAACATTACACGCGAGGAGGAACGCAATTGAGAAGTGATTTATCCCGCCGCGAACGGCAAATTCTTGAAGTGATCTATCGTCTTGGCGAGGCGAGTGCCAACGATATTATGGCAGCTTTGCCGGAAAGCTTGGCGAATGCGACGGTTCGCACGCAGCTGCGAATATTGGAAGATAAAGGCGTGGTGAAGCATCGCCGCGAGGGAAAGAAATTTCTGTTTCGTCCTTCTGTTAATAGAAAAGCTGCAGCCAAGTCAGCACTTCGGTCGGTCTTGGCTACTTTTTTTGGTGGTTCCGTCGAGGACGCACTTGCAACTCATCTCGCCGATCCCAAAGCCAATCTGGACGCGGAACAAATGCAACGACTACGAAAACTCATTGACGAATACGAAGCTCAAGGGTGAATCCATGGGAAATGCATCGGCTTTAGTCTGGCAATCAATCCTATCCTTTAGTTCGCAGCACCCTTGGTTTTCTATCGCGGTAATTGCATCACTTCAGGCGATCGTGATTGCTTTCATCGCTAATGCGATTACTAGATTCTGTGGTCATGACTATGTATGGGCTCATCGAATTTGGATGACTGCAGTAGCTTCCATGCTCCTGGTCATCCCTCTGCATTGCACATTTGGCGGTTGGCCGATCAGCGTGGAGAAGCTGCCATCGCCTGCAGTCGACATACAAAACGCTGATGATGCAAATGCACGAATAAATACGAGTCCCTCTGACTCTCTCGCATTTGATGAAAAAGGATTCGGCTCCGAAGTAGAAAGTATTAGTCAAACGGTAACTGAGCCAATACATGCCTTCGAAATGTCGAGTGATCACAAAGTGATCGCAGCGAAGGCATCGAAGGAATTATCGTGGACAACAATTGCGGTTATGATTTATTTCATAGGCTTGTTAATATG
>JANMGV010000215.1:0-27719 GCA_031374825.1 Pirellulaceae bacterium
CATATTAACAAGCCTATGAAATAAATCATAACCGCAATTGTTGTCCACGATAATTCCTTCGATGCCTTCGCTGCGATCACTTTGTGATCACTCGACATTTCGAAGGCATGTATTGGCTCAGTTACCGTTTGACTAATACTTGCTACTTCGGAGCCGGATCCTTTTTCATCAAATGCGAGAGAGTCAGAGGGACTCGGATTTATTCGTGCATTTGCATCATCAGCGTTTTGTATGTCGACTGCAGTCGATGGCAACTTCTCTACGCTGATCGGCCAACCGCCAAATGTGCAATGCAGAGGGATGATCAGGAGCATGGAGGCTACTGCAGTCATCCAAATTCGATGAGCCCATACATAGTCATGACCACAAAATCTGATAATCCCATTGGCAACGAGAGCAATCACTATCGCCTGAAGTGATGCAATAACGGCGATAGAAAACCAAGGGTGCTGCGAACTGAAGGACAGGATTGATTGCCAGACTAAAGCCGATGCATTTCCCATGGATTCACCCTTGAGCTTCGTATTCATCAATGAGTTTTCGTAGTCGCTGAATTTGTTTCGCGTCCAGGTTAGCTTTAGGATCGGCAAGGTGAGTTGCGAGCGCATCCTCAACGGAACCTCCGAAAAAGGTAGCCAATACCGACCGAAGAGCCGACTTGGCCGCGGCTTTTCGATTTACTGAAGGACGGAAAAGAAATTTTTTCCCGTCGCGGCGATGTTTTACAATGCCTTTCGCTTCAAGGATTCGCAATTGCGTACGAACCGTCGCATTCGAAGGGTTTTCAGGTAGCGAAACCATAATATCGTTGGCGCTCGCCTCGCCGAGTCGATAGATCACTTCAAGAATTTGCCGTTCACGGCGGGATATATCACTTCTCAATTGCATGCCTCCTCAGATTTACTGTTAACAAAATAACAGTTAACAACGGCATGTCAATAGTTTATTGTGATTAATTTAACACATGCTGGAAAGCAAACGGACTCCCAAAAGAAACCTCTTCGTGAACAATTTCTGTTATGGAAAGTTGGAACGCGACCGCAAGTAGATTCTGAGATTGTTCAATCGGCAATCCGTTAAACAACGGAAATGGCTTTAGTTTTATTGCTGAATTCGATTAATCTGAAGAGCTTTTTGTTCGCGAATTTACGTTCAGTTTCCGCTCGACCATAATGCATTCGCCTCTTGCCACGGAGCAGAGACGTTGACACGTTTCGTTCCGTTTTCTGCGGATTGCTTTTGCAGCGAACCAGCTTGAAAGGTCCACACACTTACTGCGTCTCCGGAGGAAGCCACGACGGACAGATCGAGCTTGCGATCGGCCAAGAAATTCAGTTCGCGATCAAAGCACCATGATGCACGAGTGAACTTCATATTCTGAGCGTCCGAGATTTTGTCAATCACTATACCCGCCACCCAGATTTCGTTGGCAATACTTGCAATGCTTTGAATTCTTCCTTTTCCCAGGTCGGTGCACGCGACGAGTTCGGCGTTTGAGTCAATCCGGTAAAGCCGATTTGCAGATTCTGGTATATCGGGAACAAGGCTCTCGCCGCAGACAACGCCGCCGTTGGGGTCGGCGATAACCGAAGTGAACGTCCAAATTTTTGCAGGAACGCGCCATGACGCAATTACTTCACCTGAATGCAAATCGCATTTCGCGACCTGAGTGGGTCCAACCATCCACATTGCTTGGTCGACGCTAGAGTAGCACAAAGTGAATGCATCGGTCGGAAACTGAAATTTCGAGTTGCCTTCGAGATCGAAGACTTCTACTCCAGCCGTGCCTACTCCACGGACATAGAGTTGCCAAAGATCTCCGTTTTCCTTATTGACCGCGATGCGAAAATGACCGAGAGCTGGCAGTACTTTCGTAGATAGTATGCGACCGGCCAAATCAAGGGTAAACAGGGACAAATCATTGTCTTTTTTTGAAAACGCAGTCAGATAAAGCCTATTCCTGGGTACGTCAAACGCAACGTGCTGCGAAGCAGTTCCCCATCCGGTCATTCCATACAACTTTAGATCTGGACGAAGTTGTTGACCTTCCTCGCTTATTAATGCGTATTGCATTTTTTTGCCTTCATTGATACCCACAACCAAGGCAATTGTCTGCGTCGAATGAAAATCGTCCCGGTCAGTGGAAACCGAAGTGGATTCTTCGTGCGTTTGAACCGTAACTGGTACCTGCGAGAGAAGAATCTCGCCCACTGATTGTGGCATATCCGCCGTCGATTCGCAGGAAAAATCAATCGTACCGACGAATCTAGGCTCTTGACCTCCAAAACGTAAAATGGGACTTGATTCTATTTCTATTGAACTTTCACCGAACGGCACGAGTGGACTCTCGAACGTTCCATCGGCGTTTATCAATAGAGAAATGGCCTCTTTGGTTGCCTTCGACTCGATAACGCCTGACAAGCTGAGAAAATCTAAAACCTCTGAGCCTTCTGGGAAAGCGATTTTACCTTGGATGCTTCTCCCAGTTCCTCCAAGACTCAGAACGACTGTTTCGCCGGGAATCGAATGGAATGGCATTCTTCGCTCGTGTTGTTCCCAACTCGAACCGTTACGATTCTGCCGTCGAACATGCGTTCGAATATATCCATCACCTGGAGGAAAATTGGGAATGGATACAATTCCCTCTTCGTCTGAAACAACATTCCAAGTACATTCCATGCCGCGAAATTGATTGTCGCTCGTACTGATTGATTCGATCACAATCGGTGCATCGACATCGGGGCCATACTTGGTCTTCAGCGTGACTTCTAGTTTTGCCCACGGCAGCAGTTCTATTGACGGCATAGCCCGCAGCCGCGCGATGGCTAGTTGGCAGTAACCTTGATGGCTCCAGACGGCTAAGAATTGGTCAGACGAACGGAATGACCTGGGAATCAAGCCTTCATCTGCAAAATACAAAGGCATGGAAGCACGCCCAAATCCAGGAGGAATCGTATTGAGGGATTCATCCAATGAGAATCTCTCGGTATACGCGCTTTTTATGAACTTAGCGTTTGACGCAACCTCACCATCAGGTTCGTGCACTTCTATAAAGGGGTCCAGTTCCGCTTTAAACTCGACCTTTCGTGGTATGTCAATTTGGCGTATTTCATCATCACTCCGCTGCGACTTCGCGAGCGTACAAAAAGTCCATGCGGCCAAGCTCGTAACGAAAATCATGCAATATCGCACCATAATGAGTTAGTCCAGGCTTTGAAAATCAGTAATGTAAACCGACTCGGGATTTGAACAAGCATTGCCGTTGACCATAATATCTGTGGCTGCTCTTATTCGATGTCCGCGCGAAGTGGACCGCGCAGTTCGATGCTCGGAATCTGTCGGCACTTAGCAAGCGGATCGATGTACCAACAGTAATCACCGGTATCGAGCGCAAATAAATAGGGTCGATTACTACGGTACCAGTCCTTCCATTCTTGAGGGCTCGCTTGCTGACCAGGACCGATGGAAACATAGCGATCCAGTAGTCTGCGGGATCGCTCGCTTTCTTCGCTTGTGCTTGACTCCAGACCGTTCAACACTCGATCAAAAAACTCGGGAGTATCAAATCCGACATTGAGAAATCGAAGATCCTCGTCAATGCCCAATAAATGATTTTGTTTAGGATAAAAGAATTTACTGTTCTCGCTGCACCAAGCCTTCTGTTTGCTCTTGCTATCTTTGCCTTCGATAATCGATCTCGCATTGGGTTCAAACAAGTCCAATACCCATTGCGCGGGAATGTCTTCGCGATCCAGCCATCGCTCTGGCTTAAGTCTTGGTGGAGCAACTGGGCCCGCAAAAACGGACGGCGTCCGCGCAATCGGACGATCTTGCGAGAATCGCTGTATGTATGCAATCGCATTCAAGAGCAATTGTTGTCCATGTGCATTCATCTCTCGTGGCGATGGCTCGAATCCAAAGTGTAAGAGATTACCTTGTCGCCAGATTCCCGCGGCCGTAGGAGTCTTATGGTTTACTCCACCGCAAAGATATTCGACGTCTGGGTTCTTGTCGAAATAAGTTGCATAGGTACACCAGCCCGGATGCCAATCCTTTTCGCGATCATCCACCAAGGGAAGTACGGGAATCGACTTATCAGCAATTTCCCGCTCGAAAGCTTCCGGCGTTTTTATCTTGATGATGGAAGCCATTTGGATTTTGTACGGATGCTCGAAGATCTCGTGTTCTCGAAATCCATAGGCAACGGGGTCCATGCAAGTGCATCCGGAACCACCTTGCATTTGCCATGCCACGGCCAAATGCAATCCAGCACTTCCGAGCAAAACTGTTGGACGATCCCACTGTTCACGCGCACCCAGCGGCGATGTAATTTTGCTCATATCTTCCGCGCGACCTGATTGCGGCCAATCCAATATTACAACATCGAAATTTGCAGCTCGCTTTGGTTCGAAATCCCCGCGCCCGACAGCTTCGATTTTCTTTAGGTGTGCTTGGAGAAATTCCACAAAGTCTGCTTGCCGTTCGGAGCCGACAAAAAGAACACGAAGGTCACTCAGAGGTTTACCTACATCTTCCTTCGAGTTAACTGCAGGTGGTCCAGCCATCAGAAATGCAAACGATGTCTGTAGGCAAGTTCCAATCAAAATGCCAAAACTCATGGACAAGAGAATTCGTAGACGCATATTCTAGCCCTTTCAAATAAATGAGAACGCTTAGAGGGGAGAAGTCAAAGATTCAACAATTCGAATTTGGGCGGGTGGAAAACAAACATCTTCATTGCATGCCTGGTAATGAATGATCGCTTCGATCGATTGGTTCGGCTCCGTTGCAATCCGAATTCGTCGATGCATAACAACCGAATTGAAATATACAAACTTTCCGCTGAGCTTTTGCGCATTAGGCAGGGTCAACTCACTATCGACCTCGACGCCACTTGGTAACCGCAGATCAACTTGAAGTGACGTAAATGGTGTTTTACCTTCGTTCGATGCGTAAATGTAGTAACCGCTTGTTACAAGTAATTTAATCCATATGTCGACACTTGTTGCGTCCTGACCTGGGACGCGAGCAAACGCCATCGCTGCAGTGACGGGTTGATCGGCAGTGGGCTGTCCGACGAGGAATGCAGGTTCCACACTATCGTTCTCTCCATCGGATTTTGTGTGCTGTTGATCGAGCGAAGCAGCACTAACAACGGATTGGTCGTCTTTATCTAGCTCTTTCGCAGTTGAGACATTTCTCCGCGCATCCTGACACCCCAACATGCACAGAAGGAGGCAAATAAAGAGATTCGGAACAGAAGTAGCAATTAGTTGCATCAGTTTTTTCTTTGCGATGGCGGATTGCTTGAGATCAAGCATCTACTATTACACTACCAAATTATTGATCCGTCGGCGTTCGGTTAGCAAGTTTGACATAGATGAAATAAATGACAATCACGAAAACCGCAAACGCACTCCCAAAAACAGCTCTTGATAGTACTGGCCTAACCATTACGGGAGATGCAGTATTCAACTTGCCCGTTACGAATGCTTCAAGCTTCGCAAATTCCATTTCACTTCGGCTTGAAACGCCCTGGTAATAAACGATTCCACTGGGCACATCATACACAGTGGTTCCCTTTGGGATTTTAAGATCGAGCCAATTGGCTCCGTACTTGTTCTTTACTGGAGCGTCGAATTCATACTCAATTGGTATTCCTTCAACAATTCGAGTCATCCTGGACGGAAACCAAATGTTATTGACTTTGACGTTTTCGATTTCCCAGGTTTCCCTGTTGATCTTTCCTTTTGGCAAGAGTACTTCTTTCTGCAATTTTCGAAGCGAGTATCCGTCTGTGTCATCAAACCAAAGCTTGGCGTCAACCAATGTCGATAATTGCCATCGCAACGTCAACATGTCGTATTCGCGCGGCAGTATTTCAAATCGATTTTGATTCGTGAAACCAGGTGCGTCCACGCAGGCATGAAGGAGGAAAGGCCAAAAGTCATAGGCTGAAGTGCATTGACCACCACTTACATTTCGTGAACGTACAAAGCCCGCATTGGTAACTCCTTGAACCTTCTGGTGGAGAAACTGCGAATCGAGTTGCTCGGCGACATTCAACGAAGAAATGCTCGACAGGCGCGGTGATTCAGATTCGTACTTTATACCTTCCTTAAGTCGAAATTCCAACTTTGCGGTTTCAATCAAAGGCTCGCTGGAACCTTGACAGCAAGAAGGTCCTTTCGCAGCAGTGGTAGCCTTCCAGGCTATTTGCCAGGATTCGCCTGGCGACGTTTGATACGCACCTTGGATTTTCACCACGAGTTGCATTGCATCATCGTCTTCGCCGAAGCAGCTCAAATGAACATAACCTTGACAAGCCATGAATAGGACTGCCACTCGAATTCGATTCATCTCACAGGCTCCAATACTATAAACGTAATATTTCCTCGCCCTGCTTTTTCTTTGGTATCATAGCACGAATGGACACCAAAGACGCAATTCAAACTGATAGTCGACGTCATTTTCGCCCCCGCACAATCAAGTGGTGCTGGATCGCTGCAATTGCAGTTGTCGCTACCATTGGAACAATGCTGATGACTGGCTGGCGTATTGGCTCACCGGAACTGCTTGTCGTTACTGCGACTACGCTATTTTTTTCGTGGGTCATCGTTGGAATCGTACAGAGCCGAGGCAAGTTTAGAATCGTCTCAATGCTGGTTCTCTGCACGGTGGTGGCCATCCTATCATCGACGCTAGTTCCCAAAATGCGAACAGCCGCGGCGCATAAGCGGTTGATGTCAGAATTAATCACAGCAGGTGGGACGGTACGGATTTCCGGTCGATTTCCCTCATCCGAAAGTGATGGTTGGTTAATGGCTCGCGATGGATACGCTATTCCAAAACTGCTTGAGCCGCTTTATGAATTCGTTGAAGGGGGAGAAGTCCGAGAGTTGGAGATTCCCATGGACATTGTTCGTGATGATTTGTTTCACGGTGTGAGATTCGCGGAGGAATGCCATGTGACGCTGATAATGCGAGGAAAACTACGCAACCGTGATGGACTTGCGAGGTTAGTCCAGATAACAAAACCAGATTACATTTACGTCCGAGGGGAAAAGTTGGAGTCGAAAGATTGTCAGATCTTAACGAGCTTTCAAAGGCCTCTATGTATCCATTTCCAATCGGAATTTCACACCGGTCAACGGATTACTTTAACTCTGCAGAGTTTACAACGAGCGATTTTAATTTCTCCGAATATAATCATCGACGGTACCATGGAAATTGTGAATGCAGGATCAAAGGACTTCAAAATTCAAAGCAACGGCCCAATTCATATTGGACTGCGTAATAGCGGCCGTTATGATGCAACGCTCTTTGATGCTCTCGCAGGTTGCAACTTCCCAATTTCAGTCAGTATGGAGGGACCGTCATTAGCGGACGATGCATGGCAAACGCTCTCAACATTAAAATCCATCGATCACTTGGCCCTTTACCAATGCAACCCGTCTGAATCGCAGTTTTTGAATCTAACCAAGCTGCCGAATCTCAAGCATCTACGTCTGTACGAACCGAAAATCAGCGAAGCGTGCCTGCAAGAATTCGCCTCGATAGGAACGCTAGAGGAAGTCCACCTGCGTAATGTCTCAAAAATTGAAACCATTCAATGCTTTATTCGGGACAACCCAAGGCTTCAACGTTTAGGTGGATTGCGTAGTGCTTTCAAAGGGACCAGATTTCACGGGACAGATTCATTTACAATTACCGATGTCAAAAAAGCCTTGCAAGAATATGACATCCAGTATTCTACGAATGAAGTAACGAATGAATCTCCATGAGCAAGCCGATCGCGAATGCAAAACTGGTCAGCCGACCACTTTTTCATCGCGCACAATCAAATGGTTCTGGATTATCGCAATTACCGTTGTCGCCATGATCGGTGCAATGGACTTTTTATCGGGCTGGCTGCTTGGTTCATCCGGGCTGCTTGTCGCGTCTACGACTGGGTTGATCTTTTTATGGTTCGTTTTGAGAATCATACGAAGTAGAGGCAAATTTCGACTTATGTCGTTATTTGCAGTTTGCACAATTGTTGCGATTCTGTCATCGACGTTGATACCTCGAATGCGAACTGCGTCCGTTCACAGGCGGTTGATGACAGCTGCCTTGAAAGGTGGTGGTTCCATGCAACTTTCGACTCAACAGCAACGTGGGTTGCCCATGTCGCGTAGCCTCAGATCTTTCTTGTCTTATTTCGAATATAGTGAGATTTCAGATCTTCATTTACCCAGCGATATGATCACTGATGAGCTCGCGAAGAATATTTCCTTATCCAACGAACCGGGTTTTGGTTTAATACTGAATGGCGAATATCGAGATTATCAAGCTATCGATAGACTCATTAATAAGGCAAATCCAAAAGTACTCCGTGTTGAATGCAAGAATATTTTGGCGACGGATGCTCAGTTTCTGGCTGGCCAACCACGCGCCGTTGAATTTTTGTTTTCCCCGTTCTGGACGCCAAATTTGTCGCCAATTGCTTTACAACGGGCGATTGATGCTCGGCCGAGTAACATAACGATTGTTGGACCTATTAACCTTGATCGCTTGCTTTGGAATAACACCACACTAAACATTGATCATGAACTTAAGCTAAGAATCTATAACCCGATTCGAAATGAAGAATTCTTCAAGGCTTTGGGGGGGAATTCAGTTCCGTTGACGCTGTTTCTCAACAGTTTTTCGCTGAGCGATTTGGAATGGTCCATGCTTTCCAAGCTCAATCTTTGTGAACTTCACCTGGATTTGTGCTTTCCACAACCGAGTGAGGAACAATTCCTGCGACTCTTACGAATGAAGAATCTACGGTCGCTGGACGTCAGCCAAACGAACATTGATGATCACTGTTGGCAAGAGTTCTCGAAGATTGGCACTCTCGAACATGTTCGAATAGATTCTGATTTGTCGCTGGAGACCATCCATCAGTTTCTACAAAACAACCCGCATCTTGCAGACATTAATTACTTTTCGCGCGCAGAGTTAGAAAAACTTCGTGGCGGTCTTGGCTTGGAAGATTGGAGGTATCGAAGATCAAAAGACTGGACAAAATTGCCTTGATGCTTCGCCCGATCTTATACTTTGCTAGAAATGGCTAATCATGGAAACCAAAGTTGAATTACAAACTGACCGCCGAACAAGGTTTCGCCCCCGCACCATCAAGTGGTGCTGGATCGCCGCAATTTCGGTTGTCGCGACCTTGGGAACCATGCTGTTCATTGGCTGGCGGATTGGATCTCCGGAACTGCTTGTCGTTACTGCAACAACGCTTTTCTTTTCCTGGCTCATCGTCGGGATATTGCAGAGCCGAGGCAAATTCAGAATACTGTCGATGCTTGTGGTGTGTGCGTTAGTTGCAATTCTAACTTCTACATTTGTCCCTCGCATGCGAGTTGCAGCTGCACATAGAAAGTTGGCGGCTGCCGTAACGAAAGCGGGTGGGACAATTCAGATTTCTACCGAGATCGGTGATGAGCACAATGGATGGTATCTTACCTCCGACAGAATTCCGCTTCCTAAGATATTGAAGCCTGTTTATTCGATTATCGCCAACGGTGAAGTTACCCATCTGGAAATTCCGATAGACGCGGTCAATGAGGAGATCCTTCAAAACGTTAAATTCTCAAAAGACTTCTATCCATCGCTAGCACTCTCCAATGGAGAACGAGATTATCGAGCATTATCACTACTCATTAGCAAGTCACCATTGATTGCACTAAGGACTGAGCATTTGCCTTCGCAAGCCGCTTCGTTTTTCTCCACAATCCGAAAGCCGCTGTACTTTAGATTTCTCGGGTTGGGAGGGAATGTCGATGTCGATCCAGATGACGTCCAACGCGCGTTAACACTGAAGGCAAGAAACTTAATGATCGGACCTGGTGTTAATCTCGTTGGTCCTTCATGGACTAAATCACACTTCGAGGTCGTTGAGGCGCAAGACATTTTTGTATTGAATTCTACGATCGATGCGGGATTCTTGAGGGCATTCGCAGACTCCGCCTTTCCGATTTCAATTCGAATGCATACTGCTTCGCTAACGGACGCGGCATGGATTGAACTATCTGAACTCAGCTGTATAGAAAAGCTGGATCTTGAATCCTGTAATCCAACGGTCGCGCAGCTACGATCGCTTGGATCAAACAAAAGCATTAAACATCTCGCGATTGGTGAATATGGATTATCGGACGAGAACTATCAGGAATTAGCAAATCTGTATACTTTGGAGAGCATTCAGATATTCTCAAACTTGCAGCCCACAACCCTGAAGATGCTGCTCGACAATAATCCGTCGTTGAGAACAGTTTCGACACGATTCGAAATGCACAAAGGGCAAAACGATTGGCAGCCAATAACCGTTTCGAGAAACGAGCTTGAAAAGATGATTGAGGTTGAATGAACACCAAGGTGGCGCTCAACGCGTAACCTATTTGAGGAGGAACACGAATGTCGCCGAAGCAGATAGATCGTAAAAAGCCAAAGAGGCACTTTTGGATTTTTTCTCTCCGTGCTTTAATGTTGATCGTCACGATTATTTGCTTGATGCTCGGCTTCGATCGAATCGTGATGAAGCCTCGGCGGGAATTGAATATCAAGTACCGTGAGTTGGTCGGTTATTCGCTATGGCAGATTTATCAGCCAAATCCCGAATCAACATGGCTCGAAGCAATTGGTCGGCGCTTGCCCGCTAATTTCGCGGAACCCATTTTCGGGAGCGTAAACTTAATTGAGTTGAACGATCGTTGGACCGACAAAGAAATCGAGTACATGCTTTCAGTAATTTCTACTCCCAATAGCATCACTGTCACAAAACCGAATTGCGATGCTAGCGTACCGCGAATTGCCAATTCGCGTTTGCGAGAGATCAAAGTTATCGACGATGGAGACGTATCATTTGCTCTGGACTTGGCGACCTGTGCGGGACGAGCTTTTGAAAGGATGCGATTCGTCGGGAGCGAGTTGGGCGCAAGTGAAGCTGCACAATTCACAAAACTCGCTGGCAAGGATCGCCTCATCCTCGAATTCGATGCTTGCACCGTCTCCGATGATTTCTCTGAATCGTTGAGCGAGCTATCCAGTATTAGCAGTCTGCGTATATCGAGCGGCGAATGGGGATATTCAGAGACAAAGCGAAAAGGCCACGGAGCGATCGAACTCACTTCATGCTTAAAAAAACTCCCCGAAGTTAAGCATTTTGAGTTTAGTGAATACAACGATTCGAAGGGACTAATTTCGTCCTCGCTTAATGGTCCAACGCAAATTAAGGACCTTCTGCTCGAAACAAAACTTGCTTCATTTTCAAACGATGGATTGTTTCCGCATCTAGAGCGGGCGTCTTTTAGTACCGACCATTCCGGAAGGAGCGATCTCAATACTAACGAAGTTGCTAAGTCACCGAACCTTCGTGTAATCGAGTTTCGGTGCCAGAAGATCGACCCAGATTTGATGGCTCCCTTAGCCAGTTTGCAACATCTAAACCGTTTGCATTTCTATCAATGCAAATTACTGCGCGACTCATTCAAGCCGCTTCAGCAGGTAAGAGAATTGAATTGGTGTTTCGTAGATCCCAATATCACGGCACTTGACGTAGAAAGTGTCACTAAGGAAATTAGCGATCTCAAAAGCTTGCAAAGACTGACGCTGTGCTGCTTCGTTTTTCCGCCTTCCAAGAAAGTAGATCTTTTTGCAAATATCGACTTACCAAATCTGATGCGGCTAACGATTGAAGATTTTGATGCAAAATTCGATGGCATTGAAAAATTGACTTCTCTTTCCTCATTGCATTTGCATTGCGCGTCCTTCGATCAGCAATCGATCGAGGCTATTGCAAAAAGCTCCTCGCTAAAAAAGCTGTCTGTCGAAGTCCTACAGATGAGTGCGAAAGAAGTCGCTTGCCTTGAACAGCTCAAAACAATGGAACGCATCGAGTTGTTCTGTTTTAAACCTCCGCCAAACTTTAGCGCACTCGTACAGCAATTTCCGAATTGTCGCGTGATGACCGAAAGAAAGCCATATAAATCACCAAATAACATCATGGCTTTCGCAGATCAGCCTTCCGACGACAAATAAGTACAATTGCTGTTCACTCAATAGACCAACGAAGGTCATTCAATGAAACGACGTCTAAGATTCGGAATACGAACGCTACTAGTTGTCATGACAATTGCGGCTTTGTTAACGGCGACGGCTTTGCGACTGCGCAATAAAGGAATTGCGCGGCAACATCTGGTTTCCTGGGAATACCGATCGCTCGGTCTTGCAGACTTTGACTCCTACGAATCACACTCAGAACCATTCAAGGCATCGTGGCTTAGATCGATAGAAAACACGCTGGCAGGTGGAGGCAATGAAAACAATATAATTGCGGCGGCTTTTAAGTCGCCGATTGGCGACGACAAAATTCGAGAAATCATTTCGTTGTTTCCGGAGATTAAAATCGTACGGATTGATCATAAATGTGCGAACCCGACGAGCATCAGTTATCTGTCACGCCTGCCGAAACTCAATATCCTCGTAATTGTTGACGGTCAAATTGATCTTGCAACGATGAAAGCGATCGGTCGATTGCCGCAACATCCAGAAACCACGTTTCAGAACATTCATCTCGACGACGATTTTCTCGGAAATGCTGTTCAATCGGGAATTAGATTGTGTAGCGTTTACAGTCCAACGAGTTCGGTTTCAGACATTGGATTGCAATCGGTTTCGCAACTAAAGTTATTAAGTTCTCTATCGCTAAAAAACTGTAGCGTCTCGAGTGAAGGTCTTCGAGCACTTCAGAATCACCCATCGCTCCGTGCTGTCTATTTGACAAATTGCCCAGTTGGTGACGAAATTATCCCATTACTGGCAACATTGCCTCAACTTAATCAATTGTCGCTCGAAGGCACTAAAATAAGCGACGACGGAATAAAATCACTCTTGACAATCGCACCGTCAATGCATGAATTGAACATTCGACAAACCCAGGTGTCGAAAGTTTTAATCGAAAGCCTGCGAACAATATGCCGACCCGGGGCACTCAAGTACTAGTGAGAACGGGCTCAATGATGGGCGGTAACGCAATGTACCATCAACAACCACGCAGTAACGGCTGTTACCTTCCGCGAGTGGCAACAACGAAAGCGGAATATTCCTCGCCCAGTCGCAGTAAGCCTGGCCGCAGCATGCCGTGCGAACGATAAGACTCCTTCGGCAACTCTTTATTCCTCGATACTGCGCGAGCTTTCGAAGGGTGACGAATCGCGATTTGTGAAAACGGATCGGAGTAGGTTTGCGGCGAAGGCGTAGTCTTAGACTGGTGCGCAGTTAGCGCCCCGCGGTAAGATGTTGGGCGTTTTGTCGTTAGACGCTGTTCCATGACATATGTCGATTGACTTTGATTGTCAAAAAGCATTAGCATGTAAATCGATTTCGGATGCGCAATACCATTGAATCTTGGATTTCGGGCGTGAAGGAAACAATCTATGGCACTAGTTCTACTTCTGGCCGCACTGTTCATTGACGACCAGCCTCTTGAGGCAAAGTTCTGTGGTTTAGGTCAGACGAGAAACGTTTCCAAAAGGTACATGCTATTACGGGCTGAACTCGACCATCGGAATAAGATAAAAGAAATCAATGAGAAGATAAGTTCAAGCGAAAATCCTTCTGACTTGGAGTGGCTAAGAAATGAACTCGAAACAACACTCAAATCTATTCTCGCAATTAGGTGTCGATTCAATGAGCTTGGGTCTTGGTCCATGCCCAGTTTTGAGTTTAATAATTTTGGAGAGGGCGATGTAGGTTTATTGGCGTACTCGATAAGAGTGACACAAATAGTTGATGAATCGACCGTCAATGGAGTGTATCTCGCTAAGAAAGTTCAGTTTAAAGGCATAGAGACTAATCAACTATCAGTTGATACTGCGGCTATTCTCGAAGGTTGTTTTGTCATCGAAAAAGTAAACGTGCCGACTAGTTCTGCATCGGGTAGTTATGTATTCCGCAAATTATCGCACGAAGAGCTCGGCCGCTGTTTGAAATTCATGCGAGATCAAAAGAATGGTCGTCGTTACAGAGAGTACCACGTATGGCGGGATTCAACCGGTAAGTCAATCATAGATGCCGACTATATTGGGAGTTTCGACGGACGCGTGACTTTGCTGGATCGAAGTGGAACGGAAATCTTAATTCCACTCTCCGGATTATCGAAAGTCGACCAAGAATGGATTCGCGAAATTGAAGAACATCCGCGAGTACTTAATTGATGTAAAGGGATCGCTAATAAATATAGAGCAGATTGGTGCAGTCAGATCACGGCGAAGAAGTAGGGGCGAGATTAGTTTGCAGTTAACGCCCGACCGCGTTTTGGCGAATGAAACTCTTTGAGCGTCACACTATTAAATGGACATATAGCTATCCTAACCACCGAAAAAATGTGAGCAAATCTTTCATCAAACATGTTGCATTTGCAGGTGCGATTTTCGTCGCGCTTCGTGTGACTGCGTTTGCTCAGCCTGCTGATGACTCACCGCACTCCGATGACTTCAAAAAGCAATCCGACATTTATTTTGCGGACGTGGCAGAACAGCCGCCGATCAGCTGCGTTTATCGGATTCGGCAATTCCCATTTATCGAGGATCCGACGGGGAAGCCAGCAGGTTCAAGTGTGCGGATAGTATTTGATGGCAAGGGGAATATGCGTTTGGAATATCCATTTATTCCAGATGAATTGCCGACAGAGATTACATGGTTTAACGGCGTTACCTGTACGACGCTAGTAATGAGAAAAGAATCGAATAATTCGAACGCGGTTATCAACTCGATAAGCAACAATTATCACACTTTGTTGAATGGACATCCGTACCTTGGAATCGTTTATTGGCCCATCCGGTTATTTGAACTCCAAAATGTTATTAATAGGCCAGTTATGCGGTCGGAGGTAACCGAGGGCGCAGACGGTCAACGAACAGTTCGTCAAGTCTCAAGCGTCACCGGTGATATCGAAATCACTTCCTATTCGGTAACTCCTTACTTCCAAATAGTGTCTCACGAAGAAAAGCGTGGACACGGCGAATTGCGAAAGTACAACTATGAAAATAAGCTGTTCGACAAAGTCTACATTCCTCGCGTGGTGCAAGCTCGTTACACAGGAACTACAAGGGACGCTGAACTCCACTTTGAGGCAGTCCTTGAAAGCGATGAGATCCTAAATCAGGATGAGGCAAATAGCCTATTGTTCCCTCAGCTTCCGTTGGGAACGACCGTTCGTGATTCGACGAGCAACTCGGAATATGTCGCTGGTGAAGAACCACCTGCCGTAGCCAGGGTAAGCGATTCGACAGGGAATCGTAGATTCGACTTTCGATATTTGAGTGCAGCTACGTTAGTCGTCGTTGGCGGAATCTCATTATTTTTCTTGCAACGCCATAGCAGAAAAACTCCCAACGAGGAGTCGTAAGTCGTACAGAAATAGGATCGCCGCGAAACTTTATGTAGAATTTGATTGGTCCATAACGCCCGGCGGTAAGATGTTGGGCGTTTTGTTGTTGGCTGACTATTGCCGTTGGTGACCCAAAGCGAGTCCCGCAAGCACGGTGGCGTGGAGAGTGTTCCCTTCATCGGGAATCTATACCCGATTTATCACATCCGGTTTTCGACTGTCGGATTGAAATTGTCACTTAGCTCGCTGGTCACTTACGAATTGATCTACCTTTACCTGAAGGAGGCGGTAGGCGACGATTGTTGGTTTCTCGGGGGCAGCCATAGAAACCGTTGGACACGATATTCCATCGGGAATTTCGACCCAACGAGTTTCGAGTAATCGATGGATGATGCACTCGTGGGTACAGGGAATCCCCAATAGGAAAAACCGTTTAAGTTTGGAAGGCGGACTTTGAATTCGACAGAACCCGTAGGCCCCCAAGTAGGATAGTAGTTGATGATTTCAACCGTGGTTCTTGTGTAGCCAAATTTTTTGATTGCGTTCAAAGCGGCGATTGCGATTGCTGCGCAAGCCATTAACGCCAGCAAATGCCGCGTGTGAAAACGAAACCGATGTCGACCGGAAACTGGCGGAACGGCAAGTTGAAGTGATTTCACATGCCGTTCCCGCCAGACGTTCATAGCGGGTCCACTCTAAGCATTTCGCGAAATCGGATCCGGGTAGGTTTGCGGCGAAGGTGTAGAACGAAATTGGTTTGGACGCAACGCCCGACGGTAAGAGGTTGGGCGTTTTGTTATTTATCTTCATTTGCCGTACCACCAACGCTTTCGGCGATCTCAACTTCTTCTCCATACACCTTTATGAATGGTTCAAAGAAGTGTTTCCGATAGTCTACTTTTTTCTCCAAATCGATAATGTTCGAGGTGAAGTAATCGTCTGGCAAATCTTTCTTTTCCAGCCAATAAAACTTTATGTCGCCAACGATCTCGGCCCCATCGCTCCTTTTCTCGGTCACGCTTGTAACCAAAGGCAAATAAATGTCATCGCTGAGATGTTGCCACTTAGTTCGAATATCAGCAATCGTTTCGCCACCTTTTGCCCCGCCATCATCTTTCCTAAATTCGAAAACTGTTTCTGGTACTTCCACTTCTCCTATCGGATTGGAAATCAGCATATGGACTATCATCGGTCGCGGACCACGAACACGACGCAGCTGCCCTGAAACAGCTCCATCCACCTTTAAACCCGAACGAGCGGGGTTTGATCGAAGAATAAAATTCGCAACGTCATTCATCTCAACACGATCGCTTCGGTCGGGCCGGGGCCACATTGCAATTACAAACGGGTCAATCGGAACGAACGTAGGCTCTATTGCCTTTGGCGCTCTATCGATGCCATCATCAAAGGAAAGCAAATTAGTTTCTCTGCTTCCCCTAGAGATCGACTGCGACCATATGCGAGATTTGTAAATGGGATGGCCATTGTTTTGAAGATCGTATTCTTGATCTCCGCAGGCAAAATAATCCAAGTTATTCGATTTGCTTCGGGCTCGAAGGTAGATTCGATCAACTTCTCGGCGATAATTTCGTTCGCTCCGAGTTGAAATGACTCGTAACTTTGCAAAACAGACGTACTCATCATCAATTGCGTCGATTCGCGCCAAATGTGATTTTATGCTTTCACTTACAGTGGAGTCTTCATTTTTCCTTGCCATCAATTCATATGGCTTAACGGCGTCGTTAACCCGATCAAGAATACCGTGCACGTCAAGCTTGCGAAGGTATTCATCCGTCATTGTCTCTTTGCTTAGAACGCTCGCTTCTACTTTGCTTCCAAATTTCCAATTTGAGAATAACAGTCGTTTGTGGACATCGTTGTGATTGGAATTTCTTTGAAATTCGATCATTTCTGGGACATAAACATTTCCAATCGAAATCCACTTGGTCGATGTCTCCGAATGGCCTTTCCATTCCCGAAATTCCTCGACATTAGTTGCAATTCTGGGTCCAGCGGGGTTTGAGATTGCGAAACGGGCAATCACTTTTATGGGAAGGAAATTCGGTTCGTTGGAGAAGACCACTTCATGTCCCCATGTCTTATTATCGCCCAAAAAGGCAATTGTCGTTGTCCCGTCTTCGTTTTTAAGTACGTCTAAAATGTGGCGATCTAGAAAGCCCTGTGGCACGTCATTAACGTCATTAAAATTGCCTTTGCCGTCACAGATTGCGAGCGAACAAGGATCCCAATTCATTTGACTGGGCCAAATTGATAATGATTTTTGTCCTTGCTCTTTATCAACTTCTTCACGAAAAAATTCCGTATTCTCACTAACTGGAAATGATGTTGGATACCCCGTGGCCTGAAATCCCGGCAGCGCAAGAAAACTAATCGGCATTGTAAATCGAAGATTCTTATCGCCAATCGGCCTTAACATCTCAGCTCGCTGTTCACGCAAGCTACGATGAGTTTTTTGGTAAATGCAGATGCTACCCCACGTCCCGTAATCATCGATAAGTTTGTCATAAGAAGCGTCAAACGAACAAAGCTCGTTAACTTTTGAGGCATTAGAGATGAACTCATTTATGCGGCGAGACGCATCTCCTTTGTCTTGAGCAATCGTCTGTTCGCCAGTTAAGCAACCGAGTAGAAGTAGGCCAATCTCAAAAATGCGTTTAAACACAGTTAGTGACTCCCGTTGAACTAACTCAATTTCAAACCCACTATTTAACTGCGATCTTGGTCATTTTATTCACCGACAAAACTGACCATCGATTTGGCCACTCTACTTTGCGTCAACTTTTATTGCCTTGTCGAAAAAGGTGAGCGCAGTCGTTCGCCAATTCATTGGATCTCCATCAAAAACATCACGCCAATCAATCTTGTTGTCCTTCCATTTCGTCCCTTGAGTCCAATCTATATCAAATGAAAGTTCGACTTGCCTGTGGTTTTGCTCTTGATACTCACTTTGTTCCAAACGCTTTAGTTCCAGTTCGTCAGCAGAATTTCTTTTCCAAAAAATGCGATTTGTACTAAATACTTTTTGAAGAGAATTCGTCTCCGTGTCGATTTTTCGGAATTCGACTTGGACTGGTCGAAAATCGAATTTTGAATCAAATGAAACAGTAGTTATTCCGCTACCGTCAAGCCATTTCCAAACGCCAACCAGGTTGCGTTCATCCATCCGAGACCCGAGAAATTGTGATTTCAAAAATCGCTCTGCAATCTCATCAGTCTTGGAGTGCTCTGACACGATGCCTCCACTCGTACAAAGCGCCATCCCAAACGGGTCAAGTACTGGATAATAGTACGGCAGTTCAGTCCCGTCCTTGACAACGGTTTCCGCGCGCTGGTTACGGTAATCACCCATTGCCGTTCGGCGTTTTTCCTTGTCTCCGTAACGGAACATCTCATGCCAGTGAACGACATTCAATAATTGCGGATTTGAAGGCATACGATCGCCATATGCACAGTAGAGTAGCATTTCGTTCGAGAGACGAGCAACGATTCCAACAACCTCTTTGTTAGTAGGTTGAGAATCAGGATTATCAGGGATCGTTACCCATATTCCAGAATAACGTAGCAAACGGTTTGGTATCTCTTCACTCGCGTGCGAAAAGTACTCCCTCAACTTTTGTTCTGCACGCTTGTCGTCAGGGTCGAGTGCAGGGTCCTGGGAATAACCCGTGTGAGCGAACAAGCTAAGTATCACCAAATAAAATACCGCCAGTCCCGCACTCGTGCTTGGTCCAACGACAGTATCCATAAGTCTTGTATCCTCTGAATGTCAGTTTCTCGAATCGATAAAATAGTAATATATGTCAACAGGCGGGACAGTGTCAACGATTTCTGAAAATGATCTTTCACAAAGTTCTTTCGGAATCTAACGAGCCGTTGAACACGATCCAATTGGTTGAGGCCATGTCGTCCAAAGGCTATTGGACGAGCCCCGGTGGCAAGACACTGCACGCGACGCTTTATAGCGCCATATTGCGAGATCTTTCGAAGGGTGATGAATCGCGATTCGTTAAGACGGAACGGGGACGTTTTGCGGCGAAGGGTTAGGACGAAATTAATTGGCAGCTAACGCCGGGCGGAAAAAACGTTGGGGCGTTTTGTAATTTGGGAATAACGAGTCGCCAAACTGTGATTGCTATAGTTCCCAAACCAAGTAGCCTCCACCGTCCAAGGCCGCTGCAAATACACATGACGCAGCATCAACCATTGCGTCAAGTTGAGCTTGCGTCCACTCAGTTTTGTCGTCAGGAATCGTAGAGGGTTTCAACAACAAAGCGAAACTGACCATGAGAAAAGCATACGGTTTCAAAGAGTTTGAAACGATCCAAATCGCGTTGTATCATCAACTTGCGAACTTACCCGAACCAAAATCAACCCACAAATTCTGCTGACGAAGCCCGAAAGTAAAGTATGGTGCAATAAAACGAATTATGCGAACTCATCGCTATTCGTGAGTTACTGTTTGAACTTCGATACCATCAGGCTGAGTTGGTGAAATGAGTTTTGTAGGAATTTTGTCTGCAACTTCGTAGCCCATTACTTTGTATTTGCGACTCTCTTCTCGCTTCTTCTGACCGCCAACCACAACAAAGGTTTCGTATTCACAGAGGCTAGGAACGAACTTTGGAACTCCTTTTACATCTTGATATTCGAAATTACTCAAAGTTCCACGCATCAACTCGTCGTTTGGACTATACGCATTGTATGCTACCGACTTGCAAACAAAGCGTTCCTGCGATTTTTCAAAGTTCGCAATCGATTTGTGAAAATGGCCATTTTGTAATTCAATTTTCCGGCTAAATTCGATTTGCGAAGGAGAAAAAATATTGTCGGTATGAACGACGCCGTTGGAGATGGTTTGAGTAATTACATCGTCGTGACCGAGCTTACTCAACTTTGGAAGCCGAAGAATACTCCCGAGTTCAGGAGGCAGTCCGCAGTTCTCCATCAGGGATCGATGTTCTTCCGGATCCTTCATTTTGCTGATAAATATAAGCCTGGGATTTTGCTTTTCATATGACAAAGTGTTCATTTCAGTAAACGTAGAACACCAAGTGACCAACTTTTCAATTCTGTCGACTTGCGGTATGTAGCCGTTCTTTCGAACCCAGCATTGATCAGGAGAAAGCCATATCTCGAATGGCGAGTGAAAGCTTGACTGAGGAATTGTACGATTTGCAAGTAATCGACCTTTTGCCATTTGACGTTCGACCATTTTTCGCATGTATTCATTGTTGCGGCGTACTACTTCTTCGAACCCAGCAACTGGTACAGCTTCTTGTATTACTTCCGCTTGTTTGATCGGCCCAACTCTTGCATCTTGCGTTCTCCATTCCATCATCAAGATGTGAACCGCCGAGTTCGTTTCACGCTCGCCAATCGACTCCAATGCAATCCGTCGAAACTCATCATCATTCTGCGAACGAGCAGGCACGCAATTGAAGAAGGCGCTCAAAAGCGTGACACAAATTAAATAGCTATGCTTCACGATCGTAACCTTTCTAGTCAGACTTCGGCCGCAGAAACCGATCATTACTTTATCACACGTGCGACTGTCACGACAACTTCGAACTATTGATTTTCGAAAAATCTATTTTATGAATCGAGCTAAAAAGGCTTGACCGCAGCCATGATTGCAATCGGCTTCGAAGTCATGGCTCGGAGGATCGAACCGGGACCGGTCCAAGTGCGACCGCAATAGAAATTCGATTGGAAGTTTCGTAGCCTTCGCAATACTTTGGTAATATAGCCTGAATGGAAACCAATGTTGATTTGCAATCCGACCGCCGAAAACAATTCCGCCCTCGTACAATCAAGTGGTGCTGGATCGCTGCGATTACGGTTGTCGCGACAATCGGAACGATGCTCGTGACTGGCTGGCGGATTGGATCTCCGGAACTGCTTGTCGTTACTGCAACAACGCTTTTCTTTTCCTGGCTCATCGTCGGGATATTGCAGAGCCGAGGCAAATTCAGAATTCTATCCATGCTCGTCGTCTGCGCCATTGTTGCGATTCTATCGTCGACGCTGATTCCAAGGATGCGCGTTGCCCGGGCACACAAAAAGCTAGTCTCGAAAGTTATGGAAGCGGGTGGAGTAGTATTAATAGCGGGACACAGAAACACCGAGTCGAACGGCTGGGTCTTGAGCGGTCAAGGCATCATTTTACCGAAGATCTTCGCGCCACTAACTAATTACCTAGAGGGCGGCGTGGTAGAGGGTCTTACAATTCCGGTTGATTTGATCGACGACGAGATGGCCAATAATATCCGGTTTTCAAAAACGCCCCAACTTTTCTTCGTTTTTAAGGGCGTGAAGAGAAACTATAAGGCCATCGAAAAACTAATTCGCGCATCTACTCGAGATGATTATCTGATTGTTCAATGCTCACGACTCCAACCCGATGATGCAAAATTTTTGTCGACGCTGGGTTTGAGAATCCTAATCACCTATACGGCCGATGCGCAACAGTTAAATCCCGTCAAATTGGATTATAGGGAGCTTCAACAAGTCGCAATAATGGCAAAGCCAACGCACATCTCGTTAGCAAGCGGCGTTGTGATCAGCGAAGAAGGGTGGGAGGATTCGAATATAAAATTTAAATCGGATTTTGGGATCAGCTTAAATGGTCAACAATGCAACGCCGCGTTCATAAATGCACTTAATTCGAGCGAACATTCACTCACTCTCAGCCTTGCGTTTTGTCAACTTAGTGATGAAGGATGGACGTCACTCTCGGAACTGGATCGCTTACATTCCCTAGCTTTGAATAACTGCGGTCCAACCGAAATCCAGTTGCTTGAACTCAGGCGATGCAAGACCTTAAGAATCCTATCGATAATCGAACCGAAAATAAGCGATAGTAGTTTGCAGGAGCTTTCCAAAGTCGGGTCATTGGTAGGCTTGTATCTTCCTTTTGTTCGACAACGGGAAACTCTTCGGTGCTTCTTGGAAAACAATCCTAAGCTCAGCTCTGTTTCATTCCCTTGCGGAGTTTTGGAAGGTACGAGTGATACGAGCATATTGACTATTTTACGGGCCAAACTTGAAACGCAGCTTCGATCGAAAGCGTTAGTACATTAAAAACACCGCTTCAACCTCTGCGGCTTTTACCTTTTGTCGTCGCACACAACGCCCACGTTCGCGTCTTTCCGCCCACTGCGACCAATTCCGCGACTGTTCTTCGAACGCCACAAATCGCATCCTGTTGGCCATTTTTGGCATTAATGGAATTGTCGAATAACATTTCCGAATTGCTCCATTATTCGCTTGATGTCCTTCGAAAACCATGGCTCCATGTGTGTCGTCGCATTTGCGACTTACATCTTTTCACATTGGAGACAGAAACATGACCAAGGCAGAAATCAAGATCGGCGGCACCTACTATGCATTCGTTGGCAAGAATCGGCTCGACGTTCGGGTCGACGCCAAGGACAAGAAAGCCGGCTGGTGGGTTTGCACCAATACGCGAACGGGCAAATCGATTCGGGTGTCGCGACTGGAACCGAAAGAGGCTGAGAAAAAGGAATCGGCGAAGAAGGACAAACCTCAGTCGAAGGTCATTACGGAACCGGGAGCCAAATCGAAGAGAGCCAAACCGCCAACCGAGAAACGCCTGAGCGCCCTCGACGCCGCGTTCAAAGCTCTTACCGATCCCAAGGAACCGCTGAGCGCATTTCAGATGGTCGAAGCGATGTCAGCGAAAGGATATTGGACAAGTCCCGGTGGCAAGACCCCTTCGGCAACTCTTTACAGTGCCATTTTGCGGGACCTATCGAAAGGCACTGAGTCGCGATTCGTGAAATCAGATCGTGGCAGGTTCGCGGCGAAGGGTTAGGACCAAGTTGGTTGTTCGTTAACGCCCGACGTGAAAACGTGTGGGCGTTTTATTATTCGTCGCCTTTGGCCGAGCCACCAACACTCTCAGGGAATTCAACTTCTGCGCCGTACTTCTTTTCGAAGGGCGCGAAGAGGTGTTAAAGCATTTGTTGTTCTCATTAATGGTCTCGCATCGTGACGTCGGAAAACTTGCGCGGCTTTACCCAGTACTCGAAACGCTTGATGTGATTGCCACGCCTTCGTAAAGTGTAATCAGTAACTATCGGCGCGTATTTCTGTCCGCCGATTTCGAGATGCCCTACAACAATATGGTGCGGATTTCCTCTGAAATACTGACATAAATAATGCTCTCCTTCGAAATTCGTGGGGAAAAATTCCAACTCAAACGGGACGGAAGTGGCAATCCACCGGTTAGTTTCAACGTCTTGACCGTTTGGAAGATGCATCGAAGCATTCACCTCTGAATAGAAGATGGTGTACGTGTATTGGCTTCGGATTACAACGACCCCTATCGCTACGATCAAAGCAATGAGAAACAACCAACGGATTCCAAATTGCAATCGCAGAGCCTTGAGTGAGAGAATTTTCAGGTTCATTGGGTTGTTATCCAATTGGTCCTAAGTGCGATTTGCAGAAGCAATCAACTCGACGAATCTTGAACGGGCGGATTTACAAACGAAATACCATCGCAAACCAAATCGCAACACAAGACACGATTGCGATTAGGCCTCGAACCGAAACTCGACGTCGATAGGTTCCAACCAGCAATACGACAATAATCACAAATTCACTCAGCATCGTGTTTGCGTTTATCAAGAAAGCCATCGGATCGAACTTGAGAGTTTGTAGAGTTTCTGCTCTACCAAATGCGATATTCCAATTTGTAAATTTTATTCTAATATCGTTTGCTTCTATCCAAGCATTTTTCAATGATATGTTGGAACCCGCACTCTTCGTCCAGTAAACCTTTGGCTGGCCATAAAAAAGTGTGGCCGATATGGTTCGCCGCGAAGGAGACCAATTATAGGTAAACCCGTTTTCGATTTTTGCATATCCAAAATGGAAGTAGAGCAATCCCAAAAGAAGAATTAGCGAAGGCAGATATTTCAATCGACCTCGCCAGTGTGCGACAGACTTTGTTCCTTGTGGCGCAGAGTTTTTTGAGTATAGATCAGCTTTACTGAGATTTTGCTCATTGTCCTGCATAGGCATTACCGTTGCCTTTCGAAAAACTTGACTTCGTCTTTACCATCAAACAGCCATCCTTTTTCGCTCTTTCGAAATTTCATTGGTATCAAAACATCAACGCCTTCAATCTTGCACTCGGCTGTTGCACTTAGTCCATCGTCGGACACGGCGAATTCCGATAGTTCATGCTGCAGCTTCTTCTTATTCGGATCTTGAAAGACTTTTTCCACTAGCGTGTCATACTTTTCCCCTAGTTTATCTTTCAGCTCTTTGTACATAGCTTTTCGCATTTGAATCGCTTTTTTTATCGCCGGTTCTTTCGGCAACGAACGGTAATCCTCACGGCCGTTGAGGAATTTGTAATCCTTGATTCCAAGCGATTGAATTTCAGATTCTGCAACCGATTTTTTTGCCATCAGTCCATTCAGCGTATATTCGATCCAAGCTTCTTCGGTCATGAATTCCTTTTTCTTAGGCCAGTCGGACGAAAGGTATTTTGCAAATACTTCCTTTATGGCTTTGGCTTCACTTTTCTCTTGCGCAAATAAATTCGGAATGATCGTAATATGTAACGCTACAAATGTAATGGATAGAAACAATCTCATAGCGTGACTCCAATGCGAATCAGTGAGCAGTCGTATTCAAACTGAATTTGTCCTAGATCGACATAATATCCGACCTTAACCTATTTGCGTCTCGAACCGAGAACACGTGCGAATCGAATCCTAGAAACAGCGGTTGTCCATAACTGTTTAAGCTTACCACAACGGTAACGTCAAAGTGGACGTCTTCCCCGAACACAAGTCTTTCGCACCTTCACTGCAATAAATTACCACCCGATCAGTAGCGAGTTCGCGGCAAAACGTGAGTTTGCGAGCGACATAATAACTCGATCGGTGGAACCAATATGACGCGCAATGAATCAATGCCTATCAAACTTTAGCTTTTGGCGAGTGTCTACAGATTTAGCCGCTCTTTGAATTCGATCACAGATTTTTGGAGCATTAATTTTTCGCAGCTTTTCGATCGCCATGGCTTCCCGCGAAAGCACTTCGGTTTCAACATCCTCGCCAAGCTTCCAATTAGTCATAACCAACTTATCATAACGAGGTACCCCATTCGTCTTCCATTTGAATTCGATTATCTCTGGGACATAGCAATCCCCAACCGCCTTCCATACTGTGTTCGTTCGCGAGCTCGCCAACCATTCACGAAAGTCCTCTATGTTGTGTGCCTCCTGCGGTCCGGTCCTATTCGTCGAACCATCGCGCGCCACAACGGAAATAGGCAGAAAATCGGGTTGTTCCAAGAATGTAACTTCGTATCCAAATCTCTTATTCTTGCCTAAAGAAACGATGGTCGTTGTCCCGTCATTATTCTTCGATATTAGCAGCGCATCTCGATCATAGACTTCCTTTTCAATGTTGCTGTTAAGCCGATGGGAAAGGCCACAAGCGCAAAGCGCACCAAAACAAGGATCCCAATTCAAATAACTTTCATCCATTGACCAAATGGATTTCTTTTTATCACTTGATAAATCTTCTTCACGGCGAACAAAGTCAGAGTCGACAGTGAAAGGAATTCTCTGTGGAAATACCTCCAGCAGAGTGTTCGCTGCAAAGAGTACGCTATCCGCAAAGCGCAAATCGAAGGACCGATCGTGGAGTTCTTCGCGATTATGCAGCAAAATCCGATCGAATCGGCTTTCCAATCGTTGCTTGCAAATCGTATGCTGCGAAACGTAGTGTGGCTCTAACCCTTCGGCATACACGTCAAACGAACAAAGATTACTTACTTTCGCAGCATTAGCAAAAAACGCATTGAGCCTTCGAATCGCTTCCTGACGTGTCCTCGCAACTTCGTCATCTTGAGCAATCAAAGGAATGGGACTGGTGTCCGGCTTTCGAGACGTTTCGTTTTGATTTCGTGCAACGGATGGTAACGGAGGAGAAATTACTGCTGTCGTCAACACTTGTTTTGGAAGCTCAAAATTCTTCTCGAATTTTTTTGCGAAAGGACCAAAAAAGTGCCCACGATAGTCGATGAACTTCTCGGGGTTGATGATCTTCGAAGTGAAATAATCTTCAGGTAGTTCATTGGTACCAATCCAATAGTAGGTTACTTTGCACTCTATTATCTTCCCGTCTGGATCGTAGCGCATAATTGTCGTCTCTTCCGGCAAATAACTTTGGCCACCGGAAAGCCTCCACTTCGTGTCAGCATCCATTATTTTCTGGCCGCCCAAAGTGCGTTCTTCGTCAAGTTCCCTATAGCTACACTTGGTGTCTATCGTTTCCTTTGGTTTTGAAATCTGAAGCTGCAACACCATCCCTGTGTTTGGTGGTTCCAGCCATCTGCCCAAAAAATCATCCTTCAGCGCAAATACTTGGCCAATCTCCATTGAATCCTCAACCAGATCGACAAACTTTCCAAAATTCGTGCCCGCAGGCCCACGACCAATTTCCCACACTGAAGCGACAAAAGGATCGATTGCAGGATGCATAATTACCTTTTGCCTCTTGTCGCCGGTCTTCCACATAGTCTGTTTGTTAAGAGAATCGAACACATCCCAAGAATGATGTTCAAGATCGCGAACGTAAATTGACTGCCACCAATCCCGTGGCATTTCAAGTTGACCTGTTGTATCGTCATAAAGGTGTTGAAAAGAACCGCAACAATAGTAATCCATTTGTCGTTCTCGACTGCGCGCCCTTAAACAAATCTTGTCAATGTCGTATAGGTCCTTTCCATAGGCGTCCTTGGCATTGATACGCGCGTGCATAACACAGGCATACTCGCGAATGCCTTTCAAAGGATTGAAAAGATTCCTAACACGTTCATCAAAACCAACCTCCGTTTCAGATTCGTGTGGAGGATTCTGACTTGCTATTTGTTGTCCCGTCTGGGCTGGCAACAATTCAAGCCGCAATGTGGTGACTGTGGCGACACATATTACAACTAGAACAAGCGTACGGCCTCTCGTTGATGCAATACCGAGATGGCCTTGACGCATGATGTTGTTCAAACGATCTTCCATCTTGCAGAACGCAGACATGGCTACTGCTGGAACTCGCCGATATGCGCGCTGGATCGATTTGGAATTGAGGTGCGCAAGGACAGCAACGAGACTGGTTGCATAGGCATTTGCATTCTCGCCACAATTAACCACACTCCGATCCGTCGCTAGCTCGCGGGCATAGGTGAGCTTGCGAGCAACATAATAACTGGCTGGATGGAACCAATAGACAGAATG
>JANMGV010000231.1:0-4003 GCA_031374825.1 Pirellulaceae bacterium
TCAAGGAGGAACAAAATGCCAAACGAACCAGAAGCTATTCAAAACGAAGAAACCATCGATAGTTCGAAAGTTCAATCAATGCGGCCCATCATGTCCTTCGGTGGATCGGGCGGCATCAGCGTTGCCATTTGGAAGAACAAATCAGAGAGTGGTGCAGAGCATTATTCCGTTCGAATAGAACGCAACTTCAAGGATGCGAATGGAAATTTTCAATCGACAGCTTATTTGCGAGCTGGAGACCTGCTGCGGGCACAATCGCTTTTGCTCCAAGCAGATTCATGGATCGAACAGGACAGGGCGAAGCAGCGATCGGCGAATGCGGGTCGGTAATGCAAATTTGTAATGAATGGAAAATCTTCCGTCAGGAACAGTTCGGACGTTTCATTTTTCTGAATCCTTAGTGACAGTCCCGACAATTGCAATGCTGTATCAGGTTGTATGGCCGAAGCCAGGCAGGAAAGGCACAAAGAAATTATAGGTATGGAATCGTGTCCTTCGAAGTACGTCGCCTGTCAGCATCCGTCGACCTCTCGATGTTTTTCATCGCCGGTTTGTTGGCAGAAAAAATGGTTATCTATATGGCTCTTTCGAGGAATTGTCTAACGATTTGCGCATTCTAAAATGCATTCGATCTTCGCTATCGACAACGAGATCTACTTTTTGTAGCAATTTAGAGTAAGAACGAATGCTCTTCGAATTTCCATTTTCAAATACGCATTCATATCCGAACAATCCTCCGCCTTTACGCCCACTGCTGCAATATCGAATGGTCGCTGGTAATCCACTTTTGGGACAGCATACTGCGAGCCCAAATTCGCGCAATTCGCGGTTCACAAAGCGACAAAGGTCATGCTTTTCCTCCACTGTATTCTGAGCGCGATTCTTGAGCTGATGGTTGAATGACTCACTCAAGTAATTAGCGGCCCATAGACGAATTCCGTTAAACATCGATTGCACGTAGCGTTTTCGATGCTCATAGTCTTCTTGGCCAAACGACGGAGCATCACTAAAGGAAAAATCCATTGCAATCGCATTAAGAATGACTGTGGGTTAAATATTACCTGACAGTCTCATTCTGGATTGCTGCTGTCAAGAACTCTTTTTAACAACCGATGTTCGGAGATCATGTGCTGCATCGCGCGCCGTATCATACGTTTATCAAAATTATTTCGAACAAAAGCTCCAAAAACGTGCTGCTCCATAGATTTAACTGCATTTCGTATGTCTCGCCCCGTTCCTCGGCTAACTCGGATTGAGGAAAGAATGTTCTCGTGTTCGGCAACTATTGTGTTAGCACGACTCCGATCAACTTCATGCCCTCCCATTTTCCAAACTTTGTGCCAAGAATATCCAACCACTTCTTCGCCAAAGAGGATTCCGGCTGCAAAACATAATGCTGAATGGAAAGTAATATCTAGGTTAATGAATTTTGATTGCGTTTGAACAGTGAATTCCGATGTTGCCGCTTCGCTCTTCATTTCATTATGAAGTGAATCCAAAACATGAAGACTTACGCCAGGTTGACTTGCAAGCAGTGCAACTGCACAGTATTCCGTGCTAAGCCGCATTTGAAGAAAATGCTCAACGGGTAGCACATCAATGTCTGGTAGTGGCGAAATATCCGGCACATCGAAAACGTTGTTCTGACCATAGTCGTGAGATCGGTTAATGCGCTGTTCAATCCTCCAACTGTCCCTACTTGAATTTTTCATGTGGATAAAAAATGCAAGTCGAACTGCATTAATGTCGGGCCTTGGCTTTAGCGATTCATCAAAAGCACCAAGCGCCTTCAGAATTTCTTCGTGCTCGTTTGCAATGGCAAAATATCGTTGCTTGTTCGAGAATTTGCGTACTGGAGCCGCTAACTGAAGCTTCATACGCAACATTGCAAGTTCGTCAGCAAGACCAGGAAAACCAGCAGCCCTCGCCAATTCAGCATGAAACCACTCGTCAAGTGATACAAAAGTGCGATGTTCTTCGTCCGTCGGCGACGTGAATAAACTGCCAGAAAGCATGGACTTCATTTTGAGATGAAGTTCGCAAACCTTTGAGAGATTAATTTCCCTAGATCGTGCAAGTTTGGTTAGTATGAAATCTTCAATTGCAACGCGATTTTCCCAAACTTCTCGCAGCTCATCGTCTGAAGGTGTTCTGATTTTGGTCCCGCGCTGGGGTAATACATCAAGCACGCCTGCAGCTTCCAATAAAGCGATAGCCCGACGAATTGGCATTTTCGAGAGGGTCCGAGCGAGGCCTTTTTCATCTCCATTTGACAATTTTTCCTTGACATAATCGAGCAAAAACTGTTCACTCAGTAGTAATTGGGATTCAAACTCATGATTTGCAATCCCATTCTTAATTAATTGCAAAACCCGTTCGCTTAGGTTTGAGTCAACTGGATTCGACATACACTTTCCCATATTAAAGTTGCAAAATTCAATCATAATCAAATCGCGAAAATCGGCAATCCACAAACAATTCACATGAACGATAACGTACGTGACATGTCACGTGACTGACATTTCTTGCAGAATTTTTCGTTTTTTGGATTTTTCCGATGGTCAGACGCGTCGTAACGGTTAATATATGTGAAGTGGCTTTTCTGAAACTCACTAGCTTTTCGGGGGGGTGTTATGACTTCTGACGAATTTATGCTGGTTTTAGACGCTATTTGCGATGCAATTCAGACGCTTGATATGCAAGAAGGGGCAGATCCTATGGACAGCCCTATTACTGCAAAGCTATTTGAAGCTTCCAGACTCGTCGCTCAATCCACCTTCGGCGAAAAAAAAGAGGATCAGCTTGTCGAAGGCTTTCGCATTCTGTTGCGAAAATATCCCACAGTTGCACCTTACCTCTTGCCCTACCTCTGGGCTTAATCACGTCAAAAAGGAGAACCAATAATGTCTTTTTCACTAGGTGATCGAGGTTGGATGAATTTTGAACATGAAAACTGGAAACTATGTGACTTGCTTTCTCCCTGCCTCGCGGAAGTTCGGGATAGAACCCCTCTGAATGGAAGTTTGCTTGAACTAAAAAGAATATTCGAAGCAGTGAATGCTCTCTGGGCGGTTGGTCTCGGACCAAGCGCCAGTCCCGAATTACGTGAGTTCTGTAATTGTCGAATTGCTCTAAAAGAGGCGATCGACAATTGCGCTAAGGCTATTGATGAAAGTGATTCCGCCAAACTGCGTCAGTGCGTTCAAAGGTATTTTCGAACGAAGTCAATTGTCGAAAGCAAATATCGATTCAACGATTGACGCCAAGCGAAAATTAGCCGCGACTAAAGATCCAAAACCACGCAAGGCAACAATCTGACTTCCCCGATCGATTCGGCTCATTCGAAGACGCTCGTAGCTTCTGTCAATCGTTCTTTTCGTGGTACAACGAGGAGCATTACCACAGCTCCATCGGGTATGTTACGCCAGCCTCACTTCATTATGGTCAAGCTGCCGACATCATTGTGTCCCGGGCTGAAACATTGAAGGCTGCTTACGCAAAGCACCCGGCTCGATTCGTTCGAGGGACACCCAAGCCACAAAAACTTCCAACCGAAGTTTGGATCAACCCGCCGTCGGCAAAGGCTCCCGACCAAAAGAAAAAGCTTCCGGAAATCAACTGTTCCCAGAAGCCTTTGGCAGCGCCTTTGACGCACCCTCGGTCCGATTATCCCTCAGCAAGTTGCGTCCCCGCAGAGCTCGCTTCCGTTTCATCGAACTAAAGCAAAATAACCTACTAACAAACTTTGAACACCCGAGTGATGCCTCAAAAAATCCAACATCCCTGTCAAAACGCAACAACCATGCCGCAGAAAACTCACTAATTAAAAATCGAAGTTGTCTCAAATTTATTGACACGTTCCGAAGACTCGATGCGATGGACACTTTGGAATAGTTGAACCGTCGAACAAATCGTTTGCGACTCGGCGGGTCATGCGGTGACATTCATTGCCAAATTGAATGGTTGACGGGACTTGCATGTATGCAGTAGTAGAATTCTGCAT
>JANMGV010000154.1:0-4374 GCA_031374825.1 Pirellulaceae bacterium
CCTCGCGGCGGCACGCGCGCTGGCCGCTCACGCGCTGCAAGCGGGAGCTGATCCATCGACTCGTCTGACCGAGATCACGCGCCGAGTCGTCTCACGCCCACCGACGCAACACGAGACTGTGATCCTCGAACGCGAACTCGACCGAGCGTTGACCCACTACCGCACGCATCCCGCTGACGCTCGCAAGTTTCTGAGTCAGACGAACTATCAACGCCCTGAGCAAGCTCAGCCCGATGATGAATTAGCGGCCTATACACTGATCGCCAGCTTGGTTTTGAATTTGGATGAAGCGTTGAATCACGAATGACTACTTTGTGAATGTCGCAACGGGATAGGGGGCAGGTCCAATACTGTTCGGCACGGCTGATGCTGTTGTCTGGCCAGTCGCTCAGTGCCAGTGAACGTGCGTTGTTAGGTTGCTGTTCGGGGACGAGGGACGAACTGTCGGAGAGGCTCGCTTGGGAGAATTTAGCGCAGCACAAAGCGACGCGGACGCCGAGTTCACAAGCACCCCTCCCTTGGAGTTAGCGTGTGGTGGCAGCGTCGCGTGCGTGAAGTTTGGACAGATGGGCTAGTAGTTCTTCTTCGGTCGCCCAGCCCATCAGGTAATAGCAGACCATCTCGTGCGTGCGTTTGGTGGGTCGGCGGCCGGTCCAGAGGTTGATCAGCAGACAGGCGATGATCGCGCAATAGGTTTGGATCTTGATCCCGTCCGGGTGATGACTCAGCAAATGCCGGCAGCCCAGGAGGTGTTTGAACGTGCGGAAGAAGACCTCGATCTCCCAGCGACGTTGATAGATCAACGCGATGATTTCGGCGGGCACGTCGAGCAGGTTGGTCATGATCCGCAGGAAACCGTCGCTGTCCACGCCGGACGAGCCGCCACGATATTTGCCGCGACTCTCATGCGGCGTGACCTTCACGATCACCAGTCGCACGGGATGATCCGGCCGGTTCGCCGCTTTGGCGGAAAGTCCAATGTGGACGATTTGATCGCTGAGGACATCGACTTGACGATCGGCGTCGGTCAGCGGTCGCTCCTCCACGACCTCGTAAACGCTGTTGTCGCGCAGCCGGCAGACATAGCTGCTGCCATGCTTCACGATGGCGTTGAACAGCGAGAACTTCGCGTAGCCGCGATCCATGACGTACAGCCGGTCGCGTTCCAGCACCCGTTCGAGCACCGCGCGTTCGTCATTCTCGCCACCCCCGTCAGGCGTGACGTCGATGCGATCGGGGACGTACTTCTCGACGTCGAAATGCGTGTGCAAGCACCACTTCACTTGCCCGCTGCCAGTCTGCCGCTTGAGCAGCGACGCCTCGGCGATGCGCGGCAGAGCCGTCAGCAACGTGCCGTCCACCAGCGTCAACAACTGTTTCAAGTCGGGCAGCCGTGGATGGCGAGCCAACGGACGCGCCTGCTTCGCCAATTCGCCAATTCGCCGATGATCGGTCGCAGCAATTCGGGATCGAAGACCTGCCGCGCCTCCGAAAACGATCCCAGCGACACCCGCGGCACGCCCAGTTTCTTCTGCACCGACTTCAACTCCGACGCCTGCTGCAAGCCGCGCAACGAGTCCACGATCGGATTGAAGAAGAACAGCAGCACCAAGACGCAGTACTCGTCGAAATGCAGGTCGCGGTTACCGGCCGCGTCCCGCTCGCAACCGACCTCGTGCAGCCGCTCAAACAGCGGCAGCAGCTTTTCAAAATACTTCAGCCCGGTGATATCCTTATCCCGAATCTCCTGCTTCGTATTGTCTGATTTCCTCCGTGCCATGCCAGAATGATGCGAACGGCGGAGCGATAGCGCAATAGTGTACTCTTATATTATTTATGCGCAAATCTCGTGCCGAACAGTATTGGGCCTGACCCCTTTGCATTTCTCTGACCCCTTTGCATTTCTCAAGTTAAGGATCTGGTCAATATTCTGTGGGGGCTCGTTCAAATATGTCCTTCAAAGTGATCTTATTCGACCAGCGAACTTGTACTGGGCGAGGACTGAAAAGTTGGACAGCCACGCCAATATGAACCAAGTACGTTGGGCAAATCCTATATTCGCTCTGCCCAAGTCAATAGCGGACAAGCAATTGAGGAGCAGGAGTGCAAACAGCACTGGCGTTACAATTGCAAAGAAATGTGACCAGATTCTCAGCCTGTACAATGCGAAGAGAGGAGTGACAATTGATCCGCCTACCGTCGCATAGAAGGAGTAAAAGTGGATGGTTGTGTGCGGCTTAGATGCAATCATTATTGTTAGAGATATAAATACTCCAAACAAAATCAGTGCTTCGATCGTTCGACCGAAACATCGGTACAGTAGTCCAGTCACAATTGTCAAACCAACCGAGGCGAAAAGAAAAACGGCGGCGAGAGGATTGCCTTCCGCGTACTCGACGCTAACGGGATCGTTCCAGTCGTTTAGGCCTGCTCGATGCAATGTCAGACAACACACGGTCGTGAATACGCCGAATAACAAGAACATATCCCAAAGAAGTCTTTGATGCGCGGAATCGTTTTCTTCGCCTACGAAGGAATCGTTACTCGGACTATCCTGCACTCCCAACTCCTTCAATCCTAAGACTTGGTTTCTTGAGACGCAGTTGTTTGACTGCTTCGGTACTGATGTCGGTTCCGTCGAGCTTGACGATCTCGAGCAGCTCAATATTTGACAAGTCGTCAACACACCGATCGGTCAACTTGGTATTTGTTAGCCACAGATGTCTCAAACCAGGAATCCTGCTTAGGATTTTTATGTCTTCATCCTTTACGTCACTGCCGCTTAGAATAACCATTCGCAGGGAATTCAAGCGAGTTAGCACCTGGAGGCTATTGCTTGCATCATGAACTCCTTTTAGGTCAACGACTTCAAGTTGACAGCAGGCACGAGGAAACCCTTCCGAAACTAAACCACGGAAGCGCGCGGACGAAACGGAGCCATTCGCATCAAATGCTATTGCGAATGCCCCCATCGATTTGAGCTGTTGTTGCTTGGCACGCCGTTCCTGAAATGGCAGCGCAAACCAGTCAACAACCGCAAATGATCCAATGAGGCTAAAAACGATAACGAATATCGACCTTCGAACAACGATCATCAATGAAAGTCCAAATTGAGATAGCGTGCGACTATTGTGGAGGCCGCATGGTTTGCTAACGATTTTGCCTTTGTTTTACATAGCGTGGATTCTAAACTGTATTGCAAGTGCCTGCCATATTCCGAGAATTTTTCTCGCTTTTCGGAAAGATGCGGAGACTCTGTATTGTTGCTTCTGTTTGCGGATGATCCTTTCGTGTCAAAGAGTAGTTTCGTGAAAATGCTTTTCGGTCGGAACGTTGGAACCCAGTGGCGACAATTTCGCCTAAGGACTCTGTTGCTTGCAACTCTCACAATTGCATTGGTGTTCCCCATGGTAGTGTTTCCTGCGAAGTCGCAACGTCGGTCACGCGAGTGGGTGCTATCGCAAAATGGAAGGGTCGTATTGGATCCTAGGTATCAGCTTGAAGGCGCTTGGTATGTAAGTAAAGACGCATGGTCGTTGCCCAGGTTAGTTGTGGACACAATGGGAATTGATTTTTTTGCGTCAGCAAAGATAGTAATACTAGATTGCAACGAGATTTGCGATTTGTCAGATATCAATAGACATGGCCGTTTGGAGGAGCTCTACATCTACCAGTTCGTGCACGACAAAAAAACGTTTGACAACCTTAAAAGTTTGCGGCACCTGAAAAAGTTGAAATTATCTGAATGGGCTGACTATCCAACGATGAGATTGCGGCCATCGTGAAATCACTACCCGGCGTCGAAGTTGAGGCTGAGGAAAAATACATATCCGTATCGAAAACCAAACGAAAAGACCGAGTACTCGACTCCGAGATTCGTGCATTGCATGCGCGAGGTGCTGATGTGGATGCACAATCGGAGAAGTTGTTGGCTCTAGGAAGTCAAGAATTTCAAAAGGAATCAGAAAGAGCTTCGCGCCTGCGATCGGCACCTTGTTCGAATCAAAGACCTTTCCCTCGTAAATGAGCTTGTCGGCAATTTCAAGCTGGCCGTCTTGAGTTTCCGATTGCTTGGCCGTTCTCGATTGGGTAGCCTCTTGTCCATTTGTCGCGATTCCCAACAGGCCTACAAAAGCAAGCAGCGACTCCATGGGACTCAATGAGCGGGGGGGACATCTGAGTTGCACAAGAGCGGCGGATTGGTATCCATCGGCTCGCTCTGATCCGGTCGGCAGGCCAGGTCTTTCAAGCTTGCATTCTTTCGTTATTGAGTATGATTTGCGTGCTGATATGTTGTTTAGTACCGGTTCGAATGGGCGGTGGTTTCTTGGGGCCGCGGGTGGTTTTTTTGTAGCGGCGTAATTCGACGTGCTT
>JANMGV010000159.1:0-9813 GCA_031374825.1 Pirellulaceae bacterium
TTCTAAGCCCGGAGGGCTGGGACAACCTTTGCCGGGGTCGATAGGCCCCGGAAACATTTGCATTCGAGCACAAAGGCCTGGAAGGCCGACACATCAATTCCTTCTATTGGCAACTAACCTGTAGCTTTATTGTTGTGTCAGCCCTTCGGGCTTTCTGGTTCTATTTTCTTCCTAACCGGTGGTTAGCACCTGTTAGCACCACCGGCTAGGGTTGTGACAGCCCTTCGGGCTTAGTGACAAAGTCTTTCATAGGTAACGCGTATCGGACTCGGCTACCCCTAGCATTCATTGCGACAATATCTAAAGAAAGAGTCGCTAGATTGCTACGCGCGGCCACAAGGCCTACGATAACTCGACCAGGTTTCGATTCGCCCTCTTTCAAGGTTACAGAAAGCAGCAACTTGTCGCCGTCGAATTGCCTGAGCTGAACGCTGCGGTACTCTTTGAGTTCCCCTTGCTTCTCAAACTCTAGACTGACTCGAACAGCATCGGGACCATAGGGTTGGGATATGATCGACAGACCTAACGCCTTCGCGCGTTCTTTCGTAACTACTTCGACCTCTTCCATCACGGCTACCGACATGCTTTCAAACTTTAACAAGCTGCGGTAGCTATCGTTTGCTTTGCTCTCTTCTTTTTTGACGATGCCCCTAGGAAATTCCGTCCTGCTTTCAAGTTTTGATTCTAAACTCGATGTCCCTGGGGCTGCTGCGACGCCTCTTGATTTTGCAGGAGGTACATCGAGGGGTTTGATCTCACTTACTTTGGCATCGTTTGTCGGGATCGAGTCAGTCTCAAAACTTCTTGTACTCTTCGAATCAAGGGATCTACTCAATTCATAGCTTGAGCCGGGTACCGACTGCATAGCCACTTCATCACGAGAAGGCTTCATCCCCAACGGATTCCAAACATAGATAACCGCCAAGATCGATGCTGCAATGCCGCAAAGCACCACGGCCCAGCCTGCTTGGCGACCGCGTGGCTCATGGTTCTGCGGTACAACTTCAGCCTGCATTCGGCGAACCAGGTTAGACGAGAACGCATTGTCAAGCGGCGGCGCGGCGTAGCCAGCTTCCAGCATCTCGCTCAGCTCATCGGTTTCATAGTTCGGTCGCATGTGATTTCTCTCGTCTCGTAGTCATTGAAGGGCAAGTTGATATTGCTCGCGAAAGGTGATTCGAGCCCGATAGAGGATCGCTTCTACACTCTTCTCGGTTCGACCCATCCGCTGAGCAATCTCGCATACTGAACAGCGATCGAAGTACTTCCACTCCAACACTTGCCGCTGGTCGAGTGGCATAGCATCGAGCACATCGGTGACCGTTGCTTTGATCGGTGATGGCTCGCGGGTGGTTGGATCGATTTGCAGTTCGCCGGATTCCTTGCGACTCCGGTAGAAATCCGCAACCTTGTTTCTCGCAATTCCCGTCAGCCAACCCAAAATATTCTCAGCCGTCATCCCTTTGTTGAGTGATCGGATCGCTGCCATAAACGTTTCGCTGAGCACATCCTGACTTGCATGTTCATCCCGCATTCGAGCATAGACGTACCGCCAGACCATGGACGAATATCGCCCATAGAACTCTGCTACCGCATCAGAATCACTTGAGCGGATTCGTTGAATCAGTTCTCGGTCAGTTGGCAAATCGAGTTTCACTCCTGCTTTCTATCATAGAGTCGCATCAAACTGCCCGAATCACTCACGACCGAAAAAGAAAAAGTCAAAAAGCGGCATTAGCATCTCGTTCAACGCCGAGCCGAAGGCGAATCCAAGTAACTTGCGCCATGTAATTCTGCCTATAACCAATTGTACAGGCGAGGATCATGGCGACGATGGCAACAAGCACCAAGAAACCACGCAGGGAAAATTGAAGTTTAGAATTGAATCTTCGTTGCAAGTAAAAGACGCACACGGCCAGCGATTTGCCTTCAGTTTCGCCAGCAGCCCATGCAGCCGCCCACCATGCACATCAAGCAATTCAACGATTTTCTCCGTGTTGTCACTCAAATGTTCGTTTCCTCTCACCTATAAAGACTTCGCCGAGAGGAATGCGCACCCAGGGATTATCATCGATAGTCGAATTTTTGCGGTTTGATCCAGTCTTTCAATTCCGCCGTGCACCGCAATTAAGCATAAATAGCTGTTTGTTCTTGGTGTTTACCTAATTACTGGCTTCGCGAAACGCTCGTCAATAATCGGCGTGCCTGCGGGTAGTGGGATTCGATTGAGGTCCACGATTTCGCTATCGACTAGCGAATCTTCTTGAACGTGACTGGCATCCAAGCATCGCGTTTGTCGAGTTGCGAAAGTACGAACGCTCGCAACTCGGGCGTCGAAGCGGTTAAACGCAGATCATTCTTTTCAGTATCACCTGGTCGAGCATGCCATTCGTGCTTCAAAACCCGAGGGTTACTTTTGACTTGCATGGTGAGCCAATCTCCACGAAGTTGGCGCGTCTTAAGTTGATCGCCCTCCAATTGATCGATCGCATACGTTAGATAGAGGGCGGGAACCGCCACTTCCTCTGTGCCTGCCTTCCCAGGGCGTGGTTTCTCAAATTTACCTGTCAGAAACTTTGTTCGGCCGATCTGAGAAAGATACAACTGAAACGTCCCTTGCTTCACCTCAGCTTGATTGCGGAGGACTACTCGGTACGAGTTATCATCGGGTGCCCATCGAGTCACCTCATAAGTACCTGCGTCAAGTATTCCGTCCACTGACTGCCAAGTTCCAATCAAGGCTTCGTCGAACACATTGTCCTGTTCCGTAAAAATTGGATTGGTTGAATACGTGCAACCTGACAACATCAGAGTTGTGAGCACTAAAAGTCGCAGCATGTTGTTTCTCCTGAGCGGTGTGGAATAGTTGCAGGGGGACGATCGCTAATGAAATCGAGCCCATTCGATGCGGGCATAGTATTGTCGTGCGAAAATGATCGCGGTCACTGAGAGAGTCGCGATTGCGCTCCCAGAAAGAATGATCGTGATCGCCGAGAGTAGTGGTGAGGCGGAGCGGTCGAGCACTGCGATCTCCATCATCATCATTGAGCACGGCACATAGCAGATGACGAGTACGATCGCGATTCCGATAAGGTTCCGAATTATCAAGACCCAAAGGAGCGCGGCATAAATCGCCAGCGTGACGCTCGCAACAGCGACAAAACTATGCAATAGCCGAATTCCGAGTCCGTCAAACTGCCACGGACCGAGCAGCCCAAAAGCAATGACACATGCCAACCACAACGGCATGAAACCATAAATGTCGGATCGGACTCCCTGCATCAGCCGATTGACGTGCCCCATGCGATCTGGGGGTCTTGTCGTCGTTGCTGCAAAGTACGGCATCTCCTGCCACCATTTTATGCCCGTCAAGTATACACAAACGAATGCCGCTCCGATGCAAGTCATCAACGCCATTCGTCCAAGGTCGTCGTAGCCAATTGCTCGCAGCGGCATCGACAACAGTGTTACAGCCAGCGCTGTTTTGGCAACAATCGGTAACTTCATTGCCATTGGCCTTTGAAGGTTACCAGGCACAGCCGATGCGGGAATACTCGCCCAATCGATGCTCTGAGAATAAAAGTCATTGAGTGTCAACACGACTGGCAATCCAAGTTCGGCTCGTGTTCTTAATCGCGAGTCGAGATTGCGATAGCCGAGCCAGCCCAACCACGCAGCGATCACAAGACATGCCACCGGAACCACGACTTGTCCCGACATCAGATAGTTCTCCATCCACATTGGACGGAAAAATCCCGATGCCAGCACAAGAAACGGCGCCCCGCCGATTGGTAAAGCAATCAGTAGATTGACAAATCCCGTCTTCGTGACGACATGGCCTTTGCTTGGAATGCGCGTTGCCGACCAAAAGTTCAGGCCACCAGCGCACAACATCAACGACGAAGCTGTCAAAGCATTCGCACCGACGTAGATCAGTCCCACGATCGCGCCCAAAATCAGCGTTGCAATCATCAGGCCCGCAACAAGATAGTGCGGCGCACGATAGAGCGGTGCTAGGTATGACGATGGAAGGGAGAGTTGCCCTGCGAGCTGCGAGGTTGGGAAGCCAACCGCCGCCGCGGCAAGCAATGCGAAGAACAAGACCACGTGCCGTGCGCCGCGAATCTTCGACGGTGCAACTCGAATCCCCGCGACTTGCGATTTCACTTCGGCCAACGCGTCGGCTTCATCCCAGGAAACGCCATAGTTGATTCGCTGCAACGTTTTAGACTGCTTCAACTTGCCGACTGTGTCCTGAAGTCCCGGAAAGCCACGCAAATCAGGCAGCGAGAGAACTTGCAAATGTGGCAGGCTGGCAAGCTCGTCAAGACCATGCTTATGCAAGATCATCGCGTAGCCAATTCCAAGCGTATGCAAGCTCGGCAAGTCTTCTAACGGCTTGAGCGAATCGACTCGATTGATTACCCCGAGTTGCAATTCTTCAAGTTCGACAAGGTTGCTTAGCGGTCGCAAATCCAGCGATTGGTAACCAAGGTCTGCAAAGACCGACAATCGCTTCAGCGTCTTAAACTTGGCGATGCGCTCGATGGTCGATTGATCAACCGCCCAACCGGCATTCATCGCCACAACATTTTTCAGCCCCTCAACTTGCTGCAGGGAGGCATGGATCAACGCCTGCTCTTCTGGACCGATATAACGTGTCTCACCGCGAGATACGGGGAAGACCTTTTGAGAAGCAAGACTAAAAAGTTGACCATAGTCGAGATCAACAGGCTGTGCGGGATCACTAGCAAGCACCGCTTCCAATTGCTCAAAGGTGCGAATCGCGTCGCCAGAGATAACATCATTGTCGACACTCCGAACTTTGCCGTCGATCAAGTAGAATGGACCAAAAATGCAAAGCATTGTGGCCACGGCAAACAGCCATGACAGAGGTCGCTTCAAGTAGGTTATCAAAACCCAATAGCTACGCGTCCACATGATGCAACTCCAGAAAGATCTCTTCTAAATTCAACTCTTCGACTTCGACCGACGCGTCGTAGCGAGCACACACAGCATCGATGTCAGCGTCCGAAGTCTCAGCCACTGCCGCAACCGCCATCGAGCCATCAATCTGAATATGCAGAGCACCAGGTATCGCAAACGATGCCGGGAAACGTTGCTTCGAGCGAAAACGCAAACGTCGAATGCGCTCTTTCGTCACATCCAGTTCGTCGAACCATTGAATCCGGCCGTCATGCAGAAACGCGACGTGAGAGGCAACACGTTCGACGTCCGAAGTGATGTGTGTTGAGAAGAGGATTGTGCGGTTCTCATCGCGTGCAATATCGAGCAATGACTTCAGGAACGCTCGTCGTGCCAGTGGATCGAGACTGCTAACGGGTTCATCCAGTATTAACAAGTCTGGTTCGTTGCCCAACGCCGTCAATATAGCGATCTTATGTTGTTCGCCAGGCGAGAGCTTTCCAAACGGCTGGGTCAACGGGACATCCCATTGTTTTGCGTATTCAGCGCATAACGCATCATTCCAATGCGGGTACATTGCACCCACGTATTTCAACAGGTCTGCACCATTCATCCATGGATAGAACTTTGGTCGCTGATCGACGTAACCAATGCGAGCCTTCGCGCCAGCGGAGAGATCCCAAGCGTCTTCGCCATCGATCATGACGCTGCCCGAGTCCGCTCGAAGCATTCCGAGCAAGCATTGAATCAACGTCGTCTTGCCCGATCCGTTGGTTCCCAACAGTCCCACAACGGCCCCCTTGGGAATGGACCAATCCACGTCACGAAGTACTGTATGCTTCCCAAACGACTTGCAAAGACTGGACACCTCGATTCGGACACGTGGCTTATTCATTGCGATTCTCTCGTAAGATGGATTCAACGACGGCGACGATCTGCGGATTGGAAAGATTCAATTGCAAGCCACGCAGCACTGCTTGCTCGATCAGAGGTCGAAGTTCCGCTTGTCGTTCTTTGACGGTCGCGGAAGTCGCAGAACTCGGCTCAGCGACCACCATTCCGACGCCCCGCATACGGACCAGGACGCCATCAACCTCCAGCCGCGCGTAGGCTTTGCTGATTGTCATCATGTTGACTTCCAGCGACTCAGCCAACTTCCGAATGCTAGGCAGTCCATCGCCTGGTTTCAGTCGCCCGCTGACCACAAGCGCGTTAACCTGATCAATGATCTGCCGGTAAATCGGCACACCAGACGAAGGGGAAACGGAAAAGGAAAGTTCGATCGACTGCATATGTGCATTACTGTAGTGATGCACAAGGTCGTTGTCAAGAGAGCGTAGGTTGGGCGTACGTTTCTAAATGTGACAGGACTGATAACTCAGCTTTTCATTGTGTTCTGAACTTACTGGCTTCCCAGTCATGAACCAGTACTGCAACAACGCGTGCTTCTGATTCGGCCTCGAATGCCGTCGAAGTATTGTTCTGAAATTGAAAGTTCACTGTAACGGGCGAACGTCCATGGTCCATGGTACCAGGCGCTTTCTGTCTGGCCGCAATCAAGTTTTGCTGTCAGGTTGGTCATGTTTTTTCCTGTAGATTGTCCGCATCTCGTTTAACGCCGAGCCCGCAGGCGACAGTGTCTTTGCCAGTTAATTTGGAAGCCGAATGTCTACCAGCATTTCCGGATTACTTGGATTAAGAGAGAAATAGGGTGAATGCCAACGAATTGGATTTTCAGCAGTTTCATTTGCCGAGCGAATACGAAAGTAGTATCCAGTACCAACAGGCACAGAGGGGTCTCGATCACTCAAAGCCGACGTAAACGTTCCGTCGTCACGCGTCCTAAAACAGTTGATGAATTGGAAGGTGCCCAAAACATCAATCGTGGCACCTGGAACAGGTTTTCCGCTTGCATCGCGCAGCCTTCCTCGAACGGTAAATGCGCCACTGGGTATCGTGTCGGATTCCTGAATACGCTGAAGCTGGTCGTGCGCTTCGGACTCGTCACCGCAGGTTACGCGAACAGCTTCCTCTGTTACCGAGTAGTTACGGAGTTTAGTTTTAGCTATCAGACGTTGGATCGACCGATTTCTCGCGTAGTAAACGAATTCAAAACGACCGTCATCAGTCTTCCGCACCTTTGCCGCGGGGAATAAGTTGGCAGCATTCTCTTTGGCGACTGGAATCCAGGTAACTTTCGCCATGTAAGTCTGCCTATAACCAATTGTACAGGCGAGGATGATGGCGACGATTGCAACAAGCATCAAGAACCCACGCAGCGAAAATTGCAGTTTGGGATTGAATCTTCGTTGCAAGAAAAGGACGCAGACGGCCAGCGATGCGAAGATGACGCTGCCGACGAGTAAAAGAAGTACTAAATTCATCGGCCGTTTTATGTCCTGTCGGGGTGAATGGTGTCAACCTTTACTTCGTCGGTTTTTTATCGTCGACGACTAGCCGAAACTCGCGAGGCGAATATCGACCGTCTTCGTGGACGATGAGTATCGATTCATCCTTTGAGAACTCAGTATCTCGATAACGCGAGTCCTTGGGTGCTCGGATTTGGATTTGGTATCGTCCTGGCCACAGCGACTTGTCGATAGTGGCAATTCCATCTTCGTTTGTCTTGAAGTCTGCAAACCCGCCATCACCAGTAACACCTTTGTAGTCTTCAATCAAAGTGACTTCGACAGTCGCTCCAGCGACAGGTTTCAAATCGTCGCTTGCTAAGACAAGTAGTTTAATCTTGTACGATTGGCCTAAGCGAAGATCATCGGTCTCACCCATGGCAACTTCTACCTTCTCTCCATTTCCTTTAGCCGGTTCCATCATTCGCGTCCTTTTGTGTCTAAGAAAACTCTCTGCCATCTCTTCTTCTGATGGCTCCCGTTGTTGTGATCTGTCTGACTTCGGGAGTTCACTGCGAATCAATAGGCAGTAGTCCACTCCTTCTTCGGGATTGTTCGATGACGCGGTCTTGGGCCATGCAGTCGCATCGATAAGCGACTCGTGATATCGCACCGCAAGTCGGACGTGATCTTGATCTATAACTTCGTACTTACCAGAAGCAAATTTGATTCCAGCATATTCAGGCGGATAGCTCCATTGGATCGCGTTTTGAGGCAGCAATTTATAGGGATGCGAATGGCCCGCCAGAGTAAGTGTCTGCTCATCAATTGACAGCGAATAACCAACCTCTGAACTTTCTAAAGTGCCATCAAGCGGTTGATACACCATTCGCCAATGACCTTTCAACTCGGCTATTCGAGTCCATCGTTCGATTCTTACGCCGCGGGCTGGTTGGAGAGATTGAGGACGTGAATTTTGTGGAAAAATCGGCGTTGCTAGAGTTAGAACGCCGTTCTCCAGGCTCAGCAGACTTTCTAGCGTTCCAACCTGTCCCTTGAGCTCTCTCGTCAGCGAAATCTCAACCGGATCTGTCTGGGCATTCATGTCGGTGATCTCGTAAACCGGCCCATGGGGCCGTGAACCGATGAACTTCGCCAGAGTATGATCCGTCAGTCTTGCGATCATGTTCGCGTCGGAGAATTTCCTCAATTCCCTGCCGTCGAAACTCATTGCATCAAGTTTCCAATCCCCTTTCAGCTTCAGCAGAAAATCCTTTGCGTTGTCATCCAACTGCACGGTTTGGCTGGGCTCTTTTGTCTTATCAACTGTCGATGGTAGATTCAACAAATCGGCTTTGAGCAATGACTCCATTATCATCTCAACATCAGATAGTGTTAGCGTATTGCTAACAAGGCTATTAACAGGTGGAACGGATTCGAGATACTTCTGCACCAACGCTATCAATTCTTTTCGCCCCGAGCGTTTGGCAAGCTCAAGAGGTGATGGCGTTCCCGTGCTAGCGAAGTTCGGATTGGCACCATAACGCAGCAGTAAAGAAGTTGTTTCGACACAGTCATGCAGTAAGGCAATCTGCAACAGTGTCCATTGGCCGTTGCCGCGGCTAAAGTCCAAATCGTATTTGTCCATTGTGAGCAGACGATTTAACGCCTCGGAGTTGTTTCTCATGACGCAGTCCATCAACGCATCATGACCGTCCAATTGAAAATTTTTCCCATCATGAGTGCTTCCCCCAACATAACGCCGTAGCCACGCTTTTGCCGCTTCAACTTTCGCCTTTTCACTCTCCGAAGTGTCGGCATTGATTCGCGTCACTTTTATGATTGCAGTAGCGCCTCGCGAGAGTTCTACACTGCCATCTTTAACAACCGCTTTGTCAAATTCTTGCCCGATTTCCACGATGTACTTGCCCGCTCCGATCCGAGTCGTCGCGCCTTCCTTCGAAACCGTAAGCGACTTCACGACCTCGTCACCTTGCATGATGCGAATCGGAACATCGTCGATTTCCGATTCAACCGTCAACGTGCCTTTATCCAACTCCAGCACGATCAAAATCCCCGCGAAGAACAGAGCAAGGGCACCGGCAGCGGCGGCGATGTATTTGCCGATTGGTGGCAGAGTGTCGAACAATTGTCCCAATTGTTTCTTCAGAGAATTCTCTCCAGTAGCATGCGTTGCTGGAATCACAATTGAGGACAATTGTGCGACACTCTTTGGCAATGGCATGGCTGCTGGTTGCTGCACATGAGCCAGACATCCTTCGAGCAGCTCTGCGACTTGACTAGCAGATTCAAAGCGATCGTCGGGCCGTTTGGCCATCAGCCGCTCGATGATGTGACCGAGCCAAACGGGGACGTCGGAATTGACTTCGCAAACTGGAGTTGGGTTGTCGCTGGCGATGCGATACAGCACTCCGTATGTCGTTTCAGCCCGGAATGGCGAACGGCCCGCGCACATGGCGTACAAAACACTGCCGAGCGAAAACAGATCGCTGCGAGCATCGATCGGCTCGCCGCGAGT
>JANMGV010000140.1:0-37196 GCA_031374825.1 Pirellulaceae bacterium
TCGCCAAAAGCGCTCATCGTTCGAATACCTCGTCGAGGCCATAACCGCCCACTTCCACAAAAACGAAGCCCCATCTCTAGTTCCCACGAATCCAACCGCCCAAGCCGCCTAATACCACAGTCCAGGCTGTGAACGGTTACGTGAACAGCAAGGTGTGCCCTTTGTCGCAATGGAACTGATCGACGGCCCGAATCTCGCAACCGCATTGCAAGGTACCCCACTGGACGTCCAAAAAGCTGCCATCTTGATTCGTACGCTTGCAACGGCGATGGCTCACGCTCATGAGCATCGAATCCTGCATCGCGATCTGAAACCTCAAAATGTTCTGCTGTCCTATAAGCATTCCCCATTGCAACTAGGCGACCCAATGTCTTCGTCTAGAAAACTGGATTGGTCATGTCCGAAGATTGTTGACTTTGGACTTGCTCGACTAGCGAGTGAGGGAGATTTTCAGACAAAAACCGGCGAAATCCTTGGTACACCTTCTTACATGGCACCCGAAATGATCGGCATCCGCTCCGAAGATGTTGGTCCCGCAATCGATATTTACGGGCTTGGCGCAATCCTATACGAGTGCTTGACCGGCCGACCTCCATTTCAAGGCAGTTCGATCGCAGAAACAACACACAGCATTCTCACACAAGAACCCGTGCCAATTCGAACTCTCCGCCCAAACGTACCCCGCGACTTGCAAACCATTTGTCTTCGATGCTTGAACAAAAACCCGCAACGTCGTTTTGCCGATGCACAGGAGCTTGCATCGGACCTGCAACGTTTTATCGAAGGCCAGCCAATTAACTCACGCCCAGTTTCGGATTGGGAGCGAGCTTGGTGCTGGAGCAAACGCAACCCGAGCCGGGCCCTCATGTTGGTCTCGCTCGTCGCGCTGATCATCATTTTTCCTTCAGCGGGTTTCTACCACTACCGCCAACTAAACAACGAAAAGGACATCGCAGTCCACAACTACGAAGCAGCTCGCGCATCATTATGGAAGATTTTGGATAAATGTTTTGAATCCAAGAATGCCGAAATACCGCGACTCAGCGAGCTGGCATTGTCCCAGGCAAAAGATGCCCACACGCTTTTCGAGCGACTCGCGATCGCCGAAGCCACGCCCAGGGCGGCATTGGACCTCGCTCGTTCAAAAACGATGATCGGGAGTCTATCGGTAACATTGAATCATCTGGACGAAGCCAAGGTACACTTGAATGAAGCGGCCAAAATCTGTGAACCACTGGTTGCAAATTCTAAATTTGAATACGAAGCATTGCTGAAGCTTACTGAGATCCATAATAAGCTGGCTGTTGCCTCCATGACTTCACGCGAGTACTCGTCAGCGACTGAATCGATGAAACAAGCCATCGCATATCATTCGAGGCTAGAAAAACTGGATGCCCACAATGTTGACTTGAGCGGAGAACGTGCTTGGACCTATCATAATATGGGAACTGTTTACTTGCTTTCAAAAAACTATGATGATGCAATAACGTATTTCCAGCTTTCAGTAGCTTTGAGAAGCAAGCTAGATGATGGCAGGAAAGAAACGAACGAAATCGCACATGGAATTGCCGGATCGCTCGTCAATCTGGCGCTAATACACGTCGAACGCGGCACGTTAGAAATCGGCGAAACAGAATATCGACGAGCCATTAAGCTACTGGAAAGGGTGATTAATGATGATCCCTTCAATCCAACCGCAATAGTAGATTTGTCGTCCGCCGCATTAAACCTCGCTACGTTATTAGGAAACAGTGATCGCATAGCCGAAGCCATCGATTTGTGTTCTAGCGCCATTGAGAAATTGCAATCGTTGATCGCTCGTGAACCGAATTTACCACTGCCTAGGCAAAATCTATTTATGTTGCTCGCAACGCGAGCACAACTCTATACAGCTACCCAAAATTACATCAAAGCATCGTTGGACTGGGACCAAGCGACATCCTACGCATTGGATGACAACTGGAAAACGTGTTGTCCGCTGTACGCAATTCGCGAGTTGGCGAACTCGGGCGAAACAATGGTCGCTTATGATCGATTGACAGCGGCTCAGTCCCAATACTCTACTCCCTTACAGTTATTCGCATGCGCCGAGACCTGGGCAATTATCGCTAAGAACAGCGGTTTGCAAAGCGAAACCAATTCCAAGCCCGTGGCGGAAATGGAGACAGAGGCAATTAGCCATGCGATCAACATTCTGTGTAGGCTTAACGAGCAAGGATTGCTAACGAAGGATCTACGAGCAAACATGCAGCAGGAAAACTGGACTATAGTAAAACTGCATTGCGAGTCAGCTAAATGGGCCGCGTTGACGGATTCGAAAACCGCGATCGCGCCCACTCAAGAGTGAAGTCACAATAGCACTTTTGCAAACAAGATCATGTAAGCCTCAGCAGGGTGACGTCATTTCCACCCGCTTGATTATAGCGAATTCGCCAAGTCATGCCTCCGAAAGCCATCACGGCGTTCTGGGCAAGACCCGCAAAGGTACCGTTGACGGGGAGCGCGCTTTGATTTTCCAGTATCGTCACCGACGTCCCAATTGCAGGCGGAGCGCCGGTAAAGGTTACAGTCAAACTTCCTCCCAAATTGGCAGTACCCAAGGTTCGAAGGCGACCGATACTCGCCCCCGCCATCTGCATCGTCAACTTGCCTCCGGCAGCATGTGTCAGCACGCCGCTAACATCCAGCACACTCGTCGAGCTAACTAGGATGTTGCCGGAATTCGTAAGATCTCCCGAGTTCGCGTAGATTGCCCCGGCAAGCAATTGAAAATTACCAGTAACGTTCGCTAGGCCGCCGATGCTCGGAAGACTTGCATTAGGCCCACTCAACTTGACCGTCGCGGCTAAACCAATCGTACTTACCGCAGTGTTAAATTCCATGGCTGCAGTATTCGTCGCGGTACTGAATACTCCCCAGATTCCTCCGGTGAGTGTTCCCGCAACAATCTCCGAAACATTTCCCGTGATCTTGAGCGTACCGAGTCGCGATTCGATGGTTCCTGTATTGGTTACCGGAACCTGGATCGTTGCGACGCCCGTTCCGCCGTTCTTGCGAATAATACCTAAATTTTCAACGCTTCCGCTACCCGTTATGGCAGCATTTTTCCGCATGTTATAGACACCCGTCGTGCCGATTGACAGAGTGGAGGTCGCGAAAAGGTTGAGATTGCCGGTCGATGTGTGCTCAAAGATTCCATTGACTTGCAGTGTTCCTTGACCAACTAGCCAAACCGTGGCAGAACCGGCAAAGGTTGCCGAACCTTGCACCGTGACCACAGAATTATTGGTATCAATATTTCCTCCGTACCACTCAAACAGTCCACTCGGAAAATTGAAGGTAACACCCGTCGCGTTGGACACTAGCATAATCCCACGATTCATTTGAACCTTTCCAGCGCCACTGCCCGTAAACGTTCCTGAGTAGGTGACGATGTCCGAACTGACGCCCACGAGATCGACTACCGCGCCAGAGGCAATTTGGAAATTCCCGCCGATAATCACGTGGCCATTGCCGGCCAATCGAAGCGTACCCGAATCGACTTGCAGATTCGCCGGTTTCGCCAAATCGACAGATACAGACGAGGCACCAGATCCGGCTGACTTGCGAATAAGTCCTAAATTGTCAAAGGTTCCGCCGCCGCCAAAGCCTTCCGATACACTACCGTCCGAAGTGAAATTGTAAGTCTTGCCGGATGCCAGTCTCAAGGTCGTTGGAGCGCTTCCACCATCTCCATCCACGCGCAAATCTCCGTCGCCGCTTTGGTTTACATTGCCATTAAAGACCATGGTTCCACCGCCACCCAAAATTACGGTAGATGCAGCCGACATGATGAAATTGCCATTGACAGTCAATGTTGCGGAAACGGGAACCGTCCAATTTCCACCACTCCAAATGAACGGAGTCGTCGCACCGACATTGATTGCTCCGCCAGAAGCGCCTACTACAAAATTGCCCGCCCCAAAAGCAATTGATCCAGTTCCGTTGGCAACCATCGTGCCGGTCATCAAGAACTGTCCTAGGTAATTATCGGTAAGTTTGATCGAGGCACCAGCGCCAGCAGTAAGAGTACCTCCCGTCGTGGTAGTTTTGTGCAGCATCAAGGTGCCCACGGTCGACTTGATGATACCGGTATTGGAGATGTTCGGAAAAACCAAACTGGTTCCCGTCCCACCGGTCTTTTGAATCGTTCCAGCGTTCTTTATGATCCCCGAAGCACCGCTTCCATTGATGCCACCGTCGGACTGAAACGTCAGGTTCCGCGTTGCAGGAATTTCAAGCGTCGTAGCAACCGAATTGGTCGCGAGATCGCCATACATTACGATGTTTCCAGATCCCGAATGCGTGAAATTACCGTTCATCAGCAGCCTGCCGCCACCACGCAACTGGGTGTCCGTGCTGGCGGGAAAAGTTAAGTTGCCGTTATAGGTAAGCGTAGCGCCAATCGGAATGACAAAGACGCTTGACGTGAAGAGCATTGTCGTCGTCGCTGGAACAATCCAAGTTGCCCCTGGGGCGAGGATATTCAATTGGCCACTGCCGGTAAATACGGTTCCCGTTCCTTGGAATGTATTCGTTCCAGTCAAAGAGTAGCCGCTGCCGCCGGTCAGGTCAAGAAACGTTCCGGTTGACGTTTTATACGTACCGCCAGTACCTTGACCGGCAAAAAAAGCAATCGTACCCGTTTGTACATCAACCGCCCCCGAATTGTCGAGAATGATCCGCAGTTGTGTTGTGCCACCACCAGCAGTCTTTTCGATAGTACCAGCATTTACGAAATGCCCGCCGATACTGCCATTGACTTCGCTGTCCGTTTGAATATCAAAAGTTGCGCCGGCCAGATTATTGATCGTCCCTGCGTTTAGCAGATAAAGGTCCGATGTCGCGCTAAATAAAATCGTTCCCGAATTGTTGATAGTTCTGCCGTCAATCGTTCCTCCCAAACCAGTGATATTAAGCGTTGCTGAGGGCTGAATGGTGGTCAATCCCGTACCCGTCATAGTAACGCCATTCGTTGCGTTCCAATCGACCGTCCCGTTGATGGTGAGGTTGCCTGTTCCACCAAGAATTCCATTCTGCAATCGAAAGTTGGCGGGAACGACCATATCCTGGTTGATTTCAACAAAGGGTGCGCCAAATACGTCACCCAAAAGCAAATACTGGCCCGTGCCAATCATGCTGGAGCCTGGGTTCAAGGTGTTGAGACCACGTAGAAAACGGAACGTCCCGTTAGTGAGCGTATTGATAGTTCCCGAAATCTCGGAATTAATAATGTTTGTTGTTCCACCTGTAGTCCGAAACGTCGCTCCCGCATCCACCGTAAGTCCCAAAATCAGTGTGTCGTTAACGACATTCTGAATCGAAAATGTGCCCGCTGTTACTTCGAGGGCACCAGCTCCGGTGATGTTATTTACGGTCCGCGATACCCCACTGGTCACATGCACTTGCCCGATGTTAGCCGTATCTCCTGCACCTGGGACGCCAGGTAAGTTTGTCGAAGTGTTAAGCCAATTTGCAGCTACCACCCAATCTCCGTCTCCCTGCAAAGCCCAGTTAAAGGTTGCAAGTAAGGCTCTGCCTTCCAAGTTTTCAAAGGTCAATCGACGCTTTATTGTGCTCGTATTCCGACGTTGCGGGCGCTTGCGATTCAATGAAAAAAGCCGATTAAACATGATTTACCTCTACAGAGCACGAATTCTGGTTCGAAAAACATTCCAATTAGAAAGTGCAGGAAAGAGTCAATCCTTTCACGTTTCCAAAAGATTTACGAAATTTATTGTCGGGACCACTTACCGTTACCATGATCGCGCGACGAATTGTGCGTTCAAGATGCGAAAAGATTGAAAACGCAGTCCGAATGGCGGCAAGCCTATGTCGGATGTATATTGGTTTTGTTCGAATTCGGACAAATTTCAAGTCGAAAGCACTTCGACCTTTTCTCCAGGTCGACTTCACAGGCAAAAAGGGATCATCTCATGGCGCGATGGCAAATCGGATTTGAATATCCGTATTTCCTCTTGCTGTTACTGATCCTACCGGTCATCTGGTGGTTAGGTTTTCATTCCTTGGCGGGGTTGGGTCCTGTTCGTCGCGCATTAGCTCTCATCTTTCGCAGTCTCGTTATCTCGCTCATCGTCCTCGCCCTGGCAGGCATACAGTGGATTTGGATCAGTGATCGGTTGACTGTAATCTATCTCCTCGACCAGAGCGACAGTATCCCGCAACCCAAACGCCAATTGATGTTGCAATTTGCCATCGAAAGCGTAAAGCAGCATCGCAATCCCGAACGCAAAGACCGCGCCGGACTGATCGTGTTCGGGCGCGAATCGAGCATCGAGTTCCCGCCGCTTGACGATAATTTGCCGCCCATCAAGCAGGCCGAAAGTTATCGCGGTAAAACCGACGCGACCAATCTCGAGAGCGCACTCAAACTGGCTCAAGCTTGTTTCCCTGAGGACACGGCGCGGCGCGTTGTCGTCATAACGGACGGCAACGAAACGCTTGGGGCCGCGGCTTCCGTCGCGCAATCGCTAACTACTGCCGGCATCGGTATCGATGTCGTCCCCGTGCGTCTGGAAAGCAACGCCGAAGTCCTTGTGGAAAAGATCGACATTCCCGGCAGCGTTCGACAAGGCCAACCAGTCGACGCCAAAATCGTCATTCATCGCTACGCCGAGAACGGTCAAAACACTCCCGTCGAGGGCAACCTGCGCGTGACTCGCCGAATCGGCAATCGAACGGAAGTCTTGGCGGACGAGGCGTACACGTTGGAGAAAGACGTCAACGTCGTTTCGATTCCTCACAAAATCGAGTTGCCCGCCGGCTACACCTACGAAGCCGAATTCATTCCCAGCAAAAAGAGCGATGACGCAATCGCCCAGAACAATCGATCGACGGCGTTCACGTACGCGCGTGGAAAAGGCCGCGTCCTCCTGATCGAAGATTCGGAGCGGCTTGGCGAATTCGACCTGTTCGTCGAAGCTCTCCGACGCAACGACATCGAAGTCGAAGTGCGCGATAACTCGCAGCTCTTCAGCAGTTTGATCGAACTTCAAGCTTACGACAGCGTGATATTGGCTGGTGTTCCGCGCACCAGCGGTGAAGCTGCGACCGAAGTTGCGTCGTTTACAGACGACCAAATCGAAATGCTCGTCACGAATACCCAACAATTTGGCTCAGGGATCTTAATGTTGGGCGGGCCCGAAGCATTTGGTGCCGGCGGTTGGTCCAATACGAAACTTGAAGAGGCGATGCCCGTCGATTTCCAAATTAGGAACTCCAAAATCGAAGCGGTCGGCGCCTTGGCAATGGTAATGCACGCATCCGAAATTCCTGAAGGCAACTATTGGCAAAAGATTATTGCCAAGTCCGCTCTCGAAGTACTCGGCCCAATGGACTATTGCGGCGTGCTTCAGTTTGACGCCTTGGGCGACAAGTGGATGTGGGGTGGCAAAGATGGGATGCTGCGCGTCGGCCAAAATCGCCAAGTCATGCGATCGCGGTTGATGCGAATGACACCGGGCGACATGCCGGACTTCGACCCTTCGATGCAAATGGCGCTGGCTTCCCTCAAATCCCTACCTGCCGCGATGAAACATATGATCATCATCAGCGACGGCGATCCGACTCCTGCCAGCAATGGTGTTCTCAACGGCTTTGCCAATGCCGGAATTAAGATATCGACCGTCGCGGTCGGTGCGCACGGACCTGCCGGCCATCAAGAACTGCAGCGGATTGCCAACACGACCGGTGGCACGTATTACGTGGTAACCAACCCACAGGCGTTACCAAAAATTTTCCAACGTGAAGCACGTCGCGTTGCTAAACCGCTCATCTACGAACCCGAAGGCGGCGACAGTCCAGAACTCCTTTTCCGCCATGAGACCCTGCAAGGCATCGAGAACTTTCCATCCATTCGCGGCTATGTCCTAACGCAACTAAAAGAAAGCTCACTGGTCGAAGTGCCGCTGCGGATGCCGCGCCCTTCTGAAAAAGAAAACGCAACGCTCCTCGCCACTTGGACCTACGGTTTGGGGCGAACAGCAGTTTTCACCAGTGATGCCGGTAAACGCTGGACGACTTCATGGCTCAACTCACCTCAATACGACCAGTTTTTTAGCCAGCTGGTGCGATGGACAATGCGACCATCGGCCGACGAAGGCAAATACCAAATCGCAACGAATGTTCGCGACGGCAAAGTGCAAGTCATCGTCAGCGCGCTCGATCAAGACGATCGCTTCCTAAATTTTCTTGAGATGTCAGGCGTGGCCGTGTCGCCGGATCTAAAGCCCGTGAATCTCGGCATGCGGCAAGTCGCTCCGGGCCGCTATGTTGGTGAGTTCGATGCGACTTCGTCTGGCAGCTACATGGTCAGCGTGATGCCCGGTCCCGGACAAGCTCCGCTTACAACCGGCGTGACGGTACCCTTCTCCGATGAATATCGCGTTCGCCAAGCCAACATGAACTTGTTGGAAGGTATGGCTAACTTGACCGTGACCGGTGGCGGCAAAGGCGAAATCGGTCCGGCTATCGAAACCGAAACGCTCAAAGAATTGTTGGCCCAAGATCCTTACCGAGGTGGATTACCACCGTCAAAATCGCTCAAGGATATCTGGCCGTGGGCATTGCTTGTCGGCGCGACGCTGTTTTTCTGCGACGTATTCGTCCGACGTGTTGCATTGGATTTGGGAGTACCCATACGATGGCTGGCGATGAAGCTTCGTCCGAAAACGAAAGCAGCAGATGTCCAGCGAATGGCGCGTTTGGATCAACTCAAATCGCAAAAAACCGCCATTGGCGAAGGGCTAGAGAAACAGCGAGCTGCCGCTCAGTTCACTGCGGAATCGGAAACTGATCAAGCTGCACCTAGCGCGCTGGACGCTTTTTCAGCCAGCACAATGCCAACCGCCAAGAGCACACACGCCGATGAGGCCAAGCCGACCTTGCAACAAAGCGAAGACAATAATTACACGTCTCGGCTGCTCGAAGCCAAACGAAAAGCACAAAAGAAAAACCTAGATTCCTAACTTGAGAGAGAAGATCGCATGAGTAATGTCGCCGAAAGCATGCAGCAGCAAGCCGAAGAGTTTCGCAACCGCTACAAGTCTGTCAAAGAACAGATCGGTCGCGTCATCGTCGGTCACGATGATATCGTTCACGGCGTGTTGACGGCTATCTTTGTCGGTGGGCATTGCCTCCTTGAGGGCGTACCAGGCTTGGGGAAAACGATGCTCGTTCGAACCTTGGCAGAAACCCTCACGTTGGATTTCAACCGCATTCAGTTCACGCCGGACTTGATGCCGTCGGATATTCTGGGAACGAATATGATCGTCGAAAATGCCGAAGGCCGCCGCGCTTTTGAATTTCAAAAAGGACCACTTTTCACCCAGATATGCCTCGCCGACGAAATCAACCGCGCCACACCAAAGACCCAGTCGGCACTTCTCGAAACGATGCAAGAAGGAACCGTAACGGCTGGCGGAACTCGGTACGAACTCAAAAAACCGTTCTTTGTTCTCGCTACGCAAAACCCTATCGAGCAAGAAGGAACTTATCCGCTGCCCGAAGCCCAACTGGACCGGTTCATGTTCAAGCTGGTTGTCGGATATTCTTCGCGAGAGGAACTGAACACGATCATCGACCGGACGACTCGCGGCGTGAATATTACCCCAGACAAAGTGATGGATGGCGACGAAATTCGTAAATGGCAAGGCTTGGTTCGCCAAGTCGTCCTGGCACGACACGTCCAAGATTACATCGCGCGCTTGATTCTTGCCACGCATCCCGGCGGTCAAGCTGCAGTCGATGTCTCCAATCGCTACCTGCGTTGGGGTTCCAGCCCACGCGGCGCGCAAACCATCGCTTTGGCCGCTAAAGTTCGAGCGCTTCTCGATGGCCGATACAATGTTAGCTTCGAAGACATCCGACGCGTCTTCCTCCCCGCCCTACGGCACCGCGTTCTTTTGAACTTCGAAGCCCAAGCCGAAGGTATCGAAACCGATCGCGTGCTGCTCGATATCTTGGAAGCCGTCAGCGAGCGTTCCGACGATATTCCTCAAGCGATTAGTGCATAGACTCGAATGCAAATCGCATATTTGACGGCCGGTGCAGCAGGAATGTTCTGCGGCAGTTGCATGCACGACAATGCTTTGGCCAAAGCTCTCATCAAGCAAGGCGTCGATAGCACGTTGTTGCCGATCTATACGCCTATTCGTACCGACGAAGAGGACGTGAGCGCGGATCGCGTTTTCTTTGGCGGCGTAAATATTTTCCTCCAGCAGAAAATGCCGTGGCTCAAGTACTTACCTTCTTGGATGGACAGTGTCCTTAATCGACCCAGCCTCATCCGACGCGCGACGGCCGGGCAATCAAAAACGGATCCAAAATTCCTAGGCAAATTGACGGTCTCCATGCTTCGCGGTTTGAATGGGAATCAAGCCAAGGAAGTTCATCGCATGTGCGATTGGCTTGAGAACGATCTCAAGCCGGACGCCTTTTTGCTCAGCAACATGCTGATTGCAGGAAGCATACCGGAAATCAAACGTCGCTTGAACAAACCTGTTTTCGTGACATTGCAAGGTGACGATATCTTTTTCGATTTCTTGCCAGAACCATTCCGCGAACAAGCGTTGCATGAGATGCGTCAAATCGTTCCGCTCGTCGATCGATTCATCGTCAACAGCCGTTTCTACCAAGATCGCATGACGCAAGATCTGAAGATACCATCCGAGAAATTTGTGATCTTGCCGTTGGGTATCGACCTCGCGGACTTTCGCCAACTCGATGCGCCCCGCCCTGCTCCCGTTCCAACGATCGGCTACCTTGCGCGCATGACCAAAGAAAAGGGCCTTCACGTGCTAGTAGATGCGTTTATTCGATCAAGCAAGTCCGATGAGATGCGAGACGCTCGACTACTGTTGGCGGGTTGGATGGGTAAAGAGCACGAACCCTACTGGCACCAGCAGCAGGAAAAAATCAGGCAAGCTGGTTTGCAAGATCGAGTGAACTACCTGGGGACAGTTGATCGAAAGACGAAAATTGAGTTCCTCCATTCCATCGACCTGCTTTGCGTGCCCACGATTTACCAAGAACCCAAAGGCCTATTTGCTCTCGAAAGCGTTGCTGCGGGCATTCCCTATCTGTTGCCAGCCCACGGCGCATTTCCGGAACTGCATACACGATTAAATTTCGGTGCAACATTTAGCCCCAACGACCCGTCTGACCTTGACCGCCAATTGCCAGCAGCGCTAACAGAATCTCGAAATACTATCCCCCAACGCTGGCAGCAAAGAAATGAATTGCTGCCGGAGATCGATATTGCGACGATGGCCGAGCGATTGTTGCGCTTACTCGCCCCCAATCGTTAGATAGTCGTTGGCAGGGATGTCGCTTCGTTCTACAATCCAATTCCATACGAAACGCTATTCGTGCGCCGAGTCGATTGGATCGCTCAACTAACTTAGAAAATTATTCAAGCATTGCAGGCAAACAGACATGAAGAAACGAGTTGCAGGCGTTCAAACAAATGTGACGTTTGCGGACACACAAGCCAACTTGGCAACGATCAAGCGCTGGCTTGCCGATCCGCAGCTAGAAAGTTGCTCCTTGGTGGTCTTTCCCGAATGCATGCTGAGCGGTTATTGCTACGACTTCCTCGACGAAGCTTGGCCACACGCCCAATCGGTGCCTGGTCCCGCAACCGACGAGTTGACCGAAGTCTGCAAGACTCAAAATCGATTCGTGGCTTTCGGGCTATTGGAAAAAAATGACCAAGGCGAAATTTACAATAGCTGTGCGCTCGTCGGGCCAAACGGTTTGGTTGGAGTGTACCGCAAAGTTCACTTGCCATACTTGGGTATCGATCGATTTGTGACGCGCGGTCGCGAAGCCTACGCCGTGCACGAAATCGATGGCTTGCGAGTGGGGATGCACATTTGCTACGACGGGTCGTTTCCGGAATCCGCCCGTGTGATGGCGCTCCAAGGCGCCGATCTACTCATCCTGCCGACAAACTGGCCGCCTGGCGCGGAGACCTTTGCAAAATACCTACCCAATGCCAGAGCACTTGAGAACAACGTCTATTACTTGACCGTCAATCGCGTCGGCAATGAACGCGGGTTTCGGTTTATCGGACAAAGCCGCCTTTGCGATACAAATGGCAATTCCATGTGCGATGGACCTGTCGAAGGCGAAGCGATCATCAGCGGCGAGATCGATGTCTTGCAAGCTCGCAACAAACGTTTGGTGAGAGTCCCGGGCAAACATGTGATAGACCGCATGGCCGACCGCTGCCCCGAATACTACTCACTCATCGCACAACCACACAACCTAGTCCGCGACGTCCGCCCCTAAGCACGTTTGCCGTCCTGCTTCTTTCTTTCACTTTAACACACTTCTCGTTACCGCTAAAATCTTGCCTCATGAAAATCAAAAGCATCACAGTTTATCAAGTCGACTTGCCGCTTCGTGAAACCAACTACAAATGGAGCGGCGGCAAATCGGTCACAGTGTTTGACTCCACCGTGGTTGCAGTTGAGACCGATACCGGTGTCATGGGCTGGGGAGAGTGCTGCCCGTTGGGACCCGTCTACTTGCCATCGTACGCCGCAGGAGTTCGCGCCGGTTTAGCGGAACTAGCTCCGCAACTAATCGGAGAAAACCCGCTTGAGTTGACCAAGCTCAATCGAACAATGGATGCAAAACTCAAAGGGCATCCTTATGTCAAATCGCCGATCGATGTTGCCTGCTGGGATATACTAGGCCAAGTCGCCGGATTGCCGATTTGCAGTTTGCTCGGCGGTCGTTATGGCGAGGATGTCCATCTCTACCGAGCCATCTCGCAAGCGGATCCCGAAGAAATGGCCAGCAACGTCGCTGGTTATCGCGCCGAAGGTTATCGTCGTTTTCAGCTCAAAGTTGGCGGCGATCCCGATGTTGACATCGAACGAATCCATGCCGTCCGTGCCGCATTGCAACCCACGGATCGTTTGGTGGCAGATGCCAATACCGGCTGGACCCAACACGAAGCCGTTCGTGTCTGTCGCGGAGTTCGCGATGTAGACGTCTACATTGAACAGCCGTGCTTGTCCTACGAAGAGTGCTTGGCCGTGCGTCGCAATACCAACCATCCGTTCGTGCTTGATGAAGTGGTCGACGGGATCGATATGCTGGTTCGAGGTTTCTCCGAGCAGGCAATGGATGTCGTCAACCTAAAAATCAGCAAATTCGGTGGCTTGACCAAAACCCGCCAAGCCCGTGACTTGTGCGTCTCCTTGGGAATCGCCATGACTCTCGAAGACACTTGGGGTGGTGACATCGTGACCGCGGCCATTGCCCATTTGGCCCACAGCACTCCGACTGATTTCCTGTTCACCAGCACTGACTTTAACAGTTACGGAACAGTCAGTATTGCGGACGGTGCTCCGCAACGCATCAACGGTCGCATGGCCGCTTCAACAGAACCCGGTCTAGGAGTCCGTCCGAAATTAGACGTCCTTGGGAAACCTGTCGCCATCTACAAATAGCCCGCAATCCACTCCCAATAAACTCGAGCGATGAAGCGACTACGCAAGAAAGCTCGCTTCCAACAAAACTTAACCAGCCTCAGGTTCTATGAACGACATCTCGATAGTCCTCGCCAATCTCGACGATCCAAATCAAGCGGCAGACGTGCTGGCGATGATCAATCATTACGCTTGCCATCCAATGGGCCAAGGCAAACCGTTGGCGGACGAAATTCAAAATCGTTTGATTCCCGCTTTGCGGCAACAACCCAATGCGCGGATTTTTCTCGCATACCACGCCGATCAACCGGTAGGCATTGCGGTTAGCTTCCTATGCTTTTCGACTTTTCGAGCAAAGCAGATCATCAATATCCATGACCTCTCTGTTCACTCGGATTTTCAAGGTCGTGGAATTGGTCAACAACTGCTTGCTGCTGTCAAGCAATTTGCGATCGAACAAGGTTGTGGCAGCATGACACTCGAAGTCCGCGTCGATAACTTGCCAGCACGGCGGCTTTATGATTCGTTCGGTTTCCAGAAAGTCGGCGACAGCTTGCCCGGCGATCATGAGCTATTCGGGCGATTGCCGCTGGACCCTGTCTCCGCCAAGCATACTTGATGATGACTGCCGCAGGTCCATCCAAGTGGGATCCACTCATTGGAAAGTTTGGCTTTAGCTCCATTGAGTTGGCCGCTTTAGAAAACGCACTTCTCAACTACGCTCCTCGTTGTATTCGTCGGCGACCGGATCGAGAGAGCAAACTCCTGCCGTTTGACGTTGACCCAATTGCGTGGTTCGCTCGCGGATTTGTGCTCAGGGACCAAAGCATTCGACCTTCGCAGTTTTTGGAGTATGCTAGTTGCGACTATTACATTCAAGATGCAGGGTCGATGCTCGCGCTCGCATTGCTCGACCCCCAACCGAACGAATGGATTTGCGATTTGTGTGCCGCTCCAGGCGGAAAAGCATCAGGCATATTGGAGATGCTCGGGCCCCAAGGTTGGCTGGTCGCAAACGAGCCGATTCAATCGCGAGTGGACATCCTACGGTTCGCATTAGAACGCACGGGATTGCCGTGGTATGCCACGACATCGCTAGACCCAGGTCGATTGGCAACGATGATGCCAGCGACGATGGACGCAGTTCTGGTGGACGCGCCGTGTACTGGACAAGCCTTGGTCTCGCACGACAAACGAAGCGACAATGCTTTCGCTACATCGCAAATCGAGCACAGTGTGCAACGCCAACGTCGGATCCTCGAAGCTGCCATTCGCCTACTGCGTCCCGGCGGTCGGCTGATTTACTCGACGTGCACTTTTTCCATTGCAGAAAACGAAGAACAGATAAACTGGCTCATGCAGCTTTATCCAAATGCATTCCGTCCCATTAACGTTCCCTCGCTATGCCCGTGGGCCAGCCCCATCGCACCGGGATGTTATCGTGTATGGCCGCATCGAGATCCGACCGCAGGCGCGTTCGCTGCCGGTTTAGAATTGGTGGAGGAATTGCCGATCGTTTCGCCATCGGAACCAAACTCACGTCGACGAAAATGGACAAGTAAAAAAGAACAATCCGTCAAGACGAATTCGATGTGCTTTGCCGATAAGGAAATAATCGAGCAAAATTTTGGAAAGATAATCAACGATCAAGTCATCCAGTATCCTTGGACGAGAATAAGCCAAGAAATACCTGCGGGATTAGCGACGGAAAAACTGACTTGGCCAAAATTCTATGACATGAAAGCCAAGAACATGCAACCAGAGCATGCACTCGCGTTACTCGGTCCAGCCTATTTCCTTCCAGACAATTTCTATCCGATGGATAACGAACAAGCCAAGATATTCATAGACGGCCAATCGTTACCCATCTCTGCGGATCCTTCACGGTGGTCGCAAGCAACTTGGCAAGACCGCCCGCTAGGCTGGATGAAAATCACCGCCACCCGATCCAACAACAGCCTCCCCAAGATAGCGCGTCAATTACTCTCATAACGCGAACTCACAACCGCAATCAACTCGATCGCTCTTTGTTCGCTGGGAAAAATTGGTCGTTCGGGAAAATTGATAGATCCGTTAGTTTGTCAGATCAGTAATTTTGAGAAAACCTTTCTCAAAATTTCACAAGATCCTATCTCCCCTTCTCTTCGGTACTCCGAGGAGAAGGGGTCGGGGGATGAGGAGCCAATCGCTACCAGGAACAATCAGGACATGTGTAACGCATTCTTTAAGATTGATTTCATTCACGATGATCCAAGGCCCAAGAATTGCTCGACCCCATACACGTCGAGCAAACTCTGTTCGGTTTCCATTCCCAACCAAACTCAATAACGCGATAGAAAAAAACAACCGTCCATGCGCGAACGATCTCGAGAACATTTCGCGAGAAAGTTTTTAAGGAAGCTAATGAGCCCCAAAAGAAAGGCCAATTAATTGTCTTGTTCGTGTCAATATCTCACGAAATTCCAAGACTCCTCATCCCCCGACCCCTTCTCCTCAGAGTACTGAGGAGAAGGGGAGAAAGAAAGATCGTGCACTCTCTCAGAGTGCTGAGAAGAAAGAAAGATCGTGCACTCAATAAAGACACACGATCACTCGAAATGGAGCTCACGGTCACTTGAAAAGTCTCATGGTTACCTACCCGGCACTCGTGGTCGGTTAACAAGGACTCGTGGTGCACTTAAGAAGGACACAGAGTCACTTAAACGGAACTCACGACAACCACCTACCTGAACTCGCTTTTCAAGTAGCATATCCAACCAAGACTAATTCTGGCCATTGGCTTTGCGGATCTCGATTTTGCGAGGCTGATTCTTAACGGACTTTGGTAGTCGAATGTTAAGTACACCGTTTTCGAAATCGGCTTGAACGTTGTCTTGGTCGACAGCTTGTGGTAATCGAACCGAGCGATAAAACTCTCCGCTCGATCGCTCGACGCGATGGAAGTTCTTGCCCTCGGTCTTCTTCTCCGATTCACGCTTGCCGGAAATACTCAATCTTTCATCGTGAATTTCAAGCTTAACGTTTTCGGCAGTGACGCCCGGCAAGTCGACATGGATGACATATTCTTTATCAGTCTCTGCGACATCCAAGCTTGGCAAAAATCGACTTTCGCCGTTCGCTTGCAAACCATTCATTGGCTTGCCAAAGAATTTTTCGAAAGCTTGTTCCATTTCGGTTGCCCAATCTTGGACAGGAACAGATAGGTTACGCAACTGTGATAAAGCCATGGTGAATGCTCCTTTCTAAGAACATCAAAACGGGAATGCGTGAAACTCGCCCGCTGTCAAACTGACAGGCGATTATTTGGTTCGAAATAGAAGAAAAGCAACCCGCGTGCCAAACGCATTTTTGAAGCCTCCAAGCCCCTCGGCTGTGATTTGCTATAGGCCGGGAATTAACAGAAAATCGTTTTTTCCCGCGCGTATTGTACTAGCTTAACATTCTTGATTTTTGGTACGTGCAGGCGCAATCTCCACATCCGGATGCCCAAAACCAGGTGTAAAGTCTACGGTTTGTCATCCAAAATGTCCCGTCTCAATTGCTTTACGATTTGTGCTTCGGGTGTCTCTTTGTAATACGGATCCAGCGGGTAGCAACCGCTTTGCAAGCCGTTGCGCGGAGCCGTTGTGCAATCGCTAAACGTTCGGCAAACCTGTTTGCGAACCAAGGATTTCGCAGCCAATACATCAGCCGGTAGACCTGGATAAGACAGCACCATACGACCGAGTCCGATCACGTCTATCATATTTTGCCTTACCGCCGCTTGCGCAACGTTGGGCAAAAACTCTTGCAGATACGTATAGCCCGATCCGACCATCAAGAGATCGGGGACCGCCCGCTTGCAAGCGGCTGCGGTTTGAATTTGCCGCGCAACGCCAACCAACGGGTCTTCGGGCGGCAAGTATCCATCGCTCGGAGGGAAAATCGCAGGTCGCTGGATGTGAGGCGTGTAGTAAGGGCTCCCGCAAGTTAAATTAACGGAGGCAACTCCCAAATCGCGTAAAATTTTTAGTAGCGCAATTGGCTCGCTCAAGTCAATCGAAAGAGGATCGTCCGGGTGCATGCCAAACCCAAAACGGTAAGGTGAACAGCTTTGAAAATCAGCAGGTACTCCACACTCGGTTCCCATGATGAACGGTGGGAAATCAAAGACACTCAATCGAACACCAATCATCAAATCGGGACACGACTGCTTGATAGCTTGGATGATCGACGTCAACAACAACGTGCGACCTGAAAAATCGCCGCCATATCGCCCCGGCCGATGATGCGCACCGAGGAACTCGTGCAGCAGATATCCATGGCAAGCTTTCACATCAACGAAATCAAAACCTGCCCGCTCTGCAACTTTTGCCGAATCGACATATCGCGTGATCAAGTCGTCCAATTCCATGTCGGTCCACACAAGAGAATCGTCTTGGGAGTCGAGACCAAATCGAGCGTTCAAAATCGGATGATGATAAGCAATACGAGGTTCCAAAGTCTTCCCGTTTGGCCTCGCAAACCGCCCGCTGTGCGTTAGTTGAAGTCCGCAGACAAAGTCGCTCGTATCGTCAAAAGCCCGATGGTGGGATTCGACGAGGACGTTACGCAAATCGGCCAAACCCTGTTCGTGGTTCGAAGTCGCCAGAAGCTGATTGGGATTGGCCCTCCCGTCCGCTTGCACGGCCGCCGCTTCGCCTCCCCAAATCAATTTGGCACCACTCTCACCAAATCGTCCCCACCGCCGGAAAACGCGTTCCGATGGCGTTCCGTCACGATTCGCATCCCAGCCTTCCATCGGATGGATACACCAGCGGTTGCCAATCGTCCGTGTTCCAAATTTCGCAGCCCAACCCAGAGGCGATCCCTCCGCCGCAGACAAAACAGTCTCGTCCATTGGGATCTCAACACCGAGACTGGCAAGCCGCTCGGCAAACTGTTGCGGTGTCTTGAAAGACGACATCTTTGGGTAGGCGTGTGCCATTAGCTAGAAGCTTTCTGATGCAGAATCCGCAAGAACGATGTTGGCTTTCGACAAATGGAAAGCACGAACTTGGGTGTCGTCGGCGAACTGAATTCGCGCGATCCGTTTCAGTCCGCGACCGTCAAGCTCAATGATGCGGCCTTTTCCATAAGTCGGATGCTCGATGATTGAACCAACTTGAAATGCCATCGCAGAGGAATCGGAGATGAGGTCCGAAGCGGTCTGAACGCGCGTCTTCACCTGGTTCTTGCGTTCGCGGACAAGGTTTTTTAGCTTGGCGGCTATTTCATCTGGAGGAAGCTGGCATTCGTCGTCGAAATCGACTTGATCCATGTCCGCAAAAGGACTTTTTCCAGGCTTGCTCCGCTGCGTTTGAGAAAACTCCCAATCGTTGTTGTCTTCAAACTCAGAAATACCCGCTGCCTGATCAATCCACTTGAGCTCCGAACGCGGCAATTCCATCAAGAACGAACTCGGAACGCTCATGCGGTGCATGAAACCTCGATACTTGGCAAAACTCAGTTGAAGATTCTGTTTGGCCCGCGTGATTCCTACAAATAGCAACCGACGTTCTTCCTCCATCTGCTTCGGATCTTCACGGCTTCGCGCATGAGGCAAGACATCCTCTTCGACGGCGATGATATACACGTTGTCAAACTCAAGGCCCTTGGCCGAGTGCAACGTCATCAACGTGACACGATCGCTGCTCAATTCCAATTTGTCGGTGTCGCTCAGCAATGCGACTTGCTCGAGAAAATGCTCTAATCGATTGCCTTCGGTAAACGTCTCGTCGATGTGTTCGGTATCGGCAATCAACTCATTGATGTTCTCCGCCACCGATTCGTCCGCTTTGTCGGTTTTTTTGCTCGACAGATACTCAATATAATTCGTCTCCTTCAGCAAGAGACGGATCAAGTCCGTAAGTGGCCCCGTAGAAAGCGATACCAGTTGTTCATAAATCGCCAAGAACTGTTTCGCGCCAGTGGCCGCCCTGCCCCGCAATTTACCGAGAGCCAGCATCGCATGGAGTGCAGGCAACATACTGATACTACGAGCCGTTGCCAGTTCGGCGATTTCGTTTACGGTCTTGTCGCCGATACCACGCGTCGGCGCATTGATTACGCGGCGGAATGCAACGTCATCGGTTGGGTTGTGAACCAAAATCAAATACGCCAGCAAGTCCTTAATTTCTTGCCGTTGGTAAAATCGAAATCCACCGATCAACTGATAGTTCAATCGATGCGCCATCAGCGCTTGTTCCAGCAATCGGCTTTGTGCGTTCGTGCGATAGAGAATTGCAAAGTCGCTTGCTCGTTTGCCTTCGTCGACAACTGCATGAACAATCTGACGCGCGATATCGTTCGCTTCGTCACGGTCCGACGGATAAACGCACAAACGAATCTGCTCGCCGTCCTCGCGCGTCGGGATTAAAGATTTTGCTTTGCGTTGATGATTATGTTGAATCAAACAATCGGCGATCGATAAGATCTGAGGCGTGCTTCGATAATTATTTTCCAGTCGAACCACGTGAACATTCGGATAATCCTTTTCGAACTTCAAAATGTTTTCGATCGACGCTCCACGCCAGCCGTAAATCGATTGGTCCGGATCACCCGTCACGTTCAAATTAGGATGGTCGATCGAAAGAGCCCGCACCATAACGTACTGGGCCATGTTGGTGTCTTGGTACTCGTCGACCAAAATGTATTTGTGCCGCTCGTCAAGTTCTGCTCGCAACTCAGGATTGCCCCGCAGAGTAACCGCCGTATGCAACAACAGATCATCAAAGTCCACCGCACCGTTCCGCAACAACACTTGCTGGTACACGGGATAGACTTTTCCGACAGTATGTTGCAGGCTCGTTCTCGCTTCGGCCAACAAAGCTTCGGGAGTTACCAATCGATTTTTCCACCGACCGATCTCGCGAGCAATCTGATCGATGTTCAAATGCGTCAAACTAACTTTGGCTTCGTCGATAGCCACTTTCAAAGCCATCTTGGCGTCCGACGGATCGTAGATCGAGTAATTTTCCGGCAAGCCAACCAACCGCGAATACCTCCGCAAAAAGCGCGCACAATATCCGTGAAACGTGCCCATCCACACGGCATCTTCGCCAACCAACTTTCGCAGCCGGCTACGCATCTCTTCGGCCGCTTTGTTGGTAAAGGTCAGCGCCAGGATATTGAACGGCGAGACCCCTTGTTCCAACAAGTTGGCGATACGGTGCGTCACGACGCGCGTCTTGCCGCTGCCCGGTCCGGCCAAAATCAACAACGGGCCGTCGACGTGAAGGACAGCTTCGCGTTGCGAGTCATTCAGACCTTCTAAAATAGCCGCCGTGCTCATCAATACGTCCTGATATCAGAAAAAGTAGTAGGCATATTCCAAGTGCCGTAACCTTGTGACCATTGAGGTCAACCAGTTCTACACCACATGGCGCGGTGGATATCCCACGCAGCCCCAAAAAATGCGATTATACATTCATTGTTTGCACCCCGCACGAATCGAAAAGGGGTATGTTCGACGATATTCGCACATGGTAGTGAATTCCTATTTGGTAAAGCTCGTTTTTCCCGCAGATTGCAATCAATTGGCGTCGTGTCCCAGTTTTCGCTAAACTAAATTCAGCAAATGCGACAAACAATCAGGCGGCCACACATCCGGCTGCGCACTCCCAAAGTCGAATTGCATGGGGTCGAAGATCTAAAGGATCATTTTCATGACAAATCTCAATCGACGAACTTGGTTCCAAACAATGGCCGCCGCTGGCGTGGGCATCGGCTCCATGCGCTGCAGTTGGGCTCAGCCGATAGCCGACCAACTCATCTCGGCTCCGTCGTCGCGGCGATTGATCGTCCTCTGGATGGCAGGTGGACCTTCGCAGATGGATACATTCGACTTGAAAGTGGGGCATGCCAACGGCGGTGAATTTAAGGAGATCGAAACCTCGGTTCCTGGCGTCCGAATCAGCGAACATCTGCCACGACTCGCGAGCCTTGCTCATCACATGGCCATCGTGCGAAGCCTACAAACCAAAGAAGGCGATCATGGACGAGGTACGTATCTGGTTCGCACCGGGCAACGTCCCGGCCAACCCGTGCGATATCCCTCCGTTCCAGCAGTACTCGCCAAAGAGCTGTCGCCCAACGATCCTATGGTCCCCGACTACGTCAGCATTCTCCCAGCATCGTTCATCAACCCTATGGCATTCGGCAGTGGATTCCTCGGCCCCAAACATCAGCCATTAACCGTGGGTGGAGGCGCTGCGCCCATGGGCCCTCCAGGTGCTATGCCCGACCCCGAAACGCCTGTCGATTTGCGCGTCGATAATTTACTGCCATCGTCGCTCGTCACCGAAGAACGTGTCGCACGTCGCCGAGAGTTTTGGGAAATGCTCCAGCAGTCCTACGGCGCGGCCTCGCGACCCGGCGCACCACGTGCCCACGACACCATGTATCGCAAAGCCATGAAGCTCTCCGATAGCGAACTAAACGAAGCATTCGATCTAACCAAGGAGCCGACGGAGATTCGCAGCAAGTACGGCAACGGTGCATTCGGCCAAGGTTGCTTGATGGCTCGTCGACTGGTCGAACGCGGCGTGCCGGTCGTCGAAGTTTCACTTGGCGCAGGCGGCTTGGGATGGGACACGCATCTCGATAATTTCAAGAGCGTCAAAACTCTGAGTGCTCAGCTTGATGCTGGCTGGTCGCAATTGATGGTGGACTTGGACGAAGGCGGGTTGCTATCGACCACGACAATTCTGTGGATCGGGGAATTCGGCCGCACGCCGCAGATCAATCCGCAAGCGGGCCGCGATCACTTTCCCAATGCTTGGTCATGCGTTTTCGCTGGCGGCAACATCGCCGGAGGCCAAGCTTTTGGCAAAACTAGCGACGACGGCATGGAAGTCGCGGACTCACCCGTCACGATCCAAGAAGTCCTGGCCACCGTCTCCCGCAGCGTCGGCATCGACCCCGCCACCGAAAACACATCCGAACTAGGCCGCCCCATAAAAATCGCCGAAGCCGAACCCATCAAGAGTCTATTGAGTTAGATTCTTCGCAACGCATGCGATCCCGATTTCCCGCCCCAAACCCTGCAAGTTCCCGCGCCTGCGAGAACCTGTTCCTTGGATGCCCTCAACAAGAAAGATTTTGTCGTGCAACTAACTTCGGTCCAGCATTTGATGCATTTCATCTTAGCATTCGCACTTTGTTATTTCGTCTCCGCAGGTAACACTCAAGCCAATGATTGGTCGCAATTTCGCGGGCCAGACGGGGCTGGATTGGCTCAGCGCGCGGACTTGCCGATGCGGTTTAGTTTGAGCCAAGGAGTTAAGTGGCGGACGCCGATCGATGGCAAGGGATGGTCTTCACCGGTTGTTGCAAATGGACAAGTTTGGCTAACGACGGCTGTGACGCAGGAGCCTACCGAAGAACAGAAGAAACAGCGGCTGGCGAACGTCCAACCAGGGGACACGAAAGAAGTTGCAGGGATCGTTCATTTGTACGCGGTTTGCATCGATGCTGACTCCGGCAAAGTCGTTCACAACCTGCTGTTGTCCACGGTCGCCGAACCGCAACCGATCAATCCGCTGAATACATATGCTTCACCAACGCCCGTTATCGATGATCAATGCGTTTACTGTCACTTTGGGACCTATGGTTCTTGGTGTCTCGACGCCCAATCGGGTGACGTACTGTGGCATGAAACAATCAATCTCGACCATAGCGTGGGTCCGGGCAGTTCACCAATCGTAGTCGATAACAAGCTCATTTTGGTTTGCGACGGAATCGACCAGCAGTTCGTTATCGCGCTCGACAAGCAAACAGGCAAGACACTTTGGAAAACCGATCGGCCTGCCATGCGAGCCGGCAATGTCGAAATGAAGAAAGCCTACAGCACGCCGATCCTCATCGAAGTGAATGGCCAAAAGCAGATTGTAGCTCCAGGCGCTCAGTGGATTGCAGCTTATGAACCTTCGACAGGTCGTGAAATCTGGCGAGCCGATCACGGCGACGGATTTTCGCTAAGCCCCAGTCCCGTCTACAGTCACGGTCTCGTCATCTTTTCGACCGGTTACATGCGTCCCGAATTAGTTGCGGTCCGCGTCGACGGTCAAGGCGACGTGTCTGCTAGCCATATAGCTTGGCGAGCAACGCGCGGCGCGCCCGCAAAGCCTTCGCCCGTTGTCGTTGGCAAAAGCGTATTCATGATTGCCGATAATGGAGTCTTAACGCAGCTTAACTGCGTAGATGGCAAGGAAATCCATCGCGAACGGTTGGACGGAAATTTTTCTGCTTCGCTATTGGCTACCAATGACAAAATTTATGTGCTTTCCCACGAAGGCGTAGTGACAGTCGTTTCTGCGGGTCCCGAGATGAAAAAACTTGCCGAGAATCAACTCGAAGGACGCTTGATGGCCAGTCCGGCAGTCCTTGGTGATGATTTATTGATTCGAACCGAGCAAGCCCTTGTTCGTATCGGAAAGTAAATCGGGGACTGTTCGGCTTGCCTACAGTACAATCGTGACCCAAGCTAATAATTCACACTCTGAGATAAACGGAATAGGAACATCATGACTCAAGATGCAACACTGCAAGAAATCGCGCGCGAATTGACGGTCGCGTATTTCATGGAAATGGAAACGGTAATGAACTACATCGCCAACAGCATCAACTTGGACGGTGTGCGGGCTGAAGAAATCAAGAAGAGTTTGGGTGCCGACATTTCAGCAGAAATCGGACACGCTCAATTGCTAGGCGAGCGAATCAAAACCATTGGCGGGAAAATTCCCGGTAGCATGGAATTCAAAGCCAACCAAAAATCTCTACAGCCACCGGCGAAATCGACCGATGTAGTGGCCGTCATCAAAGGTGTCATCGAAGCCGAAGAGGCCGCTTGCAAGCAATATTCCAAGATCATCAAACTGTGCGATGGCGTGGACTACGTAACACAAGACATGTGCGTCACCATCCTCGGTGACGAAGAAAGCCATCGCCGCGAATTTCGAGGTTTCTTGATGGAATACGAAAACGGATAAGTGCTTCACGAGTTGCGCTCGCATTGGTTTTGAATGTAGAGCGATTGTCCTCAATCGCTCGGAGCACGATTGCTCGGAGCACGATTGATTCATCGTTCTACATTCAGCCGCCGAACCAGCAACTCTGGCTTGTACAAAGCTCTACTCAGTTATTCCCTTGCTGACTAATCATCTGCAGCAGCGACGGGGAAGCGTTTGGAATATTGATCGTTCGCTCGGGTTGGCCAGGTTGGCGGATGATAGCGACAACTTGTGCGCTGGCTGGGGTGTTGACTGGGGCCGCATTCCCTGGTTGCCAATCCTCATCTGGAGCCGGCCGGGACGTGTTGCTTGCCAGTCGGATATTCGAAGAATCTTGGCCCGCCAGCTTCTGATTTGCTTCCATCGCGATTAGTTCATTCTTGGGTTGATACAGTCGCGTCAAATTGAGCTGAGCCAATTCTTGATAGATAACATCAGGGCCCGAATAAAGACCTTCGTCAAGTTCTTTATCCGCAGCAAAACAAACCCCGATCAAGCTGCCGTTTTCATCAAACAGCCCGCCACCGCTTCGGCCTTGAACCGGTGCGCCTGAGATTTCGACGTTGGACGGACCGAGATAACGATTGAGTTTAGAAATCATCGTGTCGCGTCGAGTTGGGTCAGCGCCGCCATCGCAACCGTAGCTGAATACGCGTTGACGTTCGCCTAATTGTGTGCCTTGAGGAAGCAGCGATGCGGATTTCATCGGCCGATCGGCGGCGAACGCAATCAGACCAATGTCGGTTTCGTCGGCTCGATAGTGGACCATCGTCGCCGGATAAGTCAGCTTCTGTCCATTCATCCAAACATCGACACGCATCGGTGATCGGCCGCCACCATTTCGGAACAGGTGCCCGCAAGTCAACACGAGCGCTTCGTTGCCGTGTGTGTCGATTATCGTTCCTGTACCAAAAGCTTCGCTATTTCCATCATCCACGCAAATGCGAACGGTTGCTGCCGAAGGATCGGACTTGATCGTCGCGGAGTTGAATTGTTTTGATAACGAAGCGACTGCGGCAACGGTGGCAGCGGCTGTTTTCGATGATGCGGGAGATTGACCCCGAACGATAGGACCAGCCGCCGCAGTCCCACGCGAGCCAATGGCCGCCGATGTTTCCGCAGCGTCGGCATTAGGCTGATTCGAAACTCGCTGTAATCGGTCGCGCAACTTGTCAAGCGGCATGGCGCCCACGACGCGATCGACTTCGCGGCCGTTTTGAACCACGATCAGCGTAGGTAACTGCGTCACGTGCCATCGCTGAGCGAAATCCGGTTCGCGATCGACGTTGACTGAGCGAAAAATCCAGCCTTCGGAGACAAGCTGGTCGACGGCGGGCTGCAACTGCTGGCAAGGTTTGCAATTGGTTTTGGAAAACTCCAGAACAACACTCTCCCCAGGCGAGCTTACAACAGTGAGCGCCAACAGCGCAGCAGTCCATGCCACCATGACCGAGGTCCTCCATGACCGAAATGAATTGAGAGCAACATTCCTTGTTGCGGGTTGGAAGTGTGAAAAGTTACCCAAATAAATTCAAGTCCAATCGAAGGTCCGAAATGCATGCATTGAGGGGGATGCGCGGTCGGAATTTGGTTCCAAAGTGCAGCAACTCAAGCGAATCCCGAACATTTCCGGGCAAACTGGGTCTGAGAGAATAATTAAGATTCTGATACAATCCGACCCGCAGTCGAACCGGTTTATACGCCGCGCGGTCAGAAGTGAGGGATGTGTTGTTGAGTGAGCCGCAAGGCGCTAGCCGCGGGTTGTGCATTCGGTCAGCACCGGCGGCTAGCGCCTTGCCGCTCACAAAACCTCAAATCTGACCGCGCGGAGTATGGCCAGTTACGAACCTGTTGCGGACATCAACCGCTTGTCCTTCTCAGTTTGCTCGGAAGACATCGCACGGTTTGATTGGGATTATCACAAGACTTGGATTTAGGAAGCATTGATGGCGGAACGAAAAATACTGGTAACGGCAGCTTTGCCATACGCGAATGGCCCTATCCACATTGGCCATTTGGTCGAGTACATCCAGACCGATATTTGGGTGCGATTTCAACGACTGCAAGGTCGACGATGCATCTTCATCTGTGCGGACGACACGCACGGCACGGCGATCATGATTCGGGCTCGCAAAGAAGGTCGCTCGGAAGCCGAACTAATCAGCCAAGTCAAATCGGAGCACGAGCGCGACTTTGCCGCATTCGGCGTACAGTTCGATAACTACGGCAGTACGAACAGCCCTGAAAACTACCATTTGTGTTGCGAAATATGGGCTTCGATGCGCGCTGCCGGATTGATCGTCGAGCGAGAAGTCAGCCAGTTATACGACCCGCAAGCCGGTACGTTCTTGGCCGACCGATTTGTCAAGGGAACGTGTCCTGCATGCAATAGCCCCGACCAATACGGCGATAATTGCGTTAAATGCAATGCGACCTACACTCCGGCGGATTTGGTTGATCCGGTCAGCACGCTGTCGGGAGCGACGCCCGAAGTGCGATCGGCCAAGCACCTGTTTGTCGAGCTTGAGCAGCTACATGAATTCTTGAACGAATGGACTCAAGAAGGTGGACATTTGCAGTCCGAAGTAGCCAACTATCTCAAGGGACATTTTCTTGGCGACCCGCTTCGCGATTGGGACATCTCCCGCCCTGCCCCGTACTTCGGCTTTGAAATTCCCGATGCACCGGGCAACTATTGGTATGTCTGGTTCGATGCACCGATCGGTTACATCGCCAGCACGCAACAGTGGTGCGAGAAAAACGGAGAACGGTTGCGCGATTGGTGGAAGAGCGAGGACACCGAGATCCATCATTTCATCGGCAAGGACATCACGTACTTCCATACGTTGTTTTGGCCGGGCATGTTGAAGACGGCAGGTTACTCGCTGCCTACGCAAGTTCACATTCACGGCTTCCTCACCGTTGATGGCGAAAAGATGGCCAAGAGCAAAGGCACGATGGTCCAAGCGGCCACGTATCTCAAATACCTCGATCCGGCGTTTTTGCGATATTACTACGCCAGCAAACTTGGTCCACGCCTCGATGACCTCGACATGAACTTGGACGAATTCGTTGCCAAGATCAACGCGGACTTGGTCGGCAAAGTCGTGAACCTAGCCAGTCGAACCGCCAAGTTCGTCGAAAAAGTTGGCTTGGCTCCGGAGTACCCGCACGACGGCGGACTGTTCAATGCCGCTGCCGTAGCAGGAGAGGAAATCGCAGCAGCTTATCAAGTTGGCGATTATGCCAAGGCGATGCGTTTGATCATGGAATTGGCGGATCGAGCCAATCCGTTTGTCGAAAACGCCCAGCCCTGGACCTTGAACAAAGATCCTTTACAACAAGTTCGATTGCAGGAAGTTTGTACGATCGCGCTCAACTTGTTCAGGCAGATTGCCATTTACTTGGCTCCTGTATTGCCCAAGCTTGCCCAGCAGTGCGGCCAATTGTTGAATGATCCGATTCGCGATTGGTCGCAAAGCCAAAAGCCGTTGGTCGGCACTCCCGTTTCCAAATTCGAACACATGTTACAACGCGTTAAACCTGAGGATGTTCAAAAGATGATCGACGAAAGCAAACCAGCCGAAGAAATCACCCCAGCCGACACTTCCAGCGCCGCTGCTGCACCCCCAGCATATCAGGATTCTGATGAGCCGCTGAAAAATGAGCCGATGGCACCGACTTGTTCCATCGAAGATTTTGCGAAGGTCGATTTGCGTGTGGCGCGTGTTTTGTCCGCAGAGGACGTTCCCGAAGCACGCAAATTGCTCAAGCTCACGCTCAGTCTAGGTGGTGACGTTCGCAAGACAGTGTTTGCTGGCATCAAAGCGGCGTATAAGCCCGAGGATCTAGTAGGACGGCTTGTCGTGTGCGTTGCGAATTTGGCTCCACGTCAAATGAAGTTTGGCTTGAGCGAAGGCATGATCACCGCCGCAGGCGCCGGCGGCGAAGAAGTATTTCTACTCGCCGTCGATGAAGGCGCCAAACCCGGCCACCGCGTCCACTAAAAATACACCAGCCACTGGAAATCTATCCGGCACCCTGCAATTCCCACAGGGAGCCAACCACGGCCTGCGGATAGAAAATTCCTCAACGTAGGGTGTGTGAAGTGGTCGGGGCAGAAATCGTCAGCCAATTCTCTATGGCAAAAAACCGTTAACCACCAAAGCGGCTTAATGCGGCAAAGACCACGAAACACACCATTCGGCTCGGGCCGACGTTCTTCGTGGTTAGAATTCGGGCGGCGCGTGGTGTGTTACGCGGGCGGTTGGCTTTGTGAGAGTTTTTGGCAAGTTGGAGTAATTTGGCGAAGGGATCAACAAGCAATTTCAAAACCGCCCGCTTCACACACCCTACGGAGCTATGGATCTACTTCTTTGCCTCTGAGAGTGCCAAGTTATCTCGGTGGATGACTTCGTCGTAGGGGCGTTTCCATTGTATATGGGACCACCGTCCAGTAAAACGCCCACATTCGCAGGCCTTCTGCGCAAGAAAAAAGCCCGGCAAATATTCGATAGGCTAGATGTGCGTGATCGAAATCAATTCAACTAGGGCTCACCGCAAAAAAAGAGTCACATGCTAACAACGAATTGCCTTGAAAACGAAGGGAAAACAATAGTCGCGATGTGTCAGATTTATTCGGATGAGCCTTGCTTCTTGTTCGTTTGGAAACTCGGCGCCGCGGTCGTCGTTTTCTCTGCAATCTTAAGCAAATTCTCGACAAGGTCTGAAGGAACATCCTTGCCCAACTTCCAACCAAACTTCGCATCAATCATTACGATCTCATCAGCCTCATTTAGAACGCCAGAGACCCTTATCGGAAGTAAGTGGTTATCGAACTTTTTCCACTCCGTTTTAAGCTCGACAGTAACTCTGAATTTACTTCTGTCTGTTTTTGGATCGCTAACACGTCCTTGAAAAGAAATCCCTTTGTAAAACACGGGCACATCGTCACGAAAGGTAGTGTATTGAATAAGCACAGACTTCTTATTCGAGCTTTCCCATTTCGTTTCAAGTCCGTTGTCAGTCCTGGTTGCCTCAGTACAGTTCCACTTGCTGAAATCACGCCTTGGCTGATCACTATGCGAGAAAAAAATCTGCCTAGAAAGAAACGGCCAACCGAAAACGTCATGTACGACACAATTGGTCTTCGCTTCTAATTTGTCAGTTACTACCCAATTTCCTGTGGTCAAGTTAAGAAAATACTTTTGGTCCTTTCGGATGACTTCGTGTTGACACCTCACTTCGCCAGGTGACGTCTTCAAATCTAGATCAAACTCGGACACAGAATCCCTTTCAATTCGAGTCCATTCGAGCTTGTTCTCTTCGTCCGAAAGTTTTTCCATTTGGATCCGCGACTGATACTCTCGGGAGCTATCTGGTGTTGGGAGAACTTCGCAATCTAATCGAAGATGGAACTTTTTTAACTCATCAATTGAGCGAAGATTGTACGCAATCATTTGCGAAGTCGCGAGATTTCTCAGTTCGTCCTGGGCGTGGATACTTCTACGCCCGCACACTCCATGGAAAACAACAATCACTAGTAAAGCAGAAAAAATTTCGTACCTACGACTCATAATTTACGACCCTTCTTGGCGGCCTGTTGGCCTGCGGATATACCCTCAAATAGCACAAGAAAACGAAGTCACTTTCACTGTGAGCACGATATCCTCATTCCTCGATTGTTTACCCAATACGGAATGATAAGTTTATCCTCAGCGATTTTTGTAGAACCGGTACAACATGCTACTCCGACAACGAGTCTTCTTCGACTAGTTCGAAACGCGCCTTGAGCTATTAAGACAGGTCAACCCTTGATGACGCGATCGGCTTGCGTGCAATGGAACAGGAAACTGATGCAAGCCAACTGCGTCGTCACTTTCGCAGATGGACTTTATTTCTCAGCAGAAGCTTTAATCGACTTTAGCTGGTTCACAAGTTCCTCTGGAATATCTTTCCCCAGTTTCCAATCGAATTTGGTCTCAAAGATGATCGGGTCGTTTGCAACGTCAATCACTCCCGTAACTTTTGTAGGAAGCTTATGCTTTCCAAAATCGCTCCAGCTCGATTCTACTTTTGTCCAAACAACCATTTCCCGCTCGTCGTTGTTCTTTGGACCCGGAAATAATAGAATCTTAAATTGTACCGGCACGCTGTCGCGAAAAGTAACAAATGTTTTCGACCGACTCTTAGAAACCCACGTCGATTCCAAACCATCTTTGGTTTGCTTAGCAGCGATACATTCACGTTGATGGAAGGGATATTGCGTGTCGCCCTCGTCTCTTTCGTCGAGCGTTTCATGCGTTGCAAACGGCCAGCCAAGTGGCGAATCAAAAAAACACTTCGACTTCGAGCTTTCCTCGGAAACAGCAACCCACCCTTCCAAACCCTGATTAAACCCTAGATTCCGATAAATTCGATTTCCATTCCAGACCCGCTCAAGTGAACATTCTTCCTCATAGCGAGATCCCTGATTTATTTCCACGAGAGATGGATTCAATGCCCTTGTGTCTGAATTCTCGTTCTTGCTTGTCTTAATTACCCGGCTCCATTTTAGCTTGCTAGACTTCATTTCCAGATAGTCGTAGTTGTAGTTGACTTGATACAATTGAGGACTGTCGGGGAAAGAATTCAAAATGCATTCTGCATGAACGAAATAGTCGCCCAATTCGTTTTCGCTCCGAGCCTGATATGCAACCATCTGAGAAATTGCATCATCTTTTTCTAGTTCTTGCCCAACAACGCATACAGACACAACTACGACCATCAGGCACGCAATAACGCTACAACCTCTACTCATGGCATCACCTGTTCCCTACAAAAAGCTAGTCTTGTTGGCCTGTGTAGTTAATACGACTCCTCGGCGACCGGGCACTTAATACGTTTCAGATTTTGATCTAGGGGCCAAGTTGCCAATCTCAGGTTGTTGTTGTATCCGCCACTCCAACCTTTGCACTTCATTGCGTTTTGATCATCTGGGTCTGGCACACAGATACTGCAATCACGTACAATTGTGCATTGAAATATAGTTGGCACTCCCATAAATCCCTTACTTTATTCAGCATTGGACGGGTCCAAGGCCGGGCTCATTGTTGGTAGTGATGTCTTCCATCGGTCAATTTCCACAGACTGTATGGCTTGATCGAATGGATTCTGCTTTTGACACCAAAAAGAATTCGAATTTCCAATACAGGGTATTGCTGGGCATGCAACATCGTTGGGACGCAGATCCCATTCCGTCCAGCAACTCTTGGACCCTCTATCCATCGCACAAATCGCAATTTGACCGTACAAGCAGCTTGTACTCGAAACAAGAAAAAGCAAAGCAATTCCTAATAAGTTTGACCGAATCATAACTACTCCAATACAGTTAAGGGAATTTCAACAGACAAATCGGAACCCAATTTCAACCGAACAGAAGCTGACTGCCCGAACCTTTCTGGTTGGTCATTAGAAATGAAAACTACTACACCGTCGCCGCGCGGCACGATTCGAGCAATTTTGCATTCGCTAAACTCATCAGATACTTTGTCATTTGAATGTATCGATGCAGAAAGTGACTTTTCATCGAGTTTCGTCCAGTCGACTCCTCCACTCGACACCATTAAAGCTGCGACAAACCCGCCATCGGAGTTCTTTCGAAACACAACGCGGGGCGGGGAAACTTTTAACCGCCCTTCGTAAGACAAAACAAGCTTGACCGTTTGGTATTCGAGGCCTTCGCCTGGGCGATAGCGAAAAACAACCTCTCCAGTGGACTCGAACGGATCGGGTGGTGGCGATACTCGAAAGTCAATTCTTTGAGAATTTCCATCGGTGACATTGACTTTCGTTACTTTCACTGGGCCAGAGATTATCTCAACATCAACCGGCTTAACCGTCGGGAAGTTGGGGCTCAACAAAACGGTTTGATTGGAATCAGTTGTCGGAACCAAAAGCTCTTTTGGCTGAATCGAAACATTCCCGATGGCAGTTCCAACGATAATAACATCAAATCCAAAATCAATATCTTGGTCGAAACATCTGACAGTACTGGCAAATTGTTGAGCGACAGGCGGTACCTTCACTAAGCATTGTACGATCCACGGTTCGTTTGGCTTCAACTCAACGAGATCAGGAAAACCTAACGTGCAACTGCAAGACGGTACTGTGTGCAACTTAAGTGTTGAAGCAATTTTACTATCGATGCTCATGACCAGCTTTTCGGTCGAACCGGTTCGAACATCTCCGATATCGAACATCAACCGTTCGTTTGATTTCGTCAATTCACCTGTACCTCGATGAACCGGCATGTCGAGCGCATCCCATCGTTTCTGAAACTCAACCATATCAAGCTTTGAATCGCTACTTTCCTTTTCTTTTGATTGGTTATTTTGCTCGAAAGCCTTTACTGTCTCGGTGTCTATATTCGCTTTCTCAGCTTGAGTTTTTACAGAGGTTACGGAACTTTCTAGTTGCCCGCGTTCCTGTTTTGTCTCTAGTTGCTGGGCGGCCGAAATGTATACGGGGGGTAAAGAAAGAATTCCAACTGCCAGTGTTGTAAGTGAATAGACTGAGCAACGCATCGATTTCATATTGCATTTGCCTTTGAAATACTGAAGGTGGCGTGTTACCAGAGGGGCGTTTATTGTTCAGACTGTAGGTGCAATTTGCACAATTTAATAAATAGTGGATGGACGTGCAAGGTTTTCGTACGCTTTTTTTCGCAAAAAAAATAAAAACAAAAAAAGAGTGTATCGCTAGCAACCGAAGCCCTTTCTTCTTGACGCATCGTTAAGGGATTATCAGGCGCGAAATCGAATTCAGTTAAGCAAACTTGAAGGGTTGCAGCCGCAAAACTCGGATGGCGCGGCGAAACGTGAGATGAACGCGAAACGGTGAAAAAGGATGCAACGGTGAGCTTGTAGATTGGGCTGTCGATCGCTGGCGGGGAGCGAGAAAACTTAGTTGGTTGGTTTGATGCAGAAGTTTGCCAATTGCGAGACGCCGATGGTCGAAGCCACTTCGCGAAGTCGCTCGCACGCGGCGGCAGTAAAGTTATAAAAATCGCCTTTGGCTAACGCGCCGCTTCTTGCGATCGGACCAAGCACTCTACTTCGTGCCAAGTCGCTCCATGATATCAGCGACTTCGGCAGTGATCGATGCGTTGCCACGACGTATCAACTGGCAGGTGTATTCGACCAGCAGGAGAAAATTGCCCAAGGTAAGACTTTCGAGCAAGCCTTCGCGTTAGGAATCGATCCGGCGGCGGTCTTCGATCGGAATGAGCCACAACGCGTACTCCAATTTCTTGGCGGCATACGAGCTAGCGACACTTCCGTCGCGAGCGGCTTGAAGATTCTTTACCCGGTTCTGCCGCTTGACATGACTCACGCGAGTTTTCACCAACGTGCGCTCGCTTTCTTCGCTGACCTAAGCGATGCCGGTCGCTACCGGATTGAGATCGATAAAGTCATAGACCGATAATAGCAATCGCTCGTCAAGAATAGCCATCGCTCAGAGTCGGCTTTCGAAAACCGTACCCAAACAGTTTTCTTCTTGGTTGATGAGTCGCGATAACGGCTGCTTGACATACTTCACGAACCAACTCAGCGAATTCATTCGCTCACGCGTTTTGTCAAACCAAGGCCTATCTTTCAAGCGATCTTGTACTCTTCGCCGAAATTTGGCGGTTCATGGAAAGAAAACGAACTCTACTTATTAGCGGCTTAACGGCAACCTCCGAAAAACAGGTTTTTTAACAACAGTAGAGTGACAAAAATGGCAATCCGACGATCAAAATCCAAGAAAAACAACCGCCCCCTGAACATGGAAGGTCTAGAGCAACGGAGCATGCTGGCGAATAACATCACCGCCGTCCTGGTTGGTGGGAATTTGCGAGTAACGGGAACAGAGAGTCCCGATCAGATCATCTTTCGGGAAAGCCATAGCCAACTTTCCATTAGTGGTGTGACGGGAAGTTTTCGTATGAGCGATATCCGCTCGATTACGGTCGACGCAAAGGGTGGCAACGACGTCGTTAGCCTCAAGACCGAAGCAATTGCTGGAATCGCTGCAATCCGAGTTCCCACGTTCATCATGGGTGGTGCAGGAAGTGATCGCCTCATCGGTTCCGCTGGTCCCGATACGATGCAAGGTGGTGCGGGCAATGATATGGAAATCGGTAATGGGGGAAACGATAACTTGTCTGGCGACGGCGGAAACGATTATCTCGAAGGAGGAGATGGTCAGGACGTCGAGCAAGGTGGCGATGGCAATGATTTGCTGTCAGGCGGCGCTCAAGACGACAACCTGAACGGCGGCAGCGGCGATGATATCGTCGATGGCGGAAACGGCAACGATCGGATGGCTGGTGGACTTGGCCGCGATACCCTGTTCGGACGCCTTGGCAACGATACCCTCAACGGCGGATTGGATGATGACCTGCTGGATGGCGGGCAAGGCGACGACGATTTGCTCGGTGGCGACGGCAACGATGATCTATCAGGCGGCATTGGAAATGATGACTTGGACGGAGGCAACGGAGACGACGACCTCAATGGTGATGATGGCGACGATGTTCTCACCGGCGATGATGGGGAAGACGACCTCGATGGCGGCGTCGGCGACGACCAAATCGAAGACTAAGGTTCGTTTAGCCAGTCAAAATCAACTTGAAAACAGTAGTATCAACGGCGACCAATCTCGGTCGCCGTTTTTGTTTTGATTGATCGATGCAGCGAGATGAAGATAGCTGCTGATACAAGTTCTGCGACGCTTATCCAAGCCGATCGGTTCTTCAGCGTAGACGACATGAAGATCTGTAAGCAACTCTTCGTAGAGTTGCCATGCCTGATTCAACGGAACAGCGTCCGCCGGAAAAGCCTTGCGATTCGTCGCAATTCGAAGGAAGCCCATTTGCGTTACGCGACAGAAACAAAATTCTCGCTGCTCGTCGGCAGTGAGCCAATCTTTGGCGGCAATGTGGTGCGAACGAGACTGAAACGTCAAGGCCAGCCAAACATTGGTATCAACGAGCTGCATCTTGATCGTCCAAAATCTGACCGATCATTTCATTGGTCAAATGCACGTTACCCGGAGCTGTAGAGGGCACCAGAGGAAATTCAACGCGCTTTCGATTTTGAGCCCGTCGTATTACGAGATCCGAACCGACAACAACCGTTACCTCTGTCCCGTCCGGTAACAAAGGGGCTTCGTCAAATACAACCACACCGTTCTGAATACGTCCTGAAAGTTTCATGTACTAATGATCGAGACATTGCTCGAACGAGTCAACAGCGATTTCAGCTTGGGGGATTTCGATATAAAGTCCCCGACCGAGCTGGGGGCGAAGAAGTATTTCTACTCGCCGTCGACGAAGGCGCCAAACCCGGCCACCGCGTCCATTACGAACAAGTCGACCCCAAGAATTCTGAGCGGCACCTTGCGATTAGCGCTTCGGTGCCAACCACGGCCTGCGGATAGGAAATTCAGCAAAGTAGCAACGTAGGGTGTGTGAAGTGGTCGGGGCAGAAATCGTCAGCCAATCCTCTATGGCAAAAAACCGTTGACCACCAAAGCGGCTTAATGCGGCAATGACCACGAAACACACCATTCGGCTCGGGCCGACGTTCTTCGTGGTTAGAATTCGGGCGGCGCGTGGTGTGTTACGCAGGCGGTTGGCTTTGTGAGAGTTTTTGGCAAGTTGGAGTAATTTGGCGAAGAGACCAATATGCAATTTCAAAGCCGCCCGCTTCACACACCCTACGAAGCTGGTGCACATCTTGGTTTGCTTCTTGGCTTTAGGTGCTATGGAAGTCTCTCGGACAACTATGCAGCAAGTCCGGGCTCGGCGACGAACCACGACGTGTCCCTCAATCCAATGTTAAACCGGCTTGTTGACTATCCTCAAACTTCGTTCAAATGTGCTCACTATCTTGAGCCCTCATGCTCGCTCGTGCACCATGTAGACTGCGGGTCCGTCGGGAGTCATGATGTTTCCAACACGCCGAAAGCCAGCTTTCTCGTAACAGCGAATCGCGCGAAGATTCGATGGGTGCGGGTCCACTTGGACTTTCGTGACCGATGGATTTTCAAAGAGTCGCCGCACTAGTTCCTTGGCAATCAGCGTCCCAATCCCGCGGCCCAAGTCGCTTGCGTTTGCCAGAAACTGATCAATCCCCCGAACCCCCGGATCCGTCTCCATCGCCCACCAACCCTCGCCCGCCCCCATCGCAACGTACGATTGCGCATAACCAATAGGTCTATCTCCGAGCATGGCAATATACGGAGTAACATTCTCCTCGGCCAAGACGCTCGGCAAGTACCACTCGCGGGTCTGTTGCAACGAAGGTCGTTCATCTTCCCCTCCCCATGATTCAACAACATGCGGACGCTGAAGCCATTCGTAAAGCATCGCAATATCGGCGTCAGTCATCAATCGAAGTTTGACGTCAAGAGCCGAGTCCAAAATAAGGTAACCTCCACGCATCCCCAATCCCCAATCCCCAATCCCCAATCCCCAATCCCCAATCCCCAATCCCCAATCCCCAATCCCCAATCCCCAATCCCCAAGCACCAAGCACCAAGCACCAAGAACCAAGAACCAAGAACCAAGAACCAAGAACCAAGAACCAAGAACCAAGAACCAAGAACCAAGAACCAAGAACCAAGAACCAAGAACCAA
>JANMGV010000155.1:0-26126 GCA_031374825.1 Pirellulaceae bacterium
GTACGCAAGAACACGACCGGAGAAACAGTCGATGAGACCATTGGAGGAGTGGAGGTAAAGTTCGAGGACGGCGAGGAGAACTTACAATCCGTATCCGGCACGCTGAATTTAGATGTGGGTGGTTTCGTATCGCTGAGCGGAGCTTTTGCTTTTGAGAAGACCAGCGAAACGGTAGATACCGTTACCAGTACGACGCTGCGAGTTGGCGTTGCAGAGGTGACGGCATTCTTTGGTGACCCTGGTGAGGACTCGGATTCGGCGGACGACGACACCGGTGTGCAGATTACCGATGGCCAATTGGGACTGATCGTTTACAAGACGACCGATACCGCCGTCACGACACAAGCTCCATCGAGCTATGCGCTCGTGGCATCCGGTAGCGCAGCGTTGGTTGGCATAAGTGGCTTGACCCTGGACGGTTCGCTATCGGTACGCAAGAACACGACCGGAGAAACAGTCGATGAGACCATTGGAGGAGTGGAGGTAAAGTTCGAGGACGGCGAGGAGAACTTACAATCCGTATCCGGCACGCTGAATTTAGATGTGGGTGGTTTCGTATCGCTGAGCGGGGCTTTTGCCTTTGAAAAGACCAGCGAGACGGTAGATACCGTTACCAGTACGACGCTGCGAGTTGGCGTTGCAGAGGTGACGGCATTCTTTGGTGACCCTGGTGAGGACGCGGATTCGGCGGACGACGACACCGGTGTGCGTATCACCGATGGTCAATTGGGACTGATCGTTTACAAGACGACCGATACCGCTGCCACCACACAATCTCCATCGAGCTATGCGCTCGTGGCATCCGGTAGTGCAGCGTTGGTTGGCATCAGCGGCTTGACCCTGGACGGCTCGCTGTCGGTACGCAAGAACACGACCGGAGAAACAGTCGATGAGACCATTGGAGGAGTGGAGGTAAAGTTCGAGGACGGCGAGGAGAACTTACAATCGATAGGGGGAACTTTAAATTTAGAAGTTGCCGACTTTGTCAGTATCCATGGCGGTTTCAGCTTCACGAAAGATTCCCAGACTACTGGGACTTTGACATCAACCAAAATTTTAGTGGGGGTAGTCGTAGATGACGCTTTCTTCGGTGCCAACAAAGACACTGCGGACGAGATTGGTGTCAGAATTGACAACGCAGCCTTAGGATTGGTGCTGAACCGCAAAACCGATACTGCCACGCCCGCCAACAACACTTCGACCTATGCGATGTATGCGAGCACGGGTGACTTTGATTTGATTGGTGTAAGTGGGTTGACATTGGGTGGCTCGCTCGAAGTCAAGCTCAATAACACCAAGTTCGCAGTGGAGGAACATATTGTCGTGCCGGGTACGGACGGTGTCGATGTCGTGTTTACGAGCACTGCCGATGTTCAGTCGGTCGGCGGTACGTTGGACTTAGAAGTAGGAGACTTTGTCAGCGTACAGGGTGGGTTCAGCTTCACCAAGAACACACGAACCATTGGCACAGTGACGACAAGCAAGATCTTGGTCGGTGCGACCGTGGATGCATTCTTCGGTGCCGACAAGGGCGGCGCGGGCGAGGTTGGAGTTCAGGTGTCCGACGCCAAATTGGGTTTGGTGATGCTCCGTACCAGCGGCAGCGCAATTCCGACGGAAAACAAGTCTTCCTTTGCCCTTAGTGCAAGCAGCGGCAATATTGAACTGCTCGGTGTGGACGACTTGACCCTGGGTGGATCGGTTGCGATACGGCTGAACAACACCGGTAAGATAGTGAATGAGAGTATTGTGATTCCCGGCGAAGTCGATCCGGTAGAGGTGAAGTTCACGAATACGTCGAACGTCACTTTCTTCGGCGGCTCGCTTCATTTGGAGACTGGTCCTTTTTCGTTGGCCGGCGGATTCAGTTTTGGCAAGGATGTCGCAAGTCCGACGCAAACCAAGTTGTTGGTTGGGATCGCGGACGTCCATGTCGGCCTTGACGCCGGTGATGTCGGCGTCGAACTGAACAACGGACGATTGGGTTTGGTTGTTGTTAAGCCAAAGGTGGGTGGTGTTTCTACGTATGCTTTGGATGCTAGCGGAACGGTCGGGGTTTACGGGCTGCCGCTGGTTGCAAGCGGAACCATTGGTGTGCGACGCAAGACCATTCCTGGAGCAGTGACGGAATCGATTCAAGTCCCTGATCCACAAACGGGTGCGCTGGAAAATTTCGCGATTAATTTCAGATCAACCGACCCAGCTAGCCAATTCTCGGGCACCGGGCTGACGCTGGGGGTGCCGGACGTTTTCACTATCGGCGGTGACATAGTCGTGTCACCGGGCGCAAGCCCTACAGCTCCCACTCAGATATCGATTGGCAACGCTGCTCTCTCGTTGAATCGCGGAGAGGGTGTTGAGGCAATGCGATTGGGACTGGGCAGCACTGCGGTAAAGTTCCAGATTGGAGGTGGAGCTGGCTTTAAGCTTCTTGACATTGATCTTCCGATTCCGGGCTTTGATTTCACGCCGAGCGGGTCAGGTTCGGGATCTGGTTCGGGTTCAGGTTCAGGTTCAGGTTCGGGATCTGGAACTCTGTTACCTCCGACACAGCCTGGTACAAAGCTGGGCCCGCTGACGATCTCTAATCCATCGGTCATGCTGAAGGGGTTTGATCTAAAGACGTCAGGTGGAGCGCCAGGAAAATTTCCGCTGGTAATTACGGTCGGCATTGGCGTTGGGGAAGCGATCCTGAATATCGGTCCTGGATTTAGCGCAACGGCCAGGGACATTCTGGGCACTTTCGATGTTGGTGTCGATGTAAGCATCTCAGCGCCTTACGTTGACTTCTCTTCGGTTGGCTTGACAGGCGATTGGGACTTGAAGATTGGTTCGATAGACGTCAAGGCGGGAACTTTCTTGCAGTTCAGCGCCACCCAATTGGCCATTAACCCTAGTGCTGAGGATGACGAATTACTAGTCCGATTTGGTTCCGTTAGCGCAGGGTTGAAGTTAGGCGTTCTGGATTTGTCTGCAACTGTCCAAAACTTCGGCATCTCCGGCGATGGCGATTTCGTGGCAACGCAACAGTATTTGAAAGCATCTGCATCGGTTGCAACCAGGATCGGGCCTATTGAGCTCGTTGGATCAGTAACGGATCTGGAGATTGACGTCGAACTGCTGCGACAAGGCAAATTCCCGGTTGTGGACGTTGGCAGTGTTTCGGTGCACGCGGCAGGTCCAGCGTTTGGAGGGGCGATCAGCGGCGACTTCTTGGCAGGTGTTATTAAGCTTGACGCGGATGGCAATCGCATTGCACCAGACGATACCACAACCCCCATCGACGATCGCGTGTTTTACACGTTTATTGCGGCAGGGTTCACCATTCCGGGTTTGGGTCAAGGTATCAATATCAAACTCGGACTCACCGAGAATGGTCCATTGGCTGTTTATGTCGATGCCGATGTTGAGATACCGCTTGGGCCGACCGGCCTTGTTCTAAACGAACTTCGCGGCGGAGTATTTTTCAATGCAGCCCCGTTACCCGCGATAACCGATCCGCGACAGTTAGCAAGTCCGGCCTTTGCTGCTACTGGGAAATTAACGCTAATACAATGGCAGGCGATGTTGGAGCAGCAGGTTGTACGCCAATCCGGTGGCGGTGCATTTGGCTACCTTTTCGATTTGCCATTTACGACACCTGCAATCGCTAATGCAGTGATCAATGGGTTGGACAATCGTGTTGTTAATTTGACGCTGCGTGAAGAACTTGGCTCGCAAAAGTTCGTCGTGACTGCGAAAGCAGCGGCTGATGTAATCGAAATGGGTAAACGTTGGGTCATTCGTGATGGATCGAGCGTTTTGTTGCTAGAAAAACGCATTAAGCCGGACACCTCTATTGTGCTTTCGATCAGCCGTTTGCTGCTGACTTTGAACGACACTAACGACGCCACCGAGTCATTGCTCGATCAAGAGGGTGTCGTCCCAACCAGCATTACCGACGTTTTTTCTGCAGCCGGTTATTCACTGAGCGATGGCGTGAGCGTGTCGGCGGTTACACCGGGTCAGAAGTGGGAGATCGTTGATGGTAATAATACGTTTGTCATCACTGACGAGGGTAGCATTTTAGCTGTTACCGCACGTGGCGACTTGGCTCAACTGGAGCAAACCATTCGCATCGAGGCCGGTGCCACTGTTTACCACAGGTCGCTTCCTAAGGAATTGTTGAACGCTACTACGGACGTGATTATCACGACGGATGGCAAGTTCGTCCTTCGCGCTGACGTCAATTTCTTAGGCGGTGCTATCAAGTCGTCCGCAATTTTCTATTCGGATCTGAGTGACGTTGACCAAGGTGAAGCAACGCTGCTGTTGTATATGAAGTCACCTAGCCCAGTATTTGGTCCCTTTGGCTCGCAGACGATCTGGGGTGGGGTACACTTTGGCTACGTCGATCAACAAGGCAACTCTGTACCTGTCGACATCAACAATGTCAACCTCGCTCTAACGCCACTGCAAATTACCGTCACTGGCGGTGCCGCGCTCACGTTGGGTACGCCAGGCATTCCTGCCTCAAACGTGCAGCCTGTAGATTTGCTGACGATCTCGGTCAGCGGAAGTCTGATCATGACTGCGCGTCCGAACGAGTTGACCATCGATGCCTTTGCCGCACTATCCGTGAGTGGCTTGATCAACATCCCGGACATCGCGACAGCGGGTCTGTACTTCGTATTTAGTGAAACGGGTGTCTGGGGCTCTGCTGAGGTAAACACCAATCTCGAACAACTTGAACGCGTTGGAGTTTACATCGATGCGACGGGCTACCTCCAGCTCAATACGACCGACACACCGAAAACAGTCTTTCCTCGCCGGTCGGTGGCCATCAATGATCGTGTGGAGCAGTCTCTTAGTCCCGAGAGTTTTGAGATCTATGCCGCTGGTACGATGTCACTCCAAATCGCCGACGTTGAATTAGCGCGACAGGCGGGCGTTTTTGCGCTGCAGATTAGCAATGAAGGGTTAAAGGTATTCACGGCTGGTGTTCTGACGATTGGTCCGGCAGGACTACCCTTCAGCAGAAATTTTGAAGTCTTCGGCGCGTTATTCATTTCAGAAGATGGTTTTGCCACGAAGCTTACAGCAAGAACTCAATCCGACAACGGAATTTTCGACACCGACTTAGCGTTCAGCCTGTTGATAAATACCACGGAATTGGAACAAGAGTACTCACTGCCCGTACGTTTAATTGACTGGCTTGAGGACAATGCACCGGTACTTCTCAGTAACGTTGAGCCTGAAGGCTCCGTCATTGTCTCGGCGGGAGCTCCGCGGCGAGATGGTAGCTTCGGAGATCCTAGCCCGTACTTTGTGTTTACAGGCTCCGGCTCAGTGACGTTGGCTCGCGTGGCCAAGGTTGAGGGCAGCGTTTATGTCAGCGTGGACAAAGATGAGCTTACGATCGACCTAGATGGAGCATTGGAATTCGGACCATTGCAGGCTTCAGCTAGCGGCCTTGTTTATGTCCGCTATGACGAAGGGGTAGCATTTCAATTAGAAGTCGACGCTAGCCTGAATCTCGGACCTCTCAGTTTCCTCGCATCTGCCAATGGTTATGCTTTCTTGCAATTCAGCAACCTGGATCGCGACTTTGAAAATATCCCAGCCAACACTCCGTTTTTGATCGATATCGCAGGTGAAATGAAGCTGCTGAACAGCTTTGAGGTCCAAGGCCGTTTCCGGCTGCAAGACGCCGGCGACAAGATCACAGTTGCGATTGACGGAAAGATGGATGTCTGGTCGGGTGGAGTGACGGTCGATGTTTTGGCCGTCGCAGACATCTACAAGAATAATCCCGGCCTCGTGTTGTATGCCGATGCCAACTTGTCGGCAGGTAATTTCTTCGGTGCCGGTGGCAGCTCAAATCCGATCTTCCAGTTCTATGTCGGCTTCCATCTGGAGTTCAATACGCGTGCTAAGAGCAATGGCGTCGTTTCAGATCAAATCTTGGTTGGCGGTACAATGCGTACTGTGCCGCGAGAGAGCTTGCAGGTCGGCATCGATGGCCGCGTGGACCTGTTTGGTGGTCTGATCAAGCTCGATGGACGCGGCGCAATTAAGGTCCAAGACGGAATTTTCCAAATCGATGTCAGCATGAATGCTACGCTGACGCCGGTGCTAGAGCTGAATGCCCGAGGCTTCTTCAGTTCCGATGGCCAGTTCTCGATCGACGTCGGCGGCCAAGTCAACTTGGGCGTTGATGGTTTCGGATTATTCGGCAGCGTCGGCTTGACGATCAGCTATCTCAATCAGCCGAACGCTTACGGATCTTTGACCAAGACTTTGTATGTGCACGGCTATGCCAAAGTCGCATTAAAGGCGTTTGACATCACGCTCGTCGGATTGGGCTTGGATGTCGAATACGATTCCGGCACGGGCGAGTTCGGCTTGACCGTGAATGTGACCATCATCGTCGATATCAGTGTTCACTTCACGTTGGGCTACGTCAAGCCACCGCCACCGCCCCAGCTTGCAAGGGTTGAGAATGGTGCCCTGATCTTGAACGTTGGTGACGACGCGAACAGACGCAACATCGGCAAGGGAGACGCGAATGAAACGTATGTTATTAGTCAGGTAGGCGACCGCCTCGATATCTTTGCCTTTGGCTTGACCGAATCGTACCCAATTCGCGACCAATTTGGAAACGTCCGCATCAACCGCATTCAAGGCGGCGATTTCAAGAATGGTGTCGATTCGCTCGAGATTCGATCAAACGTTAGCTTGCCGGTCACCAACGTGAAGATGGGAGATCGAGCCATTGTTCGCAATTCGGGTATGGGTGCCTTCGGTCTAATCGCTGGCAATAGTGCCATGATCACGTCCCTTGCAGTTGCGGGAACAGACATCACTGCGGGTAGTAATGCGCGGATCACAGCAACTGGCGGAACAAATGGCGGAACGCGGCCAGTTTTTCGCGCGGGTAGCGGCTCCATCATCGATGCTAGGAACGCGAGTCGGGGTGTGACCATCGCGGTCAACGGTGGCTATTCGACCGCTTATGCCACGTCATTCGCTGACGTCTTGACCATCGCCTCTACCAGTGGCGGCCCAGTGAACCTGTTCGGTTACGGCGGCGGTGACACGATAATCGATTCCGGCACAGGTGACAGTCTGATCGATGCTCGGGGCAGCGATATTCTTGGCCAGACAATCGATGGCTCTTTGAGTAGCGGTAGTTCTACCATCTATGGCGGCAGGGGCAATGATTTAATCAAGTCCGGCAGCGGTGCCGGAACGATATACGCCGGTGACGGCGACGACACCATCGTCAGTCGGTACGGCATCAAGACGATCTATGGCGAAGGCGGCAACGACATCGTGCGAGGTAATGCACGCGATGTTTGGTTGGATGGGGGAGCGGGAAACAACGATCTTACCCTGGACTATGGTGCAAATTACAATGCTCGCGCCGACGTCTTCCCAGGACGCATCGTTTATGGCTCACGAACCGCGAGCTACTTGGACTTCCAGTCTCTGGCAATTGAGCTAGGCAATGACATCGGCAGTACAATCAACCTATCAGTAAACAATTTCACTGTCACACCGCCGATTACAGGTCAAGACGTTAACGTCAACCTTACGCTCGACAACGTCACTAATCCGCAGGTGAATCTCGGTAACGGCCGCAATAGTGTCACTCTCAATAACGTGACTCTTGCGTCCAGCAGCCAGATTTCCTTAGGCAACGGTGGCAACTCAGTCCGGGTGAACTCGTTAAAGGGAGCCTCGCCCTTCACGATCAACCTTGGCAATCTAAGTACAGGTACTAAACAGGGCGACATCGTCACGGTGGTCGACACATCCGTTGATCTCGTGTTCAACGTCGATAACACCAACCTCCCATCGAACCAAATCAACACGCTAGTGTTTGACCGCAGCGGCTTTGTTGTGCCCCAAACTGGCACGCTTGATGCAATCGGTTCCAATAGCATTGTCAAGTTTGCGACGACGGGATCGGTCACCTCGGCAGGAATTGGCTCCGGGCCTGCGTTCCACAGTTTGCGGGTCCGGTTGGGCCAGGGTGCTGACACGTTTACCTTCAAAAACTCCCCGGTGAACGTTCTCACCTCTGTCAATGGCAATGGCGATGCTAACCAATTTATCGTCGAGGCTCTCGCTGGGATCGTCACAATCAACGATGGACAGAATCAGGGAAATTCCGCGCTCGACAACTTGCTCGTCACCATTCCGGTGAACCGCAATTTGATTGGTAATTTGTTCAACAACCTCCAATATTCCGTCGGTACCGTGACGATCGACGGTAGGTCCGGATTCAGCAGCGACCAGTGGGCGGTGAATGACCGCGTGGTCAAGCTAACCTACGGCCTTGCACCGGCCACGACCACCGTCAACATCTTGCAGGGTGCGGGCGCGCAGAAAGGGGTCGAAATCCTCGGACCAGGCGGCATCCCGCTGACCGTCACCGACACCACCGCGTCGGTTCAGGCAAGCGTGGTCGACGACGACATCACCATTCAGCCTGGCTACACCGTACTGACTCGCACCACGCCGAATATCACGTCGCAACAATCGAGCATGTACAATCTGTCCGGCGACCTGGCTCTGTACAGATCGAGCTTTTCGAGCGTAGCCAGTCCGGACGGAAAGAACATCTACACAATTCAGCGAAGAGATGATCTGGTGAACGGTTATTTCACTCAACCCACTTGGCGACTGGTTACCTACCGTGTCGATCCGATAACCCAAATACCGGTATTCGTCAGCGCCCAGGGATACACTGAAAGGAATCAAGACGGGACGCTGCTCATCAGCCCCGATGGTGTTTTTATTTATTGGGTACAACCCGGCCGCCTAGATGTATACAAACGAGACGCAAACACCGGACTACTCGAAGAATGGATATCCAGCGGTCCATCGTTCCCAAGTTTCGGTCGAGCAGTCTTATCTGAAGATGGAAAGGTCATTTACACCCTTGGCAACATACCGTCTTCAAATACACACGGTCTCGTAAAAATCACGTTGAATACCAACGATCGCAACAGCTTCTACAGTACGGCTCTGTTCCCGATAGCTTGGGAAGCTTTTCAAGGATTCAATAGCAATGGATCTTCGTTCACCGGTTACCGCCCTCTAGCACTCCAAGCAACAGCGGTAGCAACGAACGCTGATGGCAGTATTGCGTACGCTTCCGCCGGCACCCGGATCTACGCGCTGAATTCCACTAATCTGACAAGTAATTCGCAAGATGTATTCTTAAATCCGACACGGTACATAACTAACAACTTCTATGACTTGAGCCAGAATCTCAATCAAAATTTTTCAATTACGATCACTGCGCTTTCAACGAATACCGGTTCACCTTTTCTTTTCGCAACACGCGGTGCGACGGTTTTTCAGTCATCATACAATATTGGCACATCCACATTTAGGATGAACGGCTCTACGACCAACGGTGGCCTCACTCTCGTTAACGCCAGTTCCTCGCTGCTAACATTTGAGGGCGTCGCACCCAATAACCCCGGCCAGGGAGTTATCACTTACAGTCCCGACGGGCGATATGCCTATTCCTTCGTTCGTCAAGCTAACTCTTTAGGTGCTGCGGACACCGGGGCGATTCAAATCTTCAGTGTCAATGCGAGCACGGGCGCTTTGACGAGTTTTGCTCCCCTATTATCGCTTACGAACTTCCTTGGACCTTACACAGGCGGCATCATCGAGGGAATGTCGGTCTCCCAAAAGGCAATTTTCCTGACCGTGACTCCGCGAAGTGGCTCGACGGTTGGAGCCGGTGTGCTAGTGCTGTCGCGTAACGAAAACAATGGTTTGCTTGCCCCGCTGACCGGCCGCACCTACTTCCTCAATGGCCAGCCGGAGACCTTGCAACCGCCATCTCTTCAATCGCCGGTAGTGTGGGATGAATTCAGCGGAAGACGAGTAGCAGCACTAGATCGCTCGCAAAAGGCACTCGTGGTTTATGACAACAATTTTAGTTCGACGACGTCCCCCAGTCCGCTAATAACATTAACGAACCTGAATTCTTCTGGACTCACCGACCCGACATCCTTGGCGTACAATGCCAACACCCTTTACGTGGCGAATCAGAGTACTGGCAAATTGTCAGTGTTTAATTCCATTCGCTTCCTCGCGGAATATGATGTCGCCGGGGTTCGGGTCGTTCGGGTGCTGGATTCAGATAAAGTCGCTGCTCTTGGGAGCACTGTCAATCAAGTGAGTGTGTTTAATAGAACCTTTAATGGTGGCCTGAGCTTGACCACTCCTCTGTCGGGAGGTTTCGGTGTCCCAGCGGATATCTTGGCCAGTGGTGGTCGGTACTTCGTTAGTGGCAGCGCCGGCTTGCAGGTTTTTACCAACTCCGGGGCCACGCTCGGCCAGTTTATTAGCATTCCCGGCGGTGCTGGTGCGTTGGCGGTGAACCAGCAAGGCAATACGTTGTTGGTGGCTCGCTCGAGCGCAGGAATCATTGACAGCTACCTGATCAATTCCGACGGCAGCCTGACCCCGACCCAGACGATTCAGCGCGCTGATCTGGTGGGAGTAAGTAGCCTGGCTTTCGGGAACACCGGTCTACGAGAGAACCAGATCTACGTCGGGATTGTCCCCCTCTTTTTTGCTGTCACTCCGTCGAGCAATAAACTTTTTGCCTTCTCCCAAAAGATCGGTTCAAATCGCTGGGAACTCCAACAGACCTTGCTTCAAGGCTTCAATGCGGACGGGCTTACGGTCCCGAATGCAGTTGTAAATCTCAACGGCCGACTCTATATAACGAGCACAGGCAATGGATTGCTTCCACCAGGTGGTATTTCTTGGTACGACACCGTGCAAGAGATCAGCGTTCCTTCCGCATACACCGTTTCCTACTCCGGCATGTCGTCGGCCACTTTGAACCTGCCTAATGGCGACAACACAATTCGCGTGAATAATTCGCAGGCTCAGCAAACAACCGTGAACGCCGGAAGTGGCGCCGGCCAAGTGATCATCAGGAGTACATTACCCAATCATCTGACGACCGTTGGTCTCGGCTCAGGTTCCAACACGTTGGACATCAACAGCACTGGAACTGCGTCAACGACTACGGTGCAGACCGATCCAGGAAGCGTAAGCAGCAACACCTACAATATTTGGGGCAGCGGCGGCAATTCAACGATTACTGTCAACGGAGGCGGTTGGAACGATATTTTCCGAGTCTCTGGAAAGCACCTGAACCCCAGCAGCCTGTTGATCACTGACGGTGGAAATGGTTTCGACACAGAGTTCGTTGACGAGGAGAACCAGAACCTGCCGACGCCTACCGCTGGGACCCACCGGTTCACGACAAGCGGTGCGAGTCTGACCTATTCGAGCATCGAGGCGTTTCCGACGGCTGGCAAAGTCAATGCCATCATCGCGGGCAATTACCGGATCAGCGAAGGGGATGCCTTGAATCTCAGCGCCAGTAACCCAACCGGGGGTACGGCACCTTTCATCTACACCTGGGATCTGAGCGGACGGCCCGACTTCGGCGATGCCGCAGGACAGAACACGACAATCTCCTGGCAAACACTTCGATCGTTGGGCGTTGACGACAACGGCGAGTACGTGATCGGACTGCGAGTCACCGATTCCTTCGGTTTTTCAGATCGGGCTTTCACGACCTTGAAGATTGATAGTCGCGCGCCGGACGTGACGCTTTCCCCGAACCCAGTCACGGGAGTTATCAACACACCCGTCACGCTCAATTTGCGGGCGAACTACCAAGGCAACGATGTCGTCGATTACTGGGTGGTGGACTGGATGGATGGCCCAGGTCCCGACAAGCATAATTACGAAACGTTCCAGGGGGGAGTGGTTTCAACTACGGTTCAGCATACCTATGCCGGCACCGGAGTTTACCAAGTCAAAGTCACCGCTGTGGCTGGCAGCACGGACTTACAGGGTTCTGGCGCGGTCACAGTCACGGTCAATCCTGCTCCGCCGACTCCGGCGCCAACCTCCGGTTTCATCAGTGGTTCTGCAACTAGTGTTGCCGGACAAGCTTATCAGCTGACGTTGACCCCCAATCTCGGCAGTAGTACCCCGGCAGGCTGGACCATTAACTGGGGTGATGGAACAGTACAGACCGTGTCTGGTTCGTCTACCACGGTATTCCATACCTTTGCGCAACCGGGCAACTATATCATCAGCGGCGCTGTCCAGGCCAGCGATGGTACTCAGGTGCGGGCCGGTAACTCAGTGGCGATCGCCGTTGCAAACAACCCATTAAGCGCCCCGGTTGTGACGGTCACCGGCGCAACGACAACCCTAGCTGGAGAACGTTACCCGCTCAAATTGTCAGCAGGTATTTCTGGTGACAGCCAAGTTTCACGCTGGACGGTCAACTGGGGCGACAACTCGACCGAAACAGTTGAAGCTCCTGCATTGGGCCAGACCAAATTTCACTTTTCACCCGCTAATCCCAATGCATCTGCAGCGGCGTTTATTGCGAGAGTCGGATTCGCCGATGGTGCGGAGTTGTTAATGAATAGCGAGGGCGTGATCACTGCAGATGCAAACGCAAGCGGAAAGATTGTCGCTAACCCCGAAGGCGACTTCGAAGTTGTGGTGGACAAGGCGGATGGGCTGATTCCCGACAATCTAGGTGTTCAGGTCATTGGTAGCGACGGAACGAGACTTATAGGCACGACCACGGCATCTACTAATTTCTCATTTACTACCCAACCGTTCATTTACCACTTTGTTAATATGTCGACTCCCGCTGGCAACGTCTTTCTAGACACGTTTGGCAATGTGAACGCACCACAAGGAGTCCGCGCACAACTCATATCCTTGACTGGCGGTTATGAAGTGCGATTGCAATATCCAGGGGCAGTTGTAGGACAGACTTTCGCTTATCGGGTATCTTCATTCTCGCCGGGTGGAACGAACATCGAAGGTTCTGCGATAACTACGGCTCGATATCGTTTCGAAGGTCAGGGCTCAGTTGACTCCTACACCGCTCTGGTCTCGCTAGGAACCAACAAGTTCTTGCCACTCAATAGTCAAGGCGTCGTCCCAGTTCCAGAGGGAGCAACGGGCAAAATCGTTGCCAACCCTAACGGCGGCTTCGACGCAGAGTTCAACTACTTTAACGCGAAAGCGGGGCAGTCGTTCATCATTGAGGTGACGGGTACCGATGGTACCGCAATTGCCTCGACCGTCAGCGTCGACCTTGAACTGACCCATACATACTTTGGTGACAACACGTATCCGATCACCGTTACTGCAACCACCCAAAACGGCTCTTACGTCGTTGCCGGACCAACGGTGCTCGTGCTCGATCAAGCTCCGCTGGTGACGGCGGAATTAGGAGTAAATCCAGGCGTGCTGGTTATTGAAGGCAGTACAGTACCGCTGCAGTTGCGCTATGATGATTTGGCGAACACTCATCCGGTCGACCGCTGGCTCATCAATTGGGGTGATGGCACAGAAGAGTATATCGATAGCACCATTTTAGCTTCGAACGATCCGACATCGCCCGTCTTTAGGCTCAACTCGGGTGTGCAAACGATCAACCACGTTTACGCAAGTGGCAATACGACTCCCTACGTGATCCAAGTGACTGCGGTCTCCGGGACCAACACCTACCAAGCGGCACCGCTGAGTTTGCGAGTTTATTCACGTAGCGAGTTTGAAGCGGCAACCATTACGGCCTCCCCAGTCAACAACTTGCAGAAGAACTTTAACGCCAACGCCTTTGGATTGGCCACCGTCGCGACGTTTACCGATACCGATCCGGCTGACATCAGTACTTATAGGGCCACGATCTCCTTTGATGGTCCTTTCGATGATGTCGTAGGCTCAATTACCTACACGAATGGAGTTTTCAACGTCGCTGCTGTCGTTCCCTATGTTGACGCGGGTACGTACACCATGACGGTCAGTATCGCCAAGCTTAATGCAAGCTTGAACGAATTCATCGTCCAAGCTGTCGTACCCGTTGAAGTAATGATCGTGGGCGTACCACCCACTCCAACGATCAACAATATTAGCCCCGATCGGTTGGAGGGTACTTCGGTAAGAGTCTCTGGATCGGCAAGCTATCCAGGTAGCTCCCTATCGCCCGCTGGCGTCATTTTGCGTTGGTCTGCCTTCAAGGATGCAGCTTCCGCCGCTTATGCGACCGGTTCGGGCAGCGAATGGAGCTTTACTCCTAACGATAACGGCAATTACCGCGTCGTACTCACCGCATTCGGCGAAGGTAATCTTCAAGCGTCCGTATCGGAAACCATTGAAATTACAAACGTCGCACCTGCATTAAGCGACTTAGTGGCAACAGCGATCAGTGAGAACGGCGTTACGACATTGACCGGCACGATCGCCGATCCGAGTATGCTCGATAGCTTTACGATCAACGTCAATTGGGGCGATACGCTGTCGCCGAACAATGTCGAGACCTACACGTTTCCTGCCGGGACAACGGCGTTCACGTTGAACCATAAGTACTTGGACGACAATCCGACTGTATCGTCCAGCGATCAGTACACGATCGGTCTGACGATTACCGATGACGATACAGGAACGACTTCGGCTAACACTCAAGTGTCTGTCAGTAACGTCGCACCGGTGTTAAGCAATTTGATGGCGACCACGAACAGCGAGAACGGCGTTACGACATTGACCGGCACGATCGCCGATCCGAGTATGCTCGATAGCTTTACACTCAACGTCAATTGGGGCGATACGCTGTCGCCGAACAATATCGAGACCTACACATTCCCTGCCGGAACAACGACGTTCACGTTGACCCATAAGTACTTGGACGACAATCCGTCTGGATCGTCTAGCGACCGGTACACGATTGGTCTGATGATCACCGATGACGATACAGGAACGACTTCGACTAACACTCAATTGTTGGTCAGCAACGTCGCACCGGTGGTAAATTCAACTACTTCCTCAGCGGCGACGCTCGATACTAGGTCAAAAAATGGGGATGTATCTATTGGCGGTGTATTTAACGACGTGGGCGGACTGGATACTCATGTGGTGATGGTTGATTGGGGAGATGGTTCCGTGGCTAGTGCGGTTTCGGTCAATCCGCTCACGAGGACTTTCTCCGGTCAACGGACTTACTTAGGCGGAGGCATCTTTACGATCACGGTCATCGCGATCGATGACGACGGCGGCGTCTCGGTGCCACAAAAAACGACTGCCTATGTTGAGGGAATCGGATTGGTCGGACGAGTGTTGTACGTGATTGGCACCGACGGCAAGGACGAGGTCGACGTGAAATTGGGCAACGGTTCGAGCTCTGGAAAACTAGAGGTAAAAGCCAAGTTGCCCAAGGGCAAAGATAGCGTCGTGTACAATTCTACGTACAACGTGGCGAGCGTGGATCGGATTTTTATGTTCCTCGTAGGTGAAGATGACAAAGTAAAAATCGACAAGGATGTGATGATCAATTCGACGCTTTACGGCGGCTTGGGAAATGACAAAATGGATGGAGGTGGTGGAAGTGATATGATCTTTGGCGAGGACGGCGATGACGATGTCGGTGGCGGTCGAGGTAGCGATATCCTTGTCGGCGGCAACGGCAATGACAAAGTCCGAGGTGGCAACGATAGCGGGGTGGATGCGGAGTTTGATGGACGCGACATCTTGATAGGTGGTACTGGAGAAGACGAACTGATCGCGGACAAGGGGGATGACTTACTCATCGGCGGAATCACTGGGTACGACAGCAATGAGGCAGCTCTGGAACTTCTCATGCGCGAGTGGACGTCGATTCGAGCATACGAATCACGAATTAGCAACATTCGGAGGGGCACGGGGGATATCCTCAGCGGTTCTGGGGTAATGTTGAAAGCGAGCGGTACAGGCAAAACAGTGTTCGACGATAATGCACAAGACAAGCTAAACAGCGGCTCTGGGCGTGACTGGTATTTCGCCGACTTCGGTACAGACCTAAAGAAACGAGACAAACTCAGCGGTCAGAAAGTTGAAGAGTGCGTTGATCGGGTTTTCTAAATTTTTTTGGATCATACGGTGTTTCGGGGAGGTCAAGTGAGTAGTCTCTCAACCGGGGATTGAAGTAGTGCTTTTCCACATTTTCGGGTGTTGTGCACGAACAGAGAAAAGCGACCAGCACGGCAGTATTAGCTGGGAAAATGTCCAGCAAGTCGGCATCGGACTTCTTGTTGAAATTCGGCAAAGTAATCCCACCGCTACTCGCAGAAAATAAACTTGATGAAGCCGCAGTGGCAAGTCAAATCCTCGGGTGGCTTGATTCCGCCGCGCATCCTGAGCCCATGGATGACAATGCGCATTACAACCATGCTTGTATAAAATCGCTTCAAGCGGAGATTTTGGCGGCTCGGCGACAACGGGATTCAGAAAAAGTTTCGGAGTCGGACGTGTCGGCACTTGAGGAGGAGTCTTTGAAACATCTGAAGATCTACCTTTCGGAACACGATGGCGATCGCAAGATGGCTGATCAAGATCGTGACCTCCAACACGTTCGCGGCCTGCCCGGTTATGCCGAAATGGTCAAGAACCAATAGTTCCCTTTACGCTTTTTTCTCTCAAGAATGCTCGGGAATTCGTCTGTTCAACAGCTCCTTCTGGCTTGGTCGTTCCTCTCCCAGTCTGCAACATTCTGTCGCAGGCTGGTTGAATTGCGTTCATCGAACACGGAAGAATTCGCGTAACTGCGACAACTGGCGAAAGTGTTTTTCCCGTCACTTTCGCTGCTGCTTGTTCGGCGCTTCGATTTGTAAGTTTGCGGACACAATTCCTCTGGGGGATGGGGCCCACCTAGTCGACTGTTTGGCGATTGAAAACAATAAAACAACATTGTATTTTTGGTTGTAAGTGGACGAAAAACTGTTCATCGTCTGGCATCCGAATTGCCTAACAGACAAACCTGTTTCAAAGTTTCAAGTTGGAGACTGTCTAAAACGTAAGGTTGATCATGAATTCACCATTTTCCCACACCAAGTTGCGAGAGCTTGATTACCAAGCGAAGCAGTTTGAAAATGCGATTGATCAAAACAAGGAAATCCGCACCGTCGCGGTAACAGGCGCAAATGGATTTGTTGGGTCGAACTTGACCAAGTCCTTGATCGACCGAAACATCGACGTCCGCGCAATCGTCCGAACCAACCGCAGACTCCCGAAAGAAATCCAAGTCGACAATTCTCGATTGCAGTATTTCGATATTGGATTGGAGTCGATTGATGATCTTACAGAGTCCTTTCAGGGTGTCGATACGATCATTCATGTCGCTGGTTGTACAAACGGGCGAAAGTATCGCGAGTATTTGCAAGGCAATATGCGAGGGACACAACATGTGCTTGAGGCCGCTCGGCGTTTGCCGAATCCGCCACGGGTTGTCTTGATTAGTTCATTGGCTGCCGCTGGTCCTAGTAGACGTCGTGAACGGGTGACGCCAGACTGCGAAAACCATCCCGTGTCATTATATGGACGAAGCAAGGTTGCTGCGGAGCGGATCGCGTATCGCTATGCTGCGGACATACCGTTGACGATCATTCGACCTTCAATCGTTTTTGGACCTGCCGACCGTGGTGTGTTGGCGATGATGCAGACGATTGCCAAAGCCCACATCAATCCCGTGGCAGGTTACCACCTACCGCAAATGTCGTTTGTGCATATTCAAGACCTGGTGCATGCGATCCTGCAAGCAGCACTCATCGGTCGACGAATCGTGCCGGGTCAGTCGAGCCCTCACGGTCAAGGCATCTACTTTGTTGCCGATCCGGAAACTTGTTCGTTTCCCCGCTTTGGAAGTTGGGCTGCAGAGGCTATGGGGACTTCCTGGCACATTCCCTTACCTCTACCAATTTGGTTAGTCGGGACCGTGGCGTGGGTAAATGAAAGACTGCCATCAGGCCTTTCTGTCTTGACGGTCGACAAAATCCGAGAAGCGTCTGCTTCCGGTTGGGAATGCGATGTATCTTCAACGATGAATGAATTAAATTGGTCGCCGCAAGCGTCATTGCAGCAACGAGTTCGCGAGACCGTCCAGTGGTACCGCGAAAATGATTGGCTATGACTCGATTGTTAGCGCCGCAATGGAAAAGCCAAGACAAACGCTCGGTTGCTGATATCGGCAGACGCCTGAATCATTTACTTTCCGCACGCGCTTTTATGAAGTCCACTCGTAACTGCTATCGCAAAAGCGGCCTGGGCGTGTTATTTTTTTGCCCAGTCAGCGGCCAACTACTCTCGTGCGCTTCATATCTTCTCGCGTTAAATGAGATCGGTTCATGTTCGACCATAAACCATCTTCGTAGTCATCGCAAAAAGTAAAGAGAAAAATAGACATGTCGGATATGCTTCGCGTCCCCGCTCGAAATGAAGTTGCTGTTACCGATACTTGGGATTTGGATACTTTGTATCCCAACGACCAAGCCTGGCAGGCGGATCTTGCGATATTCGAGAAGAAGGTTGAAGGCTACACAGCATTTCGCGGCACGCTCGCGGAGTCTCCAAAGCGATTGTCTGAATGTTTTGATTTCGATTCTGCTGTCGATAGGCTTTCGGAACGACTTGGGACGTATGCATTTTTGAAGACAACAGAAGACCAGTCCAACAATACCTACCAAGCGATGCTCGCCCGTTTTCAAAGCGTATCGGTCAACGCGAGCCAATTGGCAAGTTTCATTCGACCGGAAATTTTGGAGATGCCCGCAGAGAAATTGAAGGCTGCGATGGAAGCTCCAGAACTGGCGGAATATCGATTGGTGCTTGAGCGTATCGCTCGGTACAAACCGCATACACTGACACAAGGCGAGGAACAGTTGCTGGCCATGCAAGGCGAGATGGCGCAGACGGCCAATCGCGTATTTCGCCAATTGAACGATTCCGATTTGCGGTTTGGATCGGTCGTCAACGAAGATGGCCAATCGAGCGAACTGACGAATTCTACTTTCATCGGCTTTCTTCATTCGCCCAACCGCGAAGTCCGCGCTGCCGCGTTCAAACAGTATTACACCGAATTCCGCGAACACGAAAATACGTTAAGTGCAACTTTGGCTGGCAGCATACACGGCGATGTGTATTATGCCAAAGCTCGCCGGTATCCTTCGGCACTCGAAGCGGCGCTATTTCCCGACAATGTGCCGACAAACGTCTACGATAACTTGGTAAGCACCGTACGCCGTCACTTACCGGCCGTCTATCGTTACCTAGACTTGCGCAAGCGGTTGATGGGGCTCGATTCGATTCACCATTACGACACATACGTACCAATCTTGACCAAGCAGCAGTCGGAACACAGTTGGGACGATGCGGTGTCGATCGTCATGGACTCGCTCAAACCATTAGGAGCGGACTACTGCCAAGTACTAAGTAGCGGTCTGCGAGGCCGATGGTGCGATCGATACCCGAACAAAAATAAGCAAAGCGGCGCATTCAGTTGCGGGTCCTTCGAAGGTGCTCCGTACATCATGATGAACTTCAAACCGAAAGTTCTCGATGACATATTCACCTTGACGCACGAAGCCGGCCATTCGATGCACAGTTATCATTCTGCCAAACACCAACCGTTTCAGTACTACAACTACACGATATTCGTCGCCGAAGTCGCGAGCACGTTTAACGAGCAATTGTTGGCTCATCATATGATCAAGCACGCCAGCAGCGACGACGAACGTGCCTTTCTCATCAACCATGAGATCGATAGTATCCGGGCCACGATCGTACGGCAGACGATGTTTGCTGAATTCGAACGCTTGACGCACGCGATGGCCGAACAAGGCGAACCGTTGACCGTAGAGTCCTTTAAACGAACTTACCGTGAGCTACTGAATGCCTACTTTGGACCTGATTTCGTAGTCGACGAAGAGCTTGAATTGGAATGTTTTCGCATCCCGCATTTTTACCGAGCGTTTTACGTTTACAAATACGCAACGGGGCTGTCGGCTGCGATTGCACTGTCGCGCCGCGTTCTCGAAGGCGGCGCGTCGGAATTGGCGGATTACAAACGGTTCTTGTCCAGCGGCTGTTCGAAAGACCCACTCGACTTGCTACGCGATGCCGGAGTCGATATGGAAAAACCAGAACCCATCGATACCGCACTAATTCACTTTGGCAAACTAGTTGACGAGCTCGATCGCTTGATGAAGTGATCTCAAATCCAAGCGGTCCGAAGCCTGCTTTGGCTTGTCTCAAACGTCCGGGAAACCTCACAAAGGCAATTTTTTCGGCCACGCGCTCGCATCCTAACGGGTTCGGTCGAAAGAGTGGTCCGACTGGATCAATCACCGAATTTGCCGGTGTACAGCTTGCAATTATCGAATTTTTATCGACGGAATCCAAAATGGAAAGGTCGGGCAAAATACAAGCGAAGCCTGTCCCTGTTTATCCTTGTGAGATTGCCGCCCATGGAGTAACCGTGCACTCCGAGCCGCTGTGGATCGACCTCAGGCTGCTGTTCTAAAAACGTCAGCCCACAGCGGCAGCTCTCAAACGGACTGCGGGTCCGCGCTCAGGTCCGTGAAGAGTCGGATCGCTAACGACCTGGCTGGAACTATTCACCTGCGATGATAAAGACTCGCCCCGCTTTGGGGACCGGGTTATTGCTCCATGCTGACGTTAATAAAAAATCAATCTTGCCATCGCCATCAACATCGCCAATGCCACAAGCGTCAAAACCCAACGTGTCGCCCGCTTGTTTGCAAGTTATCGTACGCAGCAATTTCCCTCTGCCAACCAAACTGTACAGATAGACCCTACCACCAGACGGCGCACCCACACGATTCTGCCAAGCACCGATCACGAGGTCGCCAATTCCATCGCCATCCACATCTCCAGCATCACTTGGCGAAGTACCCAATCCTTCGCCAGCGTTCGTACCATGGATCGCAATCAGCTGTTTTCCATCGGAACCACTATGCACGACAACTTTTCCGCCACCACGAACTTTCGAGTTGTCGCTAAAGTCCGATGCGTATACGTCGGATGTTCCATCTCCGTCAATGTCGCCAGGGAAAGAAATAAACATTTGCCCTAGATTCACACTATTTTCATCGCCATCGATTTTGAAGCTTAGTTGCGGTTTTGAATTCTTGACGTGATAAACGTAAACGCAACCTCGATTCGAGGGACCTGCCTCTTGCGCACCAATCGCAATCAAGAATTCGCCGTCTCTCAATTTTTCGACTGAGGCAGCGTTTCCGAAGCAATCGCCAGTCCTTTCGCCACTTAATTCGAAAACCGGCGTTGACGTTTTTCCGGAATAAACAACCACGCGTCCACATTGTTTTTCAGCCCCGTCACCTGCCATTTCACCAACCAGGAAATCAGGTGTACCATCTCCATCGATGTCGCCACACTTTGCAACTTCCTGACCAAAGAGTCCGTCCTTCGTTTTGCCTTGCAGGGACCAAATCACTGAAGCGTTAGAGCCCGAATAGACGTAAGCTGCTCCCATTCCCCCGGCTGCTGGAGCTCCGGCGATGAAATCCCCAATGCCGTCGCCGGTAATGTCCCCAATTCCCGCCGCGCTATTGCCAAGCTGTTCGCCCGGATGACCCGCGATCGCATGAATCAATTTTCTGGTCTTGCTGGAATAGACATAGAGTTTTCCATCACCCTTGTTATGGGTTGGCGCTGTGGTTATGAAATCGACCACTCCATCGCCATCAATATCTTGGACGCGTCTCGCAATCCATCCAAATTGGTCACCCACACCCTCACCCGACCACTTGGCAAGAATACGAACGGGCTCTACAAAAAGTTCGTTATCTTCGAGGAGGGCGGGCAGCAATTTTTGGAATCGCGGGTCTCGCTTGATCGTGTCAAAATTTTTATCCTCAAGCATTCCAGCATAGTCGAAAAATCCTGCTCGTATGGCTTCCTCGAGTGCCGCGAAAGCCTGGTCTGGCATATCTTGAAGTGACCAAGTACATGCAATGTTGTAGAGGCAATTGATCCGGACCTGCGGAAATGATTTTGCTTTTTCGTAGGATTCTCGAGCTTCTTCGTAACGACTCTGGCCGAGCAGGGAATTTCCCAAAAAATAGTTGGGCCCGGGTCTGTCTGGAAATTTCTCCGCCAACTGCCGAAGCACTTTCTCGGCGGCCGTGAATTCTTGGCGTCCGAGCAAAGCTTGCGCTTCCTGAATTCCAGTAGCAAGTTCAGGTATCGGCGGTTGCGTGCATCCAGCAACCGGTCTGAATTGCGCCAAAAGGCTTGCAGCCACAAGCGTGGCATATTTAGCCAGTTGCATGGCATGAGTCGTAATTGAAAGAAAGCATTTATGTATCACGGCTTCTTTAGCTTTCTAAGGGAAGGTAAGACAAATCCGGGGGAAGGAAAAGGGGACGGGGGTAGTATATATCACATCTTGCCCATTCCTGGCTTTTTCGGGCGACCAATTGGTCGGAGTGTGTGCCAGACTCCAAATTGTTTCGCGACCTTTTCTGTCCATTTCTCGTCACCAAACGGCCTCCCTCGATTGACGCAAATCCGCAATGCTTCTAACTCTCTTTCGTTGAGTGGTGCGTTTACACGATCGATCCATCCGGGAAGCCTTGGCAATGGCCAACGTGTGAGGAGCTTAGGAAGTGGTTCGGTCGATTGATTCCATCGGTAAAGCGAACCGTAGGGCCAAAGCTCCGCTTTGGAAACCAGGTTTGCTCGAAGGGGATTACGCTCAACGTACCGACAAAGAACGTAGAAATGTGCATCGTCTTGAACGGGAAAGCTTTTATAACGCGATTGGTAAATATGACCATAGCCTCGAGTATGGTAATGCGCGTGATACCGAAGCGAATGCGTTGCCGTAATCCATCGTAACAGCTTTCCCATCTCATTATCCCGACCGGGACGCAAGACGAAATGCCAGTGGTTTGGCATCAGCGTAAACGAGAAGAGTTCGACTTGATATCTCTCAAGCCCTTCCGCAAGGATTCGGAGGAAGGCATCATAGTCTTCGGGCTTATGAAAGATCGTACATCGAGCATTGCCACGATTGAGGGCATGATAAATGTATCCGGCTTCGTCAACACGTTTCTGTCGAGGCATACATGCGACCCCATGTGCAAAACTCATAGCTTACGGGTTCTACAACCGGAAAACAACCCCCGTCCCCTTTTGCTTTCTGCGTCCCCTTTTGCTTTCTCGGTGAAATCTGCGACGGTTTTGATAAGCGGGTCTCGCCCATGCGCAGCAAAAGCAAAGACTTTAGACAGCAGAATGGTAGACAGAAGAATGGATTGACTTTTCAATTAAAAAAGCATTCTTCAGTCTTTCATTCTTTTGTCTAACTTTTCGCTGTCTGTCATTCTGCTGTCTACTTCCCCGGCTTGGTCACGGTCGTGACTTCCAAGCGCGAATGGTTAAGGTTGATCCACTGCAATCCCTTTAGTTCTGGCGTATGACGCAGAAGCACTTCCAGATGTCGCAGATAGTTGGGTTGGGGTGTCGTGAAACTGGTCATGGCAAATGCGTGGTGTGGGCTGTGCATCTGAACGAGGTGGCTGCCAAGGTGTCGCCCATCCGCGCAAACTCCGACGCGTTTGAGGCAGATGTCCTCGCCACCCAAGTGATGTATCACGGCTTCGTTGTAGAGGCTGACATCAAAGTGCGTTCCGAAATCGCGGATGACGTCTTTGAGTTGTTGCACCAGTCCTTCGCAATGGTCGCTCAGCGGATGCCAGCCCGAGTTGCGCATCGTCGGTTGGTGGCGACTCACATCATGCATGGCATTGACCAGTAGCTTGCCGCGGACACGGTCCCCACCAAAGTTGATCAGCTTCACCAGCCGAATGTCCAGCAGCATCGCGTAGTGCAATGCCTGCATGTCATGCTCGGGAATGAGGCCTGATACGGCCTTCAATTCATAGAGCATCTGGTTCACGACCAAATCGAGAAGATACGTCTTTTGGAAGCTCCCATGCGTCACGCTCACTGGCACTTGGGTATGAGCCTCAAATCCTTCGGCCCGCAACCGAGCGGCAACGTCGTTCTCGTAGATGCGCTCGTCAAACAAGTGCCCGAAGTGATTCTGAGAAGCGTAGGCGCAACGCATGACGGCATCGTCAATCTGCTCAAACTCTTGGTCTGAGACGCTTCGGAGATCAAGGCTGCATTGAATCGGCATGATAGGTGTTGGTTAGACAGCAGAATGTTAGACAGCAGAATGGTAGACAGCAGAATGGTAGACCACAGAATGAAGCCCTTTGAAATGAGACTCGCAATATTGACCCGTGAGATTCGCGTGCAACAAACTCCTGCATTTCATTCTTTTGTCTGCCATTCTGCTGTCTAGTCTCATCCTTTCAGCGGTTTGTTTTCAGCAGAATGGTAGACAGCAGAATGAAGACCTTTGAAATGAGACTCGCAATATTGACCCGTGAGATTCGCGTGCAACAAACTCCTGCATTTCATTCTGTTGTCTGCCATTCTGCTGTCTAGTCTCATCCTTTCAGCGGTTTGTTTTTTCAGCGAATACCGTGTTCGGCAAACGCCTCGACAGTCCATTCGCGGCGAGTTGCTGGTTTGTCAAGTTAGTCAGGACTCCGCTTCAAGGCTTCTCTTAGAGCGAATTCACGGAATCGTTGCTCGCCGACTCCGCTGTTTCCTTGACGGTAATGGACAACGGACTTTGTGTGCGGCCTGGCCTCGACGACCAATAGAGAGTGGCTGACGTGTAGAGCAGCACGGAGACGACGATCCACCGCACCGCATCAAGTGGCAGTTCCTTGACGAAATACACGGCCACCAGCACACCGGGAATTCCACCAAGGGTAAATGCGGCTGCCGCACGCCGGTCAAAACGGCCGGAGCGGTAGAAACGGAGAGCAGCCGCCGGAAGAATCACGGCTGCCGACGTCGCCATGATGGGAAATACGGCTTTCTGATTCATGCCGAGGAAGTAGGTGATGGCCATGGTCGGCGCATAGTTGCCGATGCCCAGGCTTGTGAGAGAGCCGATGATCAGGCTGGCGGCTACGCCGATCCCCAGCGCGATGCCATTCAGACCGATCGTGCCCTCGGCTAGCGACAAGCTGACTGTCATACGCAGCACCATGAAGCCTGCAGTGACCACAAGCGCGATCGCCATCGCTCGCTGAATCTTCTGTCGCGGCCAGTTGGCGACGATGCCAGCACCGAACCAAGCGCCAACGCCGCCCGCGACCACCATGCAGATGATCGTTGGCTTGTCGATCAACCCGCCCAGGGCGACGATGAACAGAACGGCTTCGAGGATTGTCGGCGTGGCGTGACCCACATTCATCGTCCCAGGAATTTTCTCGTCTTCCACCAAGCGACCGAGCCGGAGTGCAGCAGTGGTCGTTGCAAACGAGCCGATACCGAGTGCATCAAAAAAGTTTGCAAATGTGCCAATACCGAGCAGCACGCCGAATGGAGATTGCCGGGTGGGGCTGGATGGTGCGGTCATCAAGAAGACTCTCTCAAGTGTATAGGCCATGGACCGGATCGAGACAGGAATAGACGCCGTGGTCGCGATTAAGGTGCGTTTCCGTGTTCGTCCGAATAGAGGCATCCGTGATTTTATTATATGCGATTCGTGCTCTGAATTCTCGGTGCCCGTCTGACAGTACACCAACGGCCCTCAAGCTGGGGACGACCGTGAACGTCAGACTTTGATGAATGAAGTTTGGAGAAATCTGGTCGTCCGTTTACTTTATAGCCTTTGCTAATTGCTTGATATGGTCAGGTGTTGTGCCGCAGCATCCGCCGATGATTTTTGCAGGCCATTGAGATGCATGTTCGCAATAGACATTGGGGTTTTCAGAATCCGTGTTAACCCAGCCGACGTTATCATCCGCGTAGCCGATGTTGCCATAAGCAATTAACGGGAAATCCTCGCCGCAGGCGGTGTGTAGTTCCGCCAGCGGCATGGCCAAATAGGGAGTCGGGCCGCAGTTGACGCCGATTGCTGAAATGCCATGCGGGAGCAATTGACCCGCCGCTTCAGTGAGCGTTTCGCCCGAAAGGAGTTTCCCCCCGCGATCACAAACAAAGCTGACGATGGCGGGTGTGCCTGTGATCGCCGCAAGTTTTACAATGACCAGCGCTTCACGCAGCGTGTTGATGGTTTCGATGAGAATGAAATCCACGCCGCATTCGATGAGGTGATGAATCCGCTCGGAATGTTCGGCGCGGAGTTCGTCATCGGGTGGGACGAGGTCGGGACGGTAGCA